>NZ_JBAMME010000342.1:0-17955 GCF_039793925.1 Thermogutta sp. | reverse complement strand
GGCGGGCAGTACAGCTCGCGGACCACGATCTCCTCACCGGACACCACAGCCTTAACGACCGGCGAGTTCAGCGTCGCGGCAGGTTCCAGCTCCGTAGCCAGGACGATTCTACATCCCTTCAGCCTAGCGAGCTCCGGAGTCGGCCTCTCCGATCCGATGCCCGATACGGCGAACAGACCGCTAGATACATGCCTCGCATAGCTACCGAGCGCTGTTCTGATCGCGGCTGTGAACGTAGACTTTCCCGATCCTGCAGGTCCTAGCAAGAGCCAGAAGGTTTCCAACTCCGTCAAGCCGGTTGCGCAGTACCCGGCCAACCTCTGCAGATACGCCACGAGCGCAGGATCGCCTCCGGTAGCTTCTGATAGGAACCGATTCCACAGCTGGGATTCCGCGGTTGGATCGTAGTCCACACCGGTAGAGTGCATCACCAGATCGTCAGGTGTTTGCGTCCTAATCTCCCCGGTGCGGAGGTCCACGATACCGTTACGACAGTTCAGCAGGTACGGATCGTCGTCAAACTCATCGATTGACCGCACCATATTAGTAGTACTCACAGACCGCAGGACACGCACCGCCTTCGGCTCCGACGAGAGGCAGGACGAGAGCTTCCACATCCTTTTGAGCATATCATGGTCCAGCTGTTCGCCGAGGGACATGGCAGTGATTCGTAATAGGCTGGCCAGCTCGTACACGATACCGAGACCTGTATCCATCCGCTCCCATCGCCCCTGATGCCAGCGCAGGAAGGATTTGATCTCAGGACAGTACAGATACCGGCCGTCGGAGAAGATCGACAACATCTCCGCGGCACCTTTATCGGACTCCGGATCTTCGACGCTGAGCAGTTCGCCGATGTCGTGCGATGCGTTCCATCGCACCATCTGCTCTATCTCACGCAGGCCAATAGCGTCACCCGGTGTCTGCTCTACCAGATTGTCCACTAGGAGCTCAAGGTACCGATGTAGGGCAGTCGTAGACATACCGAGGGTGCTGGCCACGAGTGCGAGGAGGAACAATGAGGTGTTACGCCTACCGATAGGGAGCAGATCCCAACGTCTGACTCTCAGTGGCAGATCGATATTAGCAGTCTCAGATTTAGCAGTAGACAGCCATACCGGCATACTAGCGAGTCCGACCGACCATGGGTCCAACCCTTCCACCCACGCATACCGGTTACCGCTAGGATGGACCGACGGAGGTGCCACCACATATCCACTATCCGCCTTGAGCTCCAGACCTGGCCCGATCTCACGATTCTGTATGTCCTCGTGCCAGGCAAAGTACATATGCAGGCCACCGCCGCCGGTAGCGACAGTAGGAGTAGTTGGTATCGGACTGTACAGCTCCGATAGACGTGCAAGAGTCTCGTCACCGCCGTTACGAGGATCGACATCCAGAACAACGATCCCTGACTCCCGACCCACCCTGATCCCGATATTAGCCTCCGGCCTCAGAGACCACCACCGCTTGATCTTGTCGGGATCTTTAGTAGCATCGGCATAGCCGTGTCTGGTTAGAGGAGTCTTCTCCCTCTCGGCCAGAAACACAACAGCCCAGCCCAACTCAGCATACGCAAGTGCATAATCCAGCATATTCAGCTCTTTCTCCACTGGCAATCACCTCCATAGTTTGACTTTCTAGCCAGGACAGGCCAAAATAAAGTTGAAGCCTGGCGCAGTGTCACAACCGGATCAACACCCATTCTCCACAACCTCCTCCCTCTACGCAGGGGCACCCCGGCCCCAGGTGCCCCTGCGGAACATTATTCAGACCTCCGGAGTTCGGCGATCGCCCTCTGCATAGCCGGCAGGGCAGGATGGCGAGGATACCGTTTCTGCATCCACGAGAGTGCAACCTTCAGCTCCTCCTCCGACCATCGCAGATTCAGCCGACTGCGCCAGCGGAGATACTCCCGCCAGCTGTAGTACGACGCATCGGCCCATTGTTTAGCCGGCTGAGGGATGTTCCGGATCGTCACCCAGTCCGGAGTACCGACTAGTACTGTCTGTAGTAGCAACAGTCCGATCACCACCATCTTGTATTCACCTCCTCTCCTCTACCAGAGTTACCAGCCACGATCGGGACCAGAGAGTACCGCCGTCACCTTCTCGGACCTGGAGGATATGGGTGTATGGCGGTATACTACACGGTGTGAGATCACAGCGGCCGGCGTCCAGTACAATCTGCAACTCCGTTAGCGCGATAAGATCTGCAGAGCGGCCAAAGGAGTCATCGATCTCACCACCACGATACACGCAAGATTTTGCATTTGCGATCTTCATACGCGATCCCCTCCTTCAAGCCCACTCTTTGCCGATACCAAGACTAACCTCCACAGGCATGCCGAGATGATCCTCCATCTCCTCCCGCATTATAGAGACCAACTGCTCACCGAGCATCTCCGCTTCCTCCTCAGGGCATTCGAGGACGATCTCGTCATGGACGCAGGTCACAAGATAGCGGCCGAGTCCCTCCTTAGCCAGTCTCGCCAGGGCACGTTTTAGTCCAGTAGCGGCGGTACCCTGGACCAGAGTGTTAACAACTCTCGAGACGCTGAGATCAGTCGTGGATATTTCCCGCCTCGGGCCCAACCGAGGTCGTACGATGATCGGTCTCCCGGTGTTCTGGTGGCGTCTCACGAGGCGTTCCACAGATCCCTGCTTTGCGAGTACGGAGGGGAATAGGGTACACAGCTGTGCTTTTACGTCGTCGGGTAGTTTGCCGGCGAACAGAAACGTCCACACTACTATCTTAGCCTCCGCCCTCTGGTCAGGAGTCACCTGCTCTTCATCGATACCCCATACCAGAGATGCCACTCTCCGGTGCACATCCACTCCCTTAGTGAGCAGATCCCGGAGCACCTGATCTCCGTACCATGTGCAAGCAGTCACAACTTCGATCTGCTTGTAGTCGGCCCATACCAGGAGCTTCCCCGGTTCTGCCCCTACAATGGCTCGTAGCACCTTCGGCCACTGCTGTATGTTAGGTTCACGAGATGCAAACCGTCCAGGCTCAGTACCCAGCTGGCTGTACGATGGATAGATTCTACCGTCTATCACATACTTGTGCACCCAGTCCTCGTCATACATCATCAGGCGGGTTACGCTCCGATACCTAAGTATGGCATCGAGCACCCGAGCCTGGTCAGTACCATCGGGTACCGATCCGCGCAGAGACTCCAGTACCTCGTGGTTAGTCGTCGGAGGGTGCAGGCCTAGCTGATTGAGGGCATGTCGGACCTGCACCGTCGATGCCGGATTACGGATACCGTAGTCTCGTAGCACCGCCTCGGCCTCTGCCCGCTCACGACGGAGCTCCTGGTATGTAGCCGCTAGCTTAGACAGCTTGATCGGGACACCGTTGCACCGCATGTGGTAGGTAGCCAGCTGGCAGTCCAGCTCGAGCTGGAGGGAGTCGTCAAGGTGATGGTCCCGTATAATCCCCAGCAGGTTGCTAGCCAGAGGCAACAGCCATCCGACATCATTAGCCGCATACGCGACCTGCTCATCCATAAGTCTCCCAGTCCGCCACGACATCTGCTGGGCTAGAGACTTGTCAATAGTCACACCGAGCCGCCTCTTCAAGACAGAGGTGAGATCATTACCGACGGACCTCCTCCCTGTATTGGCGAGCTGTTCGAGCAGTAGTGTATCGTACCAGGGATGCTGTGGTATTATGCCGATTCTGCGGAGGAAAGGTAAGTCGAAATTCGTAATATTGTGTCCGACCAGGGTAGCCTGAGACAGGATATCCTTCAGCTCCTGCGGAAGAGTAGCACCGGCTAGTCCTAGCTCCCGGAGGTGGAGCACTGCGGGAGGCACTCCATCACCGGAGAGACTAATTACCTCGACTTGATCGCGTTGGGGATGCAATCCTGTGGTCTCTATATCGATACCGATACGGTTACATCCTCGATATACACTGATTACCTGGTCAAGGTCTCGGAGTACTAGCTGGCTCTGCGCAGGCTTAATCATACGCGATCGCCTCCTCCAGAGTGCAGTACTCATATATCTTCCCGGGCATTGAAACGAGGAGGTCAGCTGTCCGTCTGACATCCCTAGGATTGTTTCCGAGGTGAGCACCGACCGACAGCATCGTATTTCCGGCGGCTCGATCCTCCGTACTCTCGTAACAGTGTAGGGATGCAACGTAGGCGGTTAGTGTTCCGGGCACTACGTTCAGGATGTGCGCGGTCACTACGCCTACAAGACCGAGGGACATCACATCATACGGGACACCCCAAGTGATATCCCATGATCGGTAGTACGCATGCATAGTGAGCACTCCTCTTCGGATGAGGAACTGAACAGCCACAGTGCACGGACAGTCTGGGGTAGCCGTCTCAGTCCATCTCGGGAGCACCATGACCGCACGGCGACTTGCAGGGTCACGACGCAATGTAGATACACATCGAGGCCACTGATGGCGGAGTCTTGGACCGTATTGGGCCATGGGGCCAAACAGGGTAGGATCAGCACCTGGAGCTACCGTCTTGACAGCGTCCAGAGAGAACCTACCCGCGATTATCATCAATCCCTCGAGGATACCGAGTCGCCGCGCCATACCGGTACGATATGGGCTCTGCCCGATCCGCCACCTGGCGGCAACGTCGATAAGCTCCTTGGTCTGAAGGTTGCGTACCACAACATCGAGGCCATAGTCATCGATGGCCTGCTTGAGATTGTCGATAGTTGGATATTCAAACACATGTACCATAGGTCAACACCTCCTCCCTTAGTCTATGGTCTTACAGAGAGTCTGCAGGTTGGCCATATTAGCATCCCACCAGTTATCTGCGTGCGCCGTTACTCTCGGCCAGGATACCTCCAGAAACCATTCCCTCGGCGGCAGGATGCTGTGGAGAGTCGATCTCTGCTCGGCGGCAAGATCGCGGAGAGCACCGGACCCCTTCATACTGTACAGTCGCTCGATCTCGAGGCATGTTGGTATCACCTCTATGGGTACCGGTAGATAATGATAATAATCAACGGTGCGGCCCATAGGGGTACCTACCTCGGTAGTGATGTACATGCGAGGTCTGAAGTGTCCCGGCGGTTGCGGATTAGCATCTTCGCGCCAGAGGATCGTGCCCTCTACCGTCGGCAGGATTTCGTTGATTAGGACCTCGCCCGGTACCTTCCGGTACCCGGCCCCGTATCTCACTACAGGCCAGGTAGTCTTGCCCGCGATCTGCTCTGTGATCAGATCCTGATTACGCCTCCGTAGGGCATCCACCTCCCAACATGGCGATCTCCAACCGCTGGCCACTACCAGGCTGTCCCGACGAGCTCTGATCGTCTCCTGGATTGCCTCGACGAGTATAGGACCCGGGTCCCACACAAATAGTCTCTGAAGGTGATGCTTTATCTTCCGCCGAGTCTGCCACCACTGGCGCATGGCGTCCTCGGCTTGATAATGCATCCAGCAGATCATTGGAGGACCATCTTCTAGCGCGAGATCGTGCCAGGCTATTATCTTGGTGTATAGCTCGTACATTGGCCCGGCCACCGTCTTTGGCCCGTAGCCAAGAGGAACTAGCTCCTGTACTCCCTGCTCCCGGACCCAATTGCCGAATAGGCCCTTCCGCTCGCCACCAGATTCTATCGAGAGCCGTACCATGTACGAGATCATCAGGGCATCCGGAGCATACACAATAGTCGGTACACCTGCCCTGATCGCCTCCCACACCCAGATTACTATTCTCCAGCATGTTTTCTTGGTCCAATAGGAACCCATAAATGGGAGAGTTATCAGGAGATGGCTAATGGAGCTCCAATCTTCGTTTTGCGGTAGGGTCCAGTAGTGTGCGGCGGTGCCTCCGATATGTCGTGCCAACATCTCGGCATTCTCAGGCCTTGGGATTAGCGATGTGTATATTATCTTAGGCCTCTTCATCTGTAACCTCCTCCTTGTACTGCACTACCTCAACTCCGGCATCTTTGAGATAGTCTAGCTCACACGAATGCGGTCCGATGTCGCTGTATACTACCCTCTTGATCCCAGACTGGATAATCAGGTACATACAATGCAGGCAGGGAGCTGTGGTGGTGTAGAGGGTAGTTCCCCTCGCCTGCGTACCAGCCTGGGCGATGGCGTTGACCTCGGCATGTACAGTCCGGATGCAGGAACCATTTTGGTCCAGCAAACAGCCTACGTCTATACAGTGCGCCATTCCCCTCGGCGCACCGTTGTAGCCTACCGCTACGACACGGTTCAAATCGTCAACGATCACAGCACCGACATTCCGACGACGACAGGTGCTCCTCTTAGCCACTACCCTCGCTACCTCTAGCCATGTTGCCTCCCAGCTTGGTCTCTTCATACCACACCTCCTTCAGGGAAACTGAGGGGAGAGGCAATCCCCCCTCTGAGGGCGATCACCTCTCCCCTACTGATGCTTAGCCAGATCCCGAGAACTCGGGAGCTTGAGACTCAGATGATCCGTCGGGTAGCTGTCGCCCCACTGGTCGGAATCCCAGCACCCGAGGAATGTAGTACCGTCTATTCGGCCGTTGCACGAGCTGTGTGCCGAGTGTTACCTCCACAGTGCCAGCGCCAAACAGGTGTATCTGAGTATTGAGCTGTGACGCTACGTGACCTGCAGATTTAGTGCTAATAGAGAGCACGGCAACTCCGTAGCTACCCGTCAGGAGATACTCGTACGTGAGAGTACAAGCAGGAGGTACTCGTTCACCTTCCTCTCGCACCGACCATTTCGCCAGCTCGCACTGAGCGCACTCGCCTCCGGGATCTCCGGTACCTATAGTGGCTCCGATCGACGAGCACATCAGACCTTCCGCCGTCCTGTAGTACCGGCACCGACGCACTCCTAGCAGTACACCTACAATCTCAGAAACCCGCGATCCGTCGGGCAGGATGTAATCTCCAGGCTTAGCGGACCCTTCCATGGCCTCTGGCGACAGTGCTTGGACCAGCCGGATCCTCGGCAGTGACATTTCCTCGGTTTCTAACGATGTGTCAAATCCCAATTCTCTAGCCTCCATGGTATCACCTCCTCCTCTATTCAGACTCTGGCTTCATCACTTGGACCATGCCGTTGGCATAGTCCACGATATAGCCGCCGTACCGGACTACGGCCCTCTGCAGATTGAGCTGACCACCCAGGATGGACTGCAGTCGCCCACGATAATGGTCCCAGCTGTCCTCCTCGGCGATCAAGGAGTACCACTTCTCCCTCAGTTTGGCGAGGAGATCCATATAATCTCCAAGCTCCTTAAGGGATACACCGCTGGCGATCTGGTTCTGTATCTGCTCGATCTCGGTTTCCAACCTGTATAGATTCTCCCGCCGAGCAGTTCGAACCTCGTGGGCTTGGGTGATGCCTGCCAATACCTCTTCGAGATCGGTTTGCCAATCCAGACGTTCAGATTTCTTTCCCATGCCTAATCACCTCCATAATCGTAGTATAGTACCCGGTACTGCGAAGCCTAACCTCGCAGTCTCCCAATACCGACTCAAGGTGCCCTACTCCAGACACCCATAGTGTGGACGGCCAACGCTCCGGAGGTACAACCTCCCGGAGCTCCGGTCTGCTGTATAGTGCTGGAGCGTATCTGACGAATGTCGATTCCAGCTCGGTACCGACCACTACGAGCTCCGGAGTCTGCGGCCCAAAGTAGTTGCCGGCGGACCATCGGTACTGCTTCATCCTGGTTTCCTCTATCCAGCCGGCGATGAGCTCTTCTGAGAGAGGCTCGTCACATACCCTCCAGTAGGGGTAGCGACGAGCCCACTCTCGGTACAGGTCTGCGCAACGGTCAGTCTGTTCAGTCGGATTGTACGATCGGGTAGCGATTACTCCCGTTGCACCTACTGCTACCAGTCTCCCCAGCCACCATTCGACTAGCGTCGGGTCAAAGTGCGGTGGCCGATCCTCCAGCTGGTGATACACCCACTCGTCGATCCAGCACCGATCCTGGAGCACCAGCCAATTAGGCGACATGGCCAGTGGTACGATCTGCTCATACGCAAACGGAGAGTGGTACGGCCAAACGTCACAGTGAGCGTAGATCGTATGGTAACCTTTCCTGCGCAGTGTGGTGGCGTAGTGACGGAGGAGTGACGTCTTGCCC
The DNA here is from genome assembly GCF_039793925.1 of Thermogutta sp. Lineage (GTDB taxonomy): Bacteria > Planctomycetota > Planctomycetia > Pirellulales > Thermoguttaceae > Thermogutta. The sequence continues at coordinate 9,856 of NZ_JBAMME010000342.1, read as the reverse complement.
GCACCGTTGACACCAGTTAAGATCAGCCACATCTCTTTGCCTCCTCCAGCACCTCCCGAAGACGCTCATCGAGGCAAGGGAGGTCTGTCTGCAGTACTCGATCAATCAAGATCAACCTCCTGGTCCTGAGATAGTGAGGTACCCTCGAGAGTATGTCATGACAAACTGCCTCCCGAGTCCATCCCGTACAATCTGCCAGGACTCCTATGATCAGGGACGATGGAAACGGCCAGGCGAGATCTATTAGATCGCTTAGCCCGATCCTGTGAGGTCTGCTCTCGAGGAGTCGAGTCACCTTCTGCTGGTATCTGCCGACGTGCTGGACCCAATCCTCGATGCAGTACTTCACGAGCTCGAGGTGACCGTCCAGGGAAGTACGGGAGTTATCGCGCCTCTTCGCCATTCCGTTCCTCCTCGAGAGCGACAGCGAGGTGATCTGGATATATATCGGCCGATCCACACAGTGGGCAGAACACCCAAGGCTTGGCCCAGTACGTACCGCAGTCGCTACACCGTACACCGACTCGGCCGCCCTCGCAGTGCCGCCACTCGTGCGTGATCGGATCGACTTCAACAGGCAGACCGCAGATCCTACACATGGTCAACATCAACTACCTCCTCGAGAGGTAGACCCAACACCTGTAGTATTTTGGCCTGGGTATCACGATCAGGCCTAATAGAGTAGATCTCCCACAGCTTGATCACCTGCTCGGTCGTGCCTGCTCGTTCGGCCAAAGCTCTACGAGACAATCCGAGCCGACGCCGAGCTGACCAGAGAGTGCCGTCCGGTCGGGAATAGTACCTCATAGTTACACCTCCTTCCGGTATAGGAGCTCGGCAAGAATGGTTCTATCTTGCCACACCAGCAGATGGGAGTATCCCCATCCTTGGACCTCCTTCAGGAGCACCTCGCCGGCAGAGAGTGCTAACTCCAGCCTGGCGAGCTCCTCCTGTCCGAGCGCGAGGATGGGATCGTACCCCAGGGGACCGTATTCGTCTCTCCATGCTATCACAGCACGAGAGACCGTAGTCGTCAGAGGTCCTGCTTCCCAGTCGTCTGCCAGCAGTGCTTTCCAGCGAGGACTCAGGATATGCCATAGGGTATACACCTTCCTCGCCTGCCGGCATTCATCGATCAGGATTAGATCCTCCACATCGAGGGGATTGCGATCCCCGATGATTAGTACGTGATCTGAGAATCTAACGAGCGTAGGTACCATCGGGAATCCTCCTCTTGAGGTAGTGGCGGGCCACAGAGGGATGTACTCTACCGTCTCCGTGGCAGAGAGGACAGTAGTCTCGGCGGCCGGAACCTGAATATCCGGCGCCTCTGCACAGTGGACATTCGGCCGACTGGGGCTCTGGTACACTGCCCCAACCATGGCACCGAGGGCAGAGGTCAGCGGCGCCTCGGCTGTGATCTAACAGCCATCCGGTGCCATGACACCTGACACAGTCACGATACTCTACTCGTCTCATGTTACCTCCTCCTATGCCCTGGCTCTTCAGGCGATGGACGGGCATCCCATCGCGACCTGCTTGGGAGCAGGTTTCGCCTTACGTAATGTGGGGAGGGAGAAGACCGGCACCAGTCTTCTCGCCTCCCCGAACATCAACCTTCTACCTCCTCCTGCTCCATTACCAAACCTACGAGATCCGGATGGACATAGATCCGCTCCCAGAGCTGTCCGTCCTGGACAAACATCCAGCTGTCCCATCCGTCGAACGGTATCCCGAGGCTCTCCAGCTTCTCGATTATGGGTCCCTGCTCGCCAAACCGGACATCGGCGATGGGTACATAATCAATCTTGCTAACCTTGCGCAGTCTCTTCATCATTCTACCTCCCTCTTAGATCTGCGGTGCGGTTTCCCGCTCGTATTCATCGGTATAATCTTCTGCCTGAGCACCCTCGCCCCGCAGGGCATGGTGCTCCAGGTCACGCTTCTTGTAACCCCAAGAATGCAAGACGATCTTCCAGGGCTTAGTAAGATCCTCAACCTTCCAGAGGGCGGCATATTCACCACCATGGTGATCGCCGTAATCCCAAATCTTCTTCAGATTCTCGACATGGTCGGTGCCAACCATGTCACGATCAACTCCAACCACTACGTACACACCTTCTGCCGATAGCCGGCCGCGAAACCGGCTACGATCGATCATGGATGCACAGCTGTCTACACCGAGGCGGATGTACTCGCCCTCGAGCACAGAGATCTTCTTGAAAGGCGGGCGAGCTCCATCAACGGAGACGCACCCAACGTAAAACCTTGGCATGTAAACCACAACCTTACCCATCTTAACTCCTCCTCATGTCTTCGTGATATTTCTCCCCACAATCCCAGGCGAAGTTCATATCCAACTCCGCCAAGATCTCCCGAGGCCTCCCGACTAGAGGTTCCCCATCACTGCCCTCTCCGATGTAGGGACCAGTGAGGATGTAACCTCGGGAGTACGCATAGGCATACTCGCCGATCCTTCTTGTGATGAATTCCTCGGGAGTCATTCTCCCTGAGATCCGATCCCAATCTGGACGTACCTCGATTGGGTAGCCCTCGCAATCCCGAAGGATCCGGAGAGGTTGGAGCTCTATCACGGACAAGCCTCCGATGAACTCGCCTGTCCGGAGATCGGTGCCTCCCTCAGGACGTCCAGTGGCATGGTTCAGACTAGTGCGGCGAATGTCCCGAGTCGGGCTATCGTTGCAGTACCGGACCCAGCACAACTTGCCCTCTTCGTTAGCCCGACGCACCAATTCAACCACAACCTTCGGATCCTTCAGCTTTCTCATCTCCCATTACCTCCTTCCAATCAAAATTATTTCAGATCCCCGCGAAAAAGTCAAGTGTTTTTCAACGATCTTGGGGAGGAGATTTCGCGGAATTTTCATCTCCTCCCCAACGTGACTAGGCAGTCACTATGAAACCAGGCACCGCCACGATGTTCCCCTTCTCATCCCGGATGGCACGAGAGGTGTCCGGGACCATGAGGTCGGTTCTCTCCAGGCATGCGTCCAAGACGACGCGAGAAACGATATACCTCGTGTTGGGCTGGGGATCGGGCAAACCCTCTACTTCCGCCTTCAGCTCCAGCGAGACCGGGATGGATAGTCCATCCACAACAATAATCTCGTGCGGCCGATAGTCAACCTTGACTCTGGCGATCTGGCCACTCGGAGGGATTACAACCTCCTGATCGCCGGAGCGCACGCAGATAGCATGTGGCGTCAGATTGATTAGCTTCATCTCAGTCATCTCTGTCCTCCTAATTCAGTCTCTTCAGGATCTCCTCCCGGATAGCCATCGTCCGGTTGTCGATCCACCAGGATGCGCTGGTCTTTGTGACCAGCTCAGCGACAAAACCTTCGATCGCCCGAGTTACCTTCTCGGTCTCGGGATGATCGGGAAAGAGCCGATCGATCTCGGACCGGAGGGATTCTACCTGGCGCAGAATGTTGGAACGAATGTCGTTAGCCCATGCTACTTGCTTGGGAGTGCCCTCCAGCATGGGCAGACCAGGGACCGCAGTGTTAGCACGGCACTGGAGGCACTTCTTCTCGGCCTCCTTCTTCAGTCGCCATTCTCGATCCTTATGCGGACCGAAGAGTTCAACTTTCTCCACATGACCACAAGCTCGTTTAACTTCGTACTTCATTCTCCACACCTCCAGCACAAATTATACCTGATTCCGCCGAAAAAGTCAACACCTTTTCGACGATTTCTATGTAGCAATTTCGTAGCAAATCTGAGGACAGAGAAGGTGCGGTCCTATGATCTTAGGGATGCAGTTGAGCGGTAGTAGTGGAGGTTAGGGGGAGAGTCACGGACTGTTCAGTGCTCTCCCCTCAATCATCAGGCCAGATGCCCCAATGGATGTGGTCGTTGTGCAGGTCCGGATCGTCGTCAGGAGTGACGTACTCGTACCGGTGTCCTGCCGATGCTCGCAGACACTCCTGCTCTAGTAGTCGGAAGAATGGCCTCCTGGTGGTCCAGTCGCGATCGACTCGGATCGGTTCGGGAAGATGTTGTACCCGGAATCCTGCAAGATCGATGGCGCTGGCATAGGCGTGTTGGCTAAGCCGAGAGGACCTCCGTGCCTTACGGAGATTGTAGATCCCGAGAGTCTCGATAGCCACTAATCCTGCTCTTAGGCGGAGTCTGTCCAATACCTGCTGTAAGAGCGGGAGGAACTGCTCGTGGATATAGATACGTTTCAGATCCTGGCCTTGGTATGTAAGCCGAACACCGGCTATCGGCGTAGGTACTACTATCTTATTGCCCACATCAGTACTCCGCTGGCGATCAAGCCTAGTAGTAGCGACACCATGTATACTGTCCTCATTATGCTATCCTCAGAATCCGGAGCAGAAGGTTGAGAATCGTGAACAACATCGGGGTTAATATGGCGATCGCCTTGCACAATCCTCTCATCTCCGCTAGTTGTTGCTCTATCGCGTCAATCCGTCTTCTCAACTCTCGCAGATCTTCCCTGTACTCCATCCTCTGATCCTAATTCCACACTAGCTTTGTCGATTTTAATCGCCGATACCGCCGCCGGATCTTCCGCGACAAGAGACAATGCCGCATTGAGCTGATCTACGATCTGCCGCTCCTGCACGAGCAGGGATTGGATTAGCTCCCGGATCGCTTGCAGGCGAGCGTTGTAGCTGACTATGACCTGTGCGAGATTACCGGTGATGTCCTTATTCATATTATTGATCCCTCCGAGCCGCTCGTAGTTCCCACTGCTTTACTAGGCTCTTAATCACACCTGCGAGCGGTACCAGTACCGGACTCCATGGCTGGAGCCACACCGGCGTGTGGCCTAGGATGTAGTTGACCACTATATCGATCATCTGGAGCACAAACGCCGATGCCGCAACAACCACCGCAGTCTTGATGCCTGATATTATCGCACGCATACCTTGTTCACCTCCTTTACGCCGTAGATGCCAAGAGTCTATATGTCGTGCCGTCAAGAGTTACGGTTACGTAGCCAGTAGCCGTGATCGTTCCTCCTGTGTAGCCACCGAATGTCCAGTACGGACCTCCGGTAGATACCGAACCAAAATAGCACTTCCCGTAAGCATCGATTGCGATGCCCTCTCCCGGCACTGAAACTTGAATTCCCCGTACGTAGGTAGGCGCATTGGGCTTGGATACAATAACACTAAATCCTATGCAGGTTGGTGCCGAGGTATTATCGGATACTGCTATACGGGACCCATAGACAGCTCCGGTTGTAACTGTGCTGGGAGCAGAATAATCAACCTCCGTCTTGGTTCCGTATATTACGCAACTCTGCGCATAATCAGTCTGGACAGCTGTGTTGATGCCAATCAGACTTCCATAACTAGGGACAGCATTCTGGGCATCGGCCGACACTAACAGATCTAGCATCTCTATGGTAGAACTACTGGAAGTTACGCTCTTGTAGATGTAGAGAGAAGTAGAATAGGGACCTTCAACATCGAAGATACTCTGCGTTATCGTCCACGAATTGGCGGCGTTCAACCTTCCGAACTCGCTTGCCTCATAGCCGTCTAATAGGTCGGCATTGAGATTGATAATCCGATCTCGAGATGATAATTCCAGGGGAGGATTGCCTGTCAATTTAGCTCGCGATGCCTGGATCGGTTGCGATGATGACAGGAAGGTTCCGTCCCAGTTCAACACTACATAGCTACCAGGTATAGACATCTCGATCTGAGTCGCCCTGACCGCTGTGTATCTACCATCAGTGGTCCTAGTGGTGATGGAAGGTGTCCACTGCCCCGAGGGCGGATACAGATCGATATTCATACTCGGACTCCAGGTAGTGGGTAGAACGTGATCGCCTCCGTCGAGAGCATGCTGTCTGTTATGGTGAGCGTCGGGATTTTGGGCATGGGCATCGACGTCAACACCGTCTACCGTCTTCCCAGCATCTAGAGTTATATTTCCGGATGTGTATATATTGCCCGAGACCCGGATCGGCTGTGATAGGGACAAGGAGGTTCCGTCCCAGCTCAAGTCCACACTACCGCTCCGATTTCCGAGTTCGATTCCGGTGGGTTCAACTATCGCATATCCGCCATCGGATGCTCGGATAGAGAATAAAGGTGCCGCCTGCCCCGAGGGAGGGTATAGTTCGATATTCATAGTTGGGGTCCAGGTCTCTGGCAGGGTATGGTCCTCACCGTCGAGAGCATGCTGTTGGTTATGATGCGCATTAGGATTCTGGGCATGAACATCGACGTCAACACCGTCTACCGTCTTCCCTGTGTCCAGAGAGATATTACCGGTTGAGTATATATCGCCGACCACAACCTGAGCAGTACTGCCGCCCAATACCACTCTGTTCGACGCATCGGCTCCTATTAGCTGGATGTCACCCGTATTTGCGGCATTACGAGCCACTATGTACTGCTGATTGGGCAAACGTATAGCGCCGCTGGTCGCAGTTGATGACCCTAGTGCTAATACCCCGATCGGGAACTCCACGACTCCTGCCCGCCACCTCTGCGGATAGGCCCATGTGCCGTCGGACTTCCGCATCTGGAGCTGGAGATAGCACTGAGCATAGGTACCGGATACTGCCTCCAGTATGCCGTGCAGGGATACCGACAAACCTTCCGCCCCTCCTACCCTCGGATACAGGTTCACCGCTCCGATATAGTCGCCTACTGTCGCATCGGAAGGTGACGACGTCGATCCCCTGCCGCGTACCAGCTTCAACATCGGGTAGTAGCCAGATGATCCGCTGTTGTAAAAGTAAAGCCCATACGACGGCCAACCCGAGGCGTTGTACCTGGCGATCACCTCACCGCCCTCAGCTCGGATGGTGCCTCCGACATCAAGAGTGTAGCTCGGGGAGGTGCGTAGTCCGATCTTACCATTCGTGATCTGGATCAGAGATAGAAAGTCCGATCCGCTACTGTTGGGTGTCAATATCTCCACAGCGTTAGGCAGGACTATCTCGTCACCGGAGAATGCTCCGCCCGTCACCGTACTAGGATCGCATCCTATCGCGATGGCTCTTTGCGATCCGAGTGCTCCGATCTGCACTACTCTATAGAGCTGACTGTATCCAAAGTATGTCTCCCGGATCATGGAGGTGTTCGGCCCTCTGATCCAGTCCTGATAGATGTTTGCCGCAGTCCACGTATTAGTAGCTGATAACCGCCCGTACCGGTCATCGTGCAGATGCAGACTGGTGTTACCGCCGCCGGTAAGACCCGCATGCTGGTCGGCGGTGAGATGGTAGCGCTCGGATGCGGTGCCTCCTTGCAGATCCAGTAGAGACTGATGGGACGCTGATAGATCCAACACCGCCTGTCCCGTGTCCTCATATGTGCCCGTAATGCCAATCGATTCGCTTGTGCTTCTAAAGTCCAGGGATCGTGCGCCGCCAATCAGACTCCCGGACACGTAGATCGGTAGAGACGTAGGAGGAATGTCGATGGATATCTGCGGGACATCGGGTACAGTAGGGACAGAAGGTTCCGCCCCGGTTGGTGTACGGACCAGCCCAAACACTCTCTTCCCGGTCCGCTCAAAGAGCCGTGCCATCGACGGATAGTAGTCGTTGAGCTCCAGCGTCTGTACTAGTCGGCCGTCGTCGAATTCGGTTTCGATGCGGCAGATAGCGTACAACCCTTCGCCGATCCGTACTAATCCCACATGGGTACCGTCTCTAGCGATCTGGAAGTATTGAGGACCGGAATACGTAAGCAGGTAGCTCTTCTTCGGCCCACCGCGACGTGCGAAGTAGGTCAGGGCATACTGCTTGGCATCCTCGGTGCTGGTAATGGAGTCGTCGTTGATAAACTCCCACCGGACACCGTAGGTCGATATGCTATTACGCACCTCCTCCGGTAGCTGATCTGTATCGATCGGAGTAGTAAACGGTCCGGCATTGTCGGTCCTGAAATCCCACTCGTACCTCGACTCAGGGATGTAAGGAGCAACACCTCCGACTAGCGGAGGTCTGAAGATCTGTGATGCGTACAGGTAGTAGTCACCCGGCTCGGTAATCTTGATACCAGCACCGACGACGACATAGCTACCCTGCAGGTTTGTGGTACCAGCATACGACTCCTGAACCTGGCCATTGAGAGTGACATTAGGCCCCAAGGATAGCATTAGATCTCCGTTACGTTTGTCCCGTAGTAACAGGCCGACACCAAGAGGCTTACCGGTTGGGCCTTTGTAGTACATCCGGTAGCCGACGGTCCGACGCTCGTTCTCGTCCAGTGCATTACCAGGTACAGAGCGGAGTACTACCGGTGTCGTCGTTGATGCGGATGTTACCGAGATCTTGATCGCGCAGTCCTCGAAGCTCTCACCGTACACCCGTGCCGGGTAGTCCCAGGTCACGGAGTACAGAGCATGATCTCCGTTGCTGTCCCTCGGCAGGTAGATCTCCCAGTTTGATTGGCTAGCTAGATACGGCCGTACCAGATATATGTCATCGACTATGAAACTTGTCTCCGGCCAAGAGGTGCCCGAAGGTGTAGACGCTCTGAGAAATGCCTCGATATATACTGTACCGGTAGGTGCAACACCTTCTACGGCCACCTCTTCATATGCCCCATTGGATATATAGAACTCCTGATATGCGAATGTGCTCAGGTAGTTACGGGAGGCATCGTATGCCTTGAGGGCCAGGGTGAGTATCGGATATGTAGGCGTATTACCAAACACCCGCTTATACGCAAATGCACCTAGTCGGAATGTTTGGCCTCCTACTTGGGACGGGAACTGTACGATCTGCCATAGATACTCCGGTGCTGTCGGTGTCGGGTCAAACTCTACGCAGTACTCACCCGTTCTCGGCTTGATCTGGTAGCGGTTATTCTCCCAAAACCTAGTAGCCAGATTATTGCCCGCGGTAAGCCAAGGTTTGGGTCCTCTGATACAAGATTGACTGTATGAGTCTACTGAATGTAACAGATCGGTCTCAAACCCGCCGTCGGTAAGTAGATTCCCGGCGCACCAGCCCGGAGCACTAATATACCGGAGCGATCCGTTTGGCAGGAGATTGGCGTATTGACTGGTGCCGCCGACGAGCCTGATCGCATTGACGACCTCGGATAGCGATATAGGACGTCGACGCTCGGTCAAGGTGATGCTTCTATCGTCGAGTACGTAGCTTGGGCTGTCCGTTAGCCTCCGGAAGTACAGCTGATACTCTCCGACAGAGTTGCGGAAGAATCCCCAGGCTACCTGGCCAAACGATTGGTCTCTAATCGCCCTGATAACCGAATCCGCCGTCGTATGTAACCAGTCTCCGTAGTACAACTTGTAACCGGTATTGGTATCGATCTTGCTGGCATCCTCCGCCGCGCCGAGAATGGGAGCGATAAATCTGCCGTTGAGCCAAACCGCCGCATACCCAACATCGGCGCTAGAACTGTAGGAGTGTGCGTAGTATCGAGAGAATACCGGTACTGTCGCTAACCTGGCTACAGGTCCGGATGCCTCTATCCTAACCGTCCTAGGCGCAACACCTTCCTCCTCCACCGATTCTACACTGCCGCTCCATACCAGCTCCTCATCCTTATAGATATCCAGGGCGTCACCGACACTTGGGATATCGTCGCTAGGGAATACTGCCTCCACGATGGCGTTGCCCCAACCGCCGTCTACTAGTTCCTCCCACCTCGCCGAGATTATGTTAGTCGTGGTCAGATTGCGGCATCTGATAATTACAGCCATCGCTCCCTCCACAAAAACCGAATCCAGTAGTACGAACCGGATATGCTACTGATTGACAGTGATCCCATCTGCGACAGACCCAGGAACCATCCCCGAGTGATATTAGTGTAGTCGGTTGCGTACTCCGTCTCAGAATTGTACTCCCAAGTACCCGACGATG
>NZ_JBAMME010000341.1:0-2342 GCF_039793925.1 Thermogutta sp. | reverse complement strand
GTTGGGGTCGGGCCACACTATCTATTTGAATATCCTAAAGCTTACAGATCTCCATTCCTTCTCCTGTCAAGAGAGCTCTGCCGGAGGGCATTGGGATGTGAGAAGCGGCGCACTTCCTGATTCTCTGGGGAGAAACAACGGCAGGAAAGGCCGGTTCACATCGACATTGTGTTAATGTTCTCATGGTGCAGCATTAGGAGCCTGGTAAACGCCTGCTTTGCATGCCTGTCAAACCCGGCGGATTCGTAGAACCTGTATGTCGCTTCGTTCTTCCTGCCGGTGAGCAGCATTACCTTATAACAGTTCCGGCTCCATGCATACGTCAAGGCGTGTTTGAGCACGCTTTTCCGAAGCCCCTTCGCCTGAAATCCTTGTGTGTCACAACGTTCTCGACCACACCATACGGTCTGCAGCCGCGGGTCAGGTTCGGAATGATGCTCAAAGTGCAGGATAAAACGAGTTTCCCGTCAATGTACACACCAAAATATTTCAGCAGGGGGTTCTCCCCGATTTCCCGCCACGCGGCCTCGACCTGTTCCCGACCGGGCAAAGGGATATCCGAGTCGTGCAGGTGCGCATACAGACTCAGAAGATCGTCCAATTCAAACGAAAGGATTTCTCAACCCATTTAGTCTCTTGACAACGGCAGCGCTTTCATGCATGCGAGACAACATCTGTTGATAGAGGGCTCGGCTGAGTGTCTACCTCTGTTGGCATGACGAAGCCGCTGATGGGGTCTAGACCTTCTCACTACCAGGGGAAATTCGTCTCCTGGGGAATCCTGCCTGCTTCTGGCCCATTTGTTGGATTCTTGTCTTGGCCATGGCAGGGATCTACCGTCCCCGGCATCCGGAGCGCACTGTTCTTTATCGGGTGTTGTTCCATTACTTTGACCAGTTCCTGGCCCAGTATGAGTCGCGCTTCGAGAAGGAGTATGGGTTCTTCCGGCCGACTATCAAGGAGGTGGTGGAGCGCTATCTCGACTGCGGCAACCCGCGCTGCGGGTTTGCCCGCATCCGCTGTCCCGACTGTGGCGAGGAGCGACTCTTGATGTTCTCCTGCCGCACTCGGGGGTTCTGCCCCTCTTGCCATTCGAAGAGGTTGGAAGAATGGGGAGAGTGGATGAGGGAGACACTTCTCCTGGATGTCCCTCACCGCCAGGTCGTCTTTGTCATCCCTAAGATGCTTCGGATATTCTTCAAGTACAACCGCCGGCTGCTGGGAGATCTTTGTCGCTGCGCCCTCCGTTCATTGACTCGTTATTTCGAGCTTTTTGCCGGCAGCGAGCTTACGCCCGGGGTCATCGCGGCCATACAGACCTTCGGGGACCGCATCAATTTCCACCCCCACCTCCATTTCCTGGTGACCGAGGGAGGCGCGGACAAGGCGGGCATCTTCCACAAGATCTCCCGGATTGACGATTTGCGCCTGGCGGAGCTCTTTGCCCGGGAGGTCCTATCGATGCTTGTCGGGAAGGAACTGCTCAGCCCAGAATGGCCGGAGCGCCTTCTCTCCTGGCGCCACACGGGATTCTCGGTCCATAGCCTGGTGAGGGCTAAGACCAAGCTCGAGGCCGAGCAGGTGGGCAAGTATATGCGCCGGCCGCTCCTCTCCCTCAAGCGCCTCTCCCTCGATGAACGGACAGGCCAGGTCTGCTACCAGTATGGGAAAAAGGGCGAAGAGGTCGAGAGGATGGACTACCTGGAGTTCATCGCCCGGGTCGTCTCCCACATCCCCGACAAGGGCCAGGTCACAATTCGTTACTTCGGCCTCTACGCCAACGCCCACCGGGGGAAGGTCCTCAAGGCGAGTCGAGCCGCTTTTCCCCTCCGGATCGTCGAGGACAAGCTCCCGCGCCTCCCTTCCAAGGGCTGGGCCGAGATGATCCGTAAAGTCTACGAGGTTGACCCCCTCCTCTGCCCCCACTGCGGCGGGACGATGAAGGTCATCGCCTTTATTACGGACTTTCCTGTGGTCGACAAAATCATCAACCACCTCAAACTGACGTTTATCGCCTCGAAGCCCCCGCCCCCTCAGGTTGCCTTCCAGGAATATCTCATGACCGCCGAAACCGGCGGTAAGTATTAAGTATTTTTCGTGATTATCTTTTTGAACGGCAGGAGAGGTCTGGCTGATTTCCGGAGCTTTTGAGCCTCTCGGCAGATTTTTGACCCGCCATGAGCAATCCCCAACTCAATTTGACATCTCAGGAGCCGCGATTTATACTCTCTGAGGATGACCGAAGGGAGAAATTGTCACAAAGAGGCTCGCTCGGCCGGTACAGCCAAAAAGGAAACTCTTATCTTTGAGATTAACTTTGAGTAAAATCTTTTTAATTAATC
>NZ_JBAMME010000340.1:17942-18181 GCF_039793925.1 Thermogutta sp. | reverse complement strand
GACCCCCGAGGAAGTGGAGCAGTACAGGAACCGTGGGGTGAATCATCGTCCGGGGCCGGGATTTGTCGCTATAGGAAAATCCAACGGCGGGCAGTCATGGAAAAACACCACGGCGGACCGTCACGGAAAAACCCAACGACAAACTAGAAACATGTTCGAACTAGAAAAGGAGGAAGAGGAAGAAGAGGAAGAAAAAAAGAAAAAAAGAGAAAAAAAAGAAACTGATGCTGGTCAACAGA
>NZ_JBAMME010000340.1:8136-17842 GCF_039793925.1 Thermogutta sp. | reverse complement strand
TACCCGGACCAACCCCACGCGCCGTGCACGGGCCTGACCAGTCGGTCCAGAAAAATCCAGCAAGCCGATCAGCTGACCGATCGGTTGCTGGTCAACAGATACCCGGACCAACCCCACGCGCCGTGCACGGGCCTGACCAGTCGGTCCAGAAAAACCCGGCGCCGCCGCGTGGCAAAGAGAGTCGGGTTGGCGAGATCACCAGAACTCTCCAGGAGAACGGGGTTTTCCCCCAAAACGCTGTGCGGATCGCTACCATCATGACAGAAATGGGCCTAGATCCCGTCCAGGCCATGGAGGTTTTCTGGGCAACCCTTCAGTCCGCCAGCCAATCGGCACCCACTGCCGAGGGGGCACTCGCACGAACCGTGTACAGACTGGAACAGGGCCTCTGGGATACCGAAGAGCGAGCGGCCCGGGCAGTCCGACATGCCCAATACGGGCCACCACCGCGCGGCAATGGGAAAACACCGAAAGGGAATGGGGCCGATACGATCGCCAAAATCCTCCAGGAGAACGGGGTTTTCCCGGAGAATGCTGCCCGGATCGCCGCCATGATGGCAGAGAAGGGCCTCAATCCCCGCAGGGCACAGGAAGTTTTCCAGGCAACCCTTCGCTCCACCTGCCAGTCGACACCGACTGCCGAGCAGGCTATCGCGCTGGCCGTATATCGGCTGGAACAGGGCCTCTGGGATACCGAGGAGCGGGTAACCCGGGCAACCCGGCACGCCCAATACCGGTCGTCGCCGCACAGTGATGCGGTCAAGCTCCCAGAGAGAGAGGTTCGGGGAGAATTGGAGGAAATCTGGCAGGCCACCCTGAATGAACTGCAGCTGGAAATGACGCGCGCCACCTTTGAGACCTTGCTGAGAGGGTCCCGCCCAATCGCCCGCGAAGGGGGTTCCTTGGTTGTTCAGGTTGCCAGCGAGTATGCCCGGGCCTGGCTGGAGGCCCGTCTCCGCCCGGTCGTGACCCGTGCCCTGGCACGGCAAGTCGGCTCTCTGACCGACGTGCGCTTTGTCGCGGCCGGATGATCCGGGTTGCCCTGCAACCGGCGACTTTGCGACCCGATCCCATGGAACTCATCCTGAAGGGACATACAAACCGAGTGCGATGCGTGGCCTTCTCTCCCGATGGCCGGATGTTGGCCTCTGGATCGCACGATCGCACCGTGCGGCTGTGGGACCCAGGCAGCCGTCGGATCCTGCAAACCCTGAAAGGGCATGCGCACTGGGTGCAGGACGTGGCCTTCTCCCCCGACGGCCGGATGCTGGCGTCCGGTTCGTGCGATGGCACCGTGCGGCTGTGGGACCTGGACAGTGGGCGGATACTGCGCACTCTGGTGGGGCATACAAACGGAGTGCAGTGCGTGGCCTTTTCCCCCAACGGCCAAACGCTGGCCTCCGGTTCATCCGACGGCACCGTGCGACTGTGGGACCTCACCACCGGAGAGATACTGGGCATCCTGCGGGGGCATACGGACTGTGTGTATCGCGTAGCCTTCTCTCCGGATGGCCGGGTGCTGGCATCGGGGTCCGGCGACGGTACCGTGCAACTATGGGATCCCACTACCGGGCAGATACTGCACACTTTGGAAGGGCATACGGACTGGGTGCGGGGTGTGGTCTTCTCCCCGGATGGCCGGATATTGGCCTCCGGGTCATGGGACCGTACTGTGCGGCTGTGGAACCCCGCGACCGGAAAGGAACTGCGCGTCCTGGAGGGGCACACAGCCCCAGTATACGACGTGGCCTTCTCTCCCGATGGCCAGATGCTGGCCTCCGGGTCGGTGGACCGCACCGTGCGGCTGTGGGACCCCGCTACCGGGCAAGTGCTGCACACCCTGGAAGGGCATCAGGGCGCAGTGTGGAGCATGGCCTTCTCGCCGGATGGCCGGACGCTGGCATCCGGGGGATGTGGCCGGGCGATGCGGCTGTGGGCCATCCACGAATCCATCGCGAGGGAGGCAAGAAATGGGCACCAATTGTGAGGTAGAGATCGTCTCCATTCTCCCCACCGACAGCGCGGCGACCGCCGTGGCGGTCGGACAGAACCGCGACAGGCTGTTCATCGGCGCGGATGGAGCGTTGCTGGTGGCAGATATCACAAACCCCGCCTCGCCCCGCTGGGTTGGGGGATGCAGTTTGCCTCCAGGGACCATCAAAGACATTGGCATTGGGGATACCATTGTCTATCTGGCTGGCGACAACGGTCTCCAAATGGTCGATGTCTCTCATCCATCCCATCCGCGCGCCCTGGGGTTCTATTCTGCGATACCGGATGCCTGGGGGGTGGTGATGTGGAATCCATATGTTTATGTGGCCAGCCGGCAGGGATGGCTGTCGATGTTGGAAGTTCCCAACCCGTCATCGCCGCAGGAAAAAGGGCGCGTCAAACTGCCCTGCCCCATCGCAGATGTGGCCCGATACGGCAATACGATCTGGGCAGCAACCACGGGGCGGGGGATTGCCATTGTCCACCCGTCCGATGATGGTCGCAACTGGCGTATGGATCCTTACCGGCCTGGCGGGGAAACAGACATCACGGGTGTAATGACAAAAAACCTCTGGGTTTATGCGACGACCCGAGACGGAAGATTGGCGAAGATCGATCCGTCACGGCTGGTGCTGGTTCATCGGTGCGACGGGTTGGGGCGGCCGGTGGGGGTGGCCGGTTCCGGAGAGGTCATTTGCGTGGCGGCGAACCAGAATGACCTCTGGGTCATCCGCGATCGTCCCTTTGGACTGGAGATCGCGGGGCATCACAAAATGCCGGGAGAGATCTGGCAGGTGGCTGCCTCGGACGACCGCCACGTGATGGTCGCCTGTGGTAGAGAGGGCGTGGCGGTGCTACAAGTCCGTTTTTGAGCCCGAGGATCTGTCGGACAAGGAACACGATGGGAGAACATATGTGGATCGTGTCGGCCATGATCGTGTGGATTGCCTGTTGTTTCCCCTCCTGGTGGTCTGTCCCGATCGCCACCATTGCGGGCGGAGGCATCCTGTATCTTGCCCCTCCTCCCGGCCCCATCGTGGCTGGGGGATGGTATAAGATTCTCGCTCTGGTACCGGTGGCGGCATACAACATGTATCTTGATGTCCGCTACCAAGTGGTGGACATCCGGCTGGATTGTATCCTCGCGCTTTTATGTCTCTTCCACGATCTCCTGTATACCCAGACGGTTGCCAGGACGCTGATGATCTGGGCACCGATCGGGGTGATGATGGCACTGGGGATCCGATGGGGAAAGGTTGGGGAGGGGGATATTTTCGTCGCGACCAGCACGGTTTTTGCCTCCGCCCCTCACCACACGATGTTCTTGTTCCTGCTGGTATTGTTGTCCGCCCTCTGGTCCCTATGGTTTCTTGTCTGTCGAAAACAAAAACAAACGAACATCCCCTACTCGCCTCTCTGGTACCTGGCAGCCATTGGGGGATGTTTGTCCATGACCGCTTACTAAGAGGGGCGGCTGGTCGTTGCCCCGGAGGTGCCACTTTGGGTCAGAAACTCGTTGGATGGGTTGACGGCAGCCCTGGATGGGATGGCCCGGGCCGCGGCCACATCGGCGGGCGCAGGAACCCCCCGGGACGGGCGAGAGAAACGCTCGCAGGCCGGACGGTTGGTCCGTCTGCCAGCAGGGCCAGCGCGACGGGTATGGAGGCTAGACTCTTTTCCGACCACGCCGACCGGATGGCGGCAGTGCATATGGCCTTAGAACAGTCAAAGATCGAAAGGAGGGCGGCAGTTCTCTGCCGGCTGAAAACCGGCAGCCCCCTGCCGCAGTGCTCATGACC
Source organism: Thermogutta sp. (assembly GCF_039793925.1). Taxonomy (GTDB): domain Bacteria; phylum Planctomycetota; class Planctomycetia; order Pirellulales; family Thermoguttaceae; genus Thermogutta. The sequence goes on along the minus strand of NZ_JBAMME010000340.1, from coordinate 14,051 downwards.
AGAAACACTCACCTCGCCAGTTCTGCACTGATCCTCCCCCTACTGGCCAGTCTTCCACCCGCGGCCGTCGGGCCATGGGTGACCGGCACCGTGATCGGTGTGATTGCCCCGGACTCGGATTTTCCTTTTGGCAACCCCGTTCAGGCTTCTTTGAAAGAGATCCGCAGAAAGGTCCGGTCCCTGGGAATCATCGCCGGCCTTTTTTCCTCTGTCCTGCTCCCGGCGCATCTGATCGGGTATGCAGTGGGGTGGATCCTGAAAACGATCTGTTCCGTGTTCGGTTTGCCCCACAGGGGCATTCTGCATACCCCTACCTGGGGCCTGATGATGCTGGTGGCCGGATCCGGGATTTGGCTGTTTTCTCCCGGCGCCGGTGGGTTTCTCTTGGGAATGGGCACCGGGTGGATCCTTCACCTGGCACTGGACAGCCTCACCCCTTCCGGAATCCGATGGTTCGGGAAAAAGATTTCCGGCCCAATTGTAACAGGAGGCCCCGGGGACACGATCGTACGCTGGCTGATGATCGCGCTGGGAGTGCTCAGTTTGTTGGCCCGGTATGCTGGGTAGCCTGCTGGGAGGCCATAAACCGCTCTGCCGCTTGCCGGACCGTTGGGCGAACCTGCGGCGGGAAATCCCGGGCCCCTGTGCGCCGACACCAGTCCGCGAAAGGGACCAGTTGGTTCTGTCTCCATAGCAGATACCCGATCACTGTGACAATCAGGTCATCGAGGATCCCGACGATGGGCACAGCGTCCGGTATCACGTCGACCGGGGACATCAGATACAGGGCAATCAAGGCACCCGCCACCAGGAGCCAGGGGGAGAGGTGGGGAGCTTTCCCTTGGAGGTGGGCGTAAAGATAGGACAGAATGAGGGGAAGAAGCCCGGATCGCCGGATGCCATCGGTCGGTTGGGGAAGACCGTCGGCAAGTCGGGTCCCTTCTCCACCTCCGTCCTGGCCGCTTTTGCCATCCTCCGGGGAGGAAGCGGCAATGAAGGTCAAGAGTTGCTCCGTGTTTGCCGCAAGGTAACGAAGGATTTTCCGTAAGGCTTCGCCCGGCACTCGCAGGACATTGCCGTCTGAAAAATGTAGGGTTGCGTTGCTCATGTTCTTCCTCCTATCGCTGATGGTTTGTCTTTGATTATAGCAACACCGCGGGAAGCGGTGTGAACGGGTGGGCATCCGCACCCCCAAGCCGTGGTATCCTGGGAGCGACAACCGTCACATCCGCGAATCGCCGGAGAATCAGACCATGCGAAAAATGGATATGTGGATCTCTCCTGACACCTCATCTCCCCAAATGATTGTCCTGGCGCTCACCTGGGCGCTCAGGATTCTTGCCCTGAGGGGAGATTATGAGGCCCAGAGAGCATTGCTGGAGTTTCTCCCTGTTGTGGAATTCGTCTGTCCCACGATTCCCCCTTCGTACATACAGAATTTGGCCACACAGATCGGCAGACAGGGGATTCTCCCGATCGTTCTGGGGACAGAGGAATAAAACAGACTTCCACTCGCGGGCGGACCAACTCGCTCTCGCATATCGCCGGGCGGCCCGCGACTCTGCGGCCTTTGCCGGGGCACTTCCCGGAGACCCCCAGTGGAACTGTCGTGGGGCGCCGGGTCGCAGGTCGCACCGATGGCGTCAGTCGGCAGGGGGAGAGGAGCCGCTGCCACATCGGTGAATCTTGGCACATATATATCGTTGCAGAGCGGGGAGGATCCGCCGCGCGGTCTCATTCACCATGCGGACGGAATAGCTGCTGTCAGATGTATTGTAATAGTTGGCAGTGGAAGGATAGCAATAGCATCCAGGGACCTCCTTATTGTAAATTTTGCACTCCGCACCCCCCAGTTGCTCAATCGTCCCGCCCGGGGAGTGAATGCCGGGCAAATACTCTCCCATATTCGCACTGCGCCAGTAAGCCGTTGGATGCAGCATGGGTAGGGTGTTGGTGGGGATCCACCCCCCTTCGGGCCACCGGTGCCCGGCCCAGCACTCCGCGAACCGGGCGGGAGTACGATCCTGTACGCACTCGGCTGTTGCTTCTGGAAGGAGGAATAGGGCGGGATCGACGGAATACCGGTAGACGGTGGACCAAAGCCCCCCCCAATCCCTGTTTCTTGTCTGTACCAGTTCGTCGAGGGAGCGGATCATCTCGCCGGGGTTTCCCCGGAGTGTCGCGATCAGTTCTCTGGCCACATCTCCTGGCACAATGCTCGCCTGGTAATGACAATGGGGGACAAAATCTCCCGCGTAGCCGGATACAGTGGCGCACATGGCCATTGTGGTGCGCGGGGGATAAATCAAATCCATTTCCCAGGGTGTCTTTCCTTTTGCCGACGGGTGGGACATCACCTCTGCGGCTCTTCCCAAAGGAAGATAGGGATTTTCGCTGACAATATGGAAACCGCCGAAGAGAATCGCACAATCCAAACCGGGTGGGGCCTGCCCGTTCTCGAGATCGGCCATCGCTTGCTTGAACGCGACGATCGCTTCCGCATCTTCTCGCATCATGGCGGGCTCGAGCGCGCAGGGAGCAATGGACATCCCCCACCCACCCCGGACGATCAGGGGGGAATAGGGAATCGGAGAGACGATCACATTCTCTCCCGGCGCGTTCCAGGAGGTGTCCAGTCCTTCGTGAAATCTTTTGCCCCCCATATACCGCGAATAGCCATAAATGGCCGTCAGTCTCCCCACTGCTTCCGTGGACATCTTGCCCAATCGCAGGTACGTGGATAGGGGCTGCAAGGGGGTACCTCTCTCCGCCAGCGCGGCAATCTCTTCCCAGTCTACGGGAGAGAACAGACACGCGGTGGCAGGGGATAAAAAGGGAATGCCCGGAGCAACCAGGTGGACACTCTTAACAGGTACCGACACGGCATCCCGCTGAATGATCTCGTGGGAATAACGGGGATATGGTAGGGTGAGCGGACAGTCCGTGAAGGGGGTGAACGCAGCGAACCCACGGCGCAGGCGCACATCGTTTTCCGGCGAAAGGTATGTCCACAGAGAAATCGTGGTCGGAAATTCCTGCACCCCCAAACAGCCGCGCGAGTAGGGACGACAGTTGGAGGCGGTGATGACGTACACATTCGCGTTCACCGCAATGCCCATCACAGCCTTCTCTCCAGGAAATTCCTGTTGGGCCATGGCGGAAACGGCGAAAAACAACACCCCAGAAAACACAACCAGGATCATGGTCAGACATCGTTTCATCATTTCCTCCACCGATCGCATACCACTGGTCGCTGTGCGACCCTGCAACCCGCCCCATTGCAACTCGCGATATGGATGCAGAGCGGATCGGGCCCGCAAAGAACCCGTTTACCTGCCGGAATCCAAAACTACAAAAGGATGGTTCCTCAGCAATGAAATCAGCGATGAAACAGGAGGGTTCAGAGAATGGAGAATGGCTTCATCGACCATCACCACATCCCTGTCCCGGGGCGCCTGATGACATCGTCTCTGGGCCGTGACGATACCCTCTCCGTAGCAAGTAATCCCTTTGACCCCCCGGGTGTGCAGCCGATACACATCAATGGTGGGAGCAAAAACGATGGCAATACGGACAAAGATGTCTTCGAATAAGCGATCGCTGTTTCTCCATCGCACAACAGAATCGATGATGTCGCAGCTGGCATGGATGCATCGGCTGAAATTGGCGAACGTCAAAGGGGACAGGCGGCAATATCCACCCCCATCCCCGCCGGGAGCGAATAGCACAAACCCGTCCATCTCCAGCAGACGGTTGATCACGGAGAATATCTGCCAGAGATGTGCCGATTGCCCCTGCTGGATGAGGGTGGAGGAGCGTGTCAGATCCCACCACACAACCCATGCTGGCGCTCGGAAGGAAGCGGATACCATTTCACTCCACCTCTACCACGGCCCAATCGTCCGCGCGGACCGGTCTGGGTGACGACTCTTCCCGCCACAGAGCGCCCACCGCGATCGGCCCCACCAGTACCTCGCAACCTCACTCAGGCCGACTGGCTGGCTCTCCCGTCGTGACCTGCCATGGGGTCACGGGTTTCTATCGCGCGGGCCGGGCAAGTTTCCGTTGCCGTTGGGCTGTGATTCACCGCCCAAAGCGGTTTCTCTGCATGCCTTTCACCGATCGAACGCGAGCGAGTCGGTCCGTTCCTCTGCGCTCATCTTCTGCGAGCACGACGAGTCGTGCACCTGGCCAGAAATGACCGGCTGATAAGGTGTATTATAGCCCCATTGGCGCCTCGTGATCCGAATGCGCGGTCTGCCGGTTGGGAATGGAGTGGGTGCGATCCATTGGCCGTCCCCAAAGGCCCTACCGGGAGTTCCCCGGGAAGTGATGCCCGTGGAGATCCCTCCAGCGGCGAAACGGGCCAAAACGGTCTACGAGCCGTGGGCCGAGGAAGGAGGAGGGGCCGGTCATGGATTTTGCCCGGCGGGACGAAATCAATGGTGTCGGGAATATCCCTTAATAAAGGGAATGTCCCATGGGAAGCGCTATAATACCCATTGCCCCGATCGCAGCGGCTCATCACCACAAGAGGTGATGACCGGGCATACAGGCTGGCCTTCTCCCCCGATGGCCGGATACGGGCATCTGGGGGGTTGGGCTGGGCTGGGTGGATGGGGGAAAGGGCGCATCCCGGAAGGGCACAGAGACCCAGTGGGCAGCGTAGCCTTCTCCCCGATAGCCAGATACCGGCATCCGGATCGGGGGACCACATTGTGCGGCTGTGGGAACGCGCGCGTCCCGAAAGGACATCAGGAGGGTGGTATCGGGCGTGGCCTTCTCCCCCGATGGCCGGATACCGGCGTCTCGTTCGTTTGACCACACCGTGCGGCTGTGGGCCGTCCACGGATCAAAAGGGTCGCAGGTCGCAAAATCGCATCTCAACTGCGGGAGGTGAAAAATGGAACTGGCTCCGAAAGGGCATACGGGCTGGGTATACGATGTGGCTTTCTCCCCCGATGGCCGGATACTGGCATCCGGATCGGCGGACTGTACCGTGCGGCTGTGGGATCCCGCCAGCGGGCATCTACTCCGCGTCCTGGAAGGGCATACAGCCCCCGTATACGGCGTGGCTTTCTCCCCCGATGGCCGGATGCTGGCATCCGGCTTGTGGGACGGTGTCGTGTGGTTGTGGGACCCCGCCACCGGAGAGATCCTGCGCATCCTGCGGGGGCATGCGAGCGGGGTGCCCAGAGTGGCCTTCTCCCCCGATGGCCAGATGCTGGCCTCCAGTTCGTCCGACGGCACCGTACAACTGCGGGACCCCGCCACCGGAGAGAAACGACACGTCCTGCTGGGGGATATGAGCGGGTCCATCAGCATCGCCTTCTCTCCCGATGGCCAGATGTTGGCATCCGGCTTATGGAACGGTGCCGTGTGGCTGTGGGACCTCGCCACCGGGCAGGTACTGCGCACCATGGAAGGGCATACGCACTTGGTGAACAGTGTCGCCTTCTCGCCGAATGGCCAGATGCTGGCATCCGGGTCGGATGACCATACCGTGCGGCTGTGGGACCCTGCCAGCGGGCATCTACTCCGTGTCCTGGAAGGGCATACAGCCTCGGTATACAGCGTGGCCTTCTCCACCGATGGCCGGATACTGGCATCGGGGTCGTGGGATACCACCGTGCGGCTGTGGGACCCCGACAGCGGACGGGTGCTGCGCATCCTGAAAGCCCATGCGGCCCCGGTGTACAGCGTAGCCTTCTCCCCGGGTGGCCGGATGCTGGCATCGGGGGCAGCGGACTGCACTGTACGGCTGTGGGACCCCAACAGCGGGCGGGTACTGCGCGTCCTGGAAGGGGCATAGGAACGCAGGGTAGAGCGTGGCCTTTTCCACCAATGGCGGGGTGCTGGCATCCGGTCCGGTGAACCACTCCGTGCGGCTGTGGGCCATCCGCGAATCAAGAAGG
>NZ_JBAMME010000340.1:0-8036 GCF_039793925.1 Thermogutta sp. | reverse complement strand
GGGCCGTGCCTGCGACCCGCGACCTGGCGGCCCCGTGACCTACAGTGGTGCATCCCGATCGCGGGAGGGAGGTAGAGTTGGGACTCGTCTTAAGGGGACATACGAACCGGGTGGGCAGTGTAGCCTTCTCCCCGGATGGCCGGATGCTGGCATCCGGGTCGGATGACACCACCGTGCGGCTGTGGGATCCCGCTACGGGACAGGTGCTGCGCATCCTGAAAGAGCATCAGAGCTGGGTGTTGAGTGTGGCCTTCTCCCCCGATAGCCAGCTGCTGGCATCGGGGTCGGTGGACAACACCGTGCGGCTGTGGGATCCCGCCACGGGACGGGTATTGCACATTCTGGAAGGGCATCCGCGCGCTGTGTGGAGCGTGGCCTTCTCCCCCGATGGCCGAATGCTGGCATCCGGGTCGTCCGACAACACCGTGCGGTTATGGGACCTTGCTACCGGGCAAGTGCTGCGCATCCTGAAAGGGCATACGGATGGAGTGCGGTGCGTGGCTTTTTCCCCCGATGGCCGGATGCTGGCATCGGGGTCGGCGGACAAAACCGTACAGCTGTGGAACCCCGCTACCGGGCAGGTGCTGCACACCCTGGAAGGACATACGGACTGGGTGCAGAGCGTGGCCTTCTCACCCGATAGCCGGATGCTGGCATCCGGGTCGGACGACTGCACTGTGCGACTGTGGGACACCAGCAGCGGGTTGGGGTTGCGCACCATAACAAGACACACAGACTGGGTGCGAGGCGTGGCCTTCTCCCCCGACGGCCAGATGCTGGCATCGGGGTCGTGGGATACCACCGTGCGGCTGTGGGATCCCGCCACGGGACGGGTACTGCGCGCCCTGGAAGGGCATATCGCCCAGGTGTATTGCGTCGCTTTCTCCCCTGATGGCCGGATGCTGGCATCCGGGTCGTCCGACAACACCGTGCGGCTGTGGACGATCCGCGAATAAGGATGGTCGTAAGGTCGCATCGGCAACCCACGACTGACCATCACAGGGGGTGAAACATGGAACTTACGATGGAACTTGTTCTGGAGGGGCATACGGACAGGGTGAGCAGCGTAGCCTTCTCGCCCGATGGCCGGACACTGGCCTCCGGGTCGGATGACGGCACCGTGTGGCTGTGGGATCTCGCCACGGGGCGGGTGCTGCGCATCCTGAAAGGGCATATGGGCGGGGTGAGCAGCGTGGCCTTCTCCCCCAATGGCCGAATGCTGGCATCCGGGTCGGGAGACCGGGATGTGCGGCTGTGGGATCCCGCCACCGGGCAGGTGCTGCGCATCCTGGAAGGGCATACGGGCATGGTGAGCAGCGTGGCCTTCTCCCCCGATGGCCAGATGCTGGCATCGGGGTCGTTCGACCACACCGTGCGGCTGTGGAATCCCGCCACCGGAGAGACGTTGCGGATCTTGCGGGAGAACACGACCGATGTGTGGTGCGTGGCCTTCTCCCCCGACGGCCAGATGCTGGCATTCGGGTCGGAAGACCGCACTGTACGACTATGGGACCTTATCGCCGGGCAAGTATTGCGCGTCCTGGAAGGGCATACAGACTGGGTATACAGTGTGGCTTTCTCCCCGGATGGCCAGACGCTGGCATCGGGGTCGTGGGACGGCACTGTACGGCTGTGGAACCTCACCACGGGGCAAGGACTGCACACCCTGGAAGGACATACGGATTGGGTGTTCGGCGTAGCCTTCTCGCCAGATGGCCGGATGTTGGCAGCCGGGTCAGCCGACCGCACTGTGCGGCTGTGGGACCCCAACAGCGGGCAGGTGCTGCACATCCTGGAAGGACACAGAGGTCCGGTGAACTGCGTGGCCTTCTCTCCCGATGGCCGGATGCTGGCATCCGGGTCGCCGGATCACACCGTGCGGCTGTGGGCCATCTCCGAACCGGGAGGGTCGTAGACGGCAGGGTCGCAAACGCGACGTGCGGCCCGCGACCACAAGAGGGGGGACTGAGAGGGCATATCGGATCGGTGACCAACGGGGCCTTCTTCTCTAATGGCCAAATGATGGCCTCCAGCCTGGCGAATGGCACCGTGCGACCGTGGGACTGGGAACAGCAGGCGGCCGTCATACGGACTCAGTCGTGGGACCTCACCGCCGGGCGATGCCCCGCCGCACTCGCCCTTGTGAGGTCAGGACCGATCCTTGCCCACGGGGCAGGTGCGATACGAACACAGCGTGGAGTGCAGATGCTGGCCTCCGGGCCACGGGATGGTATTGTGCGGCCGTGGGGCCCGAGATCGGGCAAACACCCAAGAAAGCATCAGGAAGGCGAACCAATGGGAGTCAGTGTCTCTTTCTCAACAGATGAGCGTAAAGTATTCGGCATTCTGCAGCCGGAACGCACGGAACGGGCAGGGTTGATTTCCTGTCATCCCGCAGTGAACGGGTTTTCTCTCGTCCTTTGGGACAGTGGCTTTGGTTTGAGCGGGCGGGAGAAAAAACCAGAACTGTACCTTGCCACCGGGGATCGTGGGGGATATCCCCTGTCGCGGTCATCTTTTGTATACGTGGCGTTCCACTACCGGGATGACGATTGGGAACAACAACTCCATGAGTACCTGGAGTTCATGAGCCAATACCCCACGGGGGAACCGTTTCCGAAGAGAGATGAAAGGGCTTTAGGATATGTCTGTGCCCGGGAGATTGTTCGGGGCGCTATGGTGTATCGAGGGGGGAAGATTGTCCTGAGAGGGGTGGATGTGGAAGTCTTCCCTTCTCCTACCGGTGACGAGGACCGCGAGGTCTACCTGCTCGGAGTGATCGGCACCACCGGGCCCGGGGCAAGGCGTGTGGTGAAAGCCAACAAAATCGCTATCCTCCCGGGAATATATCAGGCGGAAATATCGCCCCGGCGCCCCGGTTGGTCGGCATGACCGGTCATCCGAGAGCCTCAGAATCCATCAAAGGTCGGAGCGGGAGGCGCGCGAAATCATCCATCCCCCAGCGGGGCAGGACTGTTGTTGCAATCTGGAAGAAATGTTGGGGCGGTGCCGCGCGACCTCGCGACCATCACAAGAGGGAAAAAGATGAAAACGACAATACTAAAAGAACATACCAGGGGGGTACTGAGCGTGGCCTTCTCCCCGGATGGCCAGAAACTGGCATCCGGCTCGGCAGACCGCACCGTGCGGCTATGGGACCTCGCCACCGGGGAAATACTGCACGTCCTGGAAGGACATACAGACCTGGTGCAGAGCGTGACCTTCTCCCCCGATGGCCAGATGCTGGCATCCGGGTCGTGGGACGGTACTGTGCGGCTGTGGGACCCTGCCACCGGGCAGATACGGCGTGTTCTGCAGGGACATAGGTGGGATGTGTGCTGCGTGGCCTTCTCTCCGGATGGCCGGATGCTGGCATCCGGGTCGTTGGACGGTACGGTGCGGCTGTGGGACCCGGACAGCGGGCAAACGTTGCACGTTCTGGTGGGAAGCGGAGACCAACTCGGGGGGGGCGAGGTCTTCTCGCCTACAGCCTGGGTATTCAGCCTGGCCTTCTCTCCCGATGGTTGGACGCTGGCATTGGGAACGAGTGACTGCACTGTGCGACTGTGGGATCTCAGGGACCTTGCCGGGAAACTGCGTATCCTGGAAGGGCACGGAGACCCGGTGTACAGCGTAGCCCTCTCTCCCGATGGCCAGATGATGGCCTCCGGATCGTACGATCCCACCGTGCAACTGTGGGGCCCCGCCACGGGGCAGGCGCTGCGCATCCTGAAAGGGCATACGGACTGGGTGAACGGTGTGGCCTTCTCCCCGGATGGCCAAATACTAGCCTCCGGGTCGTCGGACGGCACCGTGCGGCTGTGGAATCCCGCCACAGGACAGATACTGCGCATCCTGGGAGGGGATTGGGAGCGGGTGTTGAGTGTGGCCTTCTCCCCCGATGGCCAGATGCTGGCGTCGGGGTTGTGGGACCACACCGTGCAGTTGTGGAATCCCGCCACGGGACAGATGTTGCGCATCCTGCAAGGGCATAGGGCCGAGGTGCAGTGTGTCGCCTTCTCCCCCGATGGCCAGATGCTGGCATCGGGGGCGTGGGACCGCACCGTGCGGCTGTGGGCGATCCGCGAATAAAGAAGGTCGCGCCTGCGACCTTACGTCCCCGCGACTCGCGACCTGCGACCTTACGTCCCCGCGACTCGCGACCTGCGACCTTGCGACCGGATCATACAAAGGAGGCAGAGATGGCTCTCGTCTTAACGGGGCATACGGGCTGGGTGAGCAGTGTGGCCTTCTCTCCGGACGGCCGGATGTTGGCATCCGGGTCGGATGACGATACTGTACGGCTGTGGGACCCCACCACAGGGCGAGTACTGCGCGTCTTGGAGGGGCATACACACTGGGTGAACAGCGTGGTCTTCTCCCCCGATGGCCGGATGTTGACATCCGGATCGACGGACCATACCGTGCGGCAGTGGGATCCCGTCACAGGAGAAGAACTGCGCGTCCTACTGGGGCATACGAGCGGGGTGATCAGCGTGGCCTTTTCCCCCGATGGACGGATGCTGGCGTCGGGGTTGTGGGACGGCACCGTGCTGTTGTGGGATCCCGCCACAGGACAGGTCCTGCGCATCCTGGAAGGGTATATGGAAGTGGTGAGTAGCGTGGCTTTCTCCCCGGATAGCCGGATGCTGGCATCGGGGTCGTGGGACACCACCGTGCGTCTGTGGGATCCCGCCACCGGGCAACCGCTGCACGTCCTGAAAGGACATCAGGGGATGGTACTGAGCGTAGCCTTCTCCCCCGATGGCCGGATGCTGGCATCCGGGTCGGATGACCATACTGTGCGGCTGTGGGACCCCGTCACCGGGCAGGTGCTGCGCGCCCTGGAAGGGCATATGGACGGGGTGCAGTGCGTGGCCTTCTCTCCCAATGGCCGGATACTGGCATCCGGGTCGGATGACCATACTGTGCGGCTGTGGGACCTCGCTACCGGGCAGGAACTGCGCACCCTGGAAGGGCACGAAGGCGCGGTGCTCGGCGTGGCCTTTTCCCCCGATGGCCAGATGCTGGCATCCGGTTCGGCGGACAAAACCGTGCGGCTGTGGGCGATCCACGAATAAAGAAAGTCGCAAATCACAAGGTCGCGCCTGTGACCTTACGTCCCCGCGACTCGCGACCTGCGACCTTACGACCGGATCATACAAAGGAGGCAGAGATGACTCTCGTCTTAACGGGGCATACGGGCTGGGTGAGCAGTGTGGCCTTCTCTCCGGACGGCCGGATGTTGGCATCCGGGTCGGATGACGACATTGTACGGCTGTGGGACCCCGCCACCGGGCAGGTACTGCGCATCCTGGAAGGGCACAGAGGTCCGGTAGCCAGCGTGGCCTTCTCTCCCGATGGCCGGATGTTGATATCCGGATCGACGGACCGTACTGTGCGGCAGTGGGATCCCGTCACAGGAGAAGAACTGCGCGTCCTACGGGGGCATACGAGCGGGGTGATCAGCGTGGCCCTCTCCACCGATGGCCAGATGTTGGCCTCCGGATCGGCGGACCGTGCCGTGCGGCTGTGGGACCCCGCCACAGGGCGGGCGCTGCGCATCCTGGAAGGGCATATGGACATGGTGAGCAGCGTGGCCTTCTCCCCGGATAGCCGGATGCTGGCATCGGGGTCGTGGGACACCACCGTGCGTCTGTGGGATCCCGCCACCGGGCAACCGCTGCACGTCCTGAAAGGACATCAGGGGATGGTACTGAGCGTAGCCTTCTCCCCCGATGGCCGGATGCTGGCATCCGGGTCGGATGACCATACCGCGCGGCTGTGGGACCCCACCACAGGGCAGGTGCTGCACATCCTGGAAGGGCATACGGACTGGGTAAACAGTGTGGCCTTCTCGCTAGATGGTCAGATGCTGGCATCCGGGTCGTGGGACCACACCGTGCGGCTGTGGGACCTCGCCACCGGAGAGGAACTGCGCGTCCCGCTGGAGCATACGAGCGGGGTGCTCAGTGTGGCCTTCTCCCCCGATGGCCGGATGCTGGCATCCGGTTCGGCGGACAAAACCGTGCGGCTGTGGGCGATTCGCGAATAAAGAAGGTTGCAAACCGCAAGGTCGCGCCTGCGACCTTACGTCCCCTCGGCTCGCGACCTGCGACTTTACGACCGGATCGTACAAAGGAGGCAGAAATGGTTCTCGTCATAATGAGGCATCCGGACCGGGTGAGCAGTGTGGCCTTCTCTCCGGACGGCCAAATGCTGGCATCCGGGTCGGATGACGGCACTGTACGGCTGTGGGACCCCACCACGGGGCGGGTACTGCGCATCTTGAATGGGCATACACACTGGGTGAACAGCGTGGCCTTCTCACCGGATGGCCGGATGTTGACATCCGGATCGACGGACCGGACCGTGCGGCTGTGGGATCCCGTCACAGGAGAAGAACTGCGCGTCCTACTGGGCCATACGAGCGGGGTGATCGGCGTGGCCTTCTCCCCCGATGGCCAGATGTTGGCCTCCGGATCGGCGGACTGTGCCGTGTGGCTGTGGAACCCCACCACCGGAGAGGCGCTGCGCATCCTGAAAGCCCATACGGCCTCAGTGTACAGCGTGGCCTTCTCCCCGGATGGCCGGATGCTGGCATCGGGGTCGTGGGACCACACCGTACGGCTGTGGGATCCCGCCACCGGGGAAATCCTGCACGTCCTGGAAGGACATAAGGGGATAGTGTTGAGCGTAGCCTTCTCCCCCGATGGCCGGATGCTGGCATCTGGATCGGGTGATCGCACCGTGTGGCTGTGGGACCCCGCTACCGGGCAGGTGCTGCGTACCCTGGAAGGGCATACGGACTGGGTGAACAGTGTAGCCTTCTCGCCAGATGGTCGGATACTGGCATCCGGGTCGGACGGCAACACCGTGTGGCTATGGGACCTTGCTACCGGGCAGGCACTGCGCATCCTGGAAGGGCACGAAGGCACAGTGCTCGGCGTGGCCTTCTCCCCCGATGGCCAGATGCTGGCATCCAGTTCGGCGGACAAAACCGTGCGGCTGTGGGCGATTCGCGAATAAAGAAGGTTGCAAATCACAAGGTCGCGCCTGCGACCTTACGTCCCCGCGGCTCGCGGCCTGCGACCTTACGACCGGATCGTACAAAGGAGGCAGAGATGGTTCTCGTCTTAACGGGGCATACGGGCGGGGCGAACAGTGTGGCCTTCTCTCCGGACGGCCAGATGTTGGCATCCGGGGCGGATGACGACACTGTACGGCTGTGGGACCCCACCACGGGGCGGGTACTGCGCATCTTGAGGGGGCATACACACTGGGTGAACAGCGTGGCCTTCTCCCCCGATGGCCGGATGCTGACATCCGGATCGACGGACCATACCGTGCGGCAGTGGGATCCCGTCACAGGAGAAGAACTGCGCGTCCTACTGGGCCATACGAGCGGAGTGATCAGCGTGGCCTTCTCCCCCGATGGCCAGATGTTGGCCTCCGGATCGGCGGACCGTGCCGTGCGGCTGTGGGACCCCGCCACAGGGCGGGCGCTGCGCATCCTGGAAGGGCATATGGACATGGTGAGCAGCGTGGCCTTCTCCCCGGATGGCCGGATGCTGGCATCGGGGTCGTGGGACTATACCGTGCGGCTGTGGGACCCCGTCACCGGGCAACCGCTGCACGTCCTGAAAGGACATAAGGGGATGGTACTGAGCGTAGCCTTCTCCCCCGATGGCCGGATGCTGGCATCTGGGTCGGATGACCATACCGTGCGGCTGTGGGACCCCACCACAGGGCAGGTGCTGCGCATCCTGGAAGGGCATACAGACTATGTGAATAGTGTGGCCTTCTCCTCCGACGGCCAGATGCTGGCATCCGGGTCGTGGGACCACACTGTGCGGCTGTGGGACCTTGCCACCGGAGAGGAACTGTGCGTCCCGCTGGAGCATACGGGCGGGGTACTCAGCGTGGCCTTCTCCCCCGATGGCCAGATGCTGGCATCCGGTTCGGCGGACAAAACTGTGCAGCTGTGGGCGATTCGCGAATAAAGAGGGTCGCAAGGTCGCAGGTCGCAAAGTCGC
>NZ_JBAMME010000339.1:0-2360 GCF_039793925.1 Thermogutta sp. | reverse complement strand
CGGCGGGAGGAGGTCTTCCTGGGCAATGTGCTGCTGAACGACTTCCTGAGCAAGGCCCTGATGCGGGCCGTGGAGCAGAACGGCCTGGGGCGCATGGCCCTTCTGGCCAACGACCTGGAGAACTACTACTACCTCTACCATGGCCGAGCGGCTCTCGAGGAGGTGGCCGAGGGCTTCCGTCAAGAGGTGCTCGCCAGCCTGCCCGATCTTTACTTCGGCGACGAAGACCCGGTCAGGGGTATTCATGGCGAGTTGAAGCGGATGTTCACTTTTGAGAAGAGCGAGTTCGAGCCGTTTCCTGTGTATTCTGTCCCGCATTTCTTGGCCAAGCCTCTGGAGCAGGGGGTACGTAGACAGATACAAAGGCTCCTCGCGGAAGAGGACTTTGACAGAAATGCTCGTAGGGCCATGGCTGCCCTCTCTTTCTTTTACGGTCAAACCAGCAGTGGGCTGGGCGATGCTCAGAGCTTTGCCATGTTCCTGTACAGACTCGTTGATGTGTACAGGGTGGTGCCTGCCGAGAGGGTCGCCAGAGTCTTTGCTATTGAAGAAGTCACCAAGAAAGAGATCAAGGACAAGATTGACACCGGCCAATACTCCAGAGAGGAACTTCAAAGCCTGTTGGTAGAACTCCTTGCCCACTTCCAGACAGAGATTGAGCGAGGTGGAGATGAATGGTTGCTAGGTTTTATTCGCAAGGACAAGAAGTTGATGAAGATAACGCCCGATCAGTTCTTGAGCGAGGTTCTGACGGGCGCTCAGATGGGACAGGCTATGCTTGCTACCCCAACAGTTGTTGAGGAAGAGGTAAGCTGCCGTTTATGCGGGATGCGTTTCCCCAGAGTACGGGACCAGTATATCATTGTCGGCAGCAACGCTCACCGCTTCAATAACGAAAGCGCTAAGAAACCCAATCGGGGGAAGGATCCCATCATTTGTGCCAAGTGTGCTCTATCGTCTTACTTGTTGCAGAGGGTACTAGGTTCTGGGCCGGCTTCAGTAGGAGGGAAGCTACCTCAACTACCCCGTCTGTACAACCTGGTCTTCCACTACGGCCGCCACGACGACGCGGAAACACAGCGTCTCGCCGCTGTGATTGACGACTTGTTCGATTTGATCGGCTCTTTCCGCAGCCGAGCGCAAGAGGAGAAACGCTTCTTCTCGATGGAGTACATCCGCGAAGAATTGGCCCGACGGGCTCAAGAGCGTCAGGCAGCAGGCGAGGCTGCCAGCTCTGAGGAAGAAGCCTTCGCCGCCCTGTTCGCCGACGATGCGATGTTACCCGGCCTGGAGACCCTGGGCCAGATGCGCACGGAAGTGCAGGCGCAGGTCCTGCCCCTGGGGGTGGGCCATTACCGCCTGCTGGCCTTCATCCTGCCCCAACTCCAGCCGGGCCGGGACGAGGCCTTGGATTTCGTCCAGCGGCACTTCTCCCGCAGCCGCCTGGCCGCTTTCACCCTGCTGGCCCTCTTGCGCAAACTGTGCGGCTGCGATGGGCCATACTATTTCCAGTCCGTGCCCACCCTGGCTCCTGGCGGATTCGACCCCAACACCTTCTACGTCCAGGGTAAGGCCGAGAATGCCGACGAAGCCCTGCGCCGCTACAGCGCCATCGTCAATTTTGCCCGGCGGGTGGCCAAATACCGGGAAGGCCATTCCCTCCTGGCCGATTGGATCCTGCTGGCCGAACGGCTGGAGGAGGATCCCTTGGGCATGTTCTCCAAAGTTCTGCGGGATTCCCCACTCCGAGGTGAGGATGACCTGCGAGAGGCTCCCTACAGGCGGCTTTCCAATGAATTCATCAAAGGAACGGGGGTGATAGATGGGACAGAGTATTTGAAGCTGATCGAGCAACTCAAGCGATTGTAAAGAAAAAACCAAGGAGGTGAAACCATGCCAAGACAGGTCAACACCGCCGAACTGGATGAATTCTGCGGGCTCCTTTTCCGCGCCCTGGATAGGCTGGGGGGCGACCTGCTGCCGCTCTTCTTGAGCGAGCGGCCCACCAGCTATGAGAAGTACCCTCGCCTGCTCCTGGGGCACATCCAGTACTACGACGACGTGGAAGCGGGCTTTGAGGAGTGGAAAAGCAAAGTGCTGCGGGATGCCAGCGACTACCGGCGAGAAGCGGAGTTCCCGGAACTCCTGGCCCTGAAAAAGTGGCTCCTGGAGCATCGGAGCCTCTTTGAGGGCCGCAAGGATAACCTGAACCATCTCAAGCGGAGTCTCTATGCCCGGGCCTATGAGTACCTCTACCCCCGTCGGCTGCTCACAGGAGCCTACGCCGAGGCCAACCGGGGAAACTCGGATGCCCTGGAAGAGGCGGCCATCCGGGCCAACTTCCGCCAGGTGGTGCAGCC
>NZ_JBAMME010000338.1:0-2396 GCF_039793925.1 Thermogutta sp. | reverse complement strand
GGGCCTGACGCTCCTGCTCCCAGCGGATGAGGTCGGCCATAAAGGGGTCCAGTTCCTCCAGATCGGCACGGAAGAGAAAGTCGTTGGGCATAGGGCCTCCTGAAAGGTTAGAAATCTATCAAACAAAGCCTGACGGCCACAACTTTTCCGTGGCACAGATGTTAGCCCCCAGCGGGCGGTCTGAAAGACCTCCCGCAGGGGGTATACGCTTGATCACAAAAGAGCCCGTTTGTTTCTACGGGACCGCCCAGAGCCAAAGGAGACCTGTTTCCAGACCCGTCGCCAGGAGCGTTCCATCCGGGCTAAAGGCCAGGTCATACACCAGCCCGGGATGGTCCAGCGTACGGATAGGCCGCAGGATGGTTTGGGCCACGGGCAGAGTGCCCATCTGGCTCGCGCGGGTGGAGGAGACATCCCAGAGCCGGACGACCTGCTCGCCGACACTGGCCGAGGCCAGAAACCGACCATCGGGCCCAAAGGCGAGGCCAGTGACCGTGGCAGTATGGGCGATGAAGGCGGTTACCGGCTGCTCTTCGGCGATCCGCCAGATGTAAATGCTCCCATCCCCAAGACCGGTGGCAAGGGTCTGTCCGTCGGGGCTGAAGGCAACCCGGTAAACGGGGGCATGGTGCTGAAGGGACCGAATATTCTGACGGCGTTCTACGTCAACGAGCCAGACGAGGCTATCGTTCCCACCCGAAGCGAGGAGATGGGGCTCCGCAGGGCTGAAGGTCAGGTTCAACACACCCCCTAAATGGCGGTAATTGTAGACCATTCTCCGCCAGTCCGAGGCTTGCAGGACCTGAATTTCTCCAATGCTATCAGCGATGGCCAGATAGCGGCCATCCGGGCTGATCGCAATGCTATAGGCGGCTATATCCTGACGGTCAAATGATTCCAGGGGTTCACCGGTTTCGGTAGACCAAGTCTGGATCATCGGGTTCTGAGAGGCGCTCAACAAGCGTTGCCCATCCGGGCTAAACGCGATGTCCCAGACAGCGCCCTGATGAATTTTGGGGAGACGCAGGGGAAGGCCTGTTCCAACCTGCCACAACTGGGCCAGTCCCGCCATGGTGCCGATGCCCAAGAGTTGCCCATCCGGACTGAAGGTGAGGACATTGATGGACCCCCCAGGGCCCTGCTGGGTGCCTCGTATTTCCCCGCGTATGCCTGTTACCCAGATCTCCCCGGTGTTCAAGAGCAGAGCGATAAAATCGCTTTCGGGGCCAAAGCACGGATCCCTTACATAATCGGGGAATCCGGAAGTGCGAAGCGGAGTCGTGTTCCCAACCTGCCAAACATCGAGATGCTTTTGGTTGGCCGCGGCGATGTACTGTCCGTTCCTGTCTATGCTAACGGACTGAACGGTGTAATACGCGACGTGCTCCGCCACGGTGGAGAAGTCCGTTCCCCGGAGCAGGCGGGCCTGTTCCGAGGCGTTGATCACCAACAGGTTCCCGTCCTGGCTGACCTCCACAGAGACAACAGGGGTATAACCCTGCGTGATGTCCGCGACCAGTGAACCATCTTCTACTCGCCAGATGGTCAGCCCTCCGTCAAAGGTCCCCGCGACAATTCGGTCGCCCGGAGGGAGAAAACGGAGGCTCATCACGGTGCTGTAGTACCGCATCGCCTGTCGTTCCTCTCCTGATGAGACATCCCAGACTTGAATTACGCCCCCCCAACTGGACGCCAGCCACCGGCCATCCGGACTGAACGCAAGTCCATTGATCTGGCGATCCGAGATAACCTCAATGGTGCGGACCTCTTTTCGCTGGTGGACGTCCCATATCTGGACCCGGCCGTCCATCGTGCCGATAGCCAGCAAGGCACCGTCGGGGCTGAACGCCATATTAGTCACCCAGCCGTCGGAGAAGGAGGCGACAGTGTTCAGGGTCTCGGCTTCATACAGAATCACTCCTACAGTAGTTCCCAGGGCAATCAGGGGTTCCGCAGGTGAGCAAACCAGTTTCGTGGCGACTCCCTCTCCCCATTGAGCAACCGGGACCAATTGTTTCAGGTTGTTCAACGTGATCGGTTGATAGCCGGCCGGCACCGGGGTTCCAGGGCGGGCCATTATGTAAGGGGTCGGTGTATGGGGCGGAGTGGGAGAAGGGGGGCGAGGGGTGGGGGATGCCGTCGGAGCGGGGGTTGGGAAGGAAGTGGCAGAGGGGGAAGGGGTCGGCGAGGAAGAGGGGATCAGACCAGTGGGTAGACAAGCCAGGGAGAGGAGTAAAAGCAATAGCAGCACAGTCAGTGACCACGAGCGGAATCGTCCTTGTTGTCTCTGCATTTCACACCTCGGGATGGTTCATTTTCCCACTGAAATGTGGTGACAATTTTGGCGGTCGTTAAAATTACGGCCTTCCGCCCCACCCCCCCATGCCCCCTCCCCC
>NZ_JBAMME010000337.1:0-2397 GCF_039793925.1 Thermogutta sp. | reverse complement strand
GTTCCACCAGGATGCGGATTTTCTCCTCAAAGGGGAGTTGGGCCCGCTCCTGGCGCGCGCTTTCTGCTTTTTGGAACCATTCCTCCCGGGTAAAGACCCGGTCACCGAGGAGAATTTGGAGTTGGGGATCGGACGCTCCGCTCATATCGCAAGATCAAAAGGGAGGTCGGCGATGTCCCGCAACCGACGACCCTCTATCAGCATATCCAGCATCTCTTTCTGGCTTTCGCTGTTGGATTCCTCAACAGCCCGGATCAGTTCCGGGAGGGCAAAGTGATAAACGCAATCAATATCTCCGGTACCCAGGGCCAGAGAGGCAATGCGGGTAGGCAAAGGTTCCGCGGTGACGACCACGATGTGCGGTGTGTGGCCCTTGCGGTTGCGAATCAGATTCAGTGCCTCAGTTCGGGTATTCTGTGCCCGGTCGCTTCGGAGCGTCCATTTGCAGGAGATACTGGCATGGAAAATCAGGGTCTCTGCAGGCCGGTTTCGCTTGCGCAGGGGAGTATAGCGGGCAAATTCCTCACCCTCCAGAAGATGCTGCTCGGCATTAATCTCCTGGTCATCCAGCGGGTATCGCCCAATGACAATGTCTGGCTTTATGATATAGTCAGAGCCCAGTATGGCGGCCAAATCGGGATGTTCAACTATTGCCTGGCTCAGAAATTTCAAATGCTCGTACTGTTCAAACTGTTCAATAGACCGGGCCGTCTCTGCTACAAAGAAGCCCCATCGGCCAGGGCGGATGTGCTTCAATAGAGAGAATGATTTCTGCAGAAAAGACGCTGTTGCTTTTTCAAACCGAGTGCCCACAGTCTGATCAGGTGGTGGAGTGCATAGCGGATAGGGAAGAAATTGAAGTAGTCGCTCAGCAATTTTCCGACTCACCTTACTGGAACGGTCGGCGTTGTTCGGGATGCCATCTCGCCGACCCAGCACACTGCTGCAAAGTTGCCGATGATATTCGGAGCGCAACTCGTGGATCCGGTTCATCGCCCCCCCGGTTTCACCAGTCCGATGATGTACTCCCGATGCATACGGGCTTCAATCGTTGACGGGGACGACCCACGAGCAGATACGGGCATCATCCGCCGGTCCCGGTCCAGTTGCCGTTCCCGAATTCGGACCACGTCAAACCCCACGCTCTCCGCAATCTCAGCCAGGCACTGATGGGTCTCTATTTTCAGGCCGCGCATCGTAGAAGGTCCTACAACGATGATGGCCGCCGCGCCCGAGCAGAGCACCCGATGCATTTCCCGAAGGGCCTGGCGCATATCGGTAAAGTATTTACCCAATACCCGTGCCCGTTTGCTATCCAATTCGGCTATCCTCCCGATGGTCCGTTGGGTGAGGTGGGGAAGGGGACCATCGTTTTCCGTAGCCCGCTCCGCGCCGATGTACCGGGAACGCCACAGGCTTAATTCCCCGATTCGTTTACCCATCCAGACCAGGGAAAACTTGTGGGCGCGCATATAGTCAATGGCATTGGCGTACGGAGGAGAGGTCACAATCAGGTGTACCGAACTATCGGCTATCGGGAGAGTCCGTGCATCTCCATGCACCACCAGTGCGTCGGTGTCCGGCGAAAGTCGGGGTTCGGAGAGCAAGACCCGCCGATACCGGCCTACCCGTTCCCAGAACAAATCCAGGGCATTTGGGGGGCGCTTCTCCGGGTCCCGATGGGGACGGCTGTGAGCCAGATCACGCGCCAGGGAGACACCCCCCAATTTCGTCACGATGGTTGAAGAGAACGCAACCAGCAACAACCGGCGAACGGTAGCGTCTGATTCCTCGCGAATGGCCGCGATCAGTGCTGCCAGTTCCTCCTGGGTTGACGGAAGAAACCAGTAGTCCAGAAACTCCTTTGTGGCGTCGTCCAGGGTAGCACGGAATTCCCGGAGTTTCACAGACCGACCAGCCCGGAGCCACCGATCCGCTTTTGCAATGACTTCGCGGGCAGAGCGGACCAGATCCGCCCAACGAACCCACGTTGTTTTGGCAAGCCCAATCTGGACAGCCAGGGGGTCCAGGTCTACCCCGACCCCTTTCCTCCCCAACAGAATGGCTTCTATGACGGTCGTGCCCGAACCCGCCATGGGGTCCAGGACGGTTTGGCCTGTCCTAGTAAGACTCTGGATAAAGAGACGCGGGAGTTGAGGCGGGAACTTGGCCGCAAAAGAATGCAACCGGTGCGAAGCGTAGCCCGTCTCGGCCCCCCGAAAGTCCAGGTCTCCACCCAGCAGGTCGGCCAGGCGGTCCCGAATCGCTGCCGGGTGCTCTGCCAGCGTTTCCGGAAAACTCCGGAGCAGAGGAAGTTGCCGGTGAATCATTCCACACCCAACATCCGGCGCAGACTCAGCATAAACGGCGGATACGCGATGCCCTTCTCGGTGATGA
>NZ_JBAMME010000336.1:0-2438 GCF_039793925.1 Thermogutta sp. | reverse complement strand
TCGCCTCGCATCAACCATTTTACACCCTGCCCGATGGGAAAAGGATAAATATCCCCTCCGAACTCGCCGAACTGACGCTGGAGGTCCAAAAGGAAGTGAAATACGAAATCCTGCCGGGAGTTTATATTCACGGCTTCATTGACCTCTTTGCCCCCGAACAGAATAGGGTAATAGATATCAAGTCCGCATATGCCACCACCGCCTCCCACTGGCGATGGCAGATGGCGGCATACGCCTGGGCGTTTCCTCAGGAGACCGAGTTAGGTCCTGCACCCGCCCGAGCATCCATCTTTTTCGCCCGGCACGGAGTTCTCGTGGACATTCCCACCATTCCCACATGGGATGGTCTCCAGAGACGAGCCAGGAAAGTTCTTGAATGGTTTGCCTCGCAGGAAGAACCCCGCCCTTCTCCCAGCGGGTTCTGCCAGTGGTGCGTGTTCGCACCGTCCTGCCCGCAGGACCCCGCAGTTCACCGCAAACTGAAGGAGAACCCCGGGGAAGTTCTGGCTGAACTGCTGAAGCTGCAGGCGGCATACGAGGGTTTGCGTGAGGCAGTGCGGAATTATTGCTCGGAGGTTGGGAAACTGGAAACCGATGTCGGGATTGCGGAGTTCACCCCGACTTCCCGAATGGAGGTCTCCCCCGAGTTTTGGGATGCAATCGCCGAGCTCGGGGTAGATATTCATTCGGTTGTGACACCCGACCGGAGGAAAATCACCGCACTCGCCCGCCAACACGCACACCTGAGTAGTTTCATCATGCTTGTGCCCGGACCCAGCCGATTTGCTGTTCGGGCGAAAGGAAGGGGGGAAGAAGACGAATGACCGAGCCGGCTGCGGGAGACCACCTACTTGTGCATACACCCACCCCCAAACCTCCTTGTTTGCCTCCTTTCAAGGAGGGGGTGGTCTCCCGCAGTCTTGAAAGGAGAAAAAAATGAAAATAATACTCGGTATTGACCCGGGGGCAAATACCGGGCTGGCGGTAGTGGCATTCCCGAAAGGGAAAGC
Source organism: Thermogutta sp. (assembly GCF_039793925.1). Lineage (GTDB taxonomy): Bacteria > Planctomycetota > Planctomycetia > Pirellulales > Thermoguttaceae > Thermogutta. The sequence continues at coordinate 1,428 of NZ_JBAMME010000336.1, read as the reverse complement.
CCAGCTGCTTGACCGGCGCACCATTCGCACCAAACCCCGTGAGCCACTTCCAGAGAGACTGGCGACAGTCTTTCGGGGAGTGGTTCTTTTCATCCAAACTTACCGCCCTGACATTGTGGCGGTGGAAGGGATGCGGACCTGGATGGTGCGGGCTGGTGGGGTCAAGAGCACTGTTATTCAAGCCCAGTTTCACGGGGCTGTGCTGGCGGCGGTGATGCACGCCAGGCCCCCCGGATGTCAAGTGCAGATAATCCCACCGCCCCGCACCCGCTGGAGTGGAAGAGGAAGGACACGGACGGTTGGGCTGGCGACGAAAGAGTATGCCCGCCGTGTCTGCGAGACATACTTCGGAAAATCCGACCTCTCCGAGCACGAGGCGGATGCAGCGGTTCTGGCTTTGGCAGCCAGAAAGGAGCAAAAATGAGATACAAAAACCCGACTGACATTCCCCGCCTGCAAATCCAGTGGGAAAATGTCCCGCTGGAAGACAGACTGAACAAGTGGGCGGAGTATAGCCGGAAATATCCCGGCGTGGAGCATATTGACTGGATTGTGGCAGTGGCAATCTCAGAGGTAGAGCAACCCGGCAAAATCCCGAGCGGCAACGCTGTCGGGCTGATGCCATTTGCCCCCGCTTTCCCTTACGGCTGGAAAGCGGATGTCTGGGTTGTTCGCCCGCACGGCTGGACGCTTCTACGGGAGGGGCAGACCGGTCAAACCGTCCCGTTCCTTGCCTTTCCACACTGGGCGGATAGCATCCGGGTATGTGCGGAGATTGTCAAGAGGCGGAGTATCCGAACCGGCGAGGGCTATGCCCGCCGCTGGGTCGGATTGAAACTGCCCGGACAGGTTGCCAGGACTGCCCGAGAGTTTGACGAAGTTCTCCAAAAAATAAAGGAGGCACAAAATGCATAATCCCAAATGTCCCTACTGTCTTACCGGGCGGAATGGCACAGCCCCGGTGGAAGTGCGAAGGCATAATGTCAGCCATGTCCTATGTGTGTTTTGCGGGCGTGAGCTGACTGAAACACAACAGAAGAAAAAACCCCGATGGCAACTGAAACTCCGATGGTCCAAATACTACTGTGTTTTGTGGCTGCTCATTCCGCTTCTGCTCTGCTGCTCATCATCCCCCGACATTCCAGTTTATTCCCGAGTTCCAGTTGACAGTTTTCAGACCGCCACCGCCACCTGGTATGCCCGCCCCGGCAGCCGATGGTGGAACAGGATACCAGCACTGGGACTGCGGGACGGCACAAGCCGGCGAATACGGGATTATGCCCGTTCGGAATGGTGCGTGGCTGTTCCGATGCGAGATACCGCCAGTTTCCCGCTCGGTTCCCGGGTGTGGATTGCAGGAAAGCGGGGAACGGTGATTGCCCGGGTGGTGGATGTCAATACCGATACCACCTGGGATTTGGTAGGTGA
>NZ_JBAMME010000335.1:0-2445 GCF_039793925.1 Thermogutta sp. | reverse complement strand
GGAGGGGGGGAGGGTGAGGACGTAGATAAAGAGCAGGGTTGGAAAAACCAGCAAAGGAAGAGCATGTAGAAGGGAGCGATTCTCAATCATGCGTCTCTACAACAGGACTGACGCAGTTCACGAGAAGGAAGGGCTTTTCGGCGCGAATGATGCAAAACGCTCGCCATCCATCTGTCAGCGTACCTTCTTCCAGGCCACGTTCTGCCGACCTGTCACGTAACGCCAAAACCCACTCAAGGCTGTCGCGTTGGCAAAACAGAAGTAGAAGATCAACCATAATGGACGCCACCGCCAGCCTTTCACCGAGAGAAGCCCGCCCACAAGAGCCAGAAGATAAAAGGCCGTTTGGCCCCAGAAAAGCAACCTATAGAGGTCAAAGGGGTATAAAACCAGGGCAGTAAGCCAGGCCAAGAGCATAAAGAATGGGCTAAGCCAGCGCAAAATCTTGTGTGAGAGGAACTGGAAAGCAACCATTGAATAACGAGGTGAGAATAACCGAATCAGTCGCCCGACCGCCTGGAATCCTCCCGCACAGTTTCGCGCCCGCCTCTCCCACTCGGCCTTCAAAGTAGGCGAAGCCTCCTCCCAGGCAACGGCCTCCGGTTCATAGACTACCCGCCATCCTTCCATTACCAACTGCATAGACAAGACGAAATCTTCAATAATGCTATCTTCTCGGAGTGGACGATAAAGTTCCCGACGAATCGCAAAAAACTCGCCAACCGCGCCGATGGCCGTATTGACCACAGACTCGGCCCGTTTGATGCTGCTTTCATAGCGCCAGTAAGCCGATTCTCCCTGCGCCTGCACCGGCTGGTCGGCGCGAACCCGCTTCTCGCCGCTGACACAAGCCACACGGGGATCAGCGAAATTGCGCACCAATGCCCGCAGGCTCTCAGGCTCCATCATCGCATTGGCATCGGAAAAGACCAGAATCTTCCCCTGTGCATAAGGAACAGCCCTGTTCATTGCCGCAATTTTTCCCCGCCGCTCCGGCTGGAAGAGCAATCGCACTCCCCAGTCCGCAAAACCCTCCACTATTTCTACCGTTCGGTCTGTAGACCCATCGGCTACTACAATGATCTCTATCCGTCCTCTGGGGTAATCCAGGGTAAGGGCATTTTCCAGTTTCTCCCCGATCACGGCCTCCTCATTGTATGCGGGGATAATGAGAGAAACTGTGGGCAAAACCTCGCCTTTTTGATGAGGGCGCGGTCGCCAACGCGCCAGCAGTATGATAAAAAGCGGGTAACCAACATGTGTCCAAGCCACAGCCAAGGCCGAGAGCCAGAAAAGGGCAATTAAAGCTCCCCACATCTATCATTCTCCGGTGGATCAGCAGTTCCCAGCCCCAAAGCGTAACGCGCTGGGCCCCGGCCTGGGAGATATAACCAGTGTAATAGACGCATACCCGCAAACCCGCCCCCCAGCGCAACCAAGGGGGCAACCAGAACCACGTTGAGGACTACGCCGATAGCAAAAGCCTCCGAGGGGGAAACCCCAAAGGGTACCAAAATCCCCTCGGCCACTGCTGTCACCACGCCAATAAGCGCAGGGGGAGTGGGGGCCAAATTGCTGAAGATCAGGGCAACAGAAAGCACTGGTGCTGCTCGCCAGAGATCTCCCCTACCGAAACCCAACAGAACGGTGTAGATCACGCCCACGGAAAGTAGCCAGATCAAAACAGTTAGCCCAGTAATGGGCAAAAATCTCTTCCCTGTTATCCCCCTAATCCCTTCCAGCAAAGCAGCGAGCAGGCGCAGTGCCCCTTTCCAGAGGTAGGCCAAAGGCCGCCATCGGGGCTCAGGTAAACCTGAGAGCATGCGCAGAATCGCCACGCGAGACTGGGCCAAAATGACCAAAATTCCCAGCAAAGCAATGCCTGTGATAAAAGCACTCCTGCCAATGTTTGCTCCCAGCCATGCCGGAAAAACCGCCACCGGCAAACTGAAGAGCAAGAGCAACCCCGTTGCCACCAGGTCCAAAGCCTTTTCTGTTGCAATGGTACCCAGCGTCATCCCAACCGGCCGACGCTCCTGCGCCATCAACCCCAGGCGAGCCACTTCACCCAAGCGCACAGGAACCACCAGGTTCAGCATTTGTGCAATTAGCAATATAGAGAAATGGACAGGCCAGGGAAGAGGTAGGGCGCTCTCTGGGTACAGCCATTGCCACCGAAGCGCCTTTCCAGCCGAAACCAGTATGACGCCCAGAACAGCAATCCCGATCCATGGCCACACGACCAGCCGAATCGCTGCAGTTGCTCCCGCAAGGTCCACACTTCGCAGAGAGAGCCACAGACAACCTGCACCGATCAAGGTCGGTAGCACGACCCTTTGAATGATCTTTTTAACTATAACCACCTTACTGTTCGGCAAGCTCTACAGCCTCCTACCGATGATGGCCAGCCCGCCCAGCGCGACCCAGCGGTAATCGGCAGAGCGC
>NZ_JBAMME010000334.1:3320-79306 GCF_039793925.1 Thermogutta sp. | reverse complement strand
CGCTTCGCTGTAGAGCTTTTCTGCCTCGGCCTCCCGCTGGGCAGCCGCAAGGACCGCCGCCATCCCCTGTAAAAGCTCCTGGTGTTTGCTGCGCCACTCTCCCAGCGCCGGCTCCTTTTGCAGCCGCTCCAGGGCCACTCGGGCCGCCGGGTACTCCTTCTTTCGCAACTGCTCCACCAGGTCCCTCAACAGCGGATAGCTAGCCAATTCCAGGTGCTCCTGCACCGAAAGCCCCTTCTTTTCAGCCTCCACAAAATAGCGGGTGGCTTCCCCAGATTCGCCCATCGACACCAAAAATACGCCCGCCTTCAGCAGGTCCTCCGGCCGATCGGCATCCACCACCACGCCCGCCAGCTTCTTCACTGCCAGTGATCCCACCTCCGACCATTTCAACCTCTCCTCCTTGCCGTCCATCAGCCGACAGGTTACTTCTTCCTCATCGGCTGCGACCACCTCCCCACCCAGCCCCCGCAGCCCCAAATCGCTTTTCCGTAAACGCCCCGCAGAGCCGTTGATCTTCTCGATCATCCGCCCCTTCCACTCCGCCAACCACCTTAACTCCTCCTGCCGAACCTTCCACCGATCTGCTAAAGCCGGATCACTGAGCTGCACCCTCTCCGCCTCCGCCAGCGCGCCAGCAAAATCCCAATGACGCACCCGCTCCTCGACTTCCGCCGTCGCGCGGAAGAATTCAGCCTCCTGCTCTTCCCACTGGCGTAATAACCCCTCCAGTTTTTCCCAAGCCACTTCCAAAGCCGGCCGGATTACGGCCGAGTTCTCCCCCGCCACCGAAGATTCCGGCGGTTGCGACTCACCCTCGGATGGCTTGGTCATGCTCTCTGTTTTCTCGGAACCGGTGGGCCCCGCCATCCCCTCAGCAGATCGCTCTGCCAGATCAATCTCGTCCAATACCCTTTGCGCCCGCTCCGCCAACACCGGTATCCCAAATCGGTCGATAACCGGCAACATTACCTCCCGGGCTGCCACAAATTTTTTCTCGGCCAGGAGCTGCCGGGCCTGTTCCTCAGCCGCCTGCGCCGCCTGAGCTGCCGCCTCCTCCACCTTCGCCTTCCGCTCCTGGACTACCTGGGCCAGCTCCAGGTCCTGATAACGATCCGCCAGTCCCTGATACGCCGCCAGGGCCTTCCCGTATTCCTGCTGCGCCAAATACTTTGCCACCTCAGTTTCCAACTTCTCCAAGTCGTTCTGCCACACCGGAAGATCTGGCTGAGATTGAGGACGCACCACCTTCTCAGAACCTCTTGTCGCAGCTCGGGCCACCGGTCTTCGCGCTTCCTCTGAAGTCCCTGACGACCGCCCCGGACGGAGCACCACCGCCAATAGCCCCGCCACAATGAAACACCCCACGACCACGCCTCCCCACACAAACACCGACTGAGAAGAAAACCACCGCACCACATCCTGCCAATTCTTTGCGGACTCTGAAGGGCTGCCTCGCGCCCTCGGCCATGACCCCGCCCTCCGTGGTGTCGGTTCCGCGCCTCTTAACGCCACTGTTTCTCCTTCCGCCGCCTCCCGGCGCTGTGGCAAGCGCGCCAACCAGGTACTGATCGACTCCTCGCCTCTGCCCCCGGCCGGGACTCCCGCCCGGCACACCGCTAAACAATGCTTCAGGGCCTCGATGACCTCCTCCATCCGCTGGTACCGGTCCTCCGGACGCTTCGCCACCATCCGCTGAAAGACCATATCCACCTCGAGCGGCACGTCTTCCCGCGCCTTGCTCAGCGAGGGTATCGGCGCCTCCCGATGCGCCATCAACACCTCCATCAGCGTCCCCCCCTTGTACGGCGGCTCCCCTGTCAACAACCGGTACAACGTGCACCCCAACGAATAGATATCCGCCCGCCCATCCACCCGATGCGTGCTCACCGCCTGCTCCGGGGCCATGTAATCGCAGGTCCCCATCACCTGCCCCGTGGCCGTCAACTGGTCCCCGGTCAGCCCCTCCTTGAGCGTCCCAAACATCAGCCGCGCCAGCCCCATATCCAAAATCTTCACCGTCCCCGAACGATCCACCAGGAGATTACTCGGCTTGATGTCCCGATGGATCACCCCCTCACTGTGCGCATACGCCAGACCCCGTGCCGCCTGAAGCACACACTCCAGCGCCTCCTGCAGAGGCATCGGTCCGTGGTCCTTCACCAGATTCGCCAGGTCCTGCCCATCCACATACTCCATCACCAAATAGTGAATCCCCTCGTGCTCCCCAGCATCATAGGCCGTCACAATATTGGGATGAGTCAGCCGCGCCGCCGCCTTCACCTCGCGGTAGAATCGCTGCACCGAATCCGGGTCCTTCATCCCCTGCGGCGAGAGCGTCTTGAGGGCCACCACCCGCTCCATCCGCCGGTGCCGGGCCTTGAAGACCACCCCCATTCCCCCTTTCCCGAGTCGGTCGAGAATCACATACTCTCCGAGCACCAAGCCCTTAGTTCGGCCTCGCAACAGACAGCCCGCTTGAAAAGCCGTGAGTACCCGATGCCGCACCAGCTCCCGGGCGAGCTCCTCCCCCGAGTCGGGAAAAGCGCTCCCGAATAACTCCTGTCCCCAACGCGACAATTCATCCGCAGAAAGAAGCCCACTCTCTTGAAGAGACTGCCAGAACTGCTCGCCCGTTACCATGACTAGTCTCCCCTCGTCAACCAGCCAGGCGTTCCCCTCCCGGCACGTGACCCTGATGGATTTCCTGCCAGGAACTCCTGCAAAAGAGTCGAGCAAGAAAGCCACCCCAATTATAACCAGCCTCAATCAGTGAGTCATGTCCTGAAAGACTGAGCCCTTTGCGTTGTTCTTATTTCGCGTGAATGATGGGACTCAGAAAGGGTTCGAAAGAAGCATTCCCCGCAGAACGTGGGGAAAAGCAGAGGCTTTCTGTGGTATCGCGATTGTTCTTGATTATTCACCACGATAATGCAGCAGTTGGGTGAGGCGATACCGGTTTGCCGTGGTTGGACCGCGGTGGAACGGGTGAATGCGCGGTTGAAGGTGTTTTGGGGGTTGGATGACGGGGACATTGCTGGGGCGCGGCGGATTTTAGCGGAGGTGGGGTCTGCGATGGTGGTACATGCCACGTTTGCGACGCTTTTGGCGATGCCCCCCACGGGAGGCAACATTGGGAAAGGTGCGTCTGACTCCAATAGCCAGGGCCTTGGGGGAAAAGGTTTTCCACCCCTCTGCGGGCACAACACATTCTGAGGCCCACTGTACTGCTTGGAAGAATGCTTCAGGAAAACCTCTGGCGGCATCGGGCACTTACGTTTTTCGCCCCAAGCATGGTCGAAAAAATAAATCATGCAACCTTGAAAAGCGGACCTGACAAGCAGGTCCCTCCGGAATACGGACGTGACAAGCTGGTCCCTCCGAGACGGAGGGGCACGCTTGTCGTGCCCGGTGTGAACAATGACATCTTGCCAATGCTGATCCAGTCTGGCAGCACGGCGGTCTGCGCGACGCGAGCGACTTAAGCCGACACAGCGCCGATCCGAGTCGCGTTCTCCGTCAATTAGCACAGGCCCGTATCTCAAGCCTACCGTTTTCGTCCTTCTCGCGTCTAAAACAGATTCTTTCTGCTTTCCTAACTCGGCAATTTCTCGACGCTTCTTTTACGACTGTTTGTGCTTTGCTCACTTTCTCAATCTCAATCTTATAATCCATACTCGGGAAATAACGCCTTACACCGCAAACGGCTCGCACGGATCGGCCGGGTCATAGAGTCTTCCCCTATTTAAATCATTCCGACGTTTTCCGCCGGTTCCTCGCGCTTTGATTCTGGCTCGACGAAGTGCGTCGCGCGAAGCGACGAGATAGCAATGAATACGGATAAAAATACCCCATGCCGAAGTGCCAGTGAAGCGAAGAGTCAGAACCCGAGCACTATTTAAAAGCAGGGGTGCCAGCTTCGACTAGAACCACATTTGCAAGGATCGGCTGTCCATTCCGTCAGTAGCCCCGTCATACACCGGGCCGCACTAATTGAGACCCGCTTTCAACGAAGGACAGATACTTTTACGCCGAAAGAATCCCTTCGATTTCCGCCAGGATTTCCGCGATGGAGAACAAGTCCTGCTGGGCGGCCCCGGATGGACAGGCGGCCACACACGTTCCGCATCCTTTGCAGAGGGCAGGGTCGATGACTGCCACCTGCTTTTCCTCGTCGGGAGTAATGGCATCAAACGGGCACAAGGCGATGCACACACGGCACCCGGAACACACCTCTTCGTTGACCCAGGCGATGTTGGGCTCCGTTTCTACCACCCCGTGGTCGATGAGGGCGAGAGCCTGTGCGGCGGCTGCGTCCGCCTGAGCCACCGTATCGGGAATATCCTTGGGCCCCTGGCAGGCTCCGGCCACGAAAATTCCGTCGCTGGCCGTATTGACCGGGGCGAGCTTCGGGTGCTTTTCCAGGAAGAATCCCTCTGAAGAGCAGGACAGATGTAACAGTTTTTGCAGCTCGTCGGCCCCCTCCGCCGGTTCCAGCGCCACAGCCAGGACGAGCATATCCACAGGAATCTTGCGAACTCGTCCGACCAGGGTGTCTTCTACCGTGACGAGGAGACGCGGACTATCGCCATTATCCGTCAGGCGTTCCACCTCGCCCACTTTGCCCCGCATAAAATGGACCCCTTCCTTTTGGACCCTCTCGTAGAACTCTTCGAAGCCTTTACCGGGAGCGCGGATGTCGATGTAAAAATTGAAGACCTCGGCACCGGTGCGTTCCCGAATGAGGTGGGCGAGCTTGATGGCATACATGCAGCACACACGGGAACAATACGGGTGCGTGTTGCGGTCTCGGCTGCCCACGCAGTGGACGATCCCCACCGCCCGGGGCTTCGCACCGTCTCGAAGCAACACCTCGCCCCCCGTGGGACCGGCTGCGTTGAGGAGCCGTTCCACTTCCAGTGCCGTGTACACCTCGGGAAACCGGCCGTAGCCGTAATACGCCAGTGACGCGGGATCAAACGTCCGAAAGCCCGTGGCCACAATGATCGCGCCGACCTCGTATTCTTCGACCCACTCTTGCTGCTCAAAATCGATGGCGTTGCGGTCAGCGCAAGCTTCGAGGCACGTTTGTTTGCATTTCCCGGTTCGCAGCCGGAGGCACGTTTGAGGATCGATCACGGGGATTCGGGGCACGGCCTGAGGGAAGGGTAGGTAGATGGGTTTCCGCTTAGACAGCCCCAGGTCGAACTCGTTAGGGATCTTAAGCGCCTTAAAGAGGCAGGCCTCGATGCATTGAAGACACCCCACGCAGAGATCGTCCCGAATATAGCGGGGTTTTCGCAGGACTTTGACGACGAAGCGGCCCACCGAGCCTGTCACTTCCTGAATTTCCGAATAAGTAAGTAACTTGATATTGGGATGGTCTTTGACGGCCGACATCTTGGGGGTCAAAATGCAGGCGGCACAGTCTAGAGTGGGAAAGGTCTTGTCGAATTTCGCCATATGTCCGCCAATGGTTGGTTCTCTTTCTACGAGGATGACTTCCTTGCCGGCCTCGGCCAGGGTGAGGGCCGCCTGGATCCCGGCGATCCCACCGCCGATGACGAGGACTCGGGGCACCACGGGATATGACCGTGGGCTCAGCGGCTTTTGCCGCGCTACCCGAGCCACAGCCGCGGCGATCTGAGCGCGGGCTCGGGCCTGCGCCACCGGCCCTGCCGCGGCTGTCCACGCCACATGCTCCCGAATATTGGCCATGGCCAGGAGATAGGGGTTAAGACCAGCCTCCTGGAGCACGCGGCGGAACGTGCTCTCGTGAAGGTGGGGAGAGCAGGCCGCCACCACCACACGGTTGAGACCATACCTGGCGACATCCTCCTTGATGAGCTCCTGGCCGGGTTCGGAGCACATGTACTTGTAGTCCCTGGCCACCTGGACATGGGCCAATGTGCTCGCATAGCGGGCAAGCTCGGCCACATCCAGGGTTGCTGCGATGTTGGTGCCGCAGTGGCACACGTAGACACCGATTCGGATTTCACCCGTGGCCTCCACCATCGTCCCACCTCCGTCGGCAATTCTTTGGATATTCATATTTCAGAGGCTGTCGGCTTATCCGAACTGATAGGGGATTCCGCCAAGACCGCCTCTGCCAAAAGCGTGGTGATATCCACGACGCGGAGTTTTTGCTCGTGGCCGAGAGATTTGACAGCGTCCTGGAACATGACGAGATCTTTCGGACACGCCACCACCAGGTCGTGCACGCCGGGAAGATTGAGGGCTTCGCGAATACGGTTTTCTGCGGGACGCTCCCGGTTATTGGGTCGATCTTTCATCCAGATCCGTCCCCCGCCGGCTCCGCAGCAGAAACTGTACTGGCCGTGCCGGGGCATCTCCACGAGGGTGCATCCGATCGCGTTGAGGATTGCCCTCGGGGGATCGTAAATCCCGTTGTACCGTCCGAGGTAACACGGGTCGTGGTAGGTCACCCGCCGCTCCAGTTTTCTCACCACCCTGAGACGACCTTCCTGGAGAAGTTCCCAGAAAAGCTCCACTAGTGAGCGAACGGGGAGCGGGCTGTTTGAACTGGCTACCCTGTTGTTGGGATCGGATGTGGTTACGAACACGGAGCCTTTCTCGCGGGATGATCCCACAAGCTGTGGTTCCATCACCGAAATCGATCCTTTCTGCGGACCCAATTCCGCTTGCTCAAGCCTATACTCGTTGCGCAAGGCATGGTAACTATGGGGATCGCCGGTGATGAGGACTCGAAACCTCGCCCGCTGAAGCGCAGCAATATTCTCCTCTCGCAGATACTGAAAGAGTCCTTCTTCTCCTGCCCGTCGAGCGTCGTTACCGCTGTTTTTCTCCTTGTCATACAGAATCCCGAAGTCCACTCCCGCGACGTGGAGGAGCCGTGCGGCGACCTGAGTGACGCTTTGCACACGGGGATCGTAGGATGCGTAATCTCCCACAAACCACAGATAGTCTACCGGCTCTTTGGTAGCGTTTTTCACAGGGAAGCCGAGCGTTTTCGCCCAGTCTCCGCGTTTCCGCGGGGAGTGAGCAAATGAGTTTCCATATCGCTGGAGATTGATGAAGACCTCCTGCAATCCGTCGGCCAACTTTCCGGAATCCACAAAGGCCCTGCGGTAAGCGCCGACCAACCCGGTATGTCGAATCAGGAGGGGACATACTTCCTCACACAGTCGGCATGTGTAGCAGGACCAAACGGCCTCATCGCGCAGCCACTCGCATTCTGTCAGAGGAGTACGAGGAATGAGCGGTGGCCAGCGAAGTTCTGTGAAAAGCCGACCCTGCGTTGCCCACACGAGGCCTTTGGGCGTTAGCGGCTGGCCGGACACGTAGGCCGGGCAAAGTTCCTGACACTTGCCACATGCCGTGCAGGCTGTGATCTCCATCCGTTGCCGCCAGGTCAGGGCCGGGAGGGAGTTCCCTTTGGACGAAGTCGGACCGCTTTCCGAGGCCACCGGCCACTGTTCAGAGCGGGGAAGCACCACGTGGACCAACCCGGCCACAAGATGAACCCCTTTGGTAAAGGGGATCAGAATGAGGAACGCGAAGGCCGACAAAGCGTGGAGCCACCAAATGATCAAATGGATGCCGCGGACTGTAGGCAAGGAAATGCCGCCAAACAGGGCCGCGACGCCGTTGCCGACCGGCGACCAACGGGCAGCCGCGGTAGCCGCCACCGCCATCTGGTCCGTTCGGTGTTCGCCAGACACCGTTGGCCGTACCTTGCTGTCCGCTGGAAGTGTTTGACCGAGGATTCGCCCACCTTCGATCCGCAGCCCTTCGAGAATAAACCCAGTAATTCCAATAGTCAGAAGAAGACCGACCAAGACGGGAGATTGCCAGGCGTCGCGGGAAAGGGGTGGAGTGGCCAGGCGGGCCGGCCGCCATACATACCGGCGGTAAAGCGCCAGTGTCGCTCCCAGCACCAGGGCGACCCCTGCCAGGTCGAGGACGAGTTCAAATATTTGATAGGTCACCCCCGCAAGCAGTCGCCATCCAAAAATGAGGTGGAATACGTCCCAATCGATCGGGGCCAAAGCGGTGCCGATCGCTAACAGGACCATGCCCCAAAGGAGGCAACTGTGCGTGATGAGTGCGAACAGATCGCTGCGAAGCCGTTCCGGAAGAATAACGTACCGGAACAACCGGTCAACCATCGATTTAAGAATTTTCCAGGTCCATGGGACACCGTCTTCGGGAGCCCCACGCTGCCAGGACCGAACGTGGCTGAGAACGCCCCACACAAGAACGCCCATCACCAACAATCCGAGGACGTACTGGAGTGCTTCGCTCCATCCCGGAATGTTCCAGAATGTGGGGCGAACGGGTACCATTCAGGCCTCCTGACGCCGCGCTACAAGGGCCTCCTTCAAAGCCGGAATTACATCGAACAGATCCGCAACAATCCCGTAATGAGCCACGTGGAAGATGGGCGCACGCTCGTCCCGATTGATTGCAACGATCAGCTCGGCGTCCTTCATCCCTTCCACGTGTTCCGGGGCTCCGCTGATCCCCATCGCCAGGTAAAGTTTGGGTTTAACGATCATCCCCGATTTGCCGACTTGTCGCGTGGGTGGCAGCCAGCCCTGATCCACCACCGGCCGGGAACCGCACACCACACCTCCCAGGACCTCCGCCAGTTCCTCTGCGACCTCCAGGTTTTCCTGTCGCTCTATGCCCCGGCCTACGGCGACTAAAATTTCCGCCTGGGTGATGTCCACATCTTCCCGTTGCGGCTCGATCCACCGCTGGAACCGGACGCGGGCGTCCCATTCCTGGGAGGAAACCGATTCCTTTTCCATCACCGGCTGTGTCGCTCGGGGCGTCACCTCCTTGCGGAGAAAACTGCCCGGCAGCAATAGAACCACGGCCGTTTGAGCCCCCACTTCGACGTCCACAAGAAGTTTTCCCGCGCAGATCCGACAGGTGGCCCATAACGAAGCCTGCCGCCGCTCCAACCCCTGACAGTTGGCCACAAGGGGCACACCCCAGAAAGCTGCCACCAGGGGGCCTACATCGAGCCCCCACGAACTGCTCCCCACGAGAACCAGTTCAGTGTCCTTCCGATCCAGCTTCGAGCACAGGAGCTTGGCCTGGGCCAAAGCCACTGGCTGGCTCACCTGGCCGTTCTCCAACGTCACAACTCGATCCGCAAGCTGCAACGCTGAGTTCCCGTGGTCCGGGATTTCACCAAACACGTAGGCCACCACCTCATCCTCGTCTCGAGCGACGAGGCGGGCAGCAATCAGACACTCCCTTGTGAGGTCGGTGATTTGCCCCCGGTACACTTCCACCGGGACAGCGATGCGGCGGCTCATTTCAGAATCCCTTTCTCCAGCAAGATCTCCACCAGTTGACGGGCGACTTCTTCTTCCGAACCTCTTAGCATCGTGGCATGGGCCGTCGCAGGGGTAAGATACACCCGACGGATTGCGGCCGACGGTTCCTTCAACTCACGGGGACCTTCAACCATCTCGAACCGGGTCTGTTGGGCTGCGGCGCGGATCCGGCTTACCGGCACATACCGCGGAGGTTGACTAGCGGTAAGGATCCCTACGACTGCCGGCAACTGGACTTCCATCTCCGCCAGGACTGCCCCTGGATATTCCTTGTAGGCCTTCCACGCTTCGGGATGCTCAGAGGCCTCGAGCCCCCGTACCACCCCCACGTAACTCCAGTCCAACGCAGCCGCAAGCTGGGGCGCTGCCATCCCCAAAAACTCCGTCGGTGATTGACAGCCCATGACAACTAATTCCACTTTCAGGGTGGGCACCAACTGGGCCAGTGTCTCAGCAATCTCCAGACTGTTGGGTGGCTCACGATGCGGCCAGGAAATCTTGATGATCCGATCGACCCCTTTGGCTGCCGCCATGTAGAGCACCTGGTCGATTTCCCCGAAATCGAAAGCCACCACCGTCACGCGGGCCTGATACTTCTCTTTGAGCAGCAGGGCCTCTTCCAAAGCGTGGTCATCGCTCTCGTTGAGCACCAGGGCCGTCTCCTCCCAATCGAGGTTGTCTTCCTGAGGGGTGACCACGAGCGGCTCCACCAAATCCGGCACAAGCCGCACCACAACCAGGACGTTCATGGACCACCTCCTTCGTTCAATCCCATGGACTCAGCCAGGAGCTCAAGGATGTCGCGGACTTTGAGCCGGTCTTCGGCCCCAGCAACCTTTACCGCGTTCTCGAACCGGGACAATTCAAACGGACAGGAGACCGCCAGGATCTCCGCGCCAGTTTTCAGAGCATGCTGGATTCGTACGTCGGAAAGCCGGCGGCCCCCGTGTTGTGTGATGAAGGCATCCAGCCACATACCCCCGCCACCCCCACCACAGCAAAGGGCGTGCTCGCGATTCCTTTCCATCTCCACCAGTTCCAGGCCTGGGATGGCTGCCAAAAGGGCCCGCGGCGCATCGAAACACCGGCACCGCCGACCAACACAGCAGTTGTCGTGGTAGGTCACCCGAGCCTTGATCGGCTTAACCAGCCAAGGACGGAGTTGCTGCAAGCGAGAGGCCAAGAAGGTCGTGTAATGCTCCGCCGGGAATACTGCCCCGAAGCGGGGATAAAACTTTTCCAGTGCCCGAAAGGCATGGGGATCCAGAAGGACGATCTTTTCGAACTGGAACCGCTCAAAGAGACGTCGGTTGTTTTCCACCAGCATCTCAAAAAGTCCTTCCTCCCCGAAAAGGCGATCGCAATCTCCCAAGGCCCGTTCCTCTTTGCCTAAGATTCCCCAGCGGATTCCCAGGGCAGTGAGTATGCGGGCCATGTTCCGCGCCACCACCTGGTTGCGAGGGTGATAAGAGGGATAACAGCCCACTAGCCACAGGACCTCGACAGGCTCCGGCGATTTAGAAAGGTCCCGCACCGTGACCTCGAGCCCCCGCGTCCACTCCAGTCGCTTGCGGGGAGACTGGCCAAAGACATTCCCGTAAAGATAGAGATTCTGGAACGCTGCGCGGAGCTCAGGCGGCGGTTGGATGCCTTCTTGCAGGGCGTAATCCCGCACCGCTGGACAGACAGTGTCGGTGAGGTCGATCTGACGGGGGCAGCGGAGCGAACAGGTATAGCAGCCCACGCACATCCAGACGGAAGGGCTGCGGATAACCCGTTCCAGCGTCCCACTCCAGGCCTCGGCGATAATCCGCCGCGGTGGATACTCCATGGCATCCCCCAGAGGACATGAACTCGTGCACAGACCGCACTGCATGCAGGCCCAGGCCGTGGAACCCTCCGGGGGTTCGAAAAGCATCCGGTAAAACTCGGCGACCCGAGAAGACGAGCCCGATGCCAGTTCCCCGCTCATGGCCGTCCCTCCCGTGCGATGCCGGCCTTCCAGGTCCGGATCGATTTCAGCTGGCCAATCTTTACTGGCAAAAAGTGCACGTTTTAAACGCTAGTCTAACGCGACGAGTATTGTTGTCAATAACTAAGATGGAGGATAGTCACCCTCGGGAATAAGTCGTGTATCCTTTGTGTACAACTAAATGCTCTCTTTATGCGAGAGACTAAGCACGAATACAGAGCTCACCGCGTTGTCCTCGCGGAATACGCGCCCTATCTTTGAACGGCACTATGTGAATATTCTGCTCAAACAAAAGTTTGTTTTTGTCCCGAAAGTGCAGTTATATGCTCGACCGGTTCCCATTTTCAGCACGAAATGGCACCCTTATCCTGCTCCGGAAAACAACCAGAAAACAATATGAGTAACCGGCTGACCGAAGGTCATAAAAAATCGATATGATGAGCGCGTCTTTCACAACCATCACTTGACAGGCAGGTGCTTCGGGCTGGGTCTTACTCGCGGGGAAGCCTTTGTCCAGCTCTGTGCGCTTCGTCGGCCGCACAAAAAGAGTCGTGATGAGTTGGCATAAGTCTCGCAAAGCCCCGGACACGGTTGTTGATTTTTTAACGAGAATGCTGGATCCGACTATCAAGGAGCGATTCGGCCTCAATGTTTAAAAGTTCTGCTCCATGCCCGCTTTTTGTAAGGATCTGTAATAGACCAAAGGCTCGATGGGGGCAATTTTTTAATTGCCCGTGCCAGACATCATTTTTAATCCATGACTCCTTACACACTGCCCGGAATGATCACGCGCCTCCGTTTTGTGGAAGGTGCATCAGGCGGTTGGCGCTACCCTCCTGAGGACGATAGTTCTTGCCGAGCTGACGGTGTCGCTCTCATTCAATCACGAGCGCGTGCACAATCGCTTTTACAGCCGTTCATGTCGGTGCGCGCAAACGTGTAACACACCCACATGGGCCAAGTGCAACAGCGGTGCTTCTGAGGACCGGCGGTCGGTCAGATTCTGGCCGTGGGAGGCGGTTCACGGCGCCACCCGAACTCGGTACACCGGCCTTTGACAGCCCGCCTGAACACGGTATGCGATGGTGCGAAGTACGATTCTGAAACGGGCACGACGATCGCGGCCAACCATCGGATCCATGATGCATAAGGCAAAGCAACGTGCGAGAGGACGCCGGCCCGTGGTATACGATGACGACGCAGGGTGGAGGAAGACCAGGGCACGGCCAAACCGGGGCTTTGGCGGGGGTAGGGCAATTCTGTAATTCTTTCGCAACTAAGTCCGAAATTCCCGTCACCTCTTGAGGACTTGGTGTGTATACTTGATGACAGCTCTCGTGGGCGACGTGACAAAAGAAGGGTCGTGGCATGACAATGGTGCTTTGGCGCCGTGTTCGCAACTGGTGGATTTGGATAGCCGCCCTGGCGGGATGGGCAGTATTTTGCCCATCTTCGAGTGGGGCCGGTGAGTTGGATTGGCGTCTGGTTCCAAAAAACTGGCGGTGGATCGTCCACCTTGACGTCGATACCCTCCGGCAGTCGCCCGGGGCTGGGCGCGTTTTGGAACGCTTTTGGCAGCGGAGTCCCAACCGAGCAGAAATTGAAGGGGTTGCGGCCCTCGCAGAGGCCAATTTAAAAAGCGATCTGCACGGGGTGACGTTTCTGGGGGTGAGCTTCGATCCTAAAGAGGGTGCCGTACTTGTGCAACTGAAAGTAAACCAGGAGCGGTTGCTCGGTTTTATCAAGACCAATCCTGAATACGCGACCCGTACTGTGGCGGGAATCACCATTCATCGTTGGCACGACGCAAGCGAAAAGGTCTTTCTCCATGGATGTTTTCTTCCCGGCGATTGGGTGGTCCTAAGTCGCGAGGGTGATCTGGTGGACGAGATCGCGGCGAGCGCTGTGAAGGAGATGGGGAGTGATAGTGCTGAGCCTTTCTACCACGTACGGCAAGGTACCTACGTGGAGATACATGCCCGGAGCATGGATCAGCTTCCCGTACAGTTCATGTCTCCGCTTATTCGCCGCAGCCGGCGATTGACGGCAGCGTTGGGGGAGCACCAGGGGCAGGCATTCGTTCAGGCCACGTTTGAGGTGGAAGGAGCCGATACCGCCCTGAACGTTCGGGATGCGCTGGTAGGACTTCTGGCCATCGGCAAGCTCCATTATGCGGATGAGCCGCGCTATGTGGCGGTGCTGGATCACGCCAAAGTTTTTGCCAGCGAGAACCGGGCCACGCTCGTTTGGACGGCCCCGACGGACGACGTTCTGGACGTGCTGGGCAAGCTCGTTCCGTGGTTGCGGGAAAAATAACGGCGAGGCGCAACGGGAGTTGTCCGGCTGACATACCGAGGCATGCCGATAGCAAATTTCGTTCAAAATTTTTGTGATGAGTGGTGACGAGTCACTCGCATTGCTGACCGACAAAGAGCTCGTTCAACGAGCCAAACGAGGTTGTACGCGCAGCTTTGGCGAGCTTGCGCGTCGGTATCAGGTACCCATTCGACATTTTCTGCAACGAAAATGTGGGGTTCGAGAGGATGCCGAGGATCTCACACAGGAAACGTTTTTGCGAGCATTTAAGAAGCTTTGGTCGTTTCATGAGGGGGCGGAATTTCGACCGTGGATTTTCACGGTGGCCTATCGGGTAGCGCTCAACGCGCTGCGGCGGCAACAGTGGCAGTCGCGATTGGAGAATAGCGTGCCTGCAGTTCTGGAGGCGCGTCTAGGGGAGGGCATGGAAAATAAAGAACAGCGCGATCGGCTATGGGACCGGGTGCAAAGCGTGCTGACACCGCTTCAATTTACGGTCGTGTGGCTGTTTTACGTGGAACAGATGAGCGCTAGGGACATCGGGGCCATTCTCCGAAAGTCGGAGGGGGCGGTGAAAACGATCCTTTGCCGAGCGAGAAAGGTCTTACTTCCCCATCTCCAGGAATTTACGGCTGTTTTTGAGGCGGGAATAGACAAGCATCCCAGTCCTCATATTGGCAGCAGGCACGTGCTGTAACCCATCGATGACGATCGGTGTACAATGAGAGAGGATCAACGTCACAATCATCGCAATGAGGAATGGTTGGGTGGTCTTCTGAGAGCGGCCGCTCAAGCTGAGAGACCGGAGTTTTCCGAGGAGCTCCATCGGAGAATCCTCCGGCAAGTCACGCAGAGTGGGCTGATCGATGGAGGCCGAGCGACTCACTGGTTATATTCACGGGAACGATTGCGCGTGATGCTGGGGCTGGCTGGGTGCGCCGTGGCGGTACTGCTGGCAGTTTTGACGGTGACGT
This sequence comes from Thermogutta sp., assembly GCF_039793925.1. Classification (GTDB taxonomy): domain Bacteria; phylum Planctomycetota; class Planctomycetia; order Pirellulales; family Thermoguttaceae; genus Thermogutta. The sequence goes on along the minus strand of NZ_JBAMME010000334.1, from coordinate 64,712 downwards.
CCGTCAGGCAAGGCGGGTTGCTTTTTGGGGCTCGGCCCAATCCAGAGGAAGTGGCGAATGGAATGAATGGGCAAATGGGAAGTCTGCCCGCGAGTTTGGATCACAGCATGCCGAAAGAATCGGAGCTTTCTCCGGATCGATCGCTGGCTGTTATTGTGAGTACACCGGATCGAACAGTTCAGCAGTTGCAAAATCAATTGACACAGCTCGAATCCAGTCGGTGGGCCGGACTGGATCGGGATCTCATGATCGCGAGTGAAATGCTCAAAAACCAATTGCCTCTTACTGCGGTGGCGCAAATTCGGACTGGCGAGGCCCAACGGACGCCGTGAGAGGCTTCAGACTATTTGACGATAAAGATGCCGGGCCCGGGCGCCTGCGCCCTGTGCGCTGGGACAGGTGACGGGCGGTTCAACTGTCGGGTGTTTGTTGTCTGGAGGTTGCCATGAGGATGCTGCGCGATTGGGGTCTACACAAGTTTGTGTGGGGTCTGAGCGGATTGCTTTTGATAGCCCAGGCCGCTCAGGCAGTAGAACCGCTGGTAGTGGTTCGGATTGCTCCGCTACGGGAATGCCAGGCGGATATGAAAGCTGTTCAGGAAGTCCTTGGGACCCAGCAAGATGGCGTCACCCAGGCTATGGCCTGGCTTTTAGAAAGGACGGAAACGCTCACTAAGAACGGTCTGGACGATTCGCGGCCCCTCGGAATGGCTGCGGTGTCTGCGGGGGGAGATCGCGTGGTGTGGGTGGCAGCCGTGCCCACAACTGATGTGCATGCGCTCCACGACGTGGTCAAGCCCTGGATCGGCGATGTGGAAGAAAAGGAAGATGGCGTCGTTAAGTTCACATTTCTGGGAAAAGAACTTTACGCCAATGCAGTTGCGGGCTGGGTCTACGTGAGTGAGAAGCAAGCCGCCGTGTCGCATGTGCCTTCTTCGCCTGAACCGTGGTTGGAAGGCTTTGATTTGCAATGGGATGTGGGGGTACGGGTAAATGTTCCCCAGGTTTTGGCCAGTTTTGGCCCACGATTGGGGGCCTGGGTGGAAAAGGTGAAAGAAAGGACGCAGCGCGAAGCCGAACGCCACCCTCTGGCGGCGACGCTTATTCCGCAGATTCTTTCGGTCGCGTCAGCGGCGACAGCACAGACTCAGGAATGGGTGGTCGGCTGGCAGGTGGACCGCGAAAGCCAGAAGGTGCGGTGCGTTTGCCGCTGCCTCGCCATTCCCAACACCAATCTTGCCCGGTATTTTGCCGAGCAGCAGAACGTGACAAGTCCTCTCGTCGCACTACGGCACTGGCCGGACGCGGCATTTTCCGCTGGGTGGGTTTACACCTTCCCGACCCCGCCTGAAGAGGAGCTGGAAAAACTCGGACAGGCGTTGCGTGCCGAGATGGAACAGGTAATTGAAAGACGGATCTCCAAAACGGAGGATGCCAATCTCGTGCGAGAGCTTTTCGAGGAATGGCTTGGCATTGCCAACGACTGGGTGCACCACGGCCGTTATGAGGGTGCTGTTACCCTAGTGGCCAAGCCGGATCAAGTCACACTTGTGGCGGCCAAATTCGTGGGAAATTCGGATGCGACGGAAAAATTCGTCGGACACCTTGTCGAGTCTGCTCAGGCGAAGTTTCCCAAGTTGTTTGAGAGGGTGACGGTAACCCCGGACTACGCCCGCCACGGAGATGCCGTCATCCACCGAATGGAAATTAACCTCGGCGACAAACTCACCGCTGCGCAAAAAGCGGTTCTCGGTGAAAAGCTGGAGGTGGCCTTCACGGCTGTGAATGGATATGCGGGTGTGGCCATCGGAAAGAACGCGGTGGCGACGCTGAAGCGGGCGATCGATGACTGCGTCGCCCAGGGCGAGCAGGCAGCCCCCTCCTTCGAAATGAGGGCCTCCATCGAAAAGATGACGGACGTCTGTGCCCAGTTGAATCCAAAAAACAAGCGGGTGCAGGAGATTAAAGAGTATCTGCATCAGAATGATCGAGAAGAGCTCGTTACAGCGCGGGCGACGGCAGACGGACGATCGGCCGAGGTGGTTTGGGAAGCGGATTTGCGTCTGATGCGAGTCAGCCGGATGGTACGGCATCCTGGTCCCACCGTGACACACAACCTCCATCCGTGAAGGAGCACGCGAGCTAAGGCGAATAAATCGTTAATAGCGGACTCGCCAAAAATGCTTCGGCCCCGGGCAAATCACCCGGGGCCGTTTTGTTCAGTTTGCCAATGGGTGAGCTTTCTAAAATGGCTGACAAGGGCTTCGGGAGGCTCCATCACACGATTCTGGGGTGGCCTTATTCCTGGGGTTTCCACTCCGGATGCTGTTGAAGCCAGTTTCTGATCCAATCAGCCACATCCCGGGCGTGGGAATCCACCTTGACCTGCTTATCGATGTGAAGAATCTTCCCGTCCGGACCGATAATAAAAGTCCATCGTTGAGCAAATCCCTGAGGATTAGTCAGAACGCCGTAGGCCAGGGCCGTTTGTCGGGTTGGGTCACTCAAAATGGGATATTGGGCCTTGAGCGATTCGGCGAACCGTTTGTTGTCCTCAGGCGTATCAACACTGACTGTGAAATATGCCACTGGGAGGCCTTCGAATGCGTCTGCCTGCTGGGCGAAGGCGCGGCATTCACGGGTACAACCGGGCGTGAAGGCTTTGGGGAACCAGGCGAGGACGACAATCTTTTTGTTGCGAAACTCGGAAAGGCGGTACGTTTTGCCATCGCTGCCGGGGAGTTTAAAATCTGGGGCTTCATCGCCCACCCGAAGTTCCGCCCGTTGCTCCACTTTCTGGCCGGCAAACGCACCAATCAAGGACGAGGTTAATACCGAGGCGATTGCAGTCAATTTTGTGAGGAACAGGGACTTCATTGCGAGGCTCCTTTCTCGGTAGCAGCGCAGGTTACCGGTTCAATCGTTAGTGTGAAATTCGATAGACAAAATTGTTGCAACTGAGCACAGCAATTATACGACAAAGTCTGCCCGAAGCCAGGGCGGGACAAGCGGGGTTTCACGGCACGTGCCGCGGCCGGTGTGACGGCGCGGATGGGCCCACGCAGATTCGATAGACCGGTGAACTAGCGCAGCTTGCAACGGCCGAGAGAAATCGGTACGCTTACGGTTTGAGCTTCCGGGAATGAGATGAGATCAGGGGATGCGCAATCTCAGGGGAATCGTGGCACTTGCCGAACTCATCTTAGATGTGACGGCTATTCTAAACGACCGACCAAGTAGTCGGTACCAACGAATTTGCCGCGCGGCGAAGGGGTATATCCAGGGGCCATTCTCGGGAGACTGGCAGGCGTTTGGGCCGTCTTGGTTTCAGGTAGCCTTTCGTCATGAATCGAGGGTGATCCCCACATTGAGTGGCGAATTTTGTCCGCCGTATTTGGCATAGATTAAGAGGAGATTAAGCCGTGGCCGAGAAGCGTTTCGTCACCGTTGAAGGAAATGAGGCGACCGCCAATATTGCTCATCTTTGCTCGGAGGTGATGGCGATCTATCCGATCACGCCATCGTCCACCCTGGGTGAATTGCCGGATGCCTGGGCGGCCGCGGGTCGAAAGAATATCTTCGGTGCCGTCCCCCAGGTGGTGGAAATGCAGAGCGAGGCCGGTGCCGCGGGGGCCTGCCACGGGGCCCTACAGGCGGGAACACTCTCGTCCACATTCACGGCCTCGCAGGGGCTTCTGCTGATGATCCCCAATTTGTTCAAGATCGCTGGGGAACTGACGCCAGCAGTCTTCCACGTCACCGCCCGCACGGTCGCCACGCACGCCCTTTCGATCTTTGGTGACCACAGCGACGTGATGGCCTGTCGTACCACGGGCTGGGCGCTGCTGGCCTCGGGATCGGTTCAGGAGGCTCAGGACCTGGCCCTTATCGCTTATGCGGCGACCCTGGAAGCCCGCGTGCCCTTCATTCACTTTTATGACGGTTTCCGCACCTCCCATGAGGTGGCCAAGATCGAACAGCTCAGCGATGACGATGTGCGGAAGATGATCGATATGGAGCTGGTACGGGCCCACCGTGAACGGGCCATGTCTCCCGAGAAGCCTGTTTTGCGGGGAACGGCACAAAATCCGGACGTCTTCTTCCAGGCACGCGAGGCTTGCAATCCGTTCTACTTAAAGACGCCCGCCATTGTCCAGAAGGCGATGGACAAATTTGCGCGGCTTTTTGGACGGCAGTATCACCTCTTTGATTATGTGGGAGCGCCGAATGCGGAGCGCGTTGTCGTGGCCATGGCGTCCGGCACCGGCGTTGTCGAAGAAGCGGTCGATTACCTCGTCGAACGGGGCGAAAAGGTGGGGTTGGTGAAAGTTCGGCTCTACCGCCCGTTCGATGCGGATGCTTTTGTGCGGGCACTTCCCACCACGGTCCGTCGAATCGCGGTCCTGGATCGGACCAAGGAACCTGGTGCGATCGGCGAACCCCTCTATATCGACGTGGTGGCGGCCATTGCCGAGAAATGGGCCGAGCACGCGCCGGGGGCACCGACGCCGCTGATTATCGGAGGTCGGTATGGCCTGTCGTCCAAAGAGTTTAACCCCGCCATGGCACTGGCGGTCTTTGAGGAATTGAAGAAACCGCAACCCAAGCGGCATTTTACCGTGGGCATCAAAGACGATGTTACCCACCTGAGTCTGGACTACGATCCGACCTTCTCGATTGAACCGCCGGATGTGGTGCGGGCCCTGTTTTACGGATTGGGGAGCGACGGGACTGTCTCGGCCAACCGAAGCTCAGTCAAGATCATCGGCGAGAATACCCCCTTCTACGCCCAGGGCTACTTCGTGTACGACTCCCGGAAAGCGGGGTCAATGACGATCTCGCATGTACGTTTCAGTCCTCGTCCGATAAAAGGCTCTTACCTGATCAACAAAGCCAACTTTGTGGCGTGCCATCAATTTCACTTTCTGGAACGAATTGATGTCCTCGCAGCGGCGGAAGAGGGAGCCACCTTCCTCCTCAATAGCCCCTTCCCGGCTGAGGAAGTGTGGGACCACCTGCCCGCCGAAGTCCAAAAGCAGATCATCGACAAAAAGTTGAAGTTTTACGTGGTGGATGCCTACCGCGTGGCTAAAGAGACGGGCCTCGGTGTGCGTATTAACACGGTCATGCAGACTTGTTTCTTCAAGCTGGCCAACATCATTCCGGTGGAGCAGGCGATCAAAGAGATCAAGGACATGATCGTCCAGAGCTATGGAAAGAAGGGCGGGTCGGCGATCATCGAAAAGAATTTTGCGGCCGTCGACAAAGCTTTGGAATCACTCCAGGAGGTCAAATACCCCAACGAGGTGACCTCGAAGATCCACATGCTGCCGCCGGTGCCGGAGGACGCTCCGGAATTTGTCAAGAACGTGCTGGGGCCCATGATTGCTTATCGTGGCGACGAGTTGCCGGTGAGTGCTCTGCCGCCAGACGGAACGTTCCCCACAGGGACAACCAAATACGAAAAGCGGAGCATTGCCCTGGAGATTCCGATCTGGGACCCGAAGATTTGCATCCAGTGCGGACTCTGTTCTTTGGTCTGCCCGCATGCAGCCATTCGCATGAAAGTCTACGAGCCGGCGATTCTCGAAAAAGCTCCCGAGGGCTTCAAGTCGGCTCCCTGGCGGGGCAAAGAATATCCGGGCTACCACATGACGGTGCAGGTTGCTCCGGACGATTGCACTGGTTGTGGCCTGTGTGTGGAGGTGTGCCCCGTCCGTGACAAAGAGGTGGCCAAACACAAGGCCATCGACATGCTGTTCAAGCTGGATCACCTGGAACGAGAGCGAGCATGCTTCGACTTTTTCCTCCGCATCCCGGACATCGAGCGCAGCAAGGTGGCTGTCGATACGGTCAAAGGCTCGCAGCTTCTGCTCCCGCTGTTTGAATTCTCCGGTGCCTGTGCCGGTTGCGGTGAAACCCCGTATGTCAAACTGATTACCCAGTTTTTCGGGGACCGGATGATGATCGCCAACGCGACGGGGTGCTCGTCAATTTATGGCGGCAATTTGCCATGCACTCCCTACACGACCAACCACCAAGGCCGGGGGCCTACCTGGAACAATTCGTTGTTTGAGGACGCAGCCGAGTTTGGCTTTGGCATGCGGTTGGCGGTAGACCAGCAGATTGATTACGCCACAGGGCTTCTCAAGAAGCTGGCCTCTCAGATTGGTGACAACCTGGTGACCGAGCTTTTGAACAATCCGCAGGAGACGGACGAGCAAATCGCCAAGCAGCGGCAACTTGTGGCCGAGCTCAAGAAGAAGCTGACCCAAATCCCGGGCGATGATGCGGCAAATCTCCTTGCCTCCGCAGATTATCTGATTCGGCGTAGCATCTGGAGCTTCGGTGGAGACGGATGGGCTTACGACATCGGATTTGGTGGCCTGGACCACGTGCTGGCTTCCGGTCGCGATATCAATCTCCTCGTGATGGACACGGAAGTCTATTCCAATACCGGCGGTCAGGCATCGAAAGCCACGTTCCGAGGAGCGGTGGCCAAATTCGCGGCGGCAGGGAAACCCAGTCGCAAGAAAGACCTCGGGCTCGTCGCAATGTCGTATGGAAATGTCTTCGTCGGCCAAATCTCGCTGGGTGCCAATCCGCTCCACGCGATTAAGGTTATTCGAGCGGCGGAGTCATACCGCGGGCCGTCTCTCATCATCGCCCTCTCTCACTGCATCGGGTGGGGGATCGATATGTCCAAGGGCATGGAGTACCAGAAGGAAGCGGTCGCATGCGGGTACTGGCCGCTCTATCACTATGACCCCCGTGACAAAGAGCAGCCGCTCCATGTGGACAGCCGCCCACCCAAAGGGGCTTTCAAGGACTTCGCGCTCAAGCAGGCTCGGTTCGCTATCTTGAGTCGCTCGAAGCCGGAGCGGGCTGAGCAGTTGTTCCAGCTTGGCCAGGAAGACATCAATTTCCGATATGCCCTGTATGAGAATCTCAGCGCAGCCCTTGCCCGTTCTGGGGCAGTTTCTGGCGGTGATGGCGAGTGAGAATGCACCCAGCGGAGGAACTGAACATGAGTGTTGATCTGCGTACGCGTTACCTGGGGTTGGAGTTGAAAAACCCGATCGTGGCGGCGGCCTGCCCGCTCACGGAGAGTCTTGATAACCAGAAGCGGCTGGAAGATGCCGGGGCAGCGGCCATTGTGCTGCCGTCCCTGTTCGAGGAGCAGATTCTGGCGGAGGAAGAGAATCTGGCCCGAGTCCATGAGTTCGGCACCGACAGCTTCGCGGAGGCCCTTTCCTATTTCCCCGAACCGGAAGAATATCGGCTGGGAACGGACGAATATCTCGACCGGATTCGGACTGCCAAGCGGTGCCTCTCAATCCCTGTCATTGCCAGTCTCAACGGTACAACGGAGGGCTCCTGGATTCGGTACGCCAAGCTCTTCCAGGAGGCCGGTGCCGACGCGATCGAGCTGAACATCTACTTGGTGGCTGCCGATCTGGAACGTTCCGGAGCCGAAGTGGAGGCCCAGTATCTCAGTCTCGTCAAAGCGGTCGCTTCTTCGGTGTCGATACCGGTAGCCGTGAAAATTGGCCCCTATCTCAGTTCTGTCGGGCATTTTGCCAGGCAACTTGTGGATGCCGGCGCTTGGGGATTGGTCCTTTTCAACAGGTTTCTTCAACCAGATATCCGGCTAGATACCCTGGAAACGAAGCCGCACCTGGTGCTGAGCACCGAGTTCGAATTACTGCTGCCATTGCGCTGGATTGCCATTCTCTATGGAAAGGTTAATGCCTCGTTGGCGCTCACGGGCGGAGCCCACTCGGCAGAGGCTGTGATCAAATCAGTTCTGGCAGGTGCCGATGTGGTCATGCTGGCGTCGGTGCTTTACAAGCAAGGGTTTGGCTGTATCAAGACGTTTCTCCAGCAGATTGAGCAGTGGATGGAGGAGCAGGAATACGAATCCGTGGAGCAAATGAAAGGCAGTATGAGCCACAAAAACTGCCCGAATCCCGAAGTGTTCGAGCGCGGAAACTATATGAAGGCCATCACTTCCTTCACAGGAGTGCCCATCTGAAAGTCTATGTTTGATGTTTGCTGTGGGCAGAGGCACGTGCCGAGGTTGAAGAACTCGGCACGTTTTTTTGTTCACTCAGCTTGCACTTTTCAAAGAACACGTTACGATAATAACAATTAATTATGGAGGGGCTGGTTGATTCGTGATCAGCGGCTGGAAGGTGGCTCGGACGGATGAGCCGCGGATGACGATAGAGTGTCCACATCAGCAGGTGAGGGAACCGGCACGTGGTTGTGTGGTAGTGTTTGGGTGGTTTGGCGTGCGAGAGTGGTTGAAAACGTGGCAAGGGTTCCACCCTCTCGACGCCGCAGGTCTTTAAAAGGAGGATCGACAGGTGGCCAAGAAAGTCGCGAAGAAGGCGGCGAAGAAGGCTGCCAAGAAAGCCGCTAAGAAGCCGGTAAAGAAACCGGCGAAGAAGGCAGCTAAGAAGGCAGCGAAGAAGACCGCGAAGAAGGCGGTCAAGAAGTCGGCCAAGAAGAAGGCCGCGAAGAAGCCCGCGGCGAAGAGGGCGCCCGCACCGGCGCCGGCGCCAGCGGAAGAAACCCCGCCCGCCACGCCGTGAGGCTCCGCGACGGACGCAGCTCGGCGACAGCTCTTTCGAGTACAACGACGAGAAAGGGACGCCTCCAGGATGGTGGCGTCCCTAGCTTTTTTCCTCGTCTCCGTCGGTTGGTCACGGATCAGCAGCAGCAAAGAAGCTGCTGGCAGGGCAAATGGACGTTCATTGTTCCTTCCCCTCTCAGCCCGTGTTCGGACCCTTGTCTGTGATCATAGAACCGTGTTTGGAGATGTCTGAGTCTCCGATGACGGGCAGCGGAACTTGCGACGGAAAACCGCACCCCCCACGCAAATGTCGACCTCCACGTTAGGAAGAAGTTCACGATGCACGTAGCGCAACATGGTGGCGACCGCTTTTTCCCATTGAGGTTCGGAAACGTCACCCACCAGAATCGCATCAGGACCCGTGAAATTGCCGGGCGTCAGCAGTAGGCAGTCTTCACGGGTTCGTCTTGCAAAGAGACGTCGCAGTTGAAGGTTCTGCATCTCGTTCCGCCCGATGATGAGTTTTGTGCGCTCATCCAGCCGCACGTGGCGGCCCAGGGTGAGCAGTTCGCAGTCCCATAACGAGGCTTGCGGATCGTGATCCAGAAGATCAAAAACTTTAGGGGCGAATTGGACGTCGGTGAGGGAACACGCAGCCCCAGACTCGGGGATGTTTTTGAGCCCCAATTGCCTGGCCAGAGCCCAAAGCGGTTTACGACTTCGGCCGGTGAAAGCGTAGAGCTTCTCGCGATCGACGTAACCTTCCCGTTCTGGCAGCGTCGGGGGCAGGCACTTGGCGGAGAGCGGTCTGAGGAGGCGGTCCTGGAGCCCTGATTCGTAAGCCGTGATCCCCAGGTGGGACCGTTTCTGACTCATCGGCCGCTGGCCGAGGACTTCCCCGGTGGCCACGAGCATTCCGTCAAGCTCGTCCATGAGTTGTCTGGCCATGCGAAGCATGTATGTGCGGCAGTCCAGACAGGGATTGGCCCCTTTGCCATAGCCGTGCCTGGGATAGCGGAGGACTTCCATGTAGTCTTCCTCCACCTTCCGCATGGCCAATGGGATTTGGAGCTCGCACGCTGCCTGGAGTGCTGCTGATTCGCAACGGTGAAAAGGGAGACGCACCGTCAGACCGACCACCTCGAAGCCCTGAAGTTGGAGAATTCGGGCAGCGAGGGTGCTGTCCAACCTGCCCGAAAGAAGAACCACCGCGAGCCTCTTCATAGAACTCCCTTCTGCGCAGCCATTATTCTGGGGGGTAAAGCAATGGTTGCCTCTAGGTCAACCTACTCCAGGAACCGTTCAATTCCCTCGGCTACGGGACCGACGACGGGAAGCCCGTCCTCACCCAGTTCATCCGAACAAGGCGGCGGCAGCGCTTTCAATTGATGGAGTGCGTTACACGCTGCGCGTTGTTCCGCTTCTTTCTTGCTTTTTCCCCAGGCAGCCTGGTAGCGTGTGGTGCCGATCTGAGCAGCGATCTTGAAAAGTTTGCCATGATCCGGTCCCCGCTCCTCCAGGAGAAGATACGCGGGCGTGGTCCCAAAAGATCTCTGGCTGATCTGCTGGAGGATTGATTTGTAGTTTTCGCCGATTCGGTCCCGTACAAAGGCTTCCAGTTCTGGCAGGACGAGCGGTTCAATAAATTGTTTCGCTGCATCCAGCCCCCCGTCCAGGTAGATGGCCGCCGTGATGGCCTCGAAAACCGCTGCCAGGAGCGAGTTGGGAAGCTTGGGTTGACCAGACAGGCCTTTTCCGATGATGATCAGTTTTTCCAGACCCAAGCGTCGAGCCAGCTCCGCACAATGCAACCGGCTGACGATGCTGGATTTCAACCGGGTGAGCTCGCCTTCCGTAAGATGGGGGAGCTTTCGGTAGAGTAGCTCGCAGACCACCATTCCCAGCACGGCGTCGCCCAGGAATTCCAATCGCTCGTTCGATTCGAGCCGTGTTTCAGCCCCGGACGCGTGCGTCAGAGCTGTCTGGAGCAGCCGCGGATTTGAAAAGCTGTAGCCGATTTTTTCCTGGCAGGTACGGATTCTCGGATCGTCGGTGTTGTCAAAGGCTCCCATGAGATCGGTGCTCTACAGCTCACGAACTTTCCCGTCGATGCTGGCCTTGTGTTGCCGGCCGAGCGCATTCATCCATGCTGTAGAGCTCGTCCTCAACCGAGTTCCGCCAAGCAGCTCACCTGGCTCGGTTGGGGACGAGCCCAGCAGCCTCTCTGTCCACGGTCAATTATAGTTTCCCTCCTTTTACTGCGACACTCCCGCTATTCGGCGAACAAGTTTTGGGGCGTACAATAAAACTTCGGAGTTGAAAAAGAACGGGTCACACTGAAGCGCTCTCCACCATGCGCTCTCAATCGCCTTGACCAACGTCCGCTAACCTGATGTGAGGGGTACAACTGCACGTGACCACATCCAGTGATTCTTATTTCGTCCACCATTTCGATAATGGATTACTCGTCGTGGCAGAGCCGCTTCCCTGGCTCAGCTCGGTCAGTTTTGACATCGCTATCCCGGCAGGGGCCTTGTTTGACCCCGAGGATCGCCAGGGACTGGCCAGTTTGACAACCGATATGGTCCTCCGTGGGGCGGGGCCGCGCGACGCCCGGGCGTTTCTGGAGGATTTGGAAAACCTCGGCGTGGTGTGGTCGGAATCGGTAGGACACCGGTACATCCATTTCAGCGCAGCGATGCGGCCCGATTATCTGCGGGAGGCCCTGGCAATCTTCAGCGATGTCCTCCGAAAGCCGCGCCTTCCCCAAGAGGATCTCGAATCTGCTCGCCAGGGGCTCATCCAGACGATTCAGGCGGAGGAGGATGACCCGGAGCACCAGTTGAACAAAGCCCTTCGATATCGTTTTCTTCCATATCCCTGGAGTCGGTCCCCCCATGGCATGATTGACCACGTGGTGGCTATTTCCTGGCACGAGGTAGCAGAGTTTTTCGAGCGCCACTTCCAGCCCAGCGGTATCGTCATTGGGGTAGCGGGACGATTCAACTGGGATGAACTCGTGTCATCGATCGGCGAACTACTTGGCGACTGGAAAGGATGTCCGCCCCCTCCACCGGAAGCACGCTGGCCCACCGAGCGCCAGGCCCATGTTCCGTTCGATTCTCAGCAAACTCATATCGGCGTGGCCTATAGAAGTGTTCCCTATGAAGATGACCGTTATTTCTTGGCGCGGGCGGCGGCTGGGATGCTGGGCAGTGGTACGAGCTCACGACTCTTCATGGAACTGCGGGAAAGACGGGGCCTGTGTTACGCCGTGGGGGCCAGCTACGTGGCTATCCGCGGATTTGGTGGGGTGATCTGTTATGTGGGCACCACTTCCGAACGAGCGGAAGAGTCGTTGCAAGTTTTGCTGGAAGAACTTCAGAACCTCGGGGAGGGCGTTCACAACGACGAGCTGAATCGCGCCAAGGCTCAATTGAAAAGTGGGATTGTCTTTCTTCAAGAATCCAGTGCTGCGAGAGCTCACGCCCTGACCCAGGATTGGGCGCTTCTGGGGCGAGTGCGCTCCATGCAAGAGATCAAAAAGGCTGTGGATTCCCTCACTACCGAGGAAATCAACAGTTTCCTTCGAGAGAATCGCCCGCGAGATTTCACAGTCGTCACTGTTGGCCCAAGGCCTGTGGAGGTCCCCAGTGAGCTTTTACAGTCATAAACTGTGGAACGGAGTGGATGTCATTTGTGAGAGCCATCCCCGGGCGCTGTCAATTGCCCTGGGCTTTTTTGTTCGTGCCGGTTCCCGAGACGAGCCGCCGGAACTTGCCGGGGTCAGCCATTTTCTAGAGCATATGGCGTTCAAAGGGACAGGGCGAATCACGTCCGAGGACATCAACCGCGGTTTTGATGAGATTGGGGCCTCCTACAACGCCACCACCTCTTTCGAGGAGACCGTTTATTACGCGGTTTTCCTGCCGGAGTATCTGGACCGGGCGTTCGAGCTGCTAGCGCTGCTTCTTCGGCCGGCTCTGCGACAGGAAGATTTTGAACTGGAAAAGCAGGTTATCCTAGAAGAAATCTCGATGTACCTGGATCAGCCACCGTACGGCGTGGACGATCTCTGCCGGGCGAGGTTCTTCGCGGGACATCCCCTGGGGCAGAGCGTCATCGGCACCACGGAGTCCATTTCTCGGCTCACCGTTGAGCAAATGCGCAGCTACTATAACCAGCGTTACACGGCCACCAATGTGGTAATTGCGGCAACGGGCGCGGTTGAATTCCCCAAATTGGTGGCTCTTGCCGAAAAGCATTGCAGTCACCTGGAGCCGATCGAGAGTGAACGGATCCGGCAACGGTTGCTCGAGCCGGCCTACGGATTGCGTGTCCACCAAAAGCCAACCGCTACCCAGGAATATGTCATCCAGTTGGCGGAGGCGCCCCCGGCGGACAGCCCTGACCGCTTTGCCGCACAAATGCTGGCAGCCATTGTATCGGGAAGTTCTTCCAGCCGTTTGTATTGGGAGTTCATTGAGCCGGGCCGCGTGGACTCCATATCGCTCAGCTACGAGGGCTACGAGGACGCGGGGGTCTTCGCCACGTTGATGAGCTGCGATCCCGGCATGCTTCAGGAGAACTTGCAGCGATTGCGAGAGGTTTACACGGCCATTGAGCAACACGGCGTGACCGCCGAGGAACTCGAACGCGTCAAGAACAAACTCATGTCCAGCTTGGCCCTGGCAGCCGAACGGCCTTCCGCACGTCTTTTCCCAGTGGGTTCCGAACGCCTGACCACAGGGCAGTATCGCTCGCTGGAAGATGACTTGGCAATCATCGAAAAACTGACGCTGGAGCAGGTCAACGCCGTCGCCGAAAAATATCCGCTGACATGCAACGCCACCGATGTCATTGGGCCGATGTCGCCCGAGGAGTTTCACAAAGCCAATTAGTGGTCCACCGCGGAGGGTTGCCGGTCATTCCGGCGGCTCCTCGTTTCGTCTCCTGGGAAGCCCGAACAGCAGCGGCGACGGGTGTTCGCTCCCAAGTGTCGGCTGCACTGTGTCACATGAGAGGAAGGAGTACCCGGGACGCCACCGGAAAGATTCCGAGAGGCGCAGCAGATCATCTGATCGGGCAGCCGCGGGTATGTAAAGCCTCAAGCGGTAAGTGTAGCTCGGTGTCAAAAGGAACTCGAAGAGTTTTTCAATTGTGGAAAGTGATCCCCCAGCTTACACCCGGCCGAGGGCGGTAGTAGCGGTAATGGTAATGCCAATGGGGCCAGGGCGGTCCCCACCACCAGGGATCGTGCTCGTAGATCACGACCGGTGGAGGACTCGACTCGCGAATGACGATCGGACGGTCATTACTCGGCTGGCGACGCAGAGGCGGTTCTTGCATCGCTTTGATGACGTTCACGCTCACACCCTCTTTCTGCAGGCGGATAATATCATCCGTGGTGGGCTGACGAACCATCCCATTAATGCGAATCTGATTGACGATGAGTTCTTCGGCCACCCCGGCTCTGGTCATGGCAATGACGTCATCAAACGTCACAGCGCCTGCGGGAATTTCCCGGCCTAGCTGTTGCGCAATCAGTGCGCGGTTTTGCGCCTCCATTTCGTCGAGGCTGTCGCCGATGGCTGAACCGGCAAGAGCGCCCACCCCGGCGCCGATGGCGGTTCCGGCGAGGGTATTTCCGGCCGCGTTTCCCACAATCGCCCCCGTCCCGGCTCCCAGGAGCCCGCCGAATAGAGCACCCCGCTCAGCATGCGTCGTGGCACATCCGGATGCGACAAGAGACACCGGCAGAAATAGCCAGAGCCTACCGAAGCAAAACAGGGAACGGCGGGGTAGTATCATCCGTGCGAACTCCTGAAAACTCTCTTCAGGCAGACATCCGTGTCGAAGGACGATCAAATGCTTTGGGCTTACCAGGCCATTGTATCGGCAAAACCGTGAAAAATTTCTAACCGGGCACATCGGGTCGATAAGATAGGCGATTTCTGTGGGCGAGTCAAGATTGTTTGACTTGATGATACGTGTACAATGCAAAACGCCGAAGGCTTAAACACAACCCTCGGCGTTTTTGTGACCCGGCGATGGCAAATTGTGGATTTGATCCGTCCGTGATTCTTCGAATTGAGCAAAAATCACGAATAAGTCGGGGCGACCGGATTTGAACCGGTGACCTCTTGCACCCCAAGCAAGCGCGCTAATCCAGGCTGCGCCACGCCCCGAGCTTTTAGCCTGTGACTCTTTGACCCCACCGCAGGGGAGGTCACATCGCGTTCATCTAACCGCTCCTCTTCGCATTACTTTATCCGATTTCCCTCCGGCTGACAACTCCGCCGATGGAGATTTCCCCAGTTTTCACCAACGCCCAGCACCGAACCCTCACCTGGAGGAGAGCTTGCACGGGAATAATCCTGAGCCCGGCTTGACCTGCTTTTCAGTTCCGTTTTCTTACCTTGGATGAGCGCTACCTTTTCACCGGGCACGCCAAGTGCGTCCCTCCAGAAGCATCTCTTGGAGGGACCGGCTTATCAGGTCCACATTCTGGCGTTTGCACCATCAATTTCACCGGCCGGACTCCAGGTCCTCGATTCAGGTGCTGGTTAAACGGTCGGAGCAATTCATGAATTGCCCGTGCAAGAGGTCCCGCCGTGGCATCTCACAGATTATTGCAAAGGTGGAGATGGATTAGGGTTCCCGGCGTTGACAGGAAGCGAATTTCCGCGGATGGTGAAGGAAAAAGATGTGGCTTTCTCAATTATCTGGCTGGCCAGGAAGGGAGATTGCTGTGGCACGATTCGCCGTCATTTTACCGGCAGCAGGAGCCAGTTCACGATTTCAGGACATGCATTACAAGAAGCCGTTTGCTCCGTTAGCCGGGCGGGCCGTTTGGCTCCATAGTCTGCACCGGTTTTCCCAAAGGGAAGATGTCATCCAGATCATCGTGGCCGTGGCGCCACAAGATCGCGAGGAGTTCCTTGCGCGGTTTAGTGCCGACATCACACTGCTGGGTGTGCAAGTGGTGGAAGGGGGACCGGAGCGCGCGGATTCGGTGCACAACGCCCTTCGCCAAGTGAAATCGGACGCCGAATTCGTCTGTGTTCATGATGCTGCCCGTCCGTGTCTCAGTGAACTGTGGATTGATGCGGTTTTTCAGAAGGCTCAGGAGACAGGGGCTGCCATCCTGGCAGTGCCCGTTACCGCCACACTGAAACGCGTCGACCACTCGGGAGTCATCATGGCAACGCAGTCTCGGGAAGACTTATGGGAAGCTCAAACGCCACAGGTTTTTCGGCGAGACTGGTTGCTGGAAGCGTACGAAAAGCGAGAAGGATTTCCGGCTACCGACGACGCGCAGCTTGTGGAGCGACTGGGGAAGAAAGTGCACGTCGTGCCGGGCTCCTCGCTGAACATCAAGATCACGACCAAGGAGGACCTCAAACTGGCCGAGCAGATCCTCAAGGTATTACCGAAACCAAAAGGTCTGGGGCCCATCCATCCTTTTGCAGGAGACGATCTGTGGCGGTGAGTGCCATGTGTTCCGCGGGTTTGATGGAAACTCGCGTCGACACAAGGGGGCGAAGTCGGAGAAAAATCGGCGATCGGGTGTTCGGTGTAAGAGAACCGGATACATGGTGAGTCAAACCGGGGCTGGCCTTCGAGCGTAATTAATTCATGTACACAAACGGTCTTTGGGGTTGCTGCTGCCGATGACGGCTGTTTTTTATCACCATCGCCTGGTGCAACCGGAGGAGATTGACGCCCTGGGGCACGCCAATAACGTGGCCTACGTCCAGTGGCTTCAGGATGCCGCCGTCGCCCATTCCACGGCGTGTGGATGGTCGCCTGATCGGCACCTCGCTTTGGGGGCAGGCTGGGTGGTTCGCTCGCATAACATCGAGTATTTGGCTCCCGCCCGGTTGGGAGATGAGGTCGTCGTGCAAACCTGGGTTGCGGACTTCAAAAAAGTCACTTCGCGGCGGAAGTACCGGATTTATCGCGGCCGTGATGGAGAACTACTTGCCCGGGCGGAAACGCTTTGGGCGTTTGTCAACTACAAGACCGGTCAACCAACTCGTATTCCTCCGGAGATCATAGCCGCTTTCACCATTTGTCCAGAAGAGCCACCGCCGCTAGAACGAGGCGCGTGTCCGGTGGGTTCGGAGACGGATCGTCCGCAAGCCGAATAGAAACAAACGCTCAGGCGTTTCCACTGCCGAGAGCTTCCTGCACCTGTGGAGGAATTGTCGGATGGGTGCTGTGTATGTTGAGTGGTTGCTGCGGGAGGAAAACTCTCACCGGTCCGGGCAGCCCTTGTCCATTTAAAACAAGACATCCGGAAGAAATCATGGGACAGAGGAGGAAACCGAGACAATGAAGGTGCTCGTGGTCCTTGGACATCCGCGTGTTGGGAGTTTCTGTCAGGCCATTGCCGCGACGGCTGCGCAGACGCTGTGGGAGATCAACCACGAGGTTATCTATCACGATCTGTACCGCGAAAATTTTGACCCCTTATTGCCGTTTGAACAGATTGCCAAGGATGCGGAAGTGCCGTCGGAAATCCGTCAGCATTGCGCGCAACTGCAGGAAGTCGGCGGCTACGTGATCGTTCATCCCAACTGGTGGGGGCAGCCTCCCGCGATCTTGAAAGGTTGGGTCGATCGCGTATTCCGGCAGGGGGTCGCGTATGATTTTACATCGGATGGGGTCAAAGGGCTTTTGGCAGGCAAACGGGCACTGGTCTTCACTACATCCAACACACCGAGAGACGACGAGCTGCGGCTGTACGGCGATCCGCTGGAAAATCTGTGGAAGAACTGCATTTTCGGTTTCTGCGGCGTGACAAATTTTCGTCGCCGAAATTTTGAATCGATTATCCTGAGCACGCACGAACAGCGGGTTGCCTGGCTGGAGGAGGTGCGACTTCTCGTCCGTGAGATGTTTGCTGAGTAGGCAATTAGGGTGACGCGACCTCTACCCGCCCGGACTTTCAGGCGGTTTGCAGGATTCTGAGGATTTCTTCGTGAAGCCAGCCGTTGCTGCCCACGCCGTTGCCCGAGGTGAACGTGGGCTGGCCGGCCCAGTCGGTGAACTTGCCGCCAGCTTCCTCGATGATGGGTTGAATCGCCGCTGCGTCCCAAATCTCCATGAGAGGGTCCACCATGAAATCGATTCGTCCCGTGGCCACGAGAAGATAGCCGTAACCATCCCCCCAGGTCCGGGAAAGGCGGGTCACCTCTTCCAGGCGATGGTAAGCATCACGTCGGCCGATTTTGGTGAAGTTGGCCACTTCGCTCGTCACCCAGGCTGCTTCCGCCAGAGAGCGGCACGTGGAAACGCGGGCAGGTTCGGGGGGATTGTCTCCCCGCTGATACCAGGCACCCGAGCCGCGAGCGGCATAGACACATTCGCCTGTGGCAGGGATCCTGTCCACCCCAAGGAGGGCAGTGCCCTCGTACTCCACTCCAATGAGCGTGGCGTACAGGGGAACCCCGTGGATGAATGATTTTGTGCCGTCAATTGGGTCGATAATCCAGCGAAATCCGCTCCGGCCGCCAGTGTCCCCCCACTCTTCACCGATGACCGCGTCTTCGGGGAATGTCTGAAGGATTCGTTCCCTAATGTAGAACTCAGCCTCGCGGTCCGCCCTGGTGACGGGGGAGGCGTCGGCCTTTCTTTCGACCAGTAGGTCTCGGTTGGAAAAATACCGAAGGGTGATCTCGCCGGCTGCGCGGGCCGCTTCTATCGCAAATTGGAGGCGACGCTGAATATCAGACACGGAAGCCATCACGGTATCCTCGGGTCAATTCACAACGACGGTGTTCCGAAAACTCAGGCCGGTCAGCGCAGCACACGGAGGACGGTGAACCAATCAGAGTCGTGTGTCCTGCCTCCCCGGCGGGCAACGTGTTCCTTATCAACTCCATTATGGATGAAGACGGGCTTCACCGGGACTACGCCCCAGCCGCGAACGATTTGGGGTACAATTAACGTGTCAAGGTGTAATTAATGGGCGCGATGAGACTACCAATCCGCAATTCCCATTTCTGAGTTGCTCTATCACCTTAACCCGATAGCATGAAGCTTCCCCCGAGTGGCGCGATATGGCTGATTCGCATCCGCTGGCTCGCGGCGAGCACCGTTTTCGTCGCGACGACGCTAGGCTATTTCGTGCTCGGGGTATTGCAAACCCCCTACCCTTTGTATGCGGTGGGATTGGGGATGCTTCTTTACAATGCGGTACTGGCGTTCATTGTTCGGGAAGAAAGTCCGATTCGGGGGTTTCGTCCGGAAGATAGCTTCTTTCTCCAGATTGTGCTGGATCTGGTGGCGCTGACTCTGGTCCTTTATTTTTCCGATTTTTGCCACAATCCGTTTGTGATTTACTATATCTTTCATATGATCATCGCAGGCATGTACCTGCGCGGGGCACGACCATACATTGTGGCGGGGGCAACGGCCCTTGTGATCGGGGCCATCATTTTCCTAGAAAGTTTGAACCTAATTCCCCGATGTCCGCTCAGGTTTGGCGGCCAGGAGTTACCGCCGCTCCACAACCTGGAAGCGTTGGCCCTTTTCTGTGCTGTGGCGACCAGCCTCGGGATGGCGACTTATTTCACGACCTCCATCCGGCGCTACGTGGACCGCGCCCATGCCGAGCTTCGCCAGAAGGAAAAAATGCTGGGAATCGGACAGCTCGTCGCGGGAATCGCCCATCAGATTGCCAATCCGCTGGACGGTGTCCAGAACTGTCTGCGCAGAATTAGCGAGGCTGTCAAAAACGACCCCCGGTTGACAGAATACGTGAACATGATGGCCGAAGCCTTGGAACGGATTGAGCGGACAGCGAAGCGCGTCCAGGCCTTTGCGCAGCCTCGCGGCCTGGTTCTGGAAAAAACCGATGTCAACGCCGCCGTGGAAGGTACCCTTGCTATGTTGGGTACACGGATTGGGCAGAACATACGTGTGGAAAAGGACCTTCGGCCGGTGCCGCCGGTGCTGGGAGATAAGTACACCATTCAGGAAGTCGTGTTCAATCTTTGCACCAACGCCCTTGCTGCTATGCCCAATGGCGGAACGCTCACACTCCGTACCAGGACTTTGGGGACGCAGGACGATGATCAAATGAATTCGGTGGCCATCGAGGTCATCGACACGGGTGTTGGAATTCCTCGGGCCAATCTCGAAAGGATTTTTGAGCCGTTTTTTACCACTCGGGCGGACTCGGGAGGAACGGGCCTGGGGCTGGGATTGTGCCGGATGCTGATTTCCGAGATGGGCGGAAGAATTGAAGTTCGCAGCACCCTGGGGCAGGGGACGACTTTCACCGTGATACTGAACGCCTACCGCGATAAGGACAATAAGCCCGCGTGATCTTCAAGGAAGTTTTTGCCTGACGGGTTTCATTTCATTGCTGGGAAGGTTGTCAAACCACTATGCGGATTCTGATTGTGGACGATGAGAAAATCAAGCGGGTGACCTTGGCCGACGATCTCGCCGCACAGGGGTACGAAGTGGACACGGCGGCGGATGGCGAAGAGGCCCTGGAAAAACTGCGGCAGCGGCATTTTGACGTTATCGTTGCCGACGTCAAAATGCCACGGGTGGACGGTTTGGAGTTACTTCGTTATATCAAGCAGGGGGAACAGGCGCCCGCCACGGACGTAATCATGATGACGGCCTACGGAAGCATCCAGTTGGCCGTCGAGTCGATGAAGCTTGGTGCCTACGACTTTATCACGAAGCCCTTCCGGAATGAGGATCTGTTGCCCGTTTTGGCTCGGCTGGAACGCGAGCGTGGTCGGCGGAGAGAAAGCCACTCTGCGGGAACGGCTACCGAAACCCAGAGCATTGATGAACTGGTTATCGGTCAGTCGGCGGTGATGACGCGGGTCAAGAAAATGATCGAAATCTGCACCCGCACCGACGCCAACGTCCTTTTGTGTGGCGAAACCGGTGTGGGCAAGGATTTGATTGCTCAGGTGATTCACCGGAAATCTCACCGCCGAGACCGACCATTTGTGAAAGTGGGCTGCACCCTTTTCCCGGCCCATCTGATGGAAAGCGAATTGTACGGACATGAGAAGGGCGCGTTCACAGGGGCAGATCAGCGGAAGCCTGGCCGATTCGAAATCGCTCAGGGTGGCACGCTGTACCTCGATGATGTGGACGATATCCCGCTCGACCAGCAAGCCAAGCTGCTCCGAGTGATCGAGGAGAAAGTATTCGAGAGGGTAGGCGGCACGACACCGATTCATGCGGATGTCCGTATCATCGCTTCTACCAAGCAAAACCTGCTGGAGAGAGTCAGCCAGGGCACATTCCGCCAGGACCTGTACTACCGTCTGGACGTGCTCCGCATCAATATCCCTCCGCTTCGAGAGAGGCGCGAGGATATTCCCCTACTCGTCGAGTATTTGCTGAAAAAAATTGCGGGGGACAAGCCGTTTACCTTGGGCCCCGGCGCCCTCGAGGTCCTCCAGGAGCATGATTGGCCTGGCAACGTCCGTGAGCTTTACCACACCCTGGAAAGAGTCTATTTGATTGGCAACGGAGAGATTACGGCGGAACTCCTCCGCTCCGAGATTGCCCAGTTCCCAACAAAAACAGCCAAGGGCAGTTCAGAAGGTGGCGGAATAGCCAGTTTTCAAGAGGCCATCAATCAGGCAGAACGCGAACTCCTGGAGAGAGCACTTCGAGAAGCGGGCGGTAACAAGACGGCCGCCGCAGCCGCCCTGGGGATGAAACCGTCGACTTTTCGCGACAAACTGGCCAAGCATGGCCTGGGCTGAACGGGGCATACCGCACGCGGTCGTCGTGGTGGTTGCCTCAACCAGGCGCTATTTCGGATTGCGGCCGGGGCGTCGTCTCATGATCCGCGGTATTGATAGGGGTGGGGGGAAGAGTGTCTAAGAGCATGGCCAGGTGAGTCAAATCCGGGCAATAAGCCGAGTAACTGAGCCGCTGGCGAAGGGACTCGTCAATCGATCGCCCACCGATGACGAAGAGGCACTCAGATTGCCTGCAGTATCCAAACAGATCGCGACAAGCATCGATCACCTCCTGAGGTGACGTTACGTGGGAGATGCTCAGCCAGAAAAGACGCGGCTGCCAATCGGTGATGGCCTGCCGAAGAGTAGGGGCCGGAAGATTTGGGCCCAGGAACCTGGCGCGCCAGCCCTTTTCCCGCAAAACGAGCTGCACGAGCTGGGAGGCCAGGACATAGTGGTCCTGACTGAGGGTGGCCCCAATTGCCAGCGGTTGATGCGCAGTGCCATGTGGAAGAGTTGACGCTATTTCGGCGAGCACTTCCGAGAGAATGCAACAGGCTGTCCTCTCCTGATAAATTTGGAGCTTTCCGCACTCCCATTCATGCCCCATCTGCTCAAAGGCCGGGGCAATGACATGGTCGCCAATTTGTGCAAAGGATAGGCCAACATAGCGAAGCTCGTGGAGAATCACTCGGCAACGGTCGGCCCGAGCATTTTTCAAGGCCTGAAGCAGCTCGTCCTTGGCCTTCTCGAGCACCCTTTGTCCCTGGCCAGAGAAGGCTGGCAGCCCAAGCGCTTCCGGGTGCCGCAAAGGCAGATTGAGGTCCTTGAGCACCCGTAATGCTTCGTTGAGCTCAATGCGGCGGTGTCCACCGGGCGTTCGGGCCACGGGCAGCAGGCCGCGGTCGCACCAGCGCTTCACGGTGGACTCGCTGACGCCGGTAGCTAAGGCGAGCTGTTTCGGGGTCAGAAGTGTGGCCATTTGAACGATTTGAACGATATGTTAATTGCCAGGAGAACCGTTCCCATTACCTAATCCTATACCGTTTTGCTGCACTTTTAAAGGCATCCCGCGTGCTCTACGCGTTTTCTGCATGGCCTGGAGGCAGGACGAGAATTTTTGCAGTTGCCCCTTGCCCGAACACTTTGCCAGGTATAGACTACTTGTGATCGAAATGAACGAATTGTATTCGCTCACGGGCATGCAAGCGGCATGCCCGAGCCGTTCGTAGGTCCCTTTAGGGTAAGGAGGTTTTGTGATGCGTCGGTTTACGTTTGCTGCGGTCGCGATGGCTGTGCTACTCGGAGGGTTCGGTCTGGTTCAGATGAATCGCGCTGAGGAGGCAGCCAAAAAGGACATTGTGGATGTAGCCGTCGAGGCGGGCTCGTTCAAGACTCTCGCCAAAGCGCTCCAGGCTGCCGGCTTGGTCGAGACTTTGAAAGGCAAAGGACCCTTTACGGTATTCGCCCCTACCGATGAGGCCTTCGCCAAGTTGCCTGAGGGTACTCTCGAATCTCTCCTCAAAGACAAAGCGAAGTTGACCGCTGTGCTCACCTACCACGTAGTCGCTGGTGAGTACCCTGCGGAGAAGGTGGTCGCTAGCAAAAGCCTGAAGACGGTTCAGGGGTCCCCCATCAAGATTACCGTGGGCGACGCGGGAGTGAAGGTGAATCAGGCCAAGGTCCTGAAGACCGACATCCGGGCGTCTAACGGCATCATCCACGTCATTGATGCCGTGATTCTACCGCCGGAGAAGTCAGAGGGTGAGGGTTCTTCCTCCTGCAATGCCGGTGGAACCAAGGGTTAAAGATTAGCCTCCCTTGAACTAGATTGACTGTTGTTTGAAACCCCTGCGAGCGTCCGAAGTGGTCGGGGATTGCAACTCTCCGACCCTTCGGATTGTCGCTTCATACGGTAGAAGATTTTTGAGGGAATCAAGAACCATTTGTAAAGAAAGGTCCGTAAACCATGAAACCAGCAATAATTGGCATCTTCTTTGGCGCGGTAGGAATTCTCGCTTTAATATTCGGCAGTGTATTCGGTGACGGGGCGGAATTCCCCGAACATCCCATGGCCAAAAACTATCAGAAGGCCGCGGACGAATTGGCCAAAACTGTTCAGGAGACAGATCCAACAGTCAGAACGTCGGTTCTGACGGAAGCCATTGACCGGGCGATTGCGTTGTTGCCCGAAAACTCATATATCGCGGCACGATTGAAAGATCTGAAAAAAAGTGTTGCTGCCGATGCCAATCAGTCCGAAGTCCTTCCCGCTCTGAAAGCCATCGTGGAAGACCTGCGATTTCGTCCAATAGCGGAGGCCAATTTGCCAGTTGGGTTTCCACCTTGCACTCCTGTTGGCGAGGTAGAGGTCAAGCTGTATCCCGGCTATCGGGCGGCGGTAACCCGCGATAGCGGAACGGCCTTCTGGCGGCTTTTTCTCCACATCAAAAAGAATAACGTGGCCATGACGGCACCCGTCGAAATGACACTGGAAGACAACACGCAGCGCCCTTTGCTGATGGCCTTTCTTTATGAACGCCCGGACCAGGGTAATCCAGGTGAAGACGGTGCCGTGGAAGTCCGCGATTTGCCAGGCGGTTGGTTTGTAAGTACCGGCATCAGAGGTCCCCGATCGAATCAGGCTCTTCAGCTTGCCCGTCAGCGCGTGCAGGATTGGCTCGCGCATCATGGGAATGGGTGGGAAGTTGCGGGGCCACCGCGCCTTTTGGGTTACAACAGCCCCTTCGTCCCGCGGGACAAGTATTACTGGGAGTACCAGATACCGGTGCGGGAAAAGTCATCAGCGAATAACTGAGGGCAGTTTTCCATCCATGAACGCTCCTTGCATATTGTAAAGACCCGAGCCTCGGGTCAGACCGCTGTCCCCGGGATTTGGGTCCGTTAAGCGACCGACAGACTCTGCTCGCAACGTTACGATAGTGCCGTCGGTTTCAGACTTGGTGAAGAGCCTCCACCACCAGATCGCCAACCTGCGAGGTGGTGTATCCCATCTTTCCCGCGGCCTGGCTCTTCATCTTCGTACCTGTCACGATCTGGATGGCCTTGTTGACCCGTTCTGCCGCTCGTTCATGGCCGGTGTGTTCGAGAAGCATTCCGGCCGCTGCGATAGCTGCGATGGGATTGATCATCCCCTTGCCGGTGTACTTGGGAGCGCTGCCGCCCATGGGCTCGAACATGCTCGTGCCGCCCGGCTCGGGATTTATGTTGGCTCCGGCGGCCACTCCCATTCCACCCTGGATGATGGCGGCCAGGTCGGTGATGATGTCCCCGAACATGTTGGTCGTCACGATAACGTCGTAATATTCGGGATTCTTGACCATCCACATGCAGCATGCATCCACGTGGTTGTAGTCGGTTTGAATATCGGGGTATTCGCGGGCCACTTCCTGGAAGGTGCGCCACCAGAGATCGTGCCCGTAGGTCAGCACGTTGGTCTTGGCTACCAGAGTAAGCCGTTTCTTTTTGTTGCGTTTGCGAGTGTACTCAAAGGCCCAGCGGATGCACCGCTCACAACCCTTACGGGTGTAAATGGCAGTTTGGATGGCCACTTCGTCGGGAGTTCCCTTTTTCAGGAAACCGCCGATACCAGCGTAAAGATCTTCCGTATTTTCCCGCACCACCACAAAGTCGATATCGTCGGGACCCTTGCCCGCAAGCGGTGTTTCCACCCCGGGATAGAGCTTCACCGGGCGGAGATTGATGTACTGGTCGAATCGAAACCGTAACTGCAGGAGAAGCCCGCGTTCCAGGATCCCCGGAGGTACGTCAGGATGGC
Organism: Thermogutta sp.; assembly: GCF_039793925.1. Classification (GTDB taxonomy): domain Bacteria; phylum Planctomycetota; class Planctomycetia; order Pirellulales; family Thermoguttaceae; genus Thermogutta. The sequence goes on along the minus strand of NZ_JBAMME010000334.1, from coordinate 39,602 downwards.
CGATGGCCCCCAAGAGAATGGCGGGAAAGGTTTTCAACTCCTGAAAAACATCCTCCGGAAGCACCTCTCCCGTTCGCAGGTAGCGCTCGCCTCCCAGATCAAATTCGCGGAGTTCGAGCTGGATGCCCTCGAGTTGGGCCACTGCCTTCAACACTTTGACAGCCTCGGCCACCACTTCGGGACCCGTACCATCACCGCCGATGACTGCTACTCGCAACGGGTTGATCGGATTTGTCATAGGTTGTCCTTCCGGCCAAACTCACGTATCTATTGAATTGCATCGCGAAACGTTGATTTTAAATGAGAGCCATAAAAGAGAAAAGTCACTCGTTGGTGTCAGTGAAGTTCACACCCTGCGGAGGCGGATGCCAACGCAGGGAATAGGCGCAATTCGTAAATTGCCACTACTACTCATTGGGCCCTTGGCCGCCGGCGGATTCTCACCAAGATTGAGACGAGTCAGGCTCAAGTCGGAACCGCTTGAATGCGGAAAGTGTGCCGGGCTCTCGTAGATTGGAAACCCCCGTTCGTGCTCAGCTGAGAAACGGATCAATTTGAGTCCCCGGGAGAACCCGGCACCTAGGCCAGGAAATATCGCTCGGCACTTCCAAAAGGGGGTGGATTCCAGCCTGGAACCTCTGGACGTGTGGTACACTCAAAAAAAGAGACAACTTGCTCGAGCAGTGCATTTTTGCCGCTGGTCTCCGTTCCCGCAATTTGGGAGCTGTCATGGCTATAGGAACCAACTACAAGGTTTATTTGTGGCAAGTCCTGGGATTAGCGGTCACGTCTTTTGTGGTTACCGCCTCCGTTTCGGCGGACGAACTTACTGACGCTCTCAGACGTCAGACGGAGGCCTACCGAGGAAAGCTCGAGTCTCTGGCGGAGTGGTGCGAAAGCCAGGGATTGACGGAAGAAGCCGAACGGACTCGTCGGTGGCTACACCCGGTTCTGGAAGACCGCCTTCTGGTGCCCATTCTGCCACGCAAGATGGGTACCCTTGAACCCTCGGAAGAAGAGTCGCCGGCGCGTCAAGAGTGGTTCAGACGTTGGGCGGCCCTGAGAAAAGAGCAGGCTGACGCCTTGTTTGCTTTAGCCCGCGGGGCTATCAGGCAGGGACGAGCTGCTCTCGCCCTGGACTTGGCCATGGCAGCCCTTCACGAGAATCCCGATCACGAAGGACTTCGTCGCCTTTTCGGTTTCCAGGCCTATTCCGGATACTGGCGCACGCCTTATGAAGTCCGCCGATTGCGGGCAGGAGATGTGTGGCACGATCGTTTCGGCTGGTTACCCAAAAGCTACGTTGCCCGGTACGAGCAGGGGGAACGCTTCTACAACAACCGATGGATCTCAGTGGAAGAGGATCGCAAGCTGAGGAGCACACTTCAGAACGGCTGGGTGGTGGAAACCGAACATTATCGGGTCCTGACGAATCACAGCCTGGAGGAGGGGGTTCGCCTGGCCGAACAGTTCGAGCGGCTCAATGAAGTATGGAGCCGCCTGTTCATTCGGTTTTACACCACAGACGCGCAAATCCGTGCGCTGTTCGATCTTCGCAATCGCCCGCCAGCGGGCAATCCGGTACAGCACCGCGTAGTCCTCTTCCGCAATCGCGAGGAGTACAACGCAGCTTTGAAAAGTCGGTATCCGCAGGTCGAACTCAGCGTCGGGCTGTACGACGGTGCGAGTCGCTGTTGTTATTTTTTTGCGGGACCAGGTTTTGACGCCTCCACTGCCTATCATGAAGCCACACACCAGTTGTTCCAGGAGGTCGGCCGATCGGTGCCAAATCCTGGATTCCGCTGCAATTACTGGGTGATCGAAGGAGCGGCTATGTATCTCGAGACGCTGCGCCAAGAAGGGGATTTCTTTGTGCTCGGGGGAATTGATACACCGCGGCTATTGGCCGCCCGGGTGCGATTCCTCCAGGATCGTTTTTACATCCCGCTGGAAAAGTTTTGTAATTTGGGCATGGAGGAATTTCAGACCGACTCGCGGATCGGAGCTCTCTACAGTCAGGCGGCCGGGTTAACGCAGTTTTTTATGCATTTTGATGGCGGGCGCTACCGGGATGCTTTGGTGAATTTTTTGGCAGCCGTTTACCTCGGCCGTGATCATGCAGACAGCCTTTCCCAACTGACGGGAGTACGCTTCTCACAATTGGACGAGCAGTACGCAGCTTACATGAAATCGTTACCCAGTCTCCCGTTGATGCGGATCGAAGAACCCACCCCGAAGCCTGCATCCGGTCCTGGAAATTGACGATTTTGGGACCTGCCACCTGGAGTGTTTTCCTTCGGGTGAAAAGAGGGACCAAAGCTCCTAGCCTTTTGAGCAGTCATTAAGGCAGGTCCTCTGACGTCTTGGGACCCAGTCGATCGCTCGCAAATCTTTTCGGCTAATATTTGACATAAGTCGAATCGTGGGTAACATAGTATGGGGCGCTCCGATTTCGGCTAGTGCGCGGGGCTCCTGCGACATCGCGGCACCCGAATCGGAAAATGGTGAAGAGAGGTTAAATTAGAAAGCTGTGCATTATAGTGAATTTCGATTAGGTAGTACTAACGGGCCGATAAGCGGCCGGCGGGGTTAATAATCTGGAGCGAGCATCGCGGTCAGATTTTTGCGGCGGCCACACTCGCGTGACGGGCTGTTGGGTGGCAGTGGTGTGAATGCGGAATGTGGCTTAGGCTCGTGATGGAGTTTCTCGCGCGGACCTTCTGCGCGGGACGGGAATGCAGCCATTATATTGATGGAAGGCTTAAGTAGCGCGTGGTGCGCCCTCAAAACCGCTGTCCGGGAATCCGCGGCTGCGTACGGCGAAGGTTCGATTTAAGAGGACCGCGACCGGGGAAATGAAGGAAATGTTCAGCAAAAAGGGAATGAAACCGCGAGAAAGGAGGCCCAAGGTGTCGTGAGGAGATTTTGCTTATCCTCGAGCGGCTCAGCGAGAGGTCCGCAGTTATGTCCTTTATCGAAGTTTACTGTCCTCATGGGCATCGATTGAAGGTCCGCGAAGAATATAGCGGCCGGACAGGCACGTGTCCGGTTTGTGGGGCCAAAGTAAAGGTCCCCGAGAAAAAACAGAGCCTCAGTGAGGACGAGATTTTGAAGCTTCTTGGGGAGGCCCCGCCACCTCGGGCGGAAAACCCCATTGCTGAGTCCGTCAGTGAAGGGCCGTCGCAACCGGCGCCGACGCGACTGCCTAAAAAGATTTGCGAAAAGTGCCATCGTGAGATTATTGCGGCCACCAGGATTTGTCCGTATTGTCACACCTACTTGGGGTTTAAAGATCTGAACATTTAGCGCTCGTCTGTGTGGCTCATCCGCGTGCAGTACCGCGTGATTCCCGGCCGAAAATCAGTTGGCTTGCCCGGATATCAGGGAACTTGAGCGATTCCGGTTTGAGCGTGGTCTGCGTTGTGGGTAATTCAACGCCAATCGATACTTAAGGAGTATTCCATGTCACCCTATAGCAGGGAGATACTTGGCATGCGACACGGTATAAGATTGACTATAGTAGAGCATTAGGTAGCCGCAGCTCGTTGAAAGAGGTCCAAGGTAAGCCGCTGTGGAAAGGACCGGAAAACACACTGCCTGGTCTGAAATTGAGTGCCAAGGTTGCGGGAAGCTTGCCTGAAGGATTGTAAGAATCATCAAGCCTGAAACGATTTAAGGGAGGTGTTGCCCTTCGTTCGATGAGTGAGCGTTCCATCTCGATTGTCAACTGGGAGACGCTGGCCGGTGTTCTGGGACCTTGCGATCAGCACGCGCGGATGATCCGGGAGGTGCTGGGAGTCCGGGTGACGGCCAACAACAATAAAATTTACGTCAGCGGGGAAGACGCCGCAGTGCTCCAGGCCACAGAAATCCTGGAGCGTCTGCAATCGCTCGTTCGCGCCCGAGGAAGTGCGCCGGCTTCTGCTGGAGGTGAGAACGGGCCCGATTCAGGAAGATGTCCCGCCTATTGAAGTGTTCGGTGGACGCCGGGTTTATCCGCGAACACCCGGGCAGGCGCGATACGTGTCGGCCATCGAGAAGCACGACATTGTGTTCTGTATCGGCCCGGCGGGAACCGGCAAGACTTACCTCGCCGTGGCGATGGCGGTGGCGGCCCTGCGAGAGCAGCGAATCCGCAAGGTCGTTCTGACTCGACCTGCTGTCGAGGCTGGGGAGAGTTTGGGATTTTTGCCGGGCGATCTTCAGGCGAAAATTTCGCCCTATCTGCGACCGCTTATGGACGCACTCCGGGATATAGTGGGGTATGACATGGCTGCTCGCTATGCTGAGGAGGAACGCATTGAAGTGCTGCCCCTCGCATATATGCGTGGCCGTACACTCAACGAGGCATTCATGATCCTCGACGAAGCTCAGAATACCACCGTGGCTCAGATGAAAATGTTCCTCACGCGCATGGGCCATCAATCCAAGATCGTTGTGTCGGGAGACACGACCCAGATCGATCTTCCTCCCAACACAAAGAGCGGATTGGTGGACGCATGGACGAGGCTTCGGCATATCCCGGGGATTGCGCAGGTTGAGCTGACTAGGGCGGATATTGTCCGGCATCCCCTCGTTCAGGCTATTGTGGATGCCTACGAGGGGCGATCGTCCCGGAGGGACCGGAGCTCTGAGACCAGTGCGTCTCATCGGCAAGAGGAACGATCTGAGATCTCCGGGCCCATGAGCGAGGAAATTTCGGATGCGTAAGGGAGGCGTGCGATCGGTTTTCTAAAATTCGGTGCACCAAAACGAAAACGTGCGGAGCGCCTGGCCGGGCTGGTTCAGGTCCCCACCAAGTGGGAACTGGCCTGGAACCGTCTTCGCCGGACTGAAGTGGGGCTGCGAGCGGTTCTCGGGCTGATGGCGGCGACCCTATTGACCGTGAGCATTCATGGGATGCTGCCCCCCCAACCCGAGCGGTCAGGGAATCTGGCGATTGATGCCCGGTACTCTCTACCCGCCGGCACTTTGCATTGGCATCTCCGCGGAACTGACTCCGAAGGCGCGGAACCAGAGGTGGTGCCGACCCCCCAGCGAGGTGCCTGGCTTCACACGGTGGAAAGGTTTATCGCCGTTTGGCTTTTGATGGTAGGCCTTCTAGGAGTCGTGGCCTTGTACCTTTTCTTTCGGGAACGCCGTGTGCTGGTGAAGCTCCATTCCCTCGCCAGCGTGCTCGTCCTTCTGGTTGTGACCGTCGCTCTGGCCCAGTGGCTGGCCAGAGAGGTCCCCTATGCTGAATTGATCCCGATGATCATCTTTGGACAGACGCTCGCGGTGGCCTATCACCGGGAGCTGGCACTCCTATTCGCCGGGGTCATGATTCTGGTGGTGGTGCTGGGTACGGGAATGGAAGTGGGGGCCGTCTTGTTATGGGGGGCCGTCGTCGCCTGGGCGATTCTTCAGCTCGATTCCATTCGCACGCGGACGAAGTTGCTTTACGTCAGCATGGGGGCGGCGGCTGTTGGTGTGGTTGTTCGCTTGCTCGTGGCCCTCCTCAACCAAGTGCCAGTGGATACGGTACTACTCGCCGAGTTAGGCCGCCTCGCCCTTGCCTGCGTGGTGAGCGGTTTCCTCATGGAAGGGTTGCTTCCGTTTGTGGAACGCTTCTTCGGCGTACTCACGGATATGTCGCTCTTGGAGCTGAGCGATCTGTCGCACCCGCTTTTGAGAGAATTAGCTCGCCGGGCCCCGAGCACGTACAATCACTCGATCAACGTGGGAGCGCTAGCGGAGGCGGCAGCCGAGTCCATTGGTGCCCGCGGATTGCTCGTGCGGGTTGGAGCGTATTTTCACGACATCGGGAAAATGCTCAAGCCAGGCTATTTCATCGAGAATCAAGCCGATGCTCCCAGTAAACACGAAACCCTTGAACCGACCATGAGCAGCCTGGTCATCATCGCCCATGTCAAAGATGGAGCGGACCTTGCGCGGCAGCATCATCTTCCAGAGTTGATCATCGACTTTATCGAACAGCATCACGGCACGACGCTTGTGGAGTATTTCTACGAGCGCGCCCGGGGAAAGCAGGAGAGCCAGCCGGAAGCACCCAAGGTGGATGAAAATAACTTCCGCTACCCGGGACCGCGTCCGCAGACCAAAGAGGCCGCTGTGCTTATGCTCGCTGATGCTGTGGAAAGTGCCGTCCGCAGCCTGAAGGACCCGGCCCCATCCCGCATTGAGGCGGTTGTCCGAGACATCGCCGAAAAGAAACTGCATGAGGGTCAGTTTGATGATACCAATCTGACGCTACGAGAGCTTCGCACCATCGAAGACAGCCTCATCAAGTCACTCGTAGCGATGTACCATGGGCGGATCAAATATCCGGAACGACGCACGGAAGATCGTAGAGAGACGGAGCGCCGCTCGGAATCGGTGACCACTCCAAACCGGCAGCAAGCAACCGCGCGGGCCAACGGCAGTGACGGCCCGAAAAATGGTGCCGGTGGAGACACTTCGACTGGTGCTGTGGCGCCAGCAGGTGGTCAAAAGAGTTCTCCGTCTGAAAATAGTTAAAACCTCGCCATCAAGGGGACTCGCCCCGAATCACGTGATGGCCTGGCCTCAGGATTCCTCCGCTTTTACCGGTGGTTTGGAATTCGCGGAATGAAACGCCGAGGGCCGACCGGCAATCGGTGGCCATGTAGTTGTGAAATATGACCTTACGAAATGTGTGCTATATTCCTTTAGACGGTGATTCCATGACAATGGGAGCTGGCGGTATCTTCTACCGCCGGTTGTGATAGTGGGGTCGCGCCATATGGTGGTGCGACGAAGAGTTAAGAGGACCTAATTTTCACGAAAGGGATTGGCCGTGTCAGACTTCGATCTTCCTCACCCCCCGGAAACAGATGTCACGGATCAGGAAAACAAGGCATCACAAACTGCCGTGGAACCGCAACAGTTTCAGCAACAGCAGGCGGCTCCACCTCGGGTCACGCTGCAGATTGACGACAGCAAGGTGACAGCCAGTTATGCGAATTTCTGTCGTGTCACTGGAACGCCGGAAGAGGTCATCATCGACTTCGGTTTGAATCCGCAGCCGATCGGCATTCCTGCCCAGCCGATCGTGGTGAGCCAACGGATTGTCATGAATTTTTATACCGCCAAGCGGATGCTTCACGCACTTCAGCTTACAATCCAGCGGCACGAAGCCACCTTCGGTGTCCTTGAGACAGACATCCAGAAGCGTGTTCGGGCGATACCGCCTGTTCCGCCTCGCCCGAATCAATGAGTAATCTGGCGCAGTCGGCAAGCGTAGAGGTTCGTGAACTAACCACAAACAAGGGCGTGACTGCGTCGCGCCACGTGAGTTAATACAGACCACGTGGCGCGTTATTTTCTTTGGGGAGAAGAGCTCGATGGTGTGGTGTGCACCGTGAGCCAACTGGTTTCACCTTCAATGAGCTTGACAATTCGGTTGGCCGGAATGTGTGACCACCGCTCGATGCGTCCGGTCGGCCAGGTGACTTCGATAAGCTGAGCTTCATTGTGCTCTCGGAGACCGAAATGAAGTCGCCGGCCCCAGTCACTCTGGTATCCGCGTCCGCTGTGAACCTCGTCATACTGGACGAGGTCGCCAGCCACCACTTTGACCTTAGCGCCAATTGCGCTCCGGTTACTGGCGCGACCTTCCAGGAGAAGCTCCAACCAGTTGTAGGGGGTCGGCGTCTCGTTGTGCAGAATCGTGGGAGAGTCCCGGGAATTAACAACCACAATGTCAATGCGCCCGTCATTATCGAGGTCGGCACCGGCGGCTCCGCGGCTGCTCTTGGCAACCTGGAGCCCATCGCCGCTTTGGGCGCTGACGTTAACGAACCGTCCGTCGCCTTGGTTCTTCAGAACAATGTTTTTCGCGCGGTAGGATGTGCTGCGATCGCGGAGTTCTACATTATCATCCAGATGACCGCAAGCGATAAAGACATCTTTGTCACCATCGTTGTCGAAGTCAGCAAGGACGACGCCCCAGGTCACGTAGGGATAGCTTCCCGCACCGGCTCCGGTGACGGCCGTCGCATCTTCAAAGAATGCCTTGCCGAGGTTGCGGTAGAAGGTGACCGTCTCGTTCTGGTAGGACGTCATAAAGAGATCCAGCCAGCCGTCGCGGTTTAAGTCGCCGCAGTCCACACCCATACTCGCCTGGGGAGAGCCACTGGCATCGTAGGCGACGCCACGCAAGATGGCGGCTTCCTCAAAGTGGCCGAATCCATCATTAATAAGGAGAAAGTTTTCTCGCACGTCATTGCAAATGAAGATGTCATCGTCTCCATCGTTGTCAAAATCGCCGGCAACCATGCCCATGGTTGTTCCAGCGAGTTGAGAGATGCCCGAAGGCCCGGAAATATCCGCGAAAGTACCGTCTCTCTGATTATGATAGAGAGTATCAGGAACGGCTGTATAGTCGAGCGGTCCGGGGTAAGAGGGGACAGCATTAATGGTCCGCGATATATGCTGGTCAAATGTAAAGTGAATATAGTTACCGACATACAAATCTACCCATCCATCCCGGTCAATATCAACAAAACATACCCCGGCCCCCATTTTCTCTCCGTTCGCAGTTCCTGTCTGGTGGGTAACATCGGTGAACGTTCCGTCACCGTTATTTCTGTAAAACACGTTCGGTCCGAAATTGTTGACATAGATATCCTCGTCACCATCGTTGTCGAAATCGGCAGCGGCGACTCCCAGTCCGTAGCCAGTGTCTCCGACTCCGGCCTGATCAGTGGCATCCACGAATCGCCAATTACCCAGGTTGCGATACAAATGATTTCGAGGAGACGGAGGACCAGTGTAGCCCGGGAGTGGAGCGCCATTAAGGAAATAGATATCAATCCAGCCATCGTTGTTGTAATCGAACAAAAGCAGGCCAGCGGACATGGGCTCAATCACGTACCGGCGGCCACTGCTCCCATCGGTATGAACGAACTGAATGCCGCATGAATCCGTGACGTCTCGAAAACAAAAGGAAGCAGGTGCAGGCCTTGTCGATTGATTCTCGACTCCCTGCGCGGAAGAGGCCAAAGAACGGTGCGTTTCTAAATCTGTGGCTTCGGGGCTGGGACGGTCCGCCTGTTCTGGGCGACGGCATCCCGGTACCGGCAGAGTGAGAAGGACAAAAAAAAGCATTATCAAAAACGCGAAGCCGACACTCAAATCGCTCCAAGGCGACGATCGCATACATCCCATAACTCAATCTCACCAGCCCGAGTTCATCAAGCTGTTTGTCAGCCATGTCGTCAGGCTATCATGGCCGCGTATTCGAGGAACTCTTCTGGGGCGGCTGACCCTGTGATTGTGTGTCCCTTTGGTGGTCTCCCTCGCCCTGAGAAACGGAGTGAGCGACCGCTGCCACGGGCGCCAGTTCTTTGAGCCGAATTTCCGCCAGAACCTGTCGTGCCACCGGCTGGTCGGGTTGAAGTTGAATAGCCCGGTGCGCAATCGCTCTTGACTGCTCGATCGCATCGACCGCTAGGAGAAATCTGGCGACACCACCGTACACCTCGGCCAGTTTTCCGGCAAGGTCCGTTCGCTCGTCAAAACGACGTCGCTCTTGTCGCTGTTTTTGGCGTTCCGACTCACGAAGCTGTTTGAGCTGTTCGGCCACTTTATCGGCTTCGGCCTGGCGGCCCAAACGGGCCAGAACAAGCGACAGGCCATACAAAGCAGATGTATCATTGGGACTGCGGGAAAGAGCCAGTTCATACATGAGTCGCGCTTTGGCCAGATCACCTTTATGCAGATAACACTCTCCGAGCATGGTGTATCGCCATAGCGACTCTACCGTAGAAGGAAAGTCATTTTCCAGTAGATCAATGGCGTCATCAATCTTTCCGGCTTTAATGAGTACATCGCCTAACTCGAGAAGCGGTTCCAGAGCCCGTGGGCTGAAGCGAAGCGTCTCACGATATTCACTGATTGCGGCTTCATAATCGCCATGCAAAGCCCGCACGATCGCCACCCCATGATGAGCAAAGGGATAGGTGGGATCGATGCTTATCGCACGGCACCATAACTGTTCAGCTTTATCAAGTTCACCGCGGTGGAACCGCAGCCGAGCGCTAAGCTCGAGCATTTCCACGCATTGGGGGAACGTTATTTCGAGCCACTGCGCAACTGCGTCCATCTCCGCGGCGACCTGCTGCCCCGTCTCGGGTATCGGCTTATTGACGACTTCGGGAACAATAATAGTTGCTCCCGAACGACTCTGTGCAGTTTCCTGTTGAATATGTTCTTTGAATAACACCTGACGTTTAATTAAAATAAAGGAAATAGCTCCAAGTCCAACTCCTGCAATCACCACCAGCCAAGTGAGAACGTGCGTGCGCGAGGTCATTTGAGTGGCCTCCCTCGTGTGGCTTTTATCGGCGCTGGCCGGAAAGCCTATTTCGGAGAGCCCTTTGCCCGTGGTAACCGTACAACTTCAAAACGCCCGGTTCCTTCTTTAATCCTTATAAAACAATCGATCGGTATGTTTCTTAGTATGTCTACCGTGCCGCTCAGCCAGTGAACTTCTATCTGATCGATACGATTGTGTTGGCCTAAACCGAAATGGAGCCTTGAACCCCAGTAAGACTGGTAACCGCGTCCTCCAAGCTTTTCCTGGACGAGTCTTAAATCCCCCGCGGTCAGTGTTACTCGACTGCCGACACCATCGCGATTTGTCTTGGTTCCCTCGAGAATAATCTGAATCCAGTGATTGCCGTTACTCGTTCGGTTTTCAATGATCGTGGGTGCACTCCGCGAGTTGAGGACCACAATGTCAATATCCCCATCATTGTCGAGATCGGCGAAGGCCGCACCGCGACTGGCCTCGACCGGTGCAAGCCCGTCACCGCAGTCGTCTGTGACGTTTCGAAAATGTCCTTTTCCGTCGTTTATCAACACGAGGTTGCGGACCCGCCACGCGGTGGCGGCGGTTCGGGCCTCGGCATTATCCTCCGTGTGTCCGTTGGCAATAAAGATATCCAGGTCACCATCGTTATCGAGATCGACTAGGCCAACGCCCCAATTGACGTGTGGGTACGTACCTTCACCCGCGCCTGTAAGCTGGGTGACGTCCTCAAAGTAACCGTCACCGAGATTGCGATAAAAAACAGCCAGCTCATCTTCGTAAGCGGTCATATAGAAATCGAGCCAGCCATCACGGTCCACATCACCGCAATCCACGCCCATACTGGCGTTTTCCTCACCATAAGCGTTGTAAGCAACTCCACGTTCGATCGCAGATTCGGTGAAATGGCCGGTGCCATCATTGATGAATAAGAAATTCTCTGCAACGTCATTGAGAACAAAGATATCGGTGTCTCCGTCATTATCGATGTCGGCGGCCACCATCCCCATGGCAGTTCCTTTAACGGCGGCGATTCCGGAAGTCTCGCTGATGTCAGCAAACGTTCCGTCACCATTGTTGCGATAGAGAGTATCAGGAATGGGTAAATAGTCTCGAGGCGACGGATAAGATCGCATGCCGTCAATCATCCGCACAACATTCATACTGGGATCGAATCGGAGATAATTTCCCACGTAAAGATCGAGCAGACCGTCACGGTCAACATCGACGAAAAGCGCGCCAGCTCCAACGTAGTCGGCCGGACCGGCAGTTCCGGTTTGTCCCGTGATGTCGGTAAAAGTCCCGTCACCATTGTTGCGATAGAAAACATTTGGACCATAGTTGTTCAGATAGAGGTCGGGGTCGCCATCATTGTCGAAATCACCCACCGTTACGCCAAGTCCATATCCTGTGTCACCTACCCCCGCCCGGTCCGTCACGTCGGTGAATGTCCAGTCGCCGTTATTCCTGTACAAAGCATTACGCGGATTGCGGGGTCCTTTATAGCCGGGGAGCGGGGCGCCATTGAGAAAATAAATATCGATAAAACCATCATTGTCGTAGTCGAAAAGTGCGAGCCCGGCACTCATCGGTTCAATGATATAGTGCTCACCGCTGCTGCCATCGGTGTGTTGAAACGTAATGCCTACTTTTGTGGACACGTCTTTGAGGAGGATACCGCTGCTGGTACGGCCGCCTGTGCCCGAGGAGTCGACACCACGCCGACAGCTCGTCTGGCATACCACGACCGTGCTGACGAGCAGTAGGAGGTAAATAGCGAATCTATGTGTATATTGTTTCAATAACATAGACAAAGAACTGTGTATCAGTGCGGCATCTCATTGACGGTCTTGCTTACAAAAGTGGATTCGCCTTCCGTGAAGGTCAGGAACCGATCAACCGGAAGATGCTCAAATACCTGTGTGTTTCCGGACGGCCAATGAATCTCAATGCGAGTAATTTCTGTGGCCCGGCCCAGGCCAAAGTGGAGCCGCGGTCCCCAGTAACTTTGATAACCGCGTCCGCTGTGCACCTCGTCCACCTGGGTAAGATTTCCCGCGACAACTTTGATTTTCGCCCCCACGGCATCCCGATTTGACTTCGTGCCATGAAGCGTGATCTGAACCCAGTGATTTCCAGTTCGCTGATCGTTACGAATAATCGTTGGTTTTTCTCGAGAGTTCAGCACGACAATATCGATGTCACCGTCATTATTGAGGTCGCCAAACACGGCACCGCGACTGCTGTAAACGGGATTAAGGCCGTCACCGCAGCGATGACTCACGTTCTCGAACGTGCCGTTTCCCCGATTGAGAAGCAAAATGTTCCGTACTGCGTAGGCCGTGGTGTCGTCATAGATGTCGATATTGTCTTGCAGATGGCCGCAGGCAATAAATAAATCTTTCCAACCATCGTTATTAAAGTCGATTAAACCAGTTCCCCTGTTCACATAGGGGAGACATCCCTGCCCAGCACCAGTCACCACGGTGACGTCTTCCAGGGTTCCATTGCCCAGATTGCGATAGAGCACAGGCAGCTCGGCCTGATACGAAGTCATGAACAAATCCAGCCAACCGTCGTTATCGTAGTCACCGCAATCGATGCCCATACTCCCGAGTTCATCGCCGCTTCCATTGTAGGCAAAACCCGATTCCAGCCCGATTTCCTCAAAGTGTCCCTTGCCATCGTTGCGGAAAAGAAAATTGCCCGCCACATCATTGAGGACAAACACATCCGTATCACCATCATTGTCGTAGTCGGAGCACACGATTCCCATCCCCGAGCCGGCATGCGTTCCGATGCCCGTTTCCACGCTGACATCGGTGAATGTGCCATCGCCATTGTTGCGATAAAGCTGATCAGGCTCAGGCGGAAAATCGCGTGGTCCTGCGTACATGGGGTAGCCTTTCACGTAATGGACTCGATGGCTTTCTTCTGTAAACTTCACGTAGTTGGCCACGTAGAGATCGAGGTCTCCGTCGTTGTCGTAGTCGAGAAAGGCAGCACCGGCGCCCATGCGATTTCCACCGCTCACCCCAGCCCGGTCGGTGACGTCAGTAAATGTTCCATCGCCGTTATTGTGATAAAGTTTATTCGGGCCATAGTTATTCACGAATATGTCCGGCCAGCCATCATTGTCGTAATCACCGACCGTCACGCCCATGCCAAACCCTGTGTCGCCCACACCTGCTTGGTCGGTCACATTAGTGAAGTGCCAGTGGCCGTCGTTGCGCCACAGTTCATTGCGAGGAGGCGGATTGCGCGGTGGGGCACCCGGCAGCGGCGCTCCATTGACAAAGTAGATATCCAGGAGATCGTCGTTGTTGTAATCAAAGAGCGCCAGTCCGCACGTGACTGTTTCCATGATATAACGGCGGCCGCTGCTCCCATCGGTGTGAACAAAGGTGATGCCCGTCTCGTTGGTGACATCTCGCATGAGAGGAATATGGGATTCAGAAGACGGAGTTTGCCTGCGGCGGCATCCGCTGAATCCCAGTGTCGCCACCAGGGCCCCGATCAGCAAAAGTCGCAAGTGCAGAGATGCCAGCAGCATAATCAGTGAAATTCGTGGTCTCACAGCGTGCGGCGAAGGCTGTCGAGCAACCTCTGGTACTGATCGTTGGTGGGGTCAAGGCGGGCGGCTTCCTGGGCGGCGGAAAGCGCTGCTTGGCTGTCGCCGTCGCGTTGAGCTGCAATCGCAAGGATGAAAAAGAACTGGGGAGCGGGTTCCCGGGCGGCGGCCCTCAGGGCCAGAACGTGTGCATCAAAGGGACGCTTCCCGGCCGTGAGGTACAGCGAGGCAAGCGCAGCGTATCCGCCAGCCTCGAGTGGAGTCAGCTCAATCGCACGACGGTAAGCGGCTTCCGCTTCGTCAAACCTTTTGAATTCGGCAAAAACCTTGCCCGTGGCCATTTGCGCCTCCAGTGAGTCGCGGTGTTTTTGACGGTAATCGTGGAGAAGCGAGGCCGCCTCGTTTTCACGGCCGGTTTTAAAATAGAGCCATCCCAAAAGCGGCGGAATTTCTTCTTCGTCGGGATTCAGCTCCAGACCTCGTTTCAAAAGGCGTTCTCCCGTCGCAATGTCACCCCGTGCAATGTAGATTTTGGCCACGAGCAGATAGGCACGTGCTAAAGCGGCCCGCACGGCGGGCAGTTGGGTCTCTGTCTTAAGAGTTGTGCGGTGTCGCTGTTCGTCTCGCCGCTTCATCTCTTGGAATCGCGCCAGGTACTTTCGCGATTCCTCCGTGTGTCCTAGGCGGCTTAAGGCTGTCGACAGGGGATAATACGCATTGGTATAGTCTGGATTGGCTGTGATCACATACATAAGATGCTCACAGGCCGCAGAGTAATCTTTTAGCGGGACGAGAATCTGACCGAGAAGGGCCCGCGCTGGAAGCGAACGCGGGTGCCGACGCAGGCACTCGGTCAGCACCTGGCGGGCTTCTTCCAACTGACCATCCTGGATGAGAACTTCCGCCAACTGTACAGGAAAGACCGAGGAATCCCGCTGGAGTTCCCATGCCTTGCGGTAATACTCGGCAGCCTTCTTCAGTTCCCCGCGCTCCAGGGCCAGATTACCGAGAGACTGATAGCCCACCGCAAAATTCGGATCAAGCTGCAGTGCCTTTTCCCAGCATTGCGTTGCATCTTCGGTTTTTCCAAACCGGCCGAGGAGCTGTCCCATCACATCCCAGGCATACGGGTCATCAGGGAAGATGGCGACGGTATCCTGGGCCAGTTGATCAGCCTCCCGAAGTAATTCGGCCACTTCCGGCGCAGCATCCGCAGCGACCTGGAGCAAGGGACTGGGCGGATGGGTCCAATCCCACACCAGTCGGAACAGAACGCCGATCAGCAGGAGAGCAGCGCAGGCCGCCCAGAAGCGCTTTCGCACCCAGAAGGAGCGTCTGGCAGATTGTTGTTCCGGTACTACGTCTGCTTTGGGCAATTCCTCCGGATTGCACCAGTCTGACGGTTTTCTGCTAGCGAGCCTCATTCTCCACAGCGGAGTCCGTACTTCAAACAAGCTTTACGGTGTGTCGGAAAGACGGATCTGTCCATTATGTTGTATTCCCACCCCAGGCAATCGGTTCAACTTTTCGAAGATGATTGACTTTGCGAATACGGGAAATAGGTTCCCGTGTTGCCGAAAAAACTCTTCGCTCCCTTGAGGCTGTCTAATAAAAACGCCACGCCGCGGAGAGAGCCGGGCGACGTGGCTGTTTTCCTTAAATGTAGTTCATCACTCAGGTTACGGGCTACCTCATGGAGATGGTTGCGACGGAGCCGCCCCGCCGCTGCTCCCTGCACCCAGCTTCTGCAGCATTGCCTGCGCGGTAGCCTTCACCATGTTGATATCCTGAGTGCTCATGATCTTCTTGCCGTCGGCTTCCAGCTCATTTCCCAGCGCAGGATCGGTCTTTTTGATCTGTTCAATCAAGTTCATGACTTCTCCCATTGCGCTGCCTGCTTGCTGCAACTTGCCCTCTGCGATGGGTACCAGCACCTTCGCCAACTCTTCCTTAGGGTTCCGTTCCGGCGGCTTAACGCGTTCTGCCTTAGAGCATCCCCAAAGAAAGGCCGCAAAAGTCAGCAGAACAACCACGGAAGCAAATCGCTGCACCATAGATGGAGTCCTCCCTGCACGAGTTGAGACACAATGTCAACCAGAGCAGGCTGAGGCCCAAACGTTCATGCCTCAGCCCGCTCGTTCGTCAGGCGTGGATTTTCGCCAAGAGCTTTTGCCCTTGTCTGACGTTACTCTCACGGAACTTGCACCGATTCACGTCCTGCCCGGCTGCCCAGCGCCCAATACGTCGGCAAATCGATCGTATTGGAAATGAATCGTACCGAACCATCCACCATGGCGTGGTTGCAGCCACCGGGGTGATAGCTTCGGGCAGGATAGGCGCCGTCCCGGTCGGAGGCCATTCCCGGGGGATTCTCGGCAATGCACGTGGGATATTGCCAGTTGGGCGGTACGATCGTGTTGAAGACCGTTTGGGTATAGTTCGCACCCATCCAGTTCCATCCGTTGTTGCTCAGGTGGTCGCCCCGATTAGCTTGGCATTGGATACCCCAAGCGTTCAGATTATCGATATAGGGCTGGACCGGTTGATTACGCAGCGTGGGAGCCAAATAGGTATTGGGGTCGCCGTGATTGTACCAGCTTGGAATAACGTTCCGCACGGGCTCGCCCGGCAGGTACTGGGCGCCGTTGTCATCCCCTTTGAGCACTTCGGAGGCCATGATAGTATTCGACGTGCCATCGATGACCTCGGCGATGGTCGTTTCAAGATTTGGCCGGAAGGTGCCCGGACATACTTGACTGTAATCCCACCAAATCAGCCAGGGGCCCGAGTTGACCGCATAATTGCAACCCGGCCCGTTTAGCCACCCGGTTTGAGGGGCCTTCATGTCAGACGGGCACAGGAAGGTCTGAATCGGGGTCTGCCGGAGTTGAGCGGGTTGGTTGTACCAACCGTCCCAGATTCGCCAATCGATTCTATCATAAATGGCCCGCTGTTCGATGTACGGCAGGATCATCGTGTGGACGCTGTAACCTTGCCAGATCCGCCACGGGTCGCGATTCACACCCGAACCGGGCAAAAAGCTGATGTAGCTCTGTCGGGGAAACGTTTTGTACACGTCGTGGTAATTATGGACAGCCAACGCAAATTGTTTCAGGTTGTTGGTGCACTGGCTACGGCGAGCCGCTTCCCGCGCGGCTTGCACCGCAGGCAAGAGGAGTGCGATCAAAATACCGATGATCGCGATCACGACCAGGAGCTCGACGAGAGTGAACCCTTTTCTCCATTTTGGAACCTTGGCGCTAGAAACGTGTCCCATGAGTCAAACCTCCTCTACTAGCATCCCCAATGAACAAATACCCAACAAGACCGGTTCGCCCCTTGCGAGAAGAATTCCCATTCGCCCAAATTTAACACGGCCGCTTTGAAAGTGCAACTGATTTGCGTTTTTTTGTGGAGCGGAGTTTTGGCCTCCCCCGTGAATATTTCCAAATATAACATGCTTGACACATTTACAACTTGCCCTTTTGTGTTGGATTGTACACTATTTGTGTTTGAGGCATTTGTTTGGCGAGGGCAGCCACGCCGTCGCTGGTCATTTTGGAATCCGACGCAATGAGCATTTTGAGTGTCCCGCACTTGGAGAGCGCTTCGCTGGCGGCATCAGTTACCAGGGTCCGAGCAATGGCGAGCGATTCCAAAGGCAGTCGGCTACAAATGTGAGAGACAAAAATGTCACCGATTTTGGTATCGTCCACATTGAGGTACACGAGCTTGGTCCACGAACAGACTGTTTGTGCGGCCTTATCAGTAATCAACGTTCGCGACAGGTCCACGAACTGCAAGTTCTTGAGTTCCACGAGAGCTTCTAATCCGCCGTCGGAAATCTGCGTCCCCGACAAATTGAGCCCTTTCAAGTTCACAAAACCGGCGAGAAACCGGGTGCCTTGATCGGTCACGCGTGTTCCGGCAAGGCCAAGGTATTCAAGGTCTTTCAGTGGGGAGAGCTGTTGCAGGCCCTGGTCGGTAACGCCTGGTGGCAGATAAAGTTCGCGTAAAGAACTCATCGTGGCGAGCGCAGCCAGCCCTTCGTCATCCACCCGCGTGCCCATCAAGTTGAGATATTGCAGGCGGAGCGGCGCGAGGGCCCGCAAGCCGGAATTTCCGACACGCGTGAATCGCAGGTCGAGAAAGCGGAGACTCGCGATTTTTCCTATCTCAGCCATAGCCTGGTCGGTCACCAGCGTCCCACCAAGGGCCAGACTTTCCAAATGCTGCATGCCGACCAGAAAAGCCACCCCCCGATCCGAGACGCGGGTTCCCGCCACTTCGATCACCCGCAAGTTGGGCAACTCTGCGAGGATGGCGAGCCCCGCTCCGCTGATTTGCGTCCCATTAAGGTAGATCTGTTCCAACTTGAGCAAGGGAGCGATGTAAACGAGACCCACATCAGTGATGGGCGTTCCATCGAGCACAAGAGAACGTAATTCCCGTAACCGACCAATGGGTTCCAGGTTTGCTTCGGTGATCGGTCTGCCTGCCAAATTGACGGAGACAATATGGGCGGCCGTTCCACTAACATCCGTACCGAGAGAAGCTCCCAAGCTGAAAAGCCGCTGCGCGATGGCCTGCTCTTCGGGGACAAGGCGGTTGAGTATCTCTGATGTCGTCAGCTTTTGACCCTCGATCGTCTCGGGGCGAGAACTGCCGCGCTCATTCAACTGGGCCGAGGATTTTTCAACAGTTTGCTGACTGTTGCCGGTCAAGTTTCCGGACGCGGAAGAAACCTCGCCGGCCGTGTGGCCATTCGCCGACACAATCAACACCAAAATGCTTGTGAACCAGGCCAGCATCCGTTTAGGCATTCTCAATTGCTCTTATTTATAGGCAGATTGGACGATTGGCAAATCCTGGCGGTTTGTGGATGCCGTTCCATAAAAGCCGACTCTCCCAAACCAGCCCGGGTAACACGTTTTGGGTAACACAAAAAAGGTTACGAGGCACTATCCATGCCGCCTCGTCGTGGCGCAGGCCTTCGCGGCGCTTTGAGCTTTAAGGATTTGGGATGCCTCCTTAGAGACGATCTTTCAATCGCAAAGACTATAGGATAAAGCGGGAGTATTGACTGTCAAGAAGTGTGTGGGCGGATTCTGTTTTTTCTGAAAACAGTGTTGCCACGCGGTCCCGCTGGAAGGAGACCCGGAGTTTGGCGAAGATGGATTCTTCAGAAGACCGGTTTTGCACTCCTCGAAGCGGCAGAAAACTTATGGGGCACTGTCGTGGCTTTGGGGTGGGCCGGTGAATAAGCGAGGATTGAGCGAGTATGTCCATGCATGAAATGAAGATTTTTAGCGGTCGGGCCAATCCGGAGCTGGCCCAGAAAGTGGCCGATTATGTCGGCCTGCCATTGGGAAGAATCTCCCTCGGTCGATTCCCAGATGGTGAGATTTCGTGCAAGATCGAGGAAGACGTCCGCGGCCGTGACATTTTCATCGTTCAGCCCACCTGCCCGCCGGTGAATGAGAACCTCATGGAGTTGCTCATCATGATCGACAGCTTCAAGCGGGCGAGTGCGGAACGGATTACGGCCGTCATTCCGTATTTTGGGTATGCTAGACAAGACAGGAAAGATGAGGGCCGGGTCCCTATCACAGCGAAGCTGGTGGCCAATTTGATAACGCGGGCTGGCGCGGACAGGGTCCTCACCATGGACCTTCATGCCCCGCAACTTCAGGGTTTTTTTGATATCCCTGTCGACCATCTCTACGCGGCTCCGGTGCTGGATTCCTATTTCCTCAGTCTTGGAATTCCGTTGGAAGACATTGTAGTTGTGAGCCCGGATGAGGGTGCCATCAAGAGGACGTTGATTCACCTTCCGGTTTTCGGAGGCAAGTTGGCGATTGTGGATAAGCGGCGGAGCAGCGGGACAACGACCTCTCAGGCGCATTTGATTGGCGAATCGGTCAAGGGCAAGGTGGCCCTGATCTTCGATGACATGATCAGTACCGGAGGGTCGATCTCGGGTGCGGCTCACATGGTGAAAGAAGCCGGGGCAGCAAAAATATATTTGGCGGCGACGCATCCCGTGTTTTGCGGCCCAGCGGTGGAGCGGCTGGCCGCGGCACCGGCTGAGGAGATCGTGGTCACGGACACGATTCCACTCGACGACAGCCGTCGGTTGCCCAATGTGAGGGTCCTCACGGTCTCGGAGCTTCTGGGAGAGGCCGTTAAACGGATCCATCGGCACGAGTCGGTTAGCAAACTTTTCCGGACGTATCGCTAGACGGAGCGTGGGTATTCATGGGTATCGAGCCCCATGGAGTCCCCTTCGGGGGGCTGCCCTTGCAATTTTCAAAAAAACGCCAAAAATGAAGATTTTCCAAGCGACCGCGATTCGCCTGGGCGATGACCTCTCCGGGGCGGGAACATTCCGCAATCGGGAGGCAGTGGAAAAAACACGCCGAAAGAGTTTTGTGTTGAAAAAGTTGCCATTCAGTCAGGTACCGGCAGCCTTTGGGTTTATTCCAGGCGGGCGGTGCGGCGAATGAGAAGGAACCATCGTTAGGGTAGGTCCATGATCGAGCAGATACCTGTCGAATTCCGATCACCGGGCGGGAAAAGGAGGAACAAGCGGCTCCGCGCTTCGGGAAAAGTGCCCGCGATCCTCTATGGACACAAGCAGGAGAACGTGTGTTTGAGCTTGCCACGTGACGTGCTGGCGGCTGCCGTTCGGCACGGTACGCGGCTTATCCAGTTGACAGGGGCCGTCCGTGAACAGGCCTACATCAAGGAATTGCAGTGGGATACGTGGGGGAAGGAGATCCTTCACGTCGATTTGACGCGGGTCAGTGCCCACGAGCGGGTTCGCACCGAGGTGCCCATCGAATTGCGGGGGGATGCGCCAGGCGTGAAAGCAGGTGGGCGTTTGGCGCAGCATCTCCATAGTCTGGCGATTGAGTGTGAGGTGGACAAGATCCCGGAGAAGCTTGTGGTGCTGATCACCCAGCTTGGATTGGGTGGGGCAATTATGGTAAAGGACATCGCGTTACCAGAGGGAGCCAAGGCCCTCGTGGGTCCCGACGAGGTTGTCGTGGTGTGTCATGCTCCGGCTGGTGAGGAAGAGATTGAGGAAGCGGCGCCAGCACCCGGACCTGCCGAACCGGAAGTTATCGGACGCAAGAAAGCTGCCGAGGAAGAAGAGGACAAGGAGTAGTGCGGGGGTGACCTCCCGGGAGTCGCGGTGGCGTGTTCCGAATAGGGGATTGGCTACGCTCGTGGTGGAGCTCCTGGAGAGAAACCTCGACGGAACTGCCACCCATGAAAGTGGTTGTGGGGTTGGGGAATCCTGGACGGGAATACGAAGGGACCCGTCACAACGTCGGGTATGAAGTGCTCCGGGAGCTTGCCCACCGGTTTGCCGAGGGGCAGCAGGTGAGGCGTCGGTTTTCGGGCGAGACGTTGGACGTTACGATAAGAGGGGCGAAGGTCCTTTTGCTCAGCCCGACGACCTATATGAACCGCAGCGGCCAGAGTGTCGGGGCGGTAAAAGATTTTTACAAGCTTTCCCCTGACGACATTTTAGTGGTGTGCGATGATTTGAACCTGCCGCTCGGTAGATTGCGGTTTCGCGCGAGAGGGTCAGCGGGTGGGCATAAGGGCTTGGCGGATGTGATCCGGGTATTGGGGACGGAGGCCGTTCCAAGGTTGCGAATCGGAATCGGCGCACCGCCGCCTGGTCAGGATGCGGTTCGGTTCGTTCTGTCCCGGTTTACTCCGCAGGAAGAAGCGGTGATGCGGGAGGCGTATCGCCGGGCGGCCGACGGAGTGGAGCTCTGGGTGCATGAAGGGATACAGGCATGCATGAACCGCTTTAACGCGGGCGATCGCTGACGCCGGTCAGTGACGCGGTACATGGAGAAGTGCAATTCAGAGATATTGAGCCCTCCATAGTAGGTGCGATTGAGTGGAAGGAGAGGTCATTTGGCGCAGAACTTTTACGAAGGCCTTTACATTCTGGATTCCAACAAATTTGCCCGTGACCCCGATGGTGTGGTCCGGCAAATCACAGATGTCCTGACGGAATACGGCGCGGAGATTTTGGTGAGCCGTATTTGGGAGGAACGCCGTCTGGCGTACCCGATCAAAAAACAGCGGCGGGGTACATACTGGCTGATTTACTTCAAGTGTGAAAGCACAAAAATGGATGAGATCCGCCGCCGCTTGCAGCTTGCACCGGATATCCTGCGGTTTATGCACATCAAGATTGATCCCCGGATTATTGACGTCCTCGTGGAACACGCGAGAGGCGGCCAGGTGGCCGTTCGTACCGTGTCTGAAGCGGATCTGGGGGTAGACGAAGAGGTTGACGACGAGGCGGATGTGGAGGAACTGGAAGACGCTGATGTCGTCGACGAATGATCGGAGCGAACCTCATGCGGGGGGCGCGATCAAGTCTTAGCATGCGCCCGTTCACCAAGCTGCGGCTCGGGGACCTCGTGGGCGGGAGGTGGAAAGTATGGCGAATTTCAATCGAGTGATTCTGGTGGGAAATTTGACGAGGGATCCCGAGGTTCGTTACACGCCGAGTGGAACGGCCGTCTGCGATATCGGAATCGCTGTCAACGAACGGCGAAAAAGTGCGAGCGGAGAATGGGTGGACGAAGTGGTTTATGTGGATGTCACACTGTGGGGGCGGACAGCCGAAGTTGCGGGGGAGTACCTGACAAAAGGGGCGCCGGTATTGATTGAAGGGCGGTTACGCCTCGATACCTGGGAAAAGGAAGGGGAAAAGCGCTCCAAATTACGGGTTGTGGCGGAGCGCATGCAAATGTTGGGTGGGCGCGGGGCCGGAAATAATGTAGGCACTGGAGGCAGGGCCGGGGCCGCAGGGCCGGGCAGCGGGACGCCCGCGCCGGACGTTGCGCCGGTGGAGGATTTTCCACCAGAGGACGATGTGCCGTTCTGAAGTCAACTGCCGCGGGATTGTCTGACTCGACGGCCTTCGTGTGGAGCAAACGGCGACGGACACAGGCTAAAAATTCAGGCGGTTTATCCGCACCACGTAGAAAGACAACAAGTAGCATCGCACTCATAGGCTGCGGAAAAAGCAGAAATATTCCGGTTGAGGTTGGCTTATGAACCAGGTGAAAGGCAAGAAAAAATCACGGCAACATGGGGTTCGCGGATTGCCGCGAGGTCCTCATGGGGGTGTCCAGCTTCTCCTCGTGCAGAATGTGGAGCACCTTGGAAAGGCGGGGGATGTTGTGGAGGTCAAACGGGGTTACGCCGTAAATTATCTCATTCCCCAGGGGCTCGCCACCATCGCGACGGAGCACCACAAACGGATGGTGGAAAAACACAAGGCGCGATTGCTGGAGATCGAACGGGCTCGGATCTCCAGTCTCCGGCAACTGGCGGAAAATATCTCGCAGATGAGTATTTCCATCGAAGCCAACGCCAACGAAGAAGGGCACCTTTACGGGTCCGTGGGCCCCAACGAGATTTCCAAGGCGTTGAAGGCCCAGAATGTCAACGTGTCGCCGGATCAGGTTCGTCTGCAGGGTCCGCTCAAGGAACTTGGTTTGTACACCGTGCGGATTCACCTCGGGCACGATATCGAGGCCGATCTGAAGGTGTGGGTGGTTCCTACTGTGGGCGACACCCAACTGGGCGGCAGAAAGTAAACGATTTGCTGGCCTTCGCGGATTTAAACTTGTGATCCCCTACTGGGGGATTTTTTCGCGCTCTGCTCAGTTGGCGCTTTTTCTGACAGGCCCGGCCAGTCTCAATTGATAGGCTGATGGGGTTTTGACATCGCTTGGCTCAGCGGGCACAATGGCACTATTCTTTAGAGCTGTTACTCGCGTCGGGGATCGGGCACTAAAGTGGAAACCTGGGAAGGAGAGTCCGCGATGAAATGTGCCGTTGCTGAGTGCCACTGTCGATGGGTGATGGCCCTGGTCGCATGCTTCATGCTGCGGGTACTTCCAGCGGCCGTTGCCGGGGAAACCAACGCCAATTGGCCTCTTCCCCAGGCCAAACCGGAAGATGTGGGCTTAAAAAGCGATGTTCTGGCGAAAATCCGCCCCCGAATGGAGCAGTTTGTGGCCGACGGAGAAATTGCCGGGGCGGTAACGCTCCTGGCCAGGAAGGGAAAGATTGTCCACTGGGAAGCGGTTGGCTGGGCGGACCTCGATGCCAAAATTCCCATGCAAAAAGACTCTCTCTTTCAGATCGCCTCGATGACCAAGCCGATCACGGCCACGGGGCTTATGATTCTCGTCGACCGCGGAAAAGTCAATTTGGATGATCCAGTAACCAAGTACCTGCCCGAATTCGCGGAAATCAAGGTGAATGGCAAACCCCTGGAAAAGCCTCTACTTGTAAGGCATTTATTGACCCACACTTCCGGATTGACCGGATCACAGCGAACGGAGACCACACTCGCAGAAACCGTAACCAAACTCGCGCGAGGTGGTTTAACCTTCCAGCCTGGTGAGCGCTGGGCCTACTCTCCGGGATTGACGGTTTGCGGGCGAATTATCGAAGTGGTGAGCGGTCAGTCTTATGACGAATTTCTCCGTCGCGAGATCTTTCAGCCACTGCGGATGAAGGATACCACGTTTGTACCCGCGGGAGGCCAGCAATCCCGATTGGCCCGCGCGTACCAGAGGACGCCGGAGGGCAAACTCGTGCCGGGCGGCGGAGCTATTTGGCTTATTGAGGATGCCGGTGTACGGGCACCCAATCCTTCTGGTGGACTGTATTCCACGGCTGCCGATCTGGTTCGCTTTTACCAAATGATTCTTAACGGGGGTGAGCTGGAGGGCGTCCGCATCCTCTCTTCCGGGGCCGTGGCTGTTATGACGCGTGTGCACACCGGCGACCTCGTCACTGGGTTTACACCCGGCAATGGATGGGGATTGGGTTGGTGTGTCGTCCGCGAACCACAGGGGGTGACTCAAATGCTGTCCCCGGGAACGTTCGGCCACGGCGGGGCATTTGGAACACAGGGCTGGATCGACCCGCAACGAAAGATGATTTTCATCTTGCTCGTGCAGAGAACCAACTTTCCCAACTCTGATGGCTCACCTGTGCGGGAGGTCTTCCAGGAGCTGGCAGTCGCAGCCCTGGCACAATGAGATTCCCCGATCGACAACGGAAGAGCCGATTTTGATTCATTCGGGGACGCGACGCGTCATGAGAAGGCTCAGCAGATAGATCCCGCCGGCGACCAACACGATGGCGGATTCTGGACTTACTGCCGTACCGTACACTGCAATCCGGGGGACAGTGGTGATGAGCATCCCAAGGAGGGTGGCACCCACAAGCAACGCGGGCATACCGATGACAAATCGGGAGACCGTGGCGGCGGGCAAGCTTAGGAGAGCAATCACTAATATCAGGCCCACCACCTGAGTCAGACAAATGACGGTCAGTGCGACCAAGCAAAGAAGCAACAAATTGATGACAAGAACTGGTACGCGTTGCAGGGCTGCAAGTTGTTGATCCAGACACACCGCCATAAATTGCTTGTGAAAAAGTAACACTGTCGCGAGGATGACAACGTCCAAAATCGCCATCCAGGCGAGCTGGGACCGCGTCACGTACGCCAGGTTGCCGAACAGATAGCTCATTAATTCGCCCTGGTATCCCGGCGTGTACTTGATGAGAAGAATCCCCAAGGCCATGCTCACGGCCCAAAGCGCGCCGATCAGTGTGTCTGCGTGTTCCGCTCGCTTTTCGTTGATCACGCCGATGATGATGGCGGCCAGAACCGCAATCGCGGTGGCGCCATGAACCGGTTCCAACCCGCCGAAATAGGAGGGGACTCTGTATTTGAGAAAAAGGGCGATACCCACTCCACCGACTGCAATATGGGCAATAGCGCCGGCGAGAAACACGATTCTTTTTGTGATCACATACGGCCCGATGATACCGCAGGCCAACCCCGCTAGGACACCCGCCACCAGTCCATTGATCAGAAATGGGTTGACGGAAAGGTCCTGGAAGAATTCCGTCATGGCTGCTCCATCTTTCGGCCTGTGGGTGGATGTGCCGGAACACAACCATGGTCGCATCCGGGATCGTTTAGCGGGCAGCAGGGAGCGTGTTGGACGAGGTGGACGTGTTCTCCGTAAAAAGTGGCCATGGTGGAGCGTGTCACCTCTGCCGCCGAGTGCACGGTCAGCCGTCGATTGAGGCACGCCACCCGTTTGAGATGCGTCGAAACAAAGCCGATGTCGTGACTCACGATGACGATGGGGAGTCGTTCGTTCAGGGCATGGAGGAGATCCGTCAGATTTTGCTCGACGTAGGGATCAATCCCCGCAGTCGGTTCGTCCAGCAGCAACAGTTTGGGTTCAGCAGCCAGGGCCCGCGCAATCAAAACACGCTGGCGCTGACCTCCGGAAAGTGTGGCAAGCCGCCGGTGGGCCAGATCGGCCGTCCCAGTTAATCGAAGCGCGGCCAGGGCTTTCTCGCGGTCTGCTCGGCTGTAAAGAAAACCCCACGGGGAATGGCAAATCCGACCAGCAAGCACAACGTCCAACACGCATGCGGAAACGGACGTATCGACCCTGGCATGCTGCGGCACGTAGCCGATGAGGTGTCGGACTTCGCGCGGCGATTTGCCGAACACACTCACTGTTCCCTGTTGCGGTTCCAAGAGGCCCAGAATGATTTTTAGCAGCGTCGTTTTTCCTCCACCATTGGGGCCGATGACTCCCAAAAAGTCGTCTTGATAAATTTCCAGAGAAACATCCTGGAGAACCGGCTCCAACAAGCCCCCTGTGGGCGAACGGTAGGAAAACGTCACATGCTCCAGCCGCGCCACCACAGTCGGGCTGGTGTGCACTGACTGTTGCGACGTTTTCGATAGTGGGGCTACAAAAGCCATCGGTTCACCAGTGTTCGGAGAAAATATGCTGCGGGAGGTTAGGGGACCCCGGCAAAGGGCAGTCATTTCTGCAGGTCGGCGCTCTCCATACTTTCACGATACGCGGAGATGAGACTTTCAGCAACACGCCGCAACTCGGTAGGAATATCCTCGGCCAAAGGGTTCGCGGTTACAACTCGCAGTCCGGCTGCTTCCGCGACGGCACGCGCCGCCCGGGAGGCAATCTGCGGTTGGACAAGCATCACTTTGATTCGGGCACGCTGGGCTCGACGCTGGAGTTCGGTGATCTCCCGATCCGACGGCTCCTTTCCCTGTGTTTCCATCGCTACCTGGACCAGCCCATAATCGTCTGCGAAACACTCCCAGGCTGGATGGTAAACAAAGAATTCCTGACCTTTAAGGGGGGCAAGTTTTTCTCGAAGCTCTTCGTCCAAGTGAGTCAATTGCGACCGTAATCGCTCCCAATTGTTCCGGTAAAACGTTCGGTTGGAGGGGTCGACCTCTTCCAGCGTGTGGGCAACGATTTCCCCCATGGCTATGAGCCGCCGCGGACTGAGCCAGGTGTGAAGGAACGCGTCATGCTCGTGTGCTTCTCCGTGATCATGCCCGTTATGACGGCGTTCGATCTGCCCCAAAGTGTTGACCGCAGGATCCTTGCTGCCGCTGTGCAAAAGTTGCGTGGGACCACCCGACCCGGATCCCATGCCGGCCTCACCCTCATGGGTCGCGGCCTCGAACTCTGTGTGGAAGTGAGTGGCTTGGGAAAGAGAGACCACGCGGAGTCTGCTCTGCTGGGAGATCGCTCGGCACCACGGGCTGTTTTCCACGGGAAGTCCAATAGAAAAAAACACGCGACAGCGTGCTAGCCGGGCGGCATCCGCGTCAGTGCCGGTGAACGTGTGCGGGTCCTGGTTGCCCGGTATCAACACGACACACGTTACCCTTTCCCCCCCGATCTGGCTCACCAGCCATTTTTGGGGAGGGATCGTGACGGCTACGTGGACCACACCGCCGTCACCCCTTTCGGGAAACTTACAGCCCCCACAAAACAGGGGAGCACAACCCAGAATACCGACGAATGTCGCAATGAGGCTGCGGAACACGAAAAACTTCTCCGAAACTAGCTCGCACTTCAATTGCAAAAAAATGGGCTCGAAGGAGGGCGCCAGCTCTGCATTATTCGCCGGTACCCCCGGACTGGCAACCGGCCACTAGCTAGGATGGCATGACGTAACTGCCGTCGCGCAGCACGGATTTGCTGCAGTCGCACTCCGCAGGATGTACCGAGGGTTGCAGAGTGAATTCCCGAATTTGAAATTCGGCATTATCGGACGGCAGGCAGGAAGGGCGTCACTTGAGCTGGAAAGGGACAGAATTACAGCAGATGGAACTGGAAAAACAAAGTCGCTATTTTGTTTGGCAGAATTAGAATAATATTTTTAACCCCTACGCCTAATGTAACCGAAAACGAGTTTCGACACTCCGAAGTGATTAGGCAAGCCAAAAGAAACAGGAAGGCGGTGGCGAGTTTCTGGCGTGCACTCTGATAGCGGGTGGAACGCAATGTCTTCTGAAAAAACGGTCAACCTTGAACGGTCCGCGCCTGAGGCAATCCGCTCTTGCCCTTCTACGTTCTCGCCTGCGCAGGCGAAAAAAATTGTGCACGATTTGTTTGCCCGCAACCCAGTCATTTATTGGGTAGATTTTCTGGTGTCTTTTGGCGTGGGGTCGGTGTGTTTTGCACTCGTGCGCCGCACTCCGCTGTTTTCGCCGCAGCAGGCAGTGTGTTTCGTGATTTCAGCCCTGGCGTACTACCGTGCGGCATTGTTTATCCACGAGATTGTGCATTTTCCTCGGGGGGTGATGACAGCCTTCAAGGTTGTCTGGAACGTTCTATGCGGAACGCCGTTTCTTTTGCCCTCGTTTGTGTATCAAACACACCACGACCACCATCGCAAGACGACCTACGCCACCGATCGCGATGGTGAGTATCTCCCGTTTGCTCGGCGGCCGCGTTGGGAAATCATCAAGTATCTTCTGACCAGTTTCATCATTCCACCGCTTGTTGTGGTTCGCTTTGCTATCCTCAGCCCGCTCGCGTGGATCAGTCCACGCTTTCGGGCGTGGGTGCATGCGCATGCGTCTTCTATGGTGATTGACCCCAAGTATATCCGGCCAGAACCGACGCCCCGCGAGCTATTCTGGATCCGAGTCCAGGAAGCGCTATGCTTTCTTTGGGTGTGGGGGGTGTTTCTTGTGCCGCCCATTTTCCTGGGACGCTGGCCGATTCCTTTCCTCATCCAAGCGTATGCCACAGCGGTCCTTGTGGTGTTTATCAACGCGCTCCGCACACTTGGTGCTCACCGGTACGCGTTTGAACCGCATCCGGTGGACTTTTCCGAGCAGGTTCTCGATTCCCCGAATTACCCCTATCGTTGGTGGATTACGGAATTGTGGGCACCTGTGGGGCTCCGCTACCATGCAGTGCACCATCTATTTCCCTCGATGCCCTATCACAATCTCGGGAAGGCGCACCGGCGGTTGATGGCAGAACTCCCCAGTGATTCGCCTTATCGGCAAACGATTCGGGGATCTCTTCTGGCCCAATTGAGGGAACTATGGAAAGAAGCGGGAAGCGCAGCCTCCCGATCTACCGAGTTGTTGCGTTGATCGCATTGTCTACATTCGCAGCGATCACTTCCAAGCCAATTTACTAACTTCACTCCGGCTGTGCCATGAAATCTTCCCGTTCCGGTGTGATGTTCATCGTCGTTTGTGTCAGGGCTTGATTTTCCGGGCCGAGACGGCCGCAACAGCGCGACTACCTGAGATTCAGCCAATCCGGCATGCGGCTGACGGGATGCGGCTGCAGCGATGCAAAATGCTGATGGATATAAAACCTTGCTGGAAGCAAGCGTGTTAGCACAGCCGGGCGGCTGGGCGAACAAATCGGATTGAGGACATTGAACTGACGGGAGTCTATTTCCTCGCGGGAAAGGCGATCAATGTTGGTTGCTTTTGGCCGAGGATCTCATGACGCGTCAGATCAAGGGAAGCCCCAATCGTCGGCGAAGATTAACAGGATGTTAGGACGCCGGGCCGATGGGGCCACTGCAATGGCTGAGCTCGAACTTGCGCACGAGGCAGCAAGTACAAAGCTCGCAACTATGGCAGACACAGAGGCCTGTCAGGCAATTACCTCCACTCAATTCGTGCCGTCTTGGTTTTAACATCGACAAATACCGACGCGTGGATGAATTCACGCCGGAACGTCCAACCGGACCGCTGGGCCTCTCCTAGGGGCGGACCGAGTGGTCGCTCCAGCTCGGAGTACACATCCAACGTACCGTGGCGGTCCGAGTATCCCCACGAGTAGCAGAAGAAGCTACCCGGTCGGGCTGCCACAAGAAAACAGGCCAGCGGAAAGGTGATGTTTCGCCTGGCAAGTTCCAGCAGCTCCTCATAGGGACGGCTCATCATAGCGGTATCCAGCCATGTGAAACCGGGCCAAGCCTTGAGCACGACGAACTTTCCTTTCTGGGCGGCTATAGCCATGGTTTCCATGTCGGCAAGGATATCTTCAGGACTGGCGGAGTTGAATGCACCGAAATGTTCGATCATCACCCCGTCGATTCCTTCCCAATCGAGAATCTCACGGAAATCGGTGCCTCGTGTGCCGTTGGCCAGTACGATCTTGTCTTCCCCGATCTTGTGTTTGGTCAACGCCACCATCTCTCGCAAACCTGCAACAATAGCGTCAGCTTTTTCTTTACCCACAGTGCGGGCTAAGGACGGGACCAGCGCTTGCGGCAATGCATCGACAAAAACACCGTCGAGCGGGGCACGTTTCAGTTCGTCGGCGACCACGTTGGACCACCATTCTCGGAACGCCGCTTGGGACGGGTCAGGCCGAGAAACATGGTCTGTCCTGTACACGATATTTCCGTTGCGGTCGCGGAGGGTCCATTCATCGCGATACGTCTTGAAGGCTGCGTATCCCGGCCAGTTGATGAAAGCGTTGAAATAGAAAAGAACCTTCAATTTCGGATTTCGCTGTTTTAATCGCCGAGCCGTCTCCGCGATCCCTGCCTCGGTGCTGCCGTAAACGGCAGCTCCGTGACCTTTTTCGAGCGTTATCAGATCGGCATGCGATGCGAGGAAGTCCAGTTCCGCGTCGGTGAGGTCAGAGGTACGTTTGCCGAAGTGGATGCATACGGGCACACGATCCCACGAAAAACCTGTCAGTTTGACAGGGTCTTCGGCGTCAAATGAACCTGCCAAGCATACCACCGCGATGACAGTTGCACTGACAGTTCTGAGGAGCGAGGGGTGCCTCATGGGTCGTTATCTAATAATGACTTGGGACGTCACCCGGGTTCCAAATGTGCGGCGGAGGGATTCTCCGGAACGACACTGGTAATCCTGCCGTTTGGAACTCTACTTGGCAAGCGGCTAAAGTTTTTCGTTTGACAAGCCGAAGAGATAACCTATTTTTCATTACAGAGGCGGCCTTTGAGAGCGAGCGAAAAGACGCTGAACTCGATGGGCTGCCGAGAGGACGGCCGAAGGGTCGTCGCAGGACAGGGTGGGCAACTCGGCGGATGGTCCCCGAGAACCCTGTCGCTAACGGCCTGTCG
The DNA here is from genome assembly GCF_039793925.1 of Thermogutta sp. GTDB lineage: Bacteria > Planctomycetota > Planctomycetia > Pirellulales > Thermoguttaceae > Thermogutta. The sequence continues at coordinate 8,208 of NZ_JBAMME010000334.1, read as the reverse complement.
CCTCATCCTCGATAAAGGCAAACCGGTCGTAAGGCCGGGGCGCAAAGCTACGGGCCGGGTGGTCGCATCCGGTCGCCGGGCTGCCGAAGGGATGATGCGGTCTGAAGGCTGACCTTCAGGCTTCTGCCTGCCGACAACCGGGACGTGCCGGGGACGGCGAGGCGCGTCTGCCGATACGGTGGACGGGCATCGCAGCCTACGGGGAAGAGGCATCGGTTTTGGTGTTGTCGGGATGCAGACGGTACGGGACAGGCCGGCGTCACGGGAGCGTGGCGTGTACCGTCGATCCCCCTTTTCCTGGATCAGTCTTGAAAGAGGATCAAGGCTGATCACATGTCCCGCTTGTCTTGGAGGAACTGTATGAAGTCGCTTGCTCAGAAGTTGCACCGTTTCCTCGTCTCGGAGGATGGCCCGACCGCTGTGGAGTACGCGGTGATGCTGGCCCTGATCGTGATCGTCTGCCTCACGGCGATCTCGTCCCTGGGTACCGCGGCTCGTGACACTTTCCAGAACGTGACCGACTCTATCCAGAGCGCGTCTGGCAACTGATGCGTGACATTGTCCGGCGCAGCTCGGTCGGTACGGCCGGGCTAAGAAGCGGGATAGTTCTGCCCCTCGGGGTTCAAAAAAGCTCCGAGGGGCTTTTTTTGACCTACACTTTTGGATAGAGAGATCAAACACGTGGGTCATGTGTTCACACCAGAATGTCAAGCTTCCAACGATGTCATTCCCAGTGAAGGAGATCTGACCGTGGACCCCACCATTCCCCCGGAACTGGCGAGCGAGGCATTTTCGCTGCTGGTCCTGTGGCTGACACTTCTGGCGGCCGTCCTCCAATACCTGCTGACAGTCCGCATGTGAACAACCACACAGGCGGACAATGTGCTGGTAAAAGTTTCGATGTGGACGCCCATGGCTGCGCGAATCCCCTGAAGTGTAAGCCATTGCCGCAGCGCGGACACGTTGGTCATGTTTTAGAGTACATCACTCTGCTGGAAAAAACGGCTAAATGACGACCCAACCGAAAACATCGCACGGACTTATTTTGGGAGCGTGATCAAATGCTGGAACGCGTACTCCAAGCATCAGACCAACCCTGGACGGTGTGGGGAATTTGCTGGTTTGTCAGCGTGGTGTTGGTTTGGGCCGCCTGGATTGATGGTACCAAACTCAGGGTGCCCAATTGGCTCACATTTCCCCTGATTATCAGTGGCTGGGTGATGAGCGGATGGTGGTTTGGTTGGCCCGGCGTGTGGTCGAGCCTCTTGGGGACCGCTGTGGGATTGGGGCTTTTGCTGCCGGCTTACGCCATTGGGGGAATGGGGGCAGGAGATGTCAAGCTGCTGGCGGGAGTAGGGGCCTGGATCGGCATGACACATACCCTCTGGGCGTTTGTGATCACCGTCATTGTGGGGGCGGTCATCGCAGTCGCTATGGTGGTCGGTCGTGGAGCTGCTTGGAAACACACGCGGCAATTTTTTGCAATTCTCTATGAGATTCTGATCGTTCGGCATCCCGAGAGGTTGGCCGAGCTGGCAGCGGAACGAAAACCCCGGATGCTCCTTCTCCCTTACGGGATTCCAATCGCTATCGGCACGATCGCGTATTTTCTCTTCAATGGGATGCTTTTTCCCGTGTGAAAGGTGAGGTGGATCTATGCGAGCCAACGCCGTCTACTCTTTCGGTGCCACGCTTCCTGTGCGAGGAATGTTGGGGCGTCTTGTCGCGAGAAAGTATCGAAAGACGGAGGGAACCGGCCTGTATGGTGAGAGACAAAACCGCTCCACAAGTGGCATCGATTGCGGGCGTCCTTCCGGTGTGGCAGTGGTGGAATTTGCCGTCGTCGCCCCTATCTTTTTCCTGCTGATCCTGGGCCTCATCGAGTTTGGCCGAATGGTGATGGTCCAGCAGGTGATCACGAACGCGTCACGAGAAGGCGCTCGCCGGGCGATCATTCAAGGAGTCACCACGGCGGAAGTCATCAGTGTCGTTCAAGATTATCTCGCCAGCGGAGGGATTCGCTCGGCAACTGTGACGGTTACGCCGGACCCGATCGATTCTGCGGGTTACGGTGAGCCGGTGACCGTTACGGTTTCTGTGCCTTTTCGTCAAGTAAGCTGGCTGCCATCGCCAATGTTCTTAGGTGGGGTGGAGCTGCGCGCCACGACCACCATGCGGCGTGAAGCTGTGCAGTAAGACGCGGCGATGGGTCTGTCGTTGTTCCTCCAGGAAAGCTGAGACTCCGTCCTATGCGCACGAAATCAGTCTTCTTTTTAGCACTGGCACTCGGATGCGGTTTGGTCGCTGCAGTGGGGGTGCAGCAGGTTCTGGCCACACGGGATCGGGCGGCCCCGGCACCCGTCGTCGAAATGAAACCCATCGTGGTGGCAGCCGAGGACATTCCCATGGGTGATCCGGTAAAGATTACCCAAATCAAGCTGGAAGACTGGCCCAAGAGCAAAATTCCGGAAGGGGCGCTACTGAAAGTGGAGGACGTTGAAGGTCGACGGACCAAAACCAAAATCTACAAGGGTTCCCCCATCCTGGACGCCCAACTGCTTGAGAAAGGGGCCGTGGATGCGGGAGCTGCGCCATGGATTCCGAAGGGCTATCGCGTGGTTTCTGTCAAGGTAGATCCTGTCAGTGGCAGCGCGAGTATGCTGCGCCCCAGCGACCGCGTGGACGTGGTCGTGCATTTTCCCGCAATGCCTTCCAAAGGCATTCCGAAGGATTACACCAGAACAATTTTGCAGAATGTCAAAGTTTTCGCTGTGGATGACAAATACGCACTTACCGGTGAGGAAAAGAACCAGAAGTCGATTCAGGCCAAGACCGTTTCCCTCCTCGTGACTCCCGAGCAGGCAGAAATCCTCACGGCGGCCACGGAACTCGGTCAGATTCGTCTCGTCATGCGGGGACTGGGAGACAATGACCCCGTAGAAACCAAAGGGATCGATCCCATGGAATTGCTAGGGCTTCCCACCCAGGGAGGGGATCCAGAGAAAGAGATTGTCCCCGGAAGCGACACCCTCCGTAAAGAAGACGCTTTCGCGCAGTTCCTGAGTACTCAGGCGAATTCCACAGCAACCACCGCGGTCTCCACAAGGAACCCAGGCGGCCAAACCTGGGCCATGCGACTGCTGCTTGGTTCCCAGGTGAACGACGTGGTGTTGGAGGCCGATACGGAGCACGTTTGGCCGGATTCGATGGGAATGATCTGGCGGACCGCGGCCAGTGCGGCATCTCCTTTCCCTGGGAATAATTCCTCGCCGACAGCCACGCAACCGACCTCGGAAACGTCTCCTTCTCAAGACGGGGGATGGCTGCCTCCAACGGACAATCCCGTTCCAGAACGCGGGAGCGATCAGTGACGTCTCAGCCTGGAGAAATGAATCAGATTTACCAGTTGCTCGACTTTTGCCGATAAGGATCAGGGGGCGCTGCGCCGGGCGGACTCTTCGCACGGATGCGGGGCCTTTAGGATACCGCCCTGTCATTTTCGGAGTGCCGGAACCTCTTGGTTAATAGGGTGATCACGGATGATCAGGCATCTCCCCCACTTGGTCACATTGAGTGGGTCGCTCGCGCTGATTTGCGCTCTGCTCCTGCATGCAGGTGGCAATACGTGTGCCTTCGAAGGTGGTCCGCCTACTCCAGCCGGACAAATTGCCGGAAACGGTGTTGTTTGCCGCGTCACCGGCCCGTCTCAGCGACAGGAAATGACTGTCAACACCAGCCGAATCCTCACCCTGGATCGGCGGATTCCTCAGGCTCAAGTGAACAACCCTGAAATTCTGGACCTAACCGCACTGTCGCCCAACCAGATCCAGATTTTTGCCAAAAAGCCGGGTGTGACTCAGGTCAATTTATGGGACGATCAGGGGAACATCTATACCGTGGACGTGATTGTGTTTGGGGACGCCCGAGAGCTGGAGATGCTCCTCAAAGCCCAATTTCCCAATTGTTCCATTAAAGTCATTCCGATTGCCAGTGGCGTCCTTCTCTCGGGATACGTGGACCAGCAGGAGCACGTCAGCCGCATCGTGCAGATTGCTGAGGAGTATTATCCGCGGGTGATCAATAATCTGACACTGGGTGGCGTCCATGAAGTGCTTCTCCACGTGAAGGTGATGGAAGTCTCGCGGACCAAGCTCCGCTCGCTGGGTTTTGACTGGAGCCAAATCTCAGGGCAGAACGTCATTCGATCCAGCGTGAGTGGTCTGCTCACCGGGGTCAGCCCGACAAATCCGGCTAACGGTACGGCGGCGAGCGCTTTCACGTCGGGTGGCGAAACGTTCTTCTTCAGCGTACTTGACGGAAACGACGCGTTCTTTGGGGTGTTGGAGGCCCTCCGCCAGGACAACCTCATGAAAGTTCTTGCCGAACCAACCCTCGTGACGGTCAGTGGTCGGCCAGCGTTTTTCCAGGTTGGTGGCGAGTTTCCTATCATCGTCCCGCAGAGCCTTGGTACAGTCTCCATCGAATATAAGAAGTATGGCACCCAGGTGGATTTCGTCCCCATCGTTTTGGGTAATGGCCGAATTCGGCTGGAAGTGCGTCCGCGGGTCAGCGAGATCGATACCTCTCGCAGCGTAGTCATCAATTCGACGACTGTCCCGGGGCTGAGGGTTCGGGAAGTGGACACCGGTGTGGAAATGCAGGCCGGACAAACCCTGGCCATTGCGGGATTGGTCGAGACCCGCGTGGAGGCTCAGCGTCGCGGTGTGCCGTTTTTGTCGGACGTACCCTATATCGGCGCGGCATTCAGGCGAGTAGCGGAACAGAACAACGACATCGAACTGCTCATCCTTGTGACCCCTGAACTTGTCGATGCGATGAATCCGGAAGAAGTGCCCCCGTGCGGCCCGGGAACTCAGACCGCCAGCCC
>NZ_JBAMME010000334.1:0-3310 GCF_039793925.1 Thermogutta sp. | reverse complement strand
CGATTGGGAACTGTACATGAAAGGGTACATTGAAGTGCCGCGGTGTTGTCCACCGGGAAATGGCGGTCCCGCTGAGATCGAGGACATTAACCAGGCGGGGAAGGCCACCGTTCCGCCGGACAACGATAAACCCACACCGGCTGCCCAGCCGACACCCACCGTGCCTGCCGCACCGGAGCTGGCCCCTCCGGCACCGCTACCGCCAGTGTCCTCCGGCACCCAAGCGTCTGTCTCGAAGAGTTCCCCAATCAGTTTTGGTAAACAAGGAGTGGTGCCGCCGACCGCGCCCAGAACGCGTACCGCCCCACAATCCGCGGGTACGCAGAACAAAGCAGCTTCCCCGGGCAGCCTGCCAGGATTTAAGGGTGAGATCGGATACGATAACTGATCCAGCAAAAAAAGTGAGCGAATCGAATGAGGGCGACGCTAAGATCCATCCGTCCGGAGTTATCGGCGGTACCGATCAAAACGCCCGTTCACGAAACCAGTCTTTTCCTGTTCATCGCCGACAATGGTCCCACATCTCATTAAAAAATAACCCATATTTGATGGTGGGGGGACAGCGCGCCGGCGGGTGGTGACGAAAAAACCCGAGTTCCCCTGTCCAGCAGGTTCTGGGGCGGTCCTTCTTCGCCACGGGACCTGAGAAGTTGGTTCGGAGACGGCAGTGGGCTGGTGACGATCACGCCTGCGACTATTATCGTTAATTTCCCCTGGAACAAAGGTGCTGGCTGACGTATGAGTAATGTTCTGCGAGTTGCCATTGTAGACCCGAACGACACAGGCCGGGAAGAACTCAAGAGGCTCCTGCTGGGCCTTGATATGATCTGGCTGGAGGCGGAGTGCTCTCGTTACGAGTTCTTCAGTGATGTGGTGGCGCAGACTCAGCCGGATATTGGTATCGTCGCTATCGATCATGACCAGGAGCGGGCCCTGGAACTGGTATCGCGAGTTAGCCAGCAGTTGCCGGACTGCGCCATTTTTGTGGTGAGTTCCACGCACGACGGGACAGTCATTCTTCAAGCGATGCGAGCAGGGGCAAAGGAATTTCTCCTTCAACCCGTGCGCATTGATGATCTACTGGCGGCAATCAATCGAATTCAGGAACGCCGGTTTGGTCAAGGAGATGCCAAGGCACGGGGGTCCACGGTCATCGCGGTGGCGGGTGTGACAGGAGGCGTGGGAGCTTCCACAATTGCCGTCAACTTGGGTTGCGCTTTGGCCCGCAACGACAAGAACACAGTGGTCCTGGCTGATTTGGATCTCTGCCTGGGCGACGCCGATGTACTCTTAGACGCCATCCCGGATTACACGATCGTGGATGTGGCGCAAAACGTCACCCGGTTGGACTTCTCACTGCTCAAACGGTCTCTCACCAAACACAGCTCCGGGCTGTTTTTGCTCCCGAGACCCGTGCAACTGGAGGATGTCTCTCTGATCAGCGCGGAAGACCTTCAGCGGGTCATCGGCTTACTGAAAGCCAGCTTCACCCACCTTGTGCTTGATCTTTCCAAGGCGTTTACCCCGGTTGACATGATGGCCCTGGAGATGGCCCAGCATGTGCTGCTGGTAACACAGCTTGACCTGCCTTGCCTCCGCAATGTCGTGCGGCTGATGATGTCGTTCAGTAACATGCCTGGCATGGCGGAGAAGGTAAAGATTGTCGTCAATCGGCTGGGGATGGACAGCGGCCAAATCAATCTCAAGAAGGCCCAGGAAATCATCGGACGCGAGATCTTCTGGCAAATTCCTAATGACTATCGCGCGTGCAGCGAAGCGCGTAATAATGGCGTGCCGCTCCTGGAATGTGCGCCGCGCTCCGCCGTCACGACCGCTCTCGTGGGACTGGCAGAGGCCCTCTGCGGCGAACAGGCCAAGGAAACGGGTAAGAAACCGGTCCGATCAGGTTTATTCAAGCTCTTCGCCAAAACCTGAGCACCGGTGCCTTTTGGCAGGCGAAAACGGCATATTCTAGTGTTCTTGCAGGGACTATTTGCGGGCCTGGCAATGTGAGGCATCTCCCGACAACTTTGAAACCGCAGGAAGCCGCAGACACGGATCTCTCGGCCGTCCCCACGGAGAGTTAGAGGGGGAGAAGCCTCGTGGAGAGTGCAGCTTGGCCGCTCCGCGACCAGCGCGTCAGAAGGGCCCCGGTGTTTCGCCGCCGTTCCGCGTCGCCAGGGCGTGGAACACATTTAAATCGATTGTTTGGCTGATCATCCTCACCGACCCGTCACCGAGAAGAAAGTTCGCGCCCTGGGGATGCTGGCTGCTGAAATTGTGGGCATGTGCGTGCTTCAGATTTGGGGGATATTCAGCAGAAGCGAGAACACCCGCGGGCGCTTCGGGATCAGGCAAAACTCCACACCATGTGGCGTAGCCCAAGGCAACGGTTCGCTCGCCCACTAAAAAAGTTTGGCTGGTTCCATCAGTCAAGGCAGCCAGCGATAAAAAACTGTTGTGAAAGAGCGCTCCATTTCCATCGCACTGCCGACCGGGTGGCAAATTGTCGCACACGTGGATGTTCGCCGTTCCAAAACATCCCACATAGTTCGAGCGTGCAATCAACAGCTCGTCATATTCTTCGCCTTGATGGTCTTCCTCGTGCTCATGACCTTCGTGAAGCTTGTGAGCCTCAAAAACCTGTTCATTGCTGTTGATATCAGACGGGCAGCGGTACACACTGATAAAAGTTTTGATCGCCTCCTGGTTAATCGGAGCATAAATGGGGGCTTCCAGATGAATGCCTCCCTGATAGAGCCCCATTTGCTCCAGATAGGGAAGGATCACAGCTCCCCAAGCCCAGCCCGGTGAGCCGTTGACCATCGGGTGGCGGCCATCCGGTGTGTAGGCTGCCCAGCCCGCCGGTAATGTGCGGTGGCTGTCGTGGTACATGTGGATGGCCAAACCGATTTGCTTAAGGTTGTTGGAACATTCCGCCCGCCGAGCCGCCTCTCGCGCCGCCTGTACGGCCGGCAGCAGTAGGCCGATCAGAAGCCCAATGATCGCAATGACTACCAGCAATTCCACGAGCGTGAAGGCTCGGCGCGGAGGCCGCGGCTGCAAAGGGCTGAAAGCTGCGCAAAGTCCCTGTTTCGGGTTATCCTTACGACACACATTCATGATCGCTCTCCTGTTCTATGTTGGAAGAGTTTTCTTCGGATGATGCGTCAATCTGAGGACACGAAATAGCGTGATCGCTCCGCCACGACGTATTCTTTTTCGGAGCGAAGGTTCCAAGTTCTCACATGAGCTGCTTTGCTGGAGTATGACCGAGGGCCACTCAACCCGGTGAATACTCTCAGCAGAA
>NZ_JBAMME010000333.1:0-18652 GCF_039793925.1 Thermogutta sp. | reverse complement strand
TTGAAAAAAGTTCATTCGTGTTTTGAAGAATGCGAACCTGTGCATAGTCACTGTAGGCGTATTGATAAACTGACAAATTTGCGTCGATCGCGATCCAACCCGATATCACATCTCCTACAGAAAGAGTCACGTGTTGCCATAAGATCGTGTCGGTCGGTGGAGATTCATCACTCTTAATCAACAGAAAGTACATCCCTTCTTTCGGAGAAACAGTTTTCGTCGAATCGGCCAGGCTCTGCCAACTCGTTACCCGTTGAAGTGTGCCGTTATCCGCTAGGCTCACGCTCCAATTAGGTATGACAGAAAAGTCACTCTCAAAGCCACCGTTATAGATAATCCCACCCGAAGCGTACTGGCACGCAAATGCCGCTCCAAAAAATACCAGTAGCAAATACAGGCTGTAAGTTCTCCGAACAGTTCCACGTCCCATCAGCACTGACCTCCTCAACTAATTCAAGCAACACTTATTCACCGATGGAAACTTGCCTTGTTAAACGGATGCAAAAACCGTAGGGAAGCCAACGGTCATTCGTAGGAGAATGCTACATTGGTGCGTTTACTGAAACCGGCTTGCCGTGCTTGTCATGCGCGCGGGCATGGCCCGGTTGCCAGAACGACCTGGACTTAAGATAAGTATAAGTACTGGTGAGCCCCACTCGAGACCAGTTACAGGCCTCTCAGGGCCTCCGCCCCATCGATCACTGAACGAGATTACTTGGTAACGCTCGTTGGCCAGCAGCCCTGTTTTTGCGCAAGTCAGGGTTGAGATGGAATAAACGGAAACAGCTCGCGGATTTCCTGTTCTGTCGGTTGTCGGCCATACTCGCACACTTCGAAGGCTTCCGCATATTTAACCGCTTTTCCTTTCTCCGGCCCGTATAGTTCGATCAACCGATCGCGACACTTATCGGCAATTTGGGCAAATCTTCGGCGAAATGCCTCGCGCACCTCTTCCCGCTTCTTTTGCCGATCGGCTTCTGTCTGCGGCGTGGTCTCCGGCGATCCAAGAGCCCCGCCTTCAATGAACTGAGATTCAATGACAAGCAGGGCATCAAGTTTTTGCTCAATGACGTCATCAATGGCCACTACTATGTCAGGCCGAAAAGGATTTGGTCTCTGGAAATTATCGTACGAGTACAAAAACACAGGATTTCTTTTCAGGGGGGGCACATCGGGACAGAAAAATGGAACCGCAACCATGTAAGCAGAGTCTTGCATCAGGACGCCAGTGTAACGGTGATCGGGATGATAATCATTCGGCCGGTGTCCGATGACAATATCCGCCTCCCATTGGCGGATCAGGCGCGTCATCGTTTTTCGGTTTTCCAAGGTCGGCAAAAGTTCCCCGTCGTGGATATCCAGCACTTCCGTCGTGATTCCAAGGATTCTGGCAGCTTCCTGGACTTCTGCCGCTCGTCGCTGGGCCAGAGGACCACCCGCCATCGCCCAGTGCCCAATATCACCATTTGTCATTGAAACAAATTTGACCTGATGCCCGGCCCTTGCCCAAAGTGCTGCCACACCACCGGCACGAATTTCACAGTCGTCTGGATGGGCCCCAAACACGATGATCCGCAAAGGTCGGTTTTCCGCGGCCAGAAGCGGTCGCTCCTTGAGCCATCCAGCACCCAGCACGACCGCGCACACGAACCCCAGAATTGGGAGCATCCTGGAACACTGCACCAGCGATTGTCGGTTGCGGTTCATGTGACGGCTCCCATATCCCCATGCTCATGCACTCAAGATCGCCAGGCGAAGGAGCGTCGGCTGCTTCACCCCCCAAAAGAATTCAAGTTGGCCCATATTATTGGCTATCCCGTGACAGAAATCAAGTGAGAGCCATTTCTCTCGCTACGTATTGACAGTGAGCAGTCGCGGACCGGAACATGGAAAGAAAAACGCGAACCTTCAATAATCGCACGACCATTTGAGGTGGTCTGTCAGGAGTAACCAATTGGAGCTGCAGCACATGGGAAAGAAATGCTTCCTCACCCGTTCTGTCGTCGCGATCCTTCTTACCAGCACAGGAATGGTCTGCCAGGGCGAAATTCGCAGGCCGCAGGTCTCACCGAAAATGGGGATTAACCTTGCCGGACCGGCCGATTGGAATACCGAACTGCCGTTTGTTGATGTCTTTAAATTTTCCCGCCCCTGGATCAGCCAGCAAAAAGGAAAGCCCTGGGGCCAGGGCCCGCGTCTCGATCTCGATGATCACGGCTGGGTGCGGAGACTGGAACCCGACTGCTGGGCGGAAACACTCCTATGCACAATTGACGGCGGGCATTATCCCTCCGGAAACTACACTGTTTTCTACGACGGGAAAGGAAAGATTGAAGTCGGCAACGCTGCGCGAGTTTTGGAGGAACACCCGGGTCGAATGGTCCTCGAGGTCAATTCCACGAAAGGACCGATTTTTCTGCGGATCACTCAAACTGATCCTTCCGACTACATTCGAAACATCCGGGTGATTATGCCAGGCTTCGAAAAAGTGTATGAGAAAGAACCTTTCCATCCTGACTTCCTGAAACGATGGGCCGGGGTGAAATGCTTTCGATTCATGGACTGGATGGAAACCAATGGCTCCCGCATTGCGCGATGGGAAGATCGGCCAATGCTGCAGGATGCCACATTTTCCACGAAAGGTGTCCCGCTGGAGCTTATGATCGACCTCTGCAATCGCCAAAAAGCTGATGCTTGGTTCTGTATGCCCCATCTTGCCGACGACGAGTACGTTCGTAAATTCGCACAGCTCGTCAAAGAAAAATTGCAGCCGGAATTGAAAATTTATATTGAGTATTCCAACGAAGTATGGAACGGGATGTTCGAGCAGAGCCGCTGGGCAGGAGAGCAGGGGATGCGCCTGGGGTTTGCGGAAAAGCCTTGGGAAGCCGCATGGCGATACACGGCATGGCGATCGGTGCAAATCTTTCGCATTTGGGAGCAGGTGTTCGGGGGTACGGAGCGGCTCGTTCGGGTGCTTCCAAGTCAGGCCGCCAACCCGTATGTGTCTGAACAGATTCTGTCATTCCAGGATGCCTATCGAAACGCTGACGCGCTGGCTATCGCGCCGTATATCAGCATGAATGTCCAAACGTCTGGAAGCGGCCCGACAGCGCACGAAGTTGCCCAGTGGTCGGTGGAAAAACTGTTGGACTACGTTGAGAACGAAAGCCTTCCGCGGGCCATCGATTGGATAAGGCGACAAAAAGAGGTAGCGGATCGATTTGGGGTTCGTCTGGTGGCCTATGAGGCTGGGCAGCACCTTGTGGCCATTGGTGATGCCAACCGTAATCAAAAGCTCGTGGAATTGCTGAAACAGGCCAATCGCCACCCCCGAATGGGACTTATCTACGACAGATATTTTCAGGCTTGGGAACAGCTCGGCGGGGACTTGTGTTGCCATTTTTCCTCTGTGGGAGTATTTAATCAGTGGGGAAGCTGGGGGTTGCTGGAATATGCCGACGAATCACCTGCGCAGGCACCGAAATTCCAGGCATTCCAGCGCTGGCTCCAAAAATGGAATTTGACGCTTTCGCGATAAAGCAGCAGGATGAAGGCTAAGTGAAAGCGATTGGGTCATTTGAGTTACCCAGGTTCGCCCAGCAATTCAAAAACATGTGTAATAACCAAGCTGCATGTCACGCTCGACGTGCGCGGATATTTGAGACTTAGTATTTCCAAAAATTAAACTTTTATAGGTAGTGACAATTTTTAAATGAGTTCGTTCGGTTCGCCTCCTCCAACTTCCAAGACACCCAGCCTGCCACCCGCTGTGATTTTCCAGCATCCCGGCCGTATTTGGCAACTTGCGCTGTGCAACGCATGGGAATCTCTGCAACAAGTAGGACAGGTGTGGCAACCTTTGCCGCGAATTCTCGTCGCATCCATACCAGACAGGATCGAGGCCATCCTTCAGGACCGACCAGCAAGCTTTGCTGTGCTCTCCACCAAAAGCCTCCATTACCAGGCTTGCCTCCAGAGACTCCCGGATTGGACACAGCGGCACCCACTGGCCACATTTTGCGTGATCAACAACTCAGGCATCGATCTCAAACCCGCGCTTTGGGAGCTGGGTGTACGGTGTGTTGTTCAGTCCACTTGGGAGACGGAGATTCTTGCGAGGTGGTTGGCCTGGCACTTGCGCCGCCTGGACGAACCGCCCGACCAATGGCTGCAGGAAGTCTGGGATCGGCTGCCATGGCCGCGGTGGAGTGGAACAGGACTTGTGTCCGGCTAGAACATCTTTCTTCGGACTCGGCCTGAATCCCATGCATTGCACCGCCAAGTGCTTGCTAGTGGCGGTAGAATAGAAGAAACATCAGCACATTGCCTTTGCCAAGTATCAAAGAATCCGCTTCACTCGCATTTTTAACCGGGTCACAAAAAAGGTAGTGGCGGCGGTCAGAAGCTTCATTTTCAACTGCCTGCGTGGTGTTGACCAGTAACGAAAAGTCGACTCTGAGAGCTGAAAACGCCAAGCCTAGGACGAAAAAGGAGTGGTTCTATCCATGAGTAACGATGTTGTGACGCGTGAAAATATTCTCAAGGCTTTGGACCAATTTCTGGATCCTGAACTTGGCCGCAGTGTTGTCAGCCTGGACCAAGTGCAGGATATCAAGATCGGACCCGGTAGGGTCACCATTCATCTCGGACTAACGAGCTTTTGTGCCCCCTTATGGGATGAACTTGCTCAGGAAGTCCAGGATTTAGTCCGCAAAAACCTGGACTCATCTCTAGAAGTGGACGTGAAGATTTCCGAGTTTCCGCGGGCAGCAGAAAAACTTGGGCAAATCGGCCTCAAGGCCAAATACGTGGTAGCCGTGGGGTCCGGCAAGGGCGGGGTGGGAAAGAGCACCGTGGCCGCAGTCCTCGCTTTGGGTCTCAGCCGGGCTGGCTGCAAAGTGGGCCTCATGGACGCGGATGTTTACGGTCCGAGCATTCCACACCTCCTGGGAACCGAGGAGAGACCAACGCTCTACGAAGGGAAAATCGTCCCGATTGTGGTCGAAGGGATGCGGGTGATGTCGATGGGCTTCATTGTGCCACGGGAAGAGGCCGTGATTTGGCGTGGTCCGATGCTCCATCAGGCCGTACAACAGTTTCTGCGAGACACCGACTGGGGAGATCTCGACTACCTCATCGTTGACATGCCGCCGGGTACCGGTGATGTGGCGCTGAGCCTTTCCCAGCTCCTCCCTGTTTCCGGAGCGGTGGTGGTGTGCACTCCGCAGGAGCTGGCACTTTTGGATGCGGTCAAAGCCATTGCGATGTTCCGCAAAGTGAATATTGAGCTCTTAGGCATCGTGGAAAACATGAGCTACTTTGTGTGCCCAAACTGCGGAACCCGGCACGATATTTTCAGCTCTGGTGGAGCCAGAAAGAAAGCTGAAGAGCTCAAGGTGCCGTTCCTCGGCGAAATCCCACTCAATATGGCCATCCGCGTTCGCGGGGACGAAGGAAAACTTGTTGAGTGCTTCAACGACCCGGTGCTTCAGCCATGCCTGAATACGCTGTGCAAGAGCCTTGTTCGCCAAATCGTGGAAAAGCGCCGAGCGTCGCCGCCCCTTCCTTCGCTTTCCGTGCTGTGATGTTTCTCTGCTGGTTTCGCATTCAGCATGCAAAATGAACCAGGGAGCCTTTCTACCGGCTTCAGCTTGTTCATGCGGCTGGCCAGGCAGAAAAGATCCTACCGTATTCGGATGGCACATGCGCGATTGATAGCGATCGCTTCTGGCGTTGCTAGTTTATGGAAAACACCGTGCCGTCGCAGTCGAAAACTCATCATTCATAGCCATCAATGTCGTCCCAGTCGCTTTCCCCATCTTCTTCATCGACGGGAATGTCGTCGCGCTCGTCCAGAGCGGGAACCGCCACTTTGCCCGGTTTACTCTCCCGCTTGCGGAGAAAGATCCGTACGGGCACCTCGGGATAGGGGAGTTCTTCCTGGAGGGCATTGACAAGGTAGCGGCGGTAAGCGTTGGAGAATGCCTCCGGCTCGTTACAAAACATAACGATAGTGGGCGGCTGGACTCCCACTTGAGTGGCAAAATATATTTTCGGTCTCTTCGTCCCGGACAACGGTGGTGGATGCCGCTTAAGAATGGCCTGAAGGGCACGATTAAGTTGCCCGGTACCCACCCTTATTAGGGCCTGCTTGTGGAGTGATTGGGCGAGGTTGATGAGCCGTTTTACGTTCTTTCCTGTCTTCGCCGTAATGAACGCGATCGGCACATAGGACATATTGCCAAACGTACTGCGGAGTAAATTCACCCAGGACTCCGTTGGCACTTTGTTGGCGAGTAGATCCCACTTATTGACCACGAAAACGCACGGCTTCGTCTGTTCAGCGATGTATTTGGCGAGCTGCTTGTCCACCCGGGCAATATCCTGGGTGGCGTCGAAAAACAGGAGCACGACGTCAGCCCGTCGGATACTCTCTTGAGCCCGACAAACTCCATAAAAATCAACGTTTTCATGAATGCTTTTACGCCGCATAAGCCCGGGCGTATCAATCGCCACAAAGACCTGGCCGTCCAGCTCGAAGCGCACGTCGACACTGTCCCGGGTGGTGCCTGGAATTTCGCTAACAATCATCCGCTCCTCTTGGGCGAGAGTGTTGATAAAGGTGCTTTTCCCGACGTTTCTTCGACCCACCACCGCCAGTTTCATGACGGGTTCCGGCACGTCCTCCGGAGTCGAGGAGGGGAGCAGGCGGAAAATTTCCTCAAGCAACTCCTCTTTGCCACGATGCTGTTCGGCACTCACAGTGACCAACGGCCAACCCAGCTTGGCAAACTCCTGGGCTGCGGTGTCCCACTTCGGGGCATCGGCCTTGTTGGCGACGCAAATCGTGGGACGCTCCAGCGTCCTAAGGCGCCGGGAGATCTCCTCGTCCCAGGGCGTCAGACCTGCCCGGGTATCCACCACGAACAAAATGACGGTAGCCTCATGAAGTGCGATATCGATCTGTCGAGCGACATGCTCTTCCAGCTCTGCCGCATCCACAATTCCGATACCCCCCGTGTCGACGAACTCCAGCCAACGATCATCAATTCGCGCCAGAGCCGTGACCCGGTCCCGTGTTACTCCTGCCCGCGCGTCAACAACGGCCACCCGGCGCCCCACCAACCAGTTGAGGAGGCTCGATTTGCCCACATTCGGCCGACCTACAATGACCACTTTGGGAACAGACATGATGTTTCGTAGCTCCAAACGTCTTTAAAGCAATAAGTTTACCGACTTTTTGGGGTGCTAAGTGCTTCTTGCGATCACCGACGCCGAAAAAGCCCATGTTATCCACGAACGGAAGGTTTGTGCCATTTCCCGCCATTCATCAATTGTAAGGGAGTTGGTCAAAAATGTGGGGCCAGACGGAGTGATACGCACTTTGCGGTGCCAATATAAGCGGTTAGAGTGCCACCACGGCACCAAAATTGACGGGGAATTGGGAGACCAGCAGAGCAGAGAACCTTGCGGCGAAGACCGATACGCGGTCGGTCTAGCCAAGCGGTAGTTGGTGAACCACGTACCCAGTCGGATAAAGCACGTCCTGTCAGGCGGATTCTAGCGGCGCCCAACAAATTCCCGCGGGGCGGATTTGGTCTGAGCAATTTCGATAGCTTTGAGTAGCCCTCGGGCCTTGTTGAGGGTTTCATGCCATTCGCGGCGAGGATCACTGTCGGCTACGATACCCGCCCCGGCCTGAATGTAGGCCTTGTCACCCTGCACCACGATGGTCCGAAGGGTGATGCAGGTGTCCATATTTCCACTGAAGTCAAAGTACCCCACAGCGCCAGCATATGGCCCCCGTTTGTGGGGTTCAATCTCGTCAATGATTTCCATTGCCCGGACTTTTGGAGCCCCCGATACCGTTCCGGCTGGCAGGCACGCCTGAAGGGCGTCAAAGGCCGACCGTCCGGGTGCCAGCTCTCCAGTAACATTGGACGTAATATGCATCACGTGGCTGTACCGCTCGATGGTCATGACGTCCGTCAATTTGATCGACCCAAATCGGCAAACCCGTCCCAGGTCATTCCTTCCCAAATCCACGAGCATAACGTGTTCCGCACGCTCTTTGGGGTCGGCCAACAATTCCTCCGCCAGTCGCCGATCTTCTTCCTCCGATCTGCCCCGCGGTCGAGTACCCGCCAATGGCCGAGTCGTCACCTGTCGGCCAACCACACGCACCAGAATTTCTGGCGAACTTCCGACCAGCGTCACGCTTGGGCTTCGCACATAGAACATGAATGGGCTGGGATTGATCACCCGTAGCGCTCGATACACCTCGAACGGGTGAGCCTGAAGATCAACTTCTAGCCGCTGGCTGATCACCACCTGAAAAATATCGCCCGCCTCAATGTAACGAATACATTTGCGAACCGCCTCTTCGAATTGTTCCTGGGTGAAATTGGATTGATACTTGACCGTGGGTTCCCCTTCGAGCGGAATGTCGAACGGCTCAAGATCTGCAGGCGTGTTTTGCAAACGTTCAATAACTTCGTCAATCCTCCGGCACGCATCGTCGTAGGCGTCGGAAAGGCTCCACCCAGGACGTCGAACGTGGGCCAGCGCCACGACGATGAGGGCTTTGGTGACGTTGTCGAAAATCACCATTCTGTCGTAGAAACCGAAGGACAGGTCCGGGATGTGACGGTCGTCCGGCGGGACATTCGGTAGTCGCTCGTAATATCGGACAACGTCATAACCCACGTATCCTACGGCACCCCCACAAAATGGGGGAAGTTCGGGCAATGTCCTCACCCGCAGGCTTTCTACTCGTTTGCGGAGCTCCTCGATGGGGTTCTGGCAGATGTACTGCCTCGTTTCCAGGAGCGGTGCTCCCGATGCAGAAACACCCGTGTAGGAATTAACAATGACACGCCGATCCCAGGCTTCCACCTCCAAGAAGGGATGCGTGGCGAGGAAGCTGTAGCGGCCGACTTTTTCTCCCCCAGTCACGCTTTCCGCCAGACATGCGCACCGACCGGCATCCAGCTTGTGAAAGGCCGACACGGGCGTGAGGGAGTCACTCACAAGGCGGCGATACACGGGGACGAGGTCAACCCCCTCGGCCAGCTCGGCAAATCTCGCGAATTCCGGATAGTATTTGGGCGTAGACATTTGTTAACTCGTTTTTCAGTCTCTGGGCAAGGACCGGCCAGCTTCTTCTATTATGACGTCGATTGCTGTTCGCTTCAGCCCCAGCAGACGGGGTTTAAAGCGGCACTTCCCGAGACAGGCTCGTGCCACAGATTGCCGCAATCGAGCGTCAACGCGCGCCTCCCCGGAAACACTGAAAACCGACCAGGGATTCAAACAGTCGGCTTCACCAGGAAGCCTTTAAGGGTAATGGACACCCAATAGCGCAAGCAGGCTCACGAGGAGGAATTGAGGCGCCCACTCGAAAAATTCAGGAAAAATTTTTCCCGAACAAAGGATGACAACTGAGCGCACAGACGATTGGCACCGGTGGTTTTTCGCCCGGAAGAGGGAGACCGTCTCAACCCGAAACTACTGGGACAAAGCCGATGCCGGCAGAGAGGCTTTGAGGCTATTGACCTTAGCGGCGAGGCGTGCCTTGGTCCTCGCGGCGGCATTGGGGTGAATGATGCGTTTGACACCTGCCCGGTCCAAAAGTTTGTACGCTTTTCGCAATTCCTCTTCTGCACGGGCTAAGTCACCCGCAGCCACCGCTTCCCGCACTTTTCGACACTGGGTCCGGGTAGCGCGCTTGATGGATCGATTGTGGAGTCGCCGCTTGATATTCTGCCGCAGACGTTTTTTTGCGCTTTTTGTGTTGGGCATATCCTTCAGAGCACCCAAAAGCCATTCTAAGGACTTACAATCCGATCGACGTCCAACCTAGTTTGCCAAAAACGTGATTATCGGGCCTATTCTTCGTCTTGTCCAGGGGGCAGTTCGACCTCCACCGCCTCTTCCTCGGCCGTGGCACCTCCCCGCTGAGCTTCCAAACGCTTGGCAATCTTGTCTAGCAACTCTCCAACGTTCCGGTAGGAATAATCCATAGCCGCCAAGGCACTCGCGTGCTGTTCGGCCCTCCGGTAGTCCTTCAGGCGATACGCCAGAACTGCGGCAGAGTACAGAGCCCGCTTCTTATTCTCGGCATCCCGGTCGGAGATCTCCTGGACAGCATCTTCAAAATGCTTCATGGCCAAACGATGCTGACCGATTTTCTCGAAACACTGCCCCAGGTTGAGAAGGCACACACCCTTCCGCCGCGGGTCTGTTTGGGCGACCTGATACTGCTTGATCGCCTCTTCATACATCTCATTAAGCTGGTAACGAACACCCAGCTCGAAGCGGAACGCCAGATTGTTCGGGAACCGCTCCACGCGGTCTTTGTACACTTCCAGCTCTTTTGTCCAGAGGGCCTTCTGGGCGGCCACCATCTTCTGTTTCGTTTGATCCGAGGGATTACTGCGGTATTCTTTTTCCGCTTCTGCCAAAGCCTGACGAAGCCGACGAAGCTGCAGGTCCTCAAGTTTTTCTTTCGCGGCGACGTCTTTGGTGATTTCGTATGCTTTGGCCATCAACTGTTCGGCCCGACCATACTCACCATCCCGGACATAAATTTCAGCCAACTCATAATAAAGCGGCAAATTCGTGGGTTGCCGCTTGATCTCCATTTCCAGCCGATCTCGACGACTTAAGGCGTCCGCCGTCCGGACCTCACCGCCGATTGCCTCTATCCGCCGCCGAGATTCTCCAGTCTCGTCGTATTTACCGATTTCGATCGTCTTGCGAACCGTCAGGTCGGCAATAGCCTTTGGAGCCTCCGGATCGTTTGGCCTGAGCTGCTCCACCTTGTGCCACATGGCGATGGCCTGGTCATAAAGCTTGAGCTCTGCCAAAGTCCGGGCGCAGCGCCGGCACATTTCCACATCTTTCGGGTTGGCATCGAGTGCCTGCCTGAGATAAACAAGTTGCGCCTCATGGTACCCGCACTGCTCGCACGCCTGGGACAGTGCCGTCAGCACACCCGTGTCCCATGGGTTGATCTTGAGCGCCTCGGCCCCAATTCGGAACACATTCACCCAGTCTTTACCGTGAACGGCCTTCTTCAAGGCGGCCTTCAGAGGAGCCAGTTTGAAGAACCCCAAGGCCTTGCCGCGCTTGTTATTATTGAACTTCTTTTTAAGATTGCTTAAGAAGGCCTGAACGTATAAAGCGTTGCCCGGTTCCCCCACTACGCACTCGGTGTAAACGTCGGCAGCGTAGTCGAAATTCTCCTGGGCCGCTATGCGATTCCCGTACTCAAAGCACTCTTTGAGTCGCTTTCGCTTGGCCGGGCTCGGTTCCGGCGGCACATTACCGACAGCCTGTGCAGAAGTTTCAGATGCCATTTTGGCCTCGACGAGGAACAGGAACGTTTCTGACTCCCCCGGCGGTTTGACTCCGCCTCAACACCACTTTTTTCCATATTTCGCCTAATACCATTTTAGCCACAACAACTCCAAACTCAACAGACCAAACCGTGGCCAACTCGGGGGCCTTGATGCGATGACTGATCAGAGCAAGCAAAAGGAGTCGTCAAAGGTCAGACTAGGCACCGTGTATCTCGTGGGTGCCGGGCCAGGTGATCCTCGACTCATCACCCTGTGGGGCATCCAGTGCCTTCAAAAGGCCGATGTCGTCATCTACGACTATCTGGTCGATCCCGCGCTTCTCGAGTACGCTCCCAAAAAGGCGCGACGGATTCCGCTGGGTCACCACAGTCAGGGACGAGTGCTTTCTCAGGACGAAATCAACCAATTAATTTTCACAGCGGCACACCAGGGTCAGACAGTGGTGCGATTGAAAGGGGGTGATCCGCTCATTTTTGGCCGCTTCGCTGAGGAAGCCTCCTTCCTGCGGCAGCAAGGCATCCCAACCGTCATCATTCCGGGGATCACGGCAGCCCTGGGGGCCGCCTCGCTTGCTGAAATCCCGCTCACGCACGCGGATCAGGCGTCCGCCGTGGCCTTTGTTGCGGGAAATGAACACAGCTACAAGGGTGAAAGCCACCTCGACTACGAAGTTCTGGCACGGTTTCCGGGCACGCTTATTTATTACATGGGCGTCCGCTCCGCATCAGAATGGACGCGACAACTCATCGCTCACGGCAAATCCGCTGCTACCCCGGTAGTTTTAGTGCGCCGGTGCGGGTGGCCAGATCAGCAAACCTTCAAAATGACTCTCGGCGAGCTTCCCCAGCTAATTGCCCACGCCCAGATCAAACCACCTGCTGTTATCGTCGTGGGCGAAACAGCGAGGGAAGCTCCCACTGAGGCGTGGTACGTGCGTCAGCCACTGTTCGGCCAGTGCGTCCTGGTCACCCGGGCCGAGGAACAGGCCGCCGAATTGCGGAACCTACTGGAATCTCTTGGCGCACATGTTGTCGTCCATCCTGTGATTGAAATCCTCCCGATCTCCGACTGGCGCCCACTCGACGAAGCAATTTCCTCTTTAGAGTCCTACGAGTGGCTCGTTTTCACGAGTGGAAACGGCGTGCGTTTCTTCATGGAAAGGCTGTTCCATCTCGGGGGAGACGCTCGTCGGCTAAGAGGACTGCAAATTGCGGTTATCGGACCCGGAACAGCAGCGGCCCTGAGACAATTCGGCCTGCGTGCGGACCTCATTCCCGCTCAGTTCTGTGCGGAAAAGCTCGCCGAGGAACTGAACCGTCTCCCGACCCGGGGAAGAATCCTGCTTGTTCGAGCAAGCCGGGGCAGGCCGGTCCTGCTGGACGAACTGAGACAGGGCGGTTGGGATGTCAATCAGGTTGCGGCCTACGAAAGCCGCGACGTAAAGACTATCTCCCCGGAAGTCGAACGTCTTTTCAGAGACGGACGAATTCATTGGATCACTGCCACGAGTCCTTCTATCGCCACGGCGGTCGTCCGCCTTTTCGGCAGTTATTTGCCAATCGTCCGCATCGCCAGCATTAGCCCAATCACGTCGGCTGTCCTCCGCGAGCACGGTTTTGAACCTGCCGCCGAGGCGCAGACGTACACGATTCCCGGGGTGGTGGACGCAATCGTTGAGGCAGTTCAGCGAGAGCGTGCGGACCAGCATTGAAAGGATGTGCTATTTCTGACGAAGCCGGGCTTCTGACGTCCGCATCCCGGTGGCTTCTGTTCACCAAAAAGACGAGTGACAGAATCAGAACATTCAAATGAGAACAGACGAGAAAAAATGGCACTTAAGACAAAAGCTGGCACTCGATTCAAGGGATTTCGCGAAGAGTGAGAAAACCGGCGACTCCCAGCAGCACCGCAGCAGCAATAAACCCTACATCCATGATGACACTCACGCGTCCAAAAGGGATTCCAAGAGCCAGGTCGAGACCAAACAGGAGGATTAACAGCGCACTTCCGACCATTCCGAAGATGCAGAGGCCTTTACCCATCGATGTCTATCCTCAAGGTGCTCGTCCCGTAAGGTGCTTCACCTCAGTCCACCCAAACTGGGCAAATTCGCTGCCTCGAAACACTTGTCCACAACAAAAGAGCATCGCCTTACAGCAAGAAGACCATTTTCTCACCTTGCCGAGTCCCTTACACGAGCCAGAAAGCGGCCTATTATAGCGGCGTCAAGGAAAATCTACCACACGAGCATAGCTTCCGGCGGAAGCGGCTGAACCACAGTCGGCCCGCGCTTTACCCCATTTGGGCGACACGGATACATTCTCCAGTTTAATCAGAGCCCCTCTATTCACAAGCGCGAACCATACTGGCAACCTCTGCTCACGCCAGCGGTCGAACAACAGAAGTGCTGCGCAGGTAGTCAAAGAATGTCTGTTCGGAGAGCACGCCACCCCCTAGCCCGCTCTTTTTGATCCCAGCGTACGGCACCCCGTGGGGGAAGAGGTTGTGGGCGTTAATCCAGCTATTGGCGGCCTCCATGGCTTCCGCTACACGACGAGCCCTCTCCAAATCCGTCGTCCACACACTGTTGGCCAGACCGTAATCCGTATCGTTCGCTTTGGCAATAGCATCCTGCTCGTCGTCGAAGGGAGTCAGGTAAGCTACGGGGCCAAAGATCTCCTCTTGCGCCGCAACATTTTTCAGTGATCCGGCCAGTAGAGCCGGTTTGACGTAGAAACCCCTCTTACCCGGTACCTCCGCTTCACCCCCCTCAAGAATTACCTCCGCCCCCTCCTGCCGCCCACGCTCGATGTAAGAAAGAATTCGCTTCTTCTGCTTTTCATTAACTACTGGTCCAATATCGACTCGAGGTTCCAATTCATGACCGATCTTCAGGGACCGAAGACGCTCTACAGCCTGTTCGACAAACTTGTCGTAGATGGACTTCTGGATGATCCACCGCGTGGCCGTACAACAGACCTGCCCGCAATGGAATGTGACAGCCCGTACCAGTTTCTCCACAGTATCCGGAAGGTCCACATCGTCGAAGACCACGGCAGCTCCTTTGCCGCCCAATTCCAGTTTCACCGGGACCAGGTTTCGGCCACAGGCTTCCGCAACGAGTCGGCCCACTTCCGGCGATCCTGTGAAGGACATTCGCCGCAATCCGGGGTGCCGAGCAAGGGCCGCCCCGGTGATTTCGCCAATACCAGGAATGACATTGATAACGCCGTCGGGAATGCCGGCTTCCCTCGCCAGATGAGCCACAAACAGCGTGGACAGCGGTGTGTCCTCCGCTGGTTTGATGACAACCGTGTTCCCCGCAGCAAGCGCTGGCGCGATTCCCCAGCCCACGAGCAGAATCGGGAAATTCCATGGAAAAATAAACCCGCAGGGACCCCATGGTGCGCGATATGAATATGCCTCGTAACGGGGCACCGCCAGCGTAGCACGACGCTCGATGTGGAGCGACATTTCGATGAAGTAACGCATCGTGTCAATAAAGTTCTGCACGTCTGCCTCAGCCTGGCGGTAAATCTTTCCGCAATCGAGGGCTTCGATTTGTGCAAGCACCCGCTTCCTCTTCTCCACCGCTTCCACCCAGCGATGAAGCAGAGCACCCCGCTCGTGAGCAGTCATTGTAGGCCAACCGCTCTCACGAAACGCCTTCCATGCAGCATTGACGGCCTGGTCCACCTCTTCTGGCTGCATGTTATCGACCTCGGCCAACACCTCGCCCGTCCCTGGATCCCGGGTCACGAAGGTCTCTCCCTTTTGGGAAAAGACCTCCTTCCCACCAATCACGCCTCCAAAACGCTTCTTTTGGAGAAACTCTCGAACCTCTGGCAAAAGATCGAATTCCGCGATGGCCATAAGCAGGTCCTCCGTCACGAAATTTCACCAAATACGCTCCGCAGAAGAGAGTATGCCACGGAAACCGGAAATCCACGGCTCGTCCACAATATAGCAAAGTTGACTCCACAAAACGAGCCGACCATCCTAGGTCAAGGAGAAACTAACTTGCCAAGCCGTGAAGTCCCTCCGCAGCACGACATTGACTTGGCCTGCGGTCCACGTGTCCCTTTCTCATTGACACGCGACAGGTATGGCAGCCCCCAGGACTCTGCCCAAAGCATCCGCAACTTTTCGGCAGAGTTCCATTGTGGTTTCGAACTGCTCGAAGGTAAGAGACTGAAAACCGTCGCTGAGAGCCGTTTCGGGCCGCGGATGCACTTCAATGATGAGCCCATCCGCACCTGCGGCGACCGCGGCAGCGGCCATCTGCGGCACCAGGGCACTGTGTCCTGTGCCGTGACTGGGATCCACAATGACGGGAAGGTGCGTCCTCTGGTGAAGCCAAACTACTGTGGCCAATGAAAGCGTGTAGCGCGTGTGCGACTCGAACGTGCGGATGCCTCGTTCGCAGAGGATCACGTTGTGATTGCCCGTGTTCAGAATATATTCCGCTGCCAGCAAAAGTTCCTCGGCGGTGGCTGCCGGACCCCGCTTCAGAAGGACCGGCTTGCCTGCATGCCCGGCCTCTTCCAGAAGCCGGTAATTCTGCATGTTGCGTGCCCCAATTTGCAGGATGTCCGCGTATTTGGCCACCACGGGAACATCGGCAGGTGTGATCACTTCGGTTACCACGGGCAGACCGGTCTCTTCCCGGGCGGCGGCAAGTATCTTAAGACCGTCTTCTTTAAGGCCCTGAAAACTGTAAGGACTCGTCCGTGGTTTGAACGCACCACCCCGAAGCGCGGTCGCGCCCGCAGCTTTGACTGCTCGGGCTGTGGACAAAGTCTGCTCTTCAGTTTCGACAGAGCAGGGCCCGGCAATCACGCCAATGTGGGAATTCCCAGCTATGAACGGACCAACCCGCACCACGGTACGTTCGGGTTTGACCTCCAAACTGGCTACCTTGTAGGGCGCGAGAATCGGGATTACCTCGGCAACGCCGGGACAGCTTTCCAGCGACGCACGGTGCTCGTCCCGTTTGTCACCTATCGCCGCTATGACGGTGCGTTCCGTCCCGTGAATAACGTGGGGGCGCAGTCCGAGAGATTGCACGCGCTCCACGACATAGTTGATCTCGTGTTCTGTTGCTCCTTTCTGCATGACAACAATCATGGGGCACTCTCCTTTCACACTTGATTACCTTGGTGGGTGTGGCACCAACTATCCGAACTCCCAACTCCAAATAAAAAGCCCTGGTAACCTTCTTTGGTTGCCAGGGCTGGGGTTGCTTTCGGTTATGATTCAAACCGTTTATGGACCTCCACCGGCCCCGCAACCAGGCGGGCTAAAGTAAAACCGGTAGTAGGCCCAAATTCGATTCATGGTACACTCCAAGGGATTATGGTTTCCAATCCTCCATTATCATATGATCGCATTTGCTCCTTTGCAAGTGGAGGAAAAAAAAGGGGCAGAGCCGCTGTGATAGGGTCCCCCCTCGGGGATCGATGACCCCGCCTTTATTAGAAGCACCTGCCGCCGTCCTCGAGCGACCATCGTGAACCCGACGTGAGAGTCGATCACTCCCCTAACAAACTCGGTGGTCGGTGGTTGGTGATTCGAGCAATCCAGGCAGCCTTCCGTCCTTCTCATCTTTTCCTGTGCTCCCCGAGGCAAGCTGGCCTGAATCATCCCTGACGCTCGTGTTAGCGGAACCCGCGATTCTACGAGGAACCTTTGCCTTGGCCTCTATAATTCCTCAAGCTGGCACACAAACTCGGACAGGATTATTGGTCCGGCGAGACGAGCATTTGGCAAAAAGCGCGAGCTGAAAGATTCATCTGTGGCAATAACCTCATGGATTTGTCAGCGCTCATACCATCGCCGAGGTTATGCAACCCCAAATTGCATGGGCCGGTTACCAAGCAGTAAGAATTCTCGAAGTGAGTCGGAGGACGATCAATGGCGGATTGGCTTGAAGAGGGAGTGGAGGCCCCTGACTTTAAACTGCCTTCCGACACAGGCGAAACGATTCATCTGAAGACTCTTCGCGGTCGCCCAGTGGTGCTCTACTTTTATCCCAAAGACGATACACCGGGATGTACCCGCGAGGCCTGTGCATTTCGGGACCTCAAAGCGGAAATGGAAAAACTCGGAGCGGTCGTGCTGGGAGTAAGCGCGGATGACCTAGAGAGCCACAAAAAATTCCGTCAGAAGTACAACCTAAACTTCCCGCTTCTTTCGGACGTCGACCACAAGGTGGCCGAAATGTTCGGTGCCTGGCGAGAAAAAGTACGCTTCGGCAAAAAATCCTTGGGGATCCAGCGATCCACGTTCCTCATCGACGCCCAGGGAGTCATCCGAAAAGTGTGGAAAAACGTCAAAGTGGACGGGCATGACGAGCAGGTGCTCAAAGCCCTCCAGGAGTTAGTGGGGAAGTGACGACCCCGTTGAGCTCCATCGCTGTTTCACGGCCTAAAATGATATCGTCCAAAGCGACCCAACTTGCCGTAACTGGAGAGTCTCAATTGAGATGGGGAGTCTTTGGGGGAATTGAAAACCAACGAGAGGTGTCGCGGTATGTTTCAGTTCAAAGACTCGATGAAAGCGGTGTGGGTCAACATCGCACCCCTCAGTGTGTGTGTCCTGGCGGTCCTGGGATGTCAACAGGCTCCCCAGGAAGAGGTTGTTATTCGTCCAGAAAAGACTGTGGTAGTTCGCCCCACGGATTCGAGCAGCCCCCAGCAGCCGACATCTAACGAAAACCAGCAAATGATGCCCAGTACTGAAAGTTCCAATACCCCAGCCGAACATCCTGAAGCTGATAGCGGGGAAATCGTCCTGGGGGGAAAGTACCGGCTTACAGTTCCGCAAGGATGGCAGCGGCGGACACCGGCGATCTCGATGATCGAGTACGAGTTCTCCGTACCGGCAGTAGAAGGCGATCCGCGGGACGGACGCGTCACTTTCATGGCAGCCGGAGGATCCGTAGAGGCAAACATCCAGCGATGGATCAACCAATTCGAACATCCCGAGGGTCAGCCAGCGTCGGACCAGGTGAAACAAGAAACGTTGGAAATCGCGGGGACACGCGTCCATCTCGTGGATATAACGGGAACCTACATGGAGAGTTCTGGCCCCATGATGGGCAATGCAGTCCCACGCGAAAACTACCGAATGCTGGGGGCTGTTATTGAATCGCAGGACGGTCTTAACTACTTCATCAAGTTCTATGGGCCCCGAAAAACGGTGACAACAAACGCGGAGGCCTTCCGCAAGATGATTCAGTCCCTCCACCCATGAGGCCCACTCCACGCGATCTCACGCGTGAGCTA
>NZ_JBAMME010000332.1:0-2465 GCF_039793925.1 Thermogutta sp. | reverse complement strand
CCCGTTCCACAGCTCGTATTCGGCCACCGGGTCCAGGCCGTCCAGGACATACTCCATCCGTTTCACCCCACCCCCACCGTCTTTGGGATCGTATTCCTTCACCAGCCGCCGGCCCAGAAACAATCATTTGGACGACGGGATAGATGGTGATAATGGTGCCAAACAGTTGCTCAATCCCTCCGCAACTTTAATTGCTTCTTCCAGGGAGAAGCGAGTCTGAAGCGAATAATAGACCCCATAAGGAGGTGAACCTTTATATGGAGGTGGCAGCTGTTGTAAACCCCACCAAGTCATCCAGGTCGCTCGATGCTCTGGGGGATTAAACATCTCATAAACTCGATAGCGAAACCCATCTTTTTCAATCTCCTGGAAATGGATTTCTGCCTGATTCACCAGGCGTTTTGCCTCCTCATGGCCAACTTGCCATTCCAACAAGGCATATTTTACATTTTGCAGGTCTTGCGGGCTGGGAGTCAACTCTATTCGGCGTTCATTCACCTGCCGGTGTGCCTGGAAGATTTGTAGCACCACCTGCCCCTCTCGCCGGTAGGTTAGGGTGACATCCGCCACCCAGGGAGCCCCCCATTCGGAATGAAAAGAGACCTCGGGCCCCTCCAGCCCTTCCGGCAACCATACCGGCAGACAGATGGGGAAAGGCGCCCGCCGCTGGGCCTCCTCCAGAGAAATATTCCCCAGCCGCACGTCGGTCATCTCCCCCAGCACGGCCCGAAAGATGGCCGGTCGGAAGAAGAACTCATAGAAGACCGCCCAGGCCAGCCCCAGCAGGCCCAGCAGAACCAGCAACGCATATACCCCATACCGTAAACGGCGACCCCAGAAGTCCAATAAGGATCGCTTCATCGGGTTCCTCCCGTCGCGCCAACGGTCTCCCGAATCCAGTCCCCCAGATCAGGTGGCGGGCCCCCGCTCTGGAAGGCGAAAAGGGCCAAGAGACGGGCAAGGGGGAAAGCTCCCTCCTCATAGAGCCGATAGTCCGGGGAGCCCGGGGTTTCCCGGGAAAGGGCCAGCTGCTCCCCCAACCGCCCATAGAAATACGAAAGCCCCACCCCCGCCATAAAATGACGCACCTGATTTTCCTCTCGGGCTTGTTCCTCTGTTCGGCTTTCCCGATATTCTGGATACCTGAATCCCGTTGCGCCGAATGCTTCATACCCTAAATAATACGGGCTGTAAGGACTGTTGGGGTCCTGGGGGTTCTCGATCACTTCATAGAAGACCTCCGGATGGGCCAGTCGTCCGGTGCGCAGGAAGGTCAGCCCCTCCCGCAATTGCGTGCTCCAATTAGGAAAACGCACCTCCAGGCCGCCCACGATCACGGCCAGGTCCCAGAGGTGAGCCCTCACGTTGTAAGCGCGGAAAATCAGAAAGCGACGCTCGTAAAGCGGATACTGCTTTGTCCACTTGTCTTTTGGCGCTATTGCGTCTCGGGCAAGCCGGCAAGGAGTCGCTGCAAACGCCAGATATGGGCATCCAGAATCACTGATGGCCCACATATAGGGGGTCGGGCCACAGACCAGATACACAAAATCAAAAATTGATGAAGCAGTAGTACTCTTGATGTTTTCCTCCTCAGAAGGAAGGGTACACCGCCTTCTGCAGAATTTCCACGCTCCCTGACTTTACCTCACCACAATTGTTACTATTGCAGGGCGAAGTTCAATAGCACCCGTTCACTTGAGGCAAAATATAGTATAAGTGAAGATAAACAAACGTGGGAAATTTCTCCTGTGCCTGCCTATACGCTGAATCAAACGCGAAATCTAATCCTGGCTCCCCTATCCAGATAATTATTTTCTCTTGGGGTCTCCGGATAAGAATCCATTCCCCAGCGCCTGACTCTCTTAGTTGCCAACCCTGAATACTTAAGGATTGAATATAGCGTTCTATTGCTGTCTGAGGGGAGAGAGTAGTGCCAAAGGCAATGAAAGCTGCTGCAGGATAACAGCCGTTTCTTTCGCTCCTATCAGGAACATAAGGAGGAGTGATCAAAGTAACTCGTTGGAATTCCTTCGGCTGGGGCAGTTCCTGTAAATCACGTCCCAAACCTGCTTTCGCCTGATACAGGAAGAGCCACTCCCAGGGATAAGGCGCCTCCAGCACCCAGGCACAGGCCGTCCATATCAAAAAGCAACACCCAAGTAAGCCCAGGATCCCCAGCATCAGCTTCTGGCTTGCCTTCATTCATCCCTCCTAATCACAACGTTGAAAATAACATTGAAAATAAGGAAGAGCCTCTAGGACACTACTCTCCGCTCCTGGACCTCGAACCCTTCGCAAAAAAGATTCTAAATCGGATTTTCTTTCTTGAAATTGCTCAACGCTTTCAAATCCATAGATTGGAGCAGGTGGACTTACATCGCGCACCCCATATCGGTATCCGTGCCACATAGCGAGGGCGTCTTCCAGGGTCCATTGGGAAAGGTCCTCGTGGGGGACCTGCATGG
>NZ_JBAMME010000331.1:252-2479 GCF_039793925.1 Thermogutta sp. | reverse complement strand
CCTCTCCCGTCGAGGGATAGGGGGCTTTTCGATTCCTAGGCAATCACGTTACACTAGACCCCTTTGGGTGTCCAGGCGCCGAGGGAATTGATCCTGAATCGAGTTCAGGATCACGGGGTCCCGGGCGTATGCTCCCGGAAAACTGAACTCTCTCGCTGGGGCCATGAATTGACCGCGGCGGGCCGGAAGTGGTATAATCGTAAGTGTGACGGCGCGGGTCGGTAACTCAGCAGGTAGAGTATCGCCCTTTTAAGGCGAGAGTCACGGGTTCGAGTCCCGTCCGACCTACCACGCATCTGCATTGGAAGGCCCGGAACCACCAGGCTCCGGGTCTTCGTGCGTTTCGGGAATCCTGATGCGCCGCCTCTTCGGAAGACAGGCGTGGCAGCACGGCGACAGATCAGCGAGATACGCCGCCCATCCGCAGAATTGCCTGGCGATCAAGAACCTCAGACCAGGCAATCTGAGCGCGGGGTCACGAGTAGGCAGGGCAATTGCGGCCGGATGAACGGGACCGTCTGGGCGCGTCCGGATAGTGCCTTGGCCAGGCAATGCGGTGGCCCCGAAACCCCCGACATCCCCATATCGCCGCGAGTCTGCAACTCCCATGATCCCGCGGACCGAGAGGAATGCGGGCACCCCCTGGAGATTCTGAGCCGACCCTGCTAGCGTGACCAGCGCGGATGCGCAAGAACTGCTCCAGAAACCACGGGCATATAGTGATTCCAAAGAGGGCCCCCGGTGGACGGAGCCTCAACCAGCGACTCTGGCACGTGCGATGCGTCCATGCTCAATTAGACAAAGAAAACTGCTCGCCCCCTAAGACCCGGCCGTTTACGAGCTTGTTGCCATGTAACGCAAACCGGGCGTCTGGGCGATTTGGCACATCTCATTTAAGCATGTGAGCAAGAAAATCGCCGAAGGCGAGCTTCCCCCAAAGGCCTTATGTATTTCGGCAACCAACCGACCAGATCGCTCTACAGGAAGCGAGCGTCCTACTGCCCGTACGCTTACACATCCCGCGCCGCGCCTTCACAGTCCTGTCCGGGTGGGTGTGCTATTATGCTTGTGGTGCCCCACCTGAAAACTCAGCCGCTTAGGTTTCCGGCTTACTCTGGGATATCCTTCCCGCCGAAGGACTTCCGAAACTGTGACGCGTATTTTCCAAATATCAACCTGCAAATCGCATCTCAAACCCGGCCGCCCGGCCCTGGAGGCAGAACAGCATGGTGACGCTCAAGCCAGAAGACATACTTGAGGGTGATTTTTGGCCAGAACCGGTTAGGGTGATAGCCGTCAAGACACTCGACCGAGCCGCGCAGCAAGTCCAAGCAGTTGGTCTAAATTCCAAGAAGTACTACTCCCACGTCCTTGAGGAAGCAGACCTGGAGCGAGTAAGACTCTACACGGGCTCCGATCAAGACTTTGGGGGCAACGCCGAAGCCCTCTTTCTCGCTGTGGAAGCCCACAGGATCCGATTAGCGTACCAGTTCGACCCGCACTTCGCCGTCAGCGTCTCTCAGGTCGATCCTCTACCCCATCAAATAGAAGCGGTATACCAGTATATGCTTCCCAACCCTCGGATCCGCTTTCTCTTGGCGGATGATCCCGGTGCCGGAAAAGCCATAATGACGGGACTCCTGCTCACAGAGCTGAAATACCGCGGGCTTGTCCGCCGCACGCTTATAGTTGTCCCCGGTCACCTCAAAGACCAATGGCTCCGCGAGATGAAGGAGAAATTCCAGGAATCGTTTACAATAATCGACAGGGGCGTAGTCAACGCAAGCTGGGGGAAGAACATATGGACTGAAACGCCCCAGGCGATTTCCTCGATTGACTTTTGCAAGCAGGAAGACGTCATGGCGGGGCTAGCCGAGGCGCATTGGGATCTGGTGGTTGTAGACGAAGCCCACAAAATGGCGGCTTACCGCTACGGCGAGAAGACAATCAAGACAGAGCGTTACCGACTCGGCGAGCTCCTTTCACGCACCGGCAGCTTTCTGCTATTCTTGACTGCCACGCCCCACCGTGGGGACCCCGCAAACTTCCGGCTTTTCCTGGACCTGTTGGAGCGTGATTTCTTTGCCACGGACGACCTGCTGATAGAATCGGTCACCAACAGGGACAACCCTTTGTTCCTGCGCAGGCTCAAAGAAGACCTGCGCGACTACAACAAAAGGGTAACCGTCAAACCATCCGCACCTTGCGAGGTGTTTGCTGCTGGTTC
>NZ_JBAMME010000331.1:0-242 GCF_039793925.1 Thermogutta sp. | reverse complement strand
GCTTACCTTCCCGCCCAGGCACGTATCCACGAACACCTACACCCTCAGCGACGAAGAAAAACGCCTCTACAACGCGGTGACGCAATACGTCAGGGATTCCTACAACAAGGCTTTATCTGACGAAAAGCGAAACGTAGCGTTCGCTATGTTGATCTTCCAACGCCGGTTAGCCTCGAGCGTTAGAGCTGTGAAGTCCTCCCTGGAGCGCAGGAAGCAGCGCCTCAAGAGCTCTTCGAGGCGCT
>NZ_JBAMME010000330.1:0-2485 GCF_039793925.1 Thermogutta sp. | reverse complement strand
CCGACGGCACAGCAATCTACAACGGCTGGCCCGAGGAGTTACTTACCGGGGATGAAACCGAAGCATCGCGTAATCCAATCCGGCGAGCGTGAGTTCCAGGGTGTTTCCTGCCCAGGGCACCGGTGCTCCGCTGACGACTTCTTGCGCCGTGAGCGCTTCTGTCTGCTCCAGGGCCGAGAGGTTGATCGTCAACCTGGCTCGAACTTGTTGGGGGGAAAGATTGAAGGCCACAACAATGAGTCCCCGCCCTGGCCTGTTGTAAAGGCTCACCTTCACAGAATCCGGGTGGCATCGGACGAAGCGCGGGCTCTCCCAGTACGGGATCCATTCCGCCTCGTGACGCCCCAACTCGTCAAACGCGCGCCAAATCCGCGCGGAAACGGCGACATCCTCCATCCTGTTGGGCCTGACGGGGACGTCGTGAAGAAGGGCCAGACCCTCTGCCTCCCGGCGTTGGAACGGTCCGCTGGGATACCACAGAAGTTCTGCCGGAACACCCCAGTTCCGCCCCATGAACTCCGCGCGGAACGCATCCAGGGGCAAAACCTCGCCAGGAAACTCCGGTCGCTTGATACTCTGCAGGTGCTCGCCGTCCCAATAACTCGTGGCGAAGGCGAGGGTCGGGATCACCATGCAGGTCGATTGGTGGACGTTGACCTGGCCATTTGGGTTGTGCTTTTTGACAATCGTGTAAATTCGCCGCATCGTCTGGCGGACCGCGAAAATGGGATAGGTTGTCCCCACTGATCCGTCAGGCTTGACGTAGCCACAGCCATGGCGCTGGTTTCTGCATCCCCATGGCTCTGAGGTCCCGTCCAGGTAAACTCCGTCGATGTCGTACTCCTCCATCAGTTTGGCAATCCCATCGCAAAGGAAGTCCTGCCAATGGCTGCGGTAACACACAATGTAGGCGGTCTGCTCAGGCTTCCGCTTGTATCCGCCCGCCCGGGGATAGACGAGGCATTCCTCGTGGTATTGCTCCCATTCTGGTGCCAAAGTGCTCATTTCGTATCCATGATAGAGGAGCAATTGGATGCCGCGTTCGTGACACGCTTTGACCAATTTGCGGAGTTTTTCTCCATGCGTTGTGCGGGGATAGTTCTGGATATCAGTCCAGTGTTCATGGAAGCAGATCGTCTTCACGCCATACTCGGCCAAGCGATCGAGGATTCCCGGCGGATTCTCTTCGATGCCGTAATTTCCCATGTGGCAAATTCGGTAATCCCAGGCGTCTGGCTGCATCGGTTTGACCGGCGTTGCCTGAAAGCCAAACGTATATTCCAGCGGTGCCGCAAGCTGATGCGGTTCGCCCACAAGGTGGATGGTCAGAACCGTGGAATTCTTTCCCGGACGGACTTCAATTACCCGATTTGGATCGACATTCCAAAAATTTCGATCCGATTCGGCAAACCAGGCTAGTCCCCTTTCCTCATCGCCAATCCAGAAGAACGGTTTGAAGGAGATCTGGTATCCGTCGGGGGGAATGGCTTGGGAATTAAACACACTCCCCCACCGGCCCGGCCAAAAGTGGAGATACTTCGCCCGTTCTGGCCGAAAAGGAATCTCCAGATCGAGTTTTTCCAATGCCACTTTAGGACGAGTGGGGTGAAGCTGGAAGTCGCAGCGGAGCATTCCATCATATTCGATGTGGACCGTTGCGTTGCATTCGAGGGTATCGGCCGTCGCCTGGATGTGGAGTCGTGCTCGCATAGGTGAGTTTTCCAAAACGCTCATCTGCGTCCCCTTCCAGTGGAGCGATTGGCCGGCTGACGCCCCACACAGAGAGATAGGCCCGGCGAGCATTTCCTGGGACGCCGAAATGATCTGACACGGGAAAGGAAGATCGGAGAATCGGTACACGCGTCCCCACACGTGAACAGCATGGTCGTCCACCACGACCGGCGTCCATGGCGGAAGGAGTTCATCGCTTTGCCCGGCAGAACTGCCCAGCCAGGGCGGTTTCACCTGAAGTTCTTCTCCCAGTGACATGATCCCGGCCATCACCGTGAAGATGATTCCCAGACCCAGAACCAGTTGCGCCAGGCCTCTCTTCCTTGAGGGTGCCCTCGGAATTGTCGGCGAAAGTCGGTTGGCTTCCACCATGCGCCTCATTGACCATCTCCTCGAATACCGCGCCCATCTGTGAAAGTCCCCGGACTACAACTCGCAAAGATGCCGAAGACCCTCGCCACGCGTTTTGGGAACGAGCCTCGTCAAACTTCTCCTGCCTTGCCAGGGCTACCCCAATTGTCCTCCATTTCTCGGTGGCTGCAAGAGTGCTGGGTAGAAACGGGCGCGCTGCCCTGGGCGAGGAGGAATTGCCGGGGCTGGCCACCGAGCCCGGTGTTTGACTACGAGGCCTGGGATTCCTCGAAGCGGACGTGGCGCGGACCGTCTGGACGCCAGTGGATGATTGGACGAATGGGACCTGGAAAGTCGCCGACACGCGCGTCACCCAAGAGGGAAACCAGATCCGGTGGACCTT
>NZ_JBAMME010000329.1:0-18990 GCF_039793925.1 Thermogutta sp. | reverse complement strand
TGGTCCGTCTGGCGGATGGCCGCACCATTAAAAGCGTCCAGTTGGTGGGAAGTGACCCGCTCAATGACCTCGCGGTCCTGAAGATTCCCGGCGGTGGCCTGACCGCCGTTCCCTGGGGCGACAGTGATCAACTCGAGGTCGGTGATACGGTGCTTGCGATTGGCAATCCTTATGGTCTGACGCGGACCGTAACGGCCGGAATTATCAGCGCCAAGGAACGCCGAGCCCAGAGCAACGCGGGCGGGTTTCAGGAGTTGCTGCAAACCGACGCCGCCATGAATCCTGGCAACAGCGGCGGTCCGCTGGTGAATATTCGCGGGGAAATCGTGGGGATCAACTCCGCCATTTATGGAGAGGCCTATC
Organism: Thermogutta sp.; assembly: GCF_039793925.1. GTDB lineage: Bacteria > Planctomycetota > Planctomycetia > Pirellulales > Thermoguttaceae > Thermogutta. Next base: position 18,627 of record NZ_JBAMME010000329.1, on the reverse strand, counting down.
GCGGAATCAGTTTTGCCATCCCCAGTCGGGTTGCCCGGCAAGTGTATGAACAGATTCGTCGAGAAGGGCGAAGCCGCCATGGCTGGCTGGGCATCCAGATGGCGGACCTCGACGAAGACGAGGCACGGAGCCGAAAAATTCCAGATACCCGGGGTGTCGTGGTCCTCTCCGTGCTGCCAGGATCGCCGGCGGAAAAAGCGGGCCTTCTGCCCGGCGATGTTGTCCGGACCTGGAACGGTGAGGTGGTGGAAGATTCGTCGGCTTTGGGGGTGATGGTGGCCAAGACGCCCGTGGGAAGCGAGGTCCCCGTTGAAATCTACCGACAAGGCCGCCCGCAGACTGTGCGTGTGCTCGTCGGCCAGCGACCGTTATGAGACGGTCTGCTTCACAACATGAAAGAGCCAGCTTCTCGGGAGGGGAAAAACTGAAGAACATCATCGGTACTCCAGAGCGATCCGCGAGAGATCACTCGTGCTTATGCATTGTTGACAACACAGATTGCGTACAATAAAATGCGGTCGGTTGGGGAGTTGTCGTGTCCATCGGTTTGCACAAAAGATGTCAGCCTCGTCGCGTGAGATTTTCAAACTGAGCTGAGACTTCGCCAGACCACGGTGACGAGGTACGGGTCTGGTGATAGCTGGCCGTACCGCAGTTCAAATTAGAGATCACCATTGGAACTCTTCACGGGAGGTGCCACATGATCGGTCGGAGGTTCTCATGGCTGCTTTTGGGTGCGGCGGTGTTTTTGGCCGGATGTCCAAAAGGTGGATCGAGTCTCGGTACGGTACCCGTTAGAGGCCGTGTGACCCTTGATGGGGCACCGCTTCCTGGAGCTACCGTGACTTTTTCGCCCAAATCGCCGGAAGGCCGCACCGCGGCAGGCATGACAAACGAAAACGGTGAATTCATTTTGACGACAATTCGAGCGGGGGATGGGGCTGTGCCGGGGGAATACGGCGTCGCTATCACAAAGCCGGTGGCCACGGCCGGACCAGCGGAGGACCCGCGGGTCCGAGGGGGTGCTTTGACTCCCGAGCAAATGGCCCAAATCCGCGAGCAGGCAAAAGCCAAAGCAGGTGCGGAGGGGGGCTCCGCCATCCCCAAAAAGTATACTTCTCCCGCAACTTCTGGATTGACCGCTACGGTAAAACGTGGCGACAAAAACGAATTTACATTCGATCTCAAATCTCAGTGATTTGGCTCAAAAATACGAGAATTTGCATTTGACAAAAAACTTGACGCTTTTTGAGCGTGAAGTATGATAGAGACGTCGCAAGGGCGGGCCAGCTTATCCGTCGATAGGGCAGGGGGTTGAGGCATGTCGTTGTTTAACTCTTGGTTTCTGTTCGGAGGTCGGTCATGAAAAAGTTGCGGAGTTCTCGTATTGTACGCTGGCCCTCAGCCGCGTTTACGCTCGTCGAGCTACTCGTGGTCATTGCCATTATCGGCATTTTGATTGCGCTCTTGCTGCCGGCCGTCCAGGCGGCCCGTGAAGCGGCCCGGCGAAGCCAATGCACCAACAATCTCAAGCAGATTGGGTTGGCGCTGCACAACTATCACGACTCTCACAAAAGGTTTCCCAGTCTTGGGCAAGGAACCAATACCGGCGATCCCGCAACATCGACCATGGGTGGTTTGAGTGCATTCGTCATGCTGCTTCCTTACCTGGAGCAAACCTCCATCTATCAGCAGTTTTCTTCGCCGCAAGCGAACCCGCCGTATCCTGCATGGGGCCCGGTGCCCTGGTACGGATGGAACTTCCGGCCGCACCACGTTCAAGTTCCATCCATACTCTGTCCCTCTGACGGCGGTGCCGGCAAGCTGCAGGATGACGGCCGTCCCTACTGGTGGCAGGGCGATAACAACTACGTCTTTTGCTGGGGCGACGACATCAGTGTAGACTGGCGAGGACGCGCCAATCCGCGTGGAATATTTGGTGGGGATAGCTTCCTCTCGTTCTCCGACATCCTGGATGGAACCAGTAACACGCTCGCCGCAAGTGAAGTCGTCGTTTCCAAGCGGAGTGATGATCGGGTTACCCACGGAAACTACGTCGAGAACGTGGGTGACGGCAATTTGCGGCAAAATCCGTCCCAGTGCCTCGCTTTTAAAGGACCCAACAACACCATCGTGAACGCCCCGCAAATTGGTGAGCTCCGCGGTGTGAACTGGGCGTGGGGGACAAGCGTTGTAACGGGCTTCAACACGGTTCTGCCTCCCAATTCCATTGGTTGTAAAGGTTTCTGGTCGGAGTGGGGTTCTGACCACGTGATGCCGCCGGACAGCTATCACCCCGGTGGTGTCAATGCTTTGCTCGCCGATGGTTCTGTGCGATTCATCAGCGAGACGATCAACACCGGGGACTTGACAAGGCCAGAACCCACCGGTGGTCCAAGCCCGTACGGTGTATGGGGCGCCTTGGGCAGCCGGGCCGGAAGCGAAAGTATCAGCGGATTCTGAGGTGATTGTCAGCTAGCTTGCTGTCGGAAATGTGCCGAAGCGACATAAGGGGACGCTGTCTATGCACGATGGCGTCCCTATCTTATTGCGCTCTTTCGCGCGGGTATGCTAAAGGAGGATAGGTCAGATCCCATACCCAACCGAGGATCTTCGCAATGCTCCGAAGTCCGATCAGCATTCTCATAGCTCTCATTCTCGGAGGAGGATTGGCACAACTGGCGTATGCTGCCGACAAAGTGCGGTTTAGAGATGTGACAGCCACCACCGGCATCGACTTCGTCCACACGGACGGAAGTTCGGGCAACTATTTCATCATCGAGACGGTAGCCTCCGGTCTGGCTACCTTCGATTATGATAATGATGGACTTATTGACATTTACTTTCTTAATGGTTCCGCGCTGCCGGGAATGAAAGTCGATAAGCCACCTACTAACAGGCTTTACAAAAATCTAGGAGGATTTCGTTTCCGCGACGTGACAGAGACCTCGGGAGTGGGCGACACGGGCTACGGCCTGGCGGTGGCCACCGCTGACTTCGATAATGACGGTGACCAGGATATTTATATTTCTAACTGGGGACCGAACGTCTTCTATCGCAATAACGGCGACGGCACTTTCACAGATATTACCAAACAAACGAGAACAGCCGCTGCTTTTCCCGACAAAGCGGGTGCCGGGGTTGCTTTTCTCGATGCCGACCGCGATGGATGGCTCGATCTGTTCGTCTCCAACTATCTACGGTTCACAACAGAAATGGACGTGCGGGCATACTGGAAGGGACTCCGCATTTACCCCGATCCCTCGCGGTTTGCCGTGTTTCCCGATATGCTCTTTCACAACAACCGCGACGGCACATTTACCGACTTCAGTGAGCAGTCCGGCGTGAATAAGCACCGCGGGCGAGGTATGGGGATTGTCTGCGCGGACTATGATAACGACGGCGACACAGATATTTTTGTCAACAGCGATGGACCGCCCGGCAACTCTCTTCTCAAAAACGATGGAACCGGCCGGTTTGAGGACATCGCAATGCTGGCGGGCGTGGCATTTGATTCCGCCGGGTTGGCCCACGGAGCCATGGGAGTGGACGCCGGTGATTATGACAATGATGGCCTCATCGACTTTTACGTCACTTCCTACCAGGGACAACTGGCCACCCTTTATCGCAATCTGGGCAGCGATCTGTTCGACGATGTCACGCAACTAACGGGAGCGGGAACGCGATCGCTCAACCAGGTCACCTGGGGATGCACGCTGGCCGATTTTAATAACGATGGTTTTAAAGACATATTCTATGTTTGCGGACATTTAATTGATAATATTGAACAACTCGATGACACAACCTCGCTGGCGGCAGCACCTGTCCTCCTTTTAAACGACGGTACCGGGAAATTCGTCGATGCTTCTTCAGAATCCGGCCTGACGACGGTATCCGTTGGACGTGGAGCCGCCTTTGACGATTTGGATAATGATGGCCTGCTGGATGTGGTCATCCTGAACACTCGGCGAGCTCCCACCGTCCTTCGCAACGAAACAGTGACGAGCAACCACTGGCTGGAGGTGCAACTCGTGGGACGCAAAACGAATCGGGATGGGGTAGGCTCGCGCGTCATTGTGCAGACGGGGGATCTCACACAGGTGGACGAGGTCCATAGCGGTCGCGGATATCAAAGCCACTATGGCATGCGGCTCCATTTTGGTCTGGGACCCCACCAAACAGTGGATCGTCTGGAAGTTCGCTGGCTAAGCGGTCATGTGGATGTCTTCGAGAATATTCCCGCTGATCGACGAATTGTGGTGACGGAGGGCCAAGGCTGGCGCGAAGTTCGTTGAAGTTGAGAGGTGCGTTCATCGCGGGCGGTGGAACAAAATCGCGTACCTGAACGACCCTCATGACAAAATGGGGAAAGGTGGCAGTGGGTGTGAATCAATCTGAGGACGATGCGGAACACGGAACAGATTCAGGAATTGTCCCATGTCCACCGACAGGTCGCGGATTCATGGTTCTTTGAGCACGGGAGAACCATCAGCCTTGAAAACTGCCGAAGGGAATGTCTCGTCCGGCCTCGGTGCACACCGCTCAACGGGCTGGAAGGTGCTCGGCGGGCTGGTTGTGGTACTGGCGGTGGTGTTTATTCTAGGCCGAATCGGCGGTGTGCGGATGGTTCAACCGATCAATGAGCAGGAGGCACAACCTGCCGAGCAAGAGGCCAATAAAGAACAGCCAGGTTCCGCCAGTGCCGCTGGTTCACCTCTGCCCAAGACCACCGCCGAGTTGATCGAGGAAGTTCGTCAGGAAATTCTCGCCATTCGTGAGCGGTATCCGGACGACATTGACTGTCGGGAGATGGAAGCCCGGTTTCTCGACTGGGTGGGTAAATCCGAAGAGGCGGTGGCCATCTGGAAAGAATGTCTCCAACGAAACCCGCAGTACGCTCATGCATATGTGGGACTGGCTTCCGTGGCTTTTAAACGGGGCGACTATGAACAAGCGGTGACGTGGGCACGGCAGGCTATTGGGCTCGATCCGGGTTACTATCGGGCACGGGATATTTGTGCGGAAGCCCTCTTAAATCTGGGCCGTCCCCGGGAAGCGGTGGAGGTTCTTGCCGAGTATCTCGCGAAAGACCCTCGCGCCCATGGACTATTCCTTTTGGGGCGAGCCTACACACTTCTGCAAGAGTTGGACCGAGCGGCAAGGGCCTACGAAGCCGCGGTGCGGAAATACCCGGATTACGCAGAGGCGTTCTATGCGCTTTCCCGTGTTTATCTGCGACAGGGAAAGCGGACCGAGGCAGAAAAGATTTTGGCTCGATACTGGGAACTGATGAAAAAGCGGGACCTGCACGTGGAAGGGATGCCCGTTGGCACCGATTTTAAAGAGGCCTCGGTGAATGCGGCCATCATTGAGAGTGATCTTGGACGCATTTATCTGGCCAAAGGGAATCGTGAGCAAGCCCTTCGATTGTGGCAGCGGGCGATTGCTCTTGATCCTTCCCATCTTCCCGCGCGGGAGATGCTCGCCCAGCTTGCGTTGCAGGAGCATCGCGATGGCGAGGCGATCGCCGAATACCAAAAGCTCATGGAGCTTGATCCCATGAGCCTGCAATATCCGCTGGTGCTGGCGGCGATTTTAATGCGGAATCAGCGTCTTTCTGAAGCGGAGCAGATTCTCCAAGAATTTTGTCAGCGATGGCCGGAACGCCCCGAAGGTTATGTAGCGATCGCTCAATTCTATCTAGCGGCGGCAGGACGTGCGGATGACGCACTCAAAGCCGCGGAAAAGGCGGTGGAACTTTCGGGCAGTGCGGCCAACTATGCTTTGGTCGCTCAAGCGGCTCTGGCAACCGGAGACAAAGCTCGGGCGGAGCAGGCGCTTCAAAAAGCAATGGCTCTGGCTCCGGAAAAGAGAGACTTGCAGCGACTATGGGAGGTGATCACACGGGATCAATCGGCCCAACAGAGCGCCGGTCATTGAGTTTCTGGGAGGCGCTCACTCATCCTCACCCTTGTTGCATCAACCGCATGCGCTGCGCAGGTTTGGGGGCGTAGTGCGTGTGGTTTTTCTCGTGACTAATGTTGCTTGTCCAACATCGGCACTACAAATATATTACAGTAATCAAAGGGTTAGGTGGTGTTTTTCAACAATTTTCCTTGAGGAATGTTCGATGAAGAAACCACATGTGATCGTTATCGGGGCGGGGCCCGGTGGCTTAGCGGCCGCGCTGCTTTTAGCGAAGGCAGGCGTGAACGTGTTCGTCCTTGAACGACTGGGCGTGGTGGGCGGCCGGTGTTCCCAGCTTCAAATTGGGCAGTATAAGTTCGATCGTGGTCCAACTTTTCTGCACTACCCCTGTGCGCTGCGCGAGATCTTCCGCGCGATTGGTCGACAATTGGAAGAAGAAATTCCCCTCGTCCGATTGGACCCGATGTATCGGCTGTTTCTAGGTCAGCGGGGCTATCTCGATGCAACAGCCGATATTTCCAGAATGGTGGAACAAATAAAAAAATTTGCACCCCAAGACGCACCGGGTTTTGAAAAATTTTTGCGCGATAATCGGCGTAAGTTTGCGCCGGTTATTCGTTGTCTCCAGCGGCCGTTCGATCGCATCTATCACTATTTGAGCCGAGAAGCGTTGGGGTTACTTCCTGTGCTGCGGCCGCATAAGACGCTCCATCAGGATCTGGCCCAATTTTTCAGGGATCCCGATTTGCAACTCGCGTTTACATTTCAGTCGAAATACCTGGGGATGTCTCCGGAACGTTGCCCGAGTATGTTCTCGGTGTTGTCTTATCTGGAATACGCTTATGGCGTATTTCATCCAATAGGTGGATGCAATGCGGTGCCGCGTCGCTTAGCGGAGCTGGCACAGCAATTTGGCGCCCAGATTCACCTCAACGAGGAAGTGCAGGAAATCTTTTTCGAGGGGCGTCGTCCGATCGGCGTGCGGACGCAGAATGACGCATACCCCTGTGATGCTCTCGTGATCAACGCTGATTTTGCCCGCTGCATGCAGCGCCTAGTTCCGGATCGGTTACGGCGTCGTTGGTCCAACCGGAATTTGGAAAAGAAACGTTATTCATGTTCTACATTTATGATGTATCTTGGCATAGAAGGTCAAGTAGAAGGATTACTTCACCACAATATTTATATTCCGCCAAATTATCGAGAGTATTTGAAAGACATCGAAGAACGGCACGTTCTTTCCAATGAACCCGCGTTCTACGTGCAGAATGCCTGCATTACTGATAAAACCCTGGCGCCACCGGGGCACAGCACGCTGTACGTCCTTGTGCCGGTGACCCACCAGCATCCCAACGTGGATTGGAAGAAAGAACGGCTGCGGTTTCGGGAGATGATTCTGGACCGGTTGGAACGGATTGGGCTGAAGGACATCCGATCCCGCATCCGGGCCGAGCTGATCTGGACACCGGCCGACTGGGAGGCCTGGGAAATCTTTCGTGGCGCCACCTTCAACCTGGCGCACAATCTGGGGCAAATGCTCTATTTTCGTCCACACAACCGTTTTGAGGAGCTTGAGCGGGTGTATCTGGTGGGTGGGGGGACTCATCCGGGCAGTGGATTGCCGACGATTTTCGAGTCCTCGCGTCTCTCCGCCCGACTGCTGCTCGAGGATTTTGGGTTCGAGACAGAATGGCTCAGGCCCGGGCCTTTAGAGCAACCGCTGGTGTCGCTGCCGGATTGAGCTGATCCCGACATACCCGCAAAGGGGCGTGTTTTTGAGATCCCTGCTCGAGGAAGCTCTTTATGATGTTCCCATCCGGAGGGACCTGCTTGTCAGGTCCGCCCTTTCGATCATTGGATGATCCTTCGCGCTTCACCGGGCCCCTCCGAATAATCCCCTTCCAAATAATGCACGAGGTTTACCAGGGGTTTTCCATCATCCCCACGATCTGCGACGCCAACCGCTGGATGGCCGCCTGCTGCGCGGTGGCAAGTGATTGACCCACCTCCGGAACGAATGTTGCTTCGGCGACCACGCTGGTCAATTCCGGCGGCACGGGGACCGTTTCCTCTGCTGTGAGCGATCGCCCTCGGTTATCGATCCACTGTACTTCCACCTGGAACCGCGTAGCGATTTCACGAGGATCGTCGTAAGGATTCTCCACTACTGTGCGTTTCGTTTCGGAAACAATTCGTCCCGTAAGGATGCTGTCCGCCTTGTCGGGTGAACCCACCACCTTGTACGGTGTCCGGAGTTCGATTTCTTTAATGACGGCTTCGGTTAATCTTTCTCCCAATCCCGGGCGCAAGCTGGAGGACTGAAACATGGGGACGTACACGGTTTGAATATCCGGGCGGTAGAGTGGCGCGTTGCCCACCTGATAGCCGGCACATCCACTCACCACCGTCAGGAACATTCCCACCAGAGCGAGCCGGCGGACCACCGGCGAAGTCTCAGCGCGAAACAGCTTGCCGAGGCGAGCGTCATCACACACCGCCCGCCAAAAGCGGCTCAAGATGACACGGGACGAGAAATGCCGGCCATTCATGACTCTTCCTTGGCGCTTTCGAAAAGATCAGTGAGGAACTTGAAACGATTGGGAGGTTTGTCGGGGAGACCATCGATTTGGCGAATTCGCTCGGCCGCCAAAACGGCTGCCTTGGTGTGGGGAAACTCCCGTAACGTGGCACGGTAGTAATATCGGGCGGCTCCGTAGTAATGGCGATTGTCGTAATACTGGCCGATGGCGAAATATCGCATGGCCTTTTCTTCGGTGATTTCGTTTTTGGCGCGAAGCACTTGTTCCTTTTCTGAGCCAAGACGATCCCGATAGACGGTGAGCAGCTCGTCTGCGGCACGCTCCGCTTTTTCCAGGGGGGTGCCATCGTAGAGCGGCCCCTGGTAGGACAAGTCATGGGCTTTGATCGCCAGAAAGGCGGCATTCACCGCGTGCTCACTCTGCGAATAGTCCTTGCGCAGGAGGTCATAATGATAGGCGGCATCTTCGTAGCGCCCTTTGAGAAAATAGGCGTTGGCGGTGGCCATCACCGCATCATCGGCAAGGGGACCTGTGGGGTCATAAAGGCGGACGTTCTGGTAGGCCTTGATCGCTCGGCCCCATGTGTCAAAGGTGGGTCGGCTTTTGTCGCCCCATTGAACCAGCCCGAGCATCGAGGGTCTTGACAGTTCCACCTGCTCCCAGTAGCGTCCGATGGCGAACTCCCGCTTGGAGACGGTGTCCAGATACCGAGTAAACTCGTACTTTTTGAGCAGCTCCAGATAAGCGTTTTCCGCCTGCGGATAGCGATCGGCAAAGAAATACGACTCGCCCGCCATGAAAAGGGCATCCTCCTCAAGGGGCGAATTGGGCCAGTGTTTAGCGGCTTTTTTGAACTTGGCGGCTGCCTCTTCATATCGGCCACGACGGTAGAGCTCGGCACCTTCCTGAAAGAGGGCGCGGGCCAGGGATTCGTCGCGTTTTGGCTGAAATAGCTTGCCCAACCGCTTGGGGATCTCGAAAAGGATGAAGTCTTCTTCCTCTTCGTTTTCTTCGTCCGAGCGTGGCACGATGACGGTGTCGGCATCGGCGGGCGGAAGTGGTTCGCCGGTAAGCTCGGCAGCCGATGTGTGTTGGGCAGAGGAGCCAACGGTCCCGGTGGGCTGGGCATCTTCTTGTTCAACCTGGCCAGTGGATTGACCGTGACTCGCCGCGGACGGGGCTGCGCCAGATGATTGCGATGTCGTGGCGGGCTGGTCTTTCTCTCCCATGAGATTGCGGAAAAGCCAGCCCTCTTCCGCCGGTTGCTGCGGATCGTAGCCCGACCGCTTGGCGCGATCCGGAAGCTCCAGCATACTTCGGCAACCAGCCACCAAGAGAAATGCCCCTGGCAAAAAGAGCACCAGGATACTGAGCAGAAGCCCTCGGCTGGTGCTCCGCACAGCCTGCGCAACTCCGTTTGTGATTGTGGCCTTATCGGCCGGACAATCCCAGGTATTCATGCATCCGTGGCCTTTGGCCCAAAAGGTGACACACGTACTGACCCAACAGGCCGCGCAATTGACCGCCTACCTTTGGTGCGATCTGTAACGAGGCAATGTCCTGTGGTGTTTTTCCCCGAAGTTCATCCATCGCATCCATGACACTGGCGGGGACCAGCACGACCCCGCGTTTTCCCGGCCGACACCGGCCGCACAGCACCCCTCCCTCAAGCAGCGAAAAATAGTATTCCTGCTGGGCATAGTCCCCTGTTGGTCGGCGGCTTTGCTGCTGGGATTGAGCGGACGCCTTTCCGCGAACGCTCTCCCCGCAGCTCACGCACATGTCGAGTGCTGGACTGTGGCCGGTCAGATCCAGAATCCGCAATTCGTAGAACGGCACCAAAACCTGGATGTCACCTCCTTTCTGGAGGGCTGTCAGGGTTTCTGCGGAAACGTCAAACAGTTCCGGATGGGCGTCCTCCTCGTCCGTCATTGCGTTGAGAAGCTCCGCGACATAAAGGGCCGCATAATACCGTGGCAGGCCGCTTTCTTCCACCCGAAATCGCCGCTGGAGCTTTGCCTCCGTGATAATGTGGAGGGCCTCCGAGGACTTGCGAAGAAAGACTACGCGACAAAGCGAAAGCAGGTCAAGAGCAAAGTCAAAGGGGTTTTTCGGTCGTTTGGCACCTTTCGCTATCCCCCGGATTTTGCCAATTTCGCGAGTAAACAGCGTAACGACGAGACTGCTCTCGCTGAAATCGTAAGTGCGAAGAACCAGAGCCGTCGCTTGCTCGGCAGACATCGGCGTGCAAACCTGCTCCTCCATTTCGGTTGCTTTCGGGAAGAACAAATCTGTTGGCGTATCCTGGCTGGGTTCATTTTTTATTTCAACTGTCGGGCAATGGCCCGCGATAGTCGGTCCGCCCAGTAGATCGGCTCCGGTAAACGGTGCTGGGCGAACAGCGGTCGGACTACCCGGATGCATCCTTCCACATCGATGCGGTGTCCCACCGAGAGAAAGACCGGCTGGGCATGCCCCCGTTGACTGCGGAGCACAACCCCCAGATGGTGACCTTCCCATTCCACCGGCGATGTCCCGCCCGGTGGCAGTTCTTTTTCTTCCACGTGGCCGCACAAAAGGGTTTTGGTAATCCCGATCGTGGGTCGATCAATCACGACCCCCAGATGACTGGCAATCCCTATTCCCCGTGGATGCAGCAGGCCACTCCCATCCACCGCGATTACGTCAGCGAGTTGGTCTTCCCGAGCGGCCTTTTTGAGGACCGCAATCATGGGGGATAACTCGCGAAAAGCCAAATAGCTGGTGATGTAAGGGAATCGGGCTCTTTCGACTATTGAGGTCTCATAGAGTTTATCCCCGCCGGGCCAACTGACGCGGCAGTATACCGCCACCGCCCAATCGCCCCGGTAAGAAACATCCACCCCAGCACAGTCCTTTGGATCAGAGGAAAGCGGTGTCATGACCACTTTCTTTCGCATTTCCTCCTGGATGGTTCGCAGTTGTCGCAGTGGGCGATCCTCTTCTTGGATCCCAAGGAGGCTGGCCAATTCCGGGGCATGGACGAGGGCCTCTTCCGGGACGCCCTCCGGCAACAGCTCCACCCCTTCCCGCTGCAGCCGATCGCGTTGCACCTCTTCTCCTAGCCTGGACCGCCCCAGCCGACCGCCTGCCCGCACCACACGATGGCACGGACAGTCCTCGGTGTGGGCATGCTCGACCAACCAGGTGCCCACCCACCGCGCGGCCTGCCTGTCGCCGAGCAGTTCCGCCAGGGCCCCGCAGGTCGTCACCCGGCCTGGTGGAATTGCCGCGATCCACCGGCGCAGGATGGCCTCCAAATCTGGAATCATTTCTCCTTCATCGGCTCGGGTCATGGTGGCAGACCTCCCCTGGCCAAGCGAAGAGGCCGGACCACCCCCACGACGTCTTCCCGCCGCCAGCGACGACCGCCCTGCCGACTGTCCAGGGAGATGTGGGGGTCGTCCCCCAGCAACACAAAGCCATCGCCTGCGGGAGCCACAACTCCGTCGGGATAGGGCATGACCCAACAGACGCTCATGTCCCGTAACCGAATTTTCCCCTGGTTAACGTGTAAGCGCAGAGCCACCGGAACGGCCCCTGGCAAAACCCCGTCATCCCAATCGTCAGCCAGCAGACACGTCCCATCCATCAGGAGCAGCCACCGCCGATCCACCGACGAGATCACAATCTGTTGGGGAAAGGCCCTACGGAACATCCTTTTCCCCTGCGTCACGAGCCCTTTTTCTCCGGCAAAGACCTGCCAGTCGACACTGGGGTCATCTCCCACGGAGCAGGTTACCTCAATCCGGTGATCTCCGAACCCGGCGCAAATTGAGAATACGGCCCCGGGATCAATGCGTGCCAAAGAAATGGACCAGAGCACATTCGTGCAAGGCCGCTCCTCCTGATCCACCGCGGGGTGATACGGGCAGAAAGTAGTCAGTCGCCGGGAAAAGAGCCATTCCGCCGAATCTTTATCAATTCCCTGCGCGGAGAGCACAAGACCTTGGCCATCGTCGCTGTTGCATCGTTCCAGCACTCGCGCCATCTCCCATTGCACTTCTACCGGTCGCCGTAGCGGGACACCATCACGGTAAAGGACTCCATTTCTCCCGGAAAGGCGTTCCCCCGGCAAACCCACGACACGCTTTACCACAAGTCCCGGGATGTTCCGCTGTCGAATTGCCACTAAATCCCATCGCCTCATGGGCCGAACGAGCCCGCGAAACACGAGAATCCGATCTCCCGAGTCCTGGTCCACCGGTGGCGCAGCCACGGACTCGCCGGGTTCCACCTCGGCCCAACGCTTTCCGCAGGCGGGACACACGGCTCGCAGGAGTGTCGTCCGCTTTTCCCCTAGCGTCGCGTCCCAAAGCACTTCGCGACCACACCGCGGACACCGGCTCTTCCAGTGAGGTCCGCGAAGGGTTGGAAACATCGATCCGCTGGTTACCACAACGGGCGTCACCAGTCCCTGAATGGCCAGTTGGTCCAATATGAGCACGCCGATCGCGATCAGAACCAGACCTCGCCCCAATGGCACGGCAGGCGATACCACTGGCGAGAGGGGAGAAATGCGATTGACCCGCCTGGGCTGCACGGGCTTCAACGGGTTGTCCTCATGCTCCCCGTCCACTCCAACCCGCACCGAAGTCAACCTTGAACCCGATCGCACAAATTCACTCGCGACAACTCAGCGACGCAAAACCGTGAAGCTGTTGGGGCCTTCAGCCCTTGCGTTACAGCCGATAGATAAACTCTTTGGCCTGACGCAGTTCGGCCAGGGGATCCCCTTCTCCAGTGGGGCGGAGAATCAAATGGCCCTGGTAGCCGACTTTTTCAAGTGCAGTTAATACAGCAGGATAGTCAACATTTCCCTGGCCAAGCGGTACTGGCCGATAGCCCCTTGCACCCGGGCGACTGGTAACATCCCCCGCATGAAATGCGAGCATCCACCGCCCCAACGATTCGATCGCCTCCACGGGATCGTAGCCGTGCATGGCGAACTCCGCTGGGTTCAACTCGACCCCGATTCCCCCTTCGGGGAGACCCTCCAGTAACCGCGCCACGTCTCTCGCCGGTTCGCATCCGGTTTCAATTGCCAGTATCGCCCCCGCGCGTTCTCCCCAGCGGCTCAGGTCGGCCAAGATCTCCTTCAGCACTTGCCACTCAAGATTTTCCGGATTCTCCGGGATAAAGCCGATTTTGTAACTTAAGTATCTCCCCCCTAACTGGTAGGTCAGGTGCATGGCCCGCCGGATCTCCTCGATCCGGCTTTCCAGTCCATCGGGGTCGTCCAATCCCCTCGATAGTCGCAACCGCGCGAGCGCCAGGGTGAGATCCCAATCCGCCAAATGTTTCCGTATTTCCCGGATGGCCGTCCGTGTGTAGTCTTCCAGCGGCATCAATCCGAGGAGGTCCAACTCGACCCCCTCCAGGGCGAGTTCCCGGATTCGGGGTAACGTCTCGCGGAGGTCGCCGGGTATGGGACCAACGTCAGCAGCCAGACGGATTTTTAACACAGTGTCAGTCCCTCTCAATGAGCGCCCCGCTGTTGGCCGAAGCGCTCTTCAGGAGTCCTTTACCTTGCACACGCCGACAATCCCGCGATCGGGATTTCGCCGGCTGGGTTTTTCCACGGCTTTGTACCAGGCGTGAGGTTTCACGCGAAAACAATCCCAGGGGAATCCATTAACAGTGTTCCCACCGCAGATTGTGGTCTCATTGCTCATTGTAGGAGTCGCGGCGGAGGTCCCCAAGTCTCCGCCCGCTCCGAGTGCCCTTCCGCAGCCAGACCTGAGCATCGTTTACCGCTGCAACTTTGACGAAAGTCACGACCAGAATTACGATTCGTTTCCCGATTACTGGACCCGCGCGAAGGGCCCGCGCTACCCTCTCTATGTGAAGGCCGAAATCGCCCCAGTGGCCTCTCCCGATTCTCCTCGGTCGCTGTGGGGCTACCTCGATGGAGGCTCCCTCGCTTTAAGCACCCCACCCATCAGCATCACACAGCTTTTCAGCTACGAGGCCCAGGTGTGGGTGCGGACGCGAAATGTTCAGAACGATCGCATCTTTCTGGAAGTCACGCTGCTCGACAGCAACGACAAGCCGCTTCGGCTTCTCAGCTCGCGACAGCTTGCAGAATCACCCGAGTGGACCCTGCTGACCGTTGGGCCGTTCGACGTGGACGACAGGCTCGTCGCGAACGCCAGATTGACCCTTCATGTGGAGGCCGGGGCCCGCGCCGATGTGGGAGCGGAAGTTTGGTTCGGGGCCATCTCGCTGCGCCGGTTGCCGATGCTCAAAGTGTCGCTCGACCGTCCCAGCGGCCTCTACCTTCTCCCCCAGCAGCCGCGTGTGGACTGCGTGGTGTCGGGAGTCCTCTCGCCGTCGCCCCCGTTGCAGATCCGCGTGATAGATGCAGAAGAACAAGAGCTTTTACGGGAGGAGATTTCTCTGGAGACCCAACCCGCATTCCGCGAGGAAGACATTCCACCTGAAGCCGCCCTCCGCGAAGTCACGCTTTACAGGGGGGCGGCCCAACGCACACTGCCACTGAAGGAACCCGGCTATTATCGCCTGCAAGTACATCTCGTCCAGGACGCCAGCTCTTCTCGCGATGCGGAGCTTGCCTTTGTGATCATGCGGCCGCCCCCAAGAAATGACCTCGCGTCGTTCGGCTGGAGTCTTCCTCGCGGGGTTCTGCCCGCGGGGCCGGATCGCCTCCGAGAACTCCTGCACCACGCGGCGGTTGGTTATGTCAAATTCCCCGTGTGGTGCGATGAAAACCCGGATAAGCGAACTCTTCAGGAAACATCGCATTTTTTGGAGCATCTCGCTTCCCATGGCGTGCAGATTGTCGGCCTTTTGACCCCGCCAGACGGCGTTCGCGAGAAGGTTTCTCCGCATGCCACCGTGCTGGATGTCCTCAGTTCCGACCCCAAAATTTGGCAACCGTCTCTGGAGTTCACCTTTGCCCGCGTTGCCACCCTCGTGCGCTACTGGCAATTGGGGGAAGATGACACCGAACCACCTCCCGGGTTTGCCCGCATCCAGGAGGTTCTCAATCAGGCGCAAAGATCGCTCGGCAACGTTGTGGCGGAGATCCGGGTGGGCATTCCCTGGAACTGGCTACATCCTTTACCCCCGATCAACCTCTCGTTCGTGCATCTGACGGGCGAGCCGCCGCTTACCGCGGAAGAACTCGAATCTTTTTTGCGTGAAGTTCCCCAAAACCCCGCCCCACCGCAGATTTTCCTCTCGCTCCGGCCACTGGACGATCGCAACTATTCCCTCCGGGATCGTGTCCGCGATCTTGTATTGCGAATGGCTGCCACTCGGGAAGGCGCTGCCCTGGCTGCCTTTCATCCGGACCCCTTTGATCCTCATACAGGCCTGTGCACCGCCAGGGGCACACCCACCGTGCTTTATCTCCCCTGGCGGACGACGGCCCACGCTTTGGCGTCGGCCCAGCCAATCGGCTCCGTTCTCCTCCCCGGCGGCTCCAGCAATCGCATCTTCTCGATCGACAGGGAAAGAGGCGTCATGGTATTATGGGCCAACCGTCCTACCAGAGAGTGTCTGCATCTCGGCAGTGAAATCACGGCCCTCGATGTTTGGGGGAGAGAAGTCCCCGTGGAAGAAACACCCGTCGGTCAGGCTATTCTCGTGGGCCACTGGCCGCTCTTTGTGTATGGTGTTTCCGTGCCCATCGCCCGGTGGCGGCAGCGCGTTGCGCTGGCAACCACACGTCTTCCCAGCGTTTATGGTGTTCCCTTCCGAAACCAGCTTCGCTTTGAAAATACCTTTCTGGAACCGGTTTCCGGAGAGGCGTTCGTCACGACACCGCCCCACTGGCAGGTTTCTCCCCGCCATTTCACTTTTCAGCTCCAGCCGGGCGAAAAACTGGAACGCGAGGTCTTTTTCACCCTCCCGTTTGACGCCGAAACCGGCCCCCAACCCGTCCGGGTTGATTTCCGTGTCCAGGGCCAAAGCACCTACCGTTTCAGCAGTTACCACTTTGTAGAAGTGGGCCTGGGCGACGTGTACATCGAAGTTTCCACCCGACTGGACGAATCGGGCGACCTCGTGGTCCAGCAGGTCTTCGTCAATGAAACCGAATATCCTGTCTCTTTCCGCTGTGAATTGTTTGCCCCAGACCGCCGCCGTCAGTTCATGTTCATTCGGGAGCAAGGTCCCGGCCGAACGGTGCACCAGTATCGTTTTTCCCGGGGAAAGGAGCTCATCGGAAAAACGCTTTGGCTCCGGGCGGAAGAAATCGGCGGCTCACGCACGCTCAATTACCGGATCACGGCTGCTGAATGATCTTGCCTTTGTTGGGCTCCTGTGCCACAAATACCCGGGGCTGCCATAACGCGGCAAGTGCCGCCACCAGCATCCCCACCACCAGCACCCCGATCGCCCAAAGCGCCTCATACGTTCTGTGTTGGATAGCGTACGTAACACTGGAATAGATCATGAACAAACAAGAACCGCAAAAGATGACAGGTGTCACCGGGAAAAACAACGTGCGGTAAGGGCGGGGCACATCCGGGTACTTTGCGCGCAGAACAAACAGCGACAACCCCACGAGAAAGAAAAACGTCCAGAAAACAGGCGTCGTAAAATTGAGGAGATTGTTGAAGCCATCCTGATACCATCCGAAAGCTGCTACAAGTCCCAGCGTGATCACTCCCTGAACCAGGAGTGACCACACCGGCGTACTCCGCTGGGGATCCCAACTTCCCAGAATCTTGAACACGCGATGGTCGCGCCCCATTGCATAATAAACACGGGCCCCGGTGAAGATCTGACCGTTCACCGAGCCGAGTGCCGAGATGCAAATGATGAGCGCGATGAGTTTGCTTCCAAAATCGCCCATCGACAGCCGCAGCAGATCGGCCGCCACCACTTCCGATTTTTGCACCCCCACAAATCCCAGCCCCCGCACAAAGGCCACGGTGGCCAGCACGTAAATGGCGGTGACAGCGAGAGTGCCCAGTACCAGTGCCCGAAGGATGTTCCGCGTGGGATTCCTCACTTCCGCCGCGACATAAGCCATTTCATTCCAGCCGCCGTAGGTGAAAAGCACCAGAATCATAGCCAGCCGCAGGTCGAATGGCGGGGGATCGACCGACGGCACTTTCTCCGCTGGAGCACCGGGGACAACGAACATCCCCACCACGAAGATGAGCGCCAAGCTGAGCACCTTGAGGACCGTGAGGAGGTTCTGCGTCCACTTTCCTTCCCGCACACCCAGGATGTTGATCAACGTGAGAACGGCAATCGCCCCCATGGCATAGGCCATGAGAGAAAACTGCGGAGCACCGGGAATATGAAGGGGAAAAATTTCCCTTGCATAGGTGGCGAAGACGAACGCCATCATGCCGATCGAACCCGGTCGAACGACCCACAGTTCGCACCAGGCAAACAGAAAGCCCATCCAGCGTCCATACGCCCGGGTGAGGAAGACGTAATCACCCCCGGCATGCGGAAAAGCGGTGGCCAGCTCGGCATAGCAGAGGGCTCCGACGAGGGAGAGCAGTCCGCCGAGCACCCACACGGCGATCAACCAGCCGGCATTGGGCAGCACACTGGCAATACTGGGGGTTGTCTTGTAAATTCCCGCCCCGATGATAATCCCAACAATAATACAGATGGAATCGAAGAGCCCCAGCTCTTTCCTGGGTTGGACGGCGATGGACGAAACGGACGGTGCGGTAGGCGGAGTGACTTTGTTCATGGGAAACTGCCTGTTGCGGTAGGGCAGGATATGAAGACTCTGTCAATCGTAATACCGTGCCACGCACCACCAGCCCACGACAAGCTGTTATTGTAATCGGATGGTAGCTCGGCCGCTACGCTACCAACGGAAGCCCGAGGGCCGCACGCGTTCTGCCCGGCGAGGTCAAACGAAGGACGCGACGTTGAAAATCGCTTAGAGAATTGAACCGCGCACCGGTTCAAATTACAAGTGTCCCAAGCAAACAAGCAAGCACAATTAGAACGACAACGAGACAACCAGTGGTTTGCGGAGGGCTTGTCGTGGGCTGCTCGTTTGATGCCGTGTGCAGGTAAACGATTTCGCCCTGCTTGTTCCCCTCGCAGGTGTTGCCCTCCAACGTGGGCTTTGCCTCGTCCGAGAGCGCGATACCGTGCCCGCCATTGTTTCGGCACA
>NZ_JBAMME010000328.1:0-19138 GCF_039793925.1 Thermogutta sp. | reverse complement strand
GGGGAACTCGGAGGTTCCTCTTCGACAGCCCCCAGCGACGACTCAGCGTCAAAGGTGGCCATAGCGTTGCGATCCTTCTTCGGTGACCGCGGCAAGGCGGAAACCCTAACTTCGTTGCCCGTGCTCCGACTCGCGGGACGGCCTTGAGCGACCGCAGCCACTTTCCGATTCAATCCTTTAAAGAATTATCGTCCGCCAGTTTTTTGTCAAGTGAGGAACTTTCTGGTTTGTGCTCGCTTTCAGTCTTGACAGAGCAAAGAGACGCTGTCGCTGAGAACAGGACGGCACTCCTCGATGGATCTCGGTCCGAGAAAGACAAGCGATGGGGTGGCAAATCAGCGGTGGCCCCGCGAACCCGAATCAACGTGAGATCACTCTCCAGGCTTTTACTCCTTGCGGAGTCAGATTGTGAGCACAGTATCCGCCGGGATGAATAACTGTGGCTTGAACTCGACACGATCGCGCATCCCGTGGCGTTGAATGGCGTGTAATTTAAACGCGCGGGCAATCACCCATCTGCCACTCTTTTCCGGCAGTTAGAATTCCGCGTTTCCGGGAAATCTCGGGAAGGGGATGACATCCCGAATGTTACCCATGCCGGTCACAAATTGGAGGGCCCGTTCCAGACCGAGGCCGAACCCACTGTGCGGCACCGTTCCAAATCGCCGCAGGTCAAGGTACCACCAGTAGTTTTCCTTGTTGAGTCCCAGTTCTTCCATCCGCTGTTCAAGGATGTCCAGACGTTCCTCCCGCTGACTGCCGCCGATGATTTCACCCACGCGGGGCAGAAGCACGTCCATCGCGCGGACGGTTTTGCCGTCGTCATTGACGCGCATGTAAAACGGTTTGATCTGCCGGGGATAATCGATGAGGATCACTGGTCGCCGGAAGTGTTTTTCCGTGAGGTAGCGTTCATGTTCCGCCTGGAGGTCGCGTCCCCATTCCACCGGAAACTCAAAACTCTCCCCGGACTTCTGGAGGATGTCGATCGCCTCGGTATATGTGAGGCGGACGAATTCGCTATCGATGATTTCCTGGAGCCGTTTGATCAGACCGGGTTCTACCCAGCGATCGAAAAACTCCATATCTTCGGCACATTGTTCCAGGACGTCGCGGAAAATGCGTTTCAGGAACCGTTCCGCCAGATCCATGTTGTCGGAAAGCTCGAAAAATGCGGCTTCCGGTTCTACCATCCAGAATTCAGCAAGGTGTCGAGTCGTGTTGGAGTTTTCCGCCCGGAAGGTCGGCCCAAATGTGTACACTTTTCCCAGCGCACAGGCGTACGCTTCGGCTTCCAGTTGCCCGCTGACCGTCAAGTAGGTGGGTTTGCCGAAGAAGTCCTGGCTGGGATCACGCGGCTCTTTGGAGAGGGGTTCCAGCGTGGTCACGCGGAACATGGCCCCCGCCCCTTCGCAGTCGGAAGCCGTGATGATCGGCGTGTGGATGTAAAGGAACCCCTCCTCCTGGAAGAAACGATGGATGGAGAAGCTCATCGCATTGCGGACTCGTGCCACCGCGCCAAAGGAATTGGTGCGGGGGCGCAAGTGCGCGATGGTTCGCAAAAACTCGTAGGAATGTCGTTTTTTCTGAAGCGGATATTTTTCGGGATCGGCCCAGCCGTAGACGACGATGCGGTGGGCCAGCACTTCGGTGGCCTGTTCCCGACCTAAAGATGCCTGGACTACGCCTTCCACGGCAATACTGCAGCCCGTGGTCAGGCGTTTCACCTCGCTTTCGTAGTTGGGCAGCCGATTGTCCGCGATGATCTGGACGTTGCCCAGGCAGGAGCCGTCGTTCAACTCCAGGAAGCTGAATCCCCCTTTGGAATCCCTTCGGGTGCGGACCCATCCCTGGAGCAGAACTTCCTTTCCGATTGCTTCCGGACGTCGGGCCATAGCGACAGAAATTTTTTCCGCCATCATTGCGCCTCCGTGAGGATTTCTTGACTCGACGGATCAGCTCGCCGCGAACCGTGCCCTCTTTTCTTACCTGCTGGATCGCGTCATTTTGAACCGTCGTCCGTGGTTCTGGGCTGTCGGAACGTGACCCGCTGCGCTCCCATCCCGAGCCGATCAACTCTCCTGGCCTGCTAGCCATCGCTCGGCATCGAGGGCCGCCATGCAACCGCTGGCGGCTGCCGTCACCGCCTGTCGGTAGTAGTCATCGGCGACATCTCCCGCCGCAAAGACTCCTTCCACACTCGTGTAGGTGCGGAAGGGCTTGGTGAGTTTGATGTAACCTTTGTCCGTAAGCTCAAGCTGACCTTTTAGAAATGCCGTGTTGGGGGTGTGGCCGATGGCCAGAAACATCCCGCTCACCTCGATTGTCAGGTCGGGCTCGCCGATCGTGCTCTTGAGACGAAGCCCCGTCACACCGTTTTCGTCATCGCCAAGGACCTCGTCAACCACGCGGTTCCACAGGATTTCGATCTTGGGATGGGACATCGCCCGCTGGGCCATGATCTTGGATGCCCGAAGCTGGTCCCGGCGGTGCACGAGATAGACTTTCGATGCCCAATGGGCCAGATAAGTGGCTTCTTCTACAGCGGAATCTCCTCCGCCGATGACGGCCACCGGTCGGTTCCGAAACCGTGGCAAAGCTCCGTCGCAGACGGCGCAGGCACTCACCCCTTTGTTTTTGAATCGTTCTTCGGAAGGGAGCCCCAAATAGTTAGCGCGAGCGCCAGTCGCCACGATCACTGCCTGACTTTCGTAAGTTTCCCCGTTAGAAGCCTGCAGGCGGAATGGCCGTGCCGAGAAATCAACTTCCACGATGTCTTCCGTAATGACCCGCGTGCCAAAGTGGATGGCCTGCTGTCGCATGAGTTCCATCAACTCCGGGCCGGTGATTCCGTGTTTGTTATGGGGGGGAAGATAGGCGCGGCGTTCCTCGGGAAGGGCCGTTTCCAGATATCCGGAGAGGTCCCCCGGCGGAAATCCCGGAAAGTTTTCCACTTCCGTGGTCAGGGCCAGTTGTCCCAGGGGCAGGGTGCCATTTCGGGCGTTTTCTTCGTTGATCGCCCCCTCAAAAAGGAGCGGATTGAGAGCCGCCCGGGCGGCGTAAATGGCCGCCGTCCATCCGGCAGGCCCGCTACCGATGATGATAACCTTTTCAACCTGTTTTTCTGCCATTGGATTCACCTGCATTCTGGAAGACGCAATACCTGATCAATCTGCTTGAGAATCACTCATTATATGACGGATGATGACCTTCAGACAGACAACATGGTGCCAACCGCGATCCCAACTAGTGATTGAAAAAGTCGATCAACGGAAATTGAGTGAATGCGGCTGGGCATGCTCGGCGTGTCCGGTATAAGTTTCCCCCTCCTGAAAAAGGCTACGCCCCCAACCATTTTTTTAAGACGGCCGACCCTTGGTGATGATCGCCGTTTGCACCGTCGCTTGGCACGGCTTATCATGTTGGGAAAACTCGTGTGACGGGACGGTCGCCAGCACACACACTTAGCGCGTTATTGGGGAGGTCTCATCATGATCCGCCAGGGGACGCACAGCGGTTTATCGTCGTATTTCCGGCTTTTACTGGGAGCCCTGCTCCTTCCGGGAGTGGAGGCGGGCAGTCTGCTCGCCAAAGAACCGCGGCCGAATATCATCATTATCCTTTCGGATGACATCGGGTTTTCGGACATCGGATGTTATGGCGGGGAGATTGCCACACCGAATTTGGATCGCCTGGCGGCCCATGGTTTGCGCTTTACGCAGTTTTACAACACCGCCCGGTGCTGTCCGACGCGTGCGGCTCTCCTTACGGGAGTGTATCCCCATCAGGCGGGCGTGGGCTGGATGACGCAGGATCGAGGCTACGACGGGTATCGGGGCGACCTCAACCGCCAGACGGTCACCATCGCCGAAGTGCTACGGATGGCGGGCTACCGTAATTATGCGGTGGGAAAATGGCACGTCACCAAGGCCGTTCAGCCGGATGGACCGAAAGACAACTGGCCGCTCCAACGGGGATTTGACCGGTATTACGGAACCATTCAGGGTGCGGGGAGTTATTTTGATCCGTCGGCTCTCGTTCGCGACAACACGATGATCACCGCGTTCATTGATCCCGAGTACAAGCCGGAGCGCTATTACTACACCGACGCCATCAGCGACCATGCCGTCCGCTTCATCCGAGAGCACATCACCCAGCACGGCGACCAGCCTTTCTTTATGTATGTGGCGTATACCGCCGCCCACTGGCCGCTTCATGCTCTGGAAGAGGACATCGCCAAATATCGCGGGAAATATGATGGCGGTTATGAGCCGATTCGCCAGGCCCGGTTTGAACGGCTCAAAAAGCTGGGCATCATCGATCCCAACTGGGATCTCAGCTCGCAGCACGGTGATTGGGAGCAGGTGGAACATAAAGAATGGGAAGCTCGGTGCATGGAAGTGTATGCGGCTCAAATCGATCGCATGGACCAGGGCATCGGACGGATTGTTAAGGCCCTGGAAGAGAGCGGGCAACTGGAAAACACGGTGATTTTCTACCTGCAGGATAACGGCGCGTGTCAAGAAGCCATTGGCCGGACAGGAAACTGGCGGCGGCCGGTGGAACCCTCACTACCACCTATTCCTCCCGATGTCATTCGAACGGAGAGCCGGCCTTCCCAGAATCGCCGCGGTGTTCCTACCCTGACTGGGCCGTACATTATGCCAGGACCCGAAGATACCTACATCTCTTATGGCATCAACTGGGCGAATGTCTCCAATACCCCGTTCCGAGAGTACAAACACTTCGTGCATGAAGGCGGCATCGCCACGCCTCTCATTGTTCACTGGCCTGCGGGACTGAAGCGTCAGGGTGAGCTCGAGCATACGCCGGGCCACGTCATTGATCTGATGGCCACCTGCGTCGATCTGGCGAAAGCGCAATACCCCACCGAATTTAACGGAAATAAGATCATACCCACGGAGGGGGTGAGCCTTGTGCCGCTTTTTGAAGGTCGGCCTCTCCAGCGCAAAACCCCCATTTTTTGGGAGCACGAAGGCAATCGCGCCGTACGCGATGGCAAATGGAAGCTTGTTGCCAAGGAAAACAAGCCTTGGGAACTCTACGACATGGAGGCCGACCGCACCGAAATGCACGACCTCTCCGCGCAGCATCCGGAAGTTGTCGCACGTTTGGCGGCTGCCTGGGACGCCTGGGCTGCCCGGGCCAATGTCCTTCCCCTCGGGGCATGGCGCGGTCGCCCCACGGATAGCTTTTCCCAGGAGAAGAATTTTGTCCTGCGGAGCAACGCTCGGCTGGAGCGAAATCGGGCACCCTATGTGGTCGATAAGGGACTGACAATTTCGGTACGAATAACAGCGCCGGGTGACCGCGGCGTGCTCGTTGCCCAGGGCGGCTCTGCCTGGGGATACGCCCTGTATCTCGAAGAAGGCCGGGCCTGCTTCGCCGTGCGGCGCAGTGGGGAGCTGGAGACCGTTCGGGCGGAAAAGACGCTGCCTGAGGAGGCCGGAACGCTGAAAGTCGTCTGGTCGCGGTCCGGCGAAATCAGTCTGTTCTGGAATGATCAAATTCTTGCCCGGGCGGCCAATATCCCGCCGCTTTCCAGCATGCCGCAGGACGGCCTGGAGGTGGGCCGGGATGAGAAGGGATTGGTCGGTGACTATCCAGCCGACTTCCGCTTCAACGGGCGTCTCGATCAGGTCACCATCACTTTGGAACCATGACGATTCCCCCTGCATTCGGAGAGCGAATTGTCCCCTACAATTCCCCAGGGGCGCAGCCATAGCAGGTGGAGCCTCGAGCGCGGTGGAGGCATGGGTGTTCGTACAGGGACAGGATGATAGGTGGGGACGGGTCAAGGGGAAAACCATGCGTATGGCCAGAAAATTACTTTTTCTTGTTGTCCTGGCTGGCACACTGCCGACATCCGTGATCTGGAGGGATTCCGCCCAGGCCGTGGAGACGGCATCCGGAAGTGTGGGCTGGACGCACTTTCGGGGTGGCGAGGCATGCGGCGTTTTCCGGGGTGGGGAAGACATTCCGCCGGTCTTGGCGCCTGATAAGCAACTTGTGTGGAAGGCCGGGCTTCTTGGCCAAGGACCTTCGTCGCCGATTGTGGTGAACGGTCAAGTGGTGGTGACGGCGGCTACCGGCTATCGTCAGGACGAGCTTCACATCCTCTCGTTCGCAGCGGAATCCGGAAGAAAAAACTGGCACGTTCGGATCTTTGCGACAGGGTCCACGGTTTGTAATCCGTTCGGCGGTGTGGCGGCGTCCACTCCCGCCAGCGACGGGCGATTCATTGTGGCCCTTTTCTCTTCCAATGATCTGGTGTGTTTGGATTGCCAAGGTCGGCCAAGGTGGATGCGTCCGCTGGGCTGGGAACGGCCCCTCCTTCGCAACGATGTGGGAATGGCATCTTCGCCGTTGATTGTGGGCGACGTGGTCGTCGTGCAGGCGGAGAGTCTGGCGGACGCGGTCATTTTTGGGATCGACCTGAAGAATGGGCGCACCCTTTGGCAGAAAGACCGCACCAAAGAAGCGATGTGGTCTTCGCCAGTTCCGCTGCGGCTGCATTCCAACCAGGAAGGGACCACCGACGCCAGGGACGTGCTTCCTCCTGTAGGGGTGCTCGTGCAATCGCGGGAGGATTTTGAGGTGCTCGATCCGCGGACCGGAACGACGATCGCCAGTTACGGGCACTGGTGTGACACAATTTCGTCAGCAGCGGTTTGGGGTCGGCTGGTGGTGCTCCCAGCGGCGGGGATTCACGCACTAGAGTGGGCATCCCAACCACCTACGTTGCGGCTTCTGTGGATTTCGGACCGGTTGAATTGCGGTAACACTAGCCCTGTGGTGTGGAACAACCGCGTGTATTTGGTAAAATCGCCCAACATTTTGGTGTGCGCGGACGCGGTCGATGGGAGGATCCTTCGGCAAATACGGATGCGGGGGAGTTACTGGGCCTCGCCGGTGATTGTGGGACGCCATCTGTACGCCGTAAACTACGAGGGAACGGTCTTCGTGTTTCGATTGGACGAGGACGGCCTGCCGGAACGTGTGGGAGAGTGGGACCTCGAATCTGGAGTCCTGGCTTCGCCCGCCGTGGACGGGACCGGCCTGTACTTTCGCACCCATCGCTGGCTTTATAAATTTGCTTTCACCCCGCCCTAGATTGCCCCTGGATGGTCCATGAAAGCGAATCCGGAGCTTGTGGAAATTCCGCTCAGTGGTCCGGTGGAGGCGGTGGTCCAGCCACCGGGTTCCAAGAGCATCACCAATCGGGCGCTCGTCTGTGCGGCGCTGGCGGAAGGTGAATCACTGCTCACCGGTGTGCTCGACAGTGAAGACACGCAAGTGATGATGGAGGCCCTTCGCCGGTTGGGCATTCGGGTGGAACACGATCCCGAACGCCGGGAAGCACGGGTTATCGGGTGTGGCGGTAAAATTCCCGCTCCATCGGCCGAGCTCTATTTGTCCAATAGCGGGACAAGTCTCCGCTTTTTGACGGCTGTTTGTGCGCTCGGACGCGGAAGATTCCGTTTGGATGGTAATGCCCGGATGCGGGAACGGCCCATTCAGGATCTTGTTGAGGCCCTCAATCGCCTGGGAGTCAAAGCATGGACGGAATATGGCAACGGCTGCCCGCCGGTGATTGTAGAGGCTGACGGATTGCCCGGGGGGACCACCGAGATTTCCGGGGAGATTTCCAGCCAGTTTGTGAGTGGCTTGCTCATGGCCGCCCCCTACGCTGCGGCAGACGTGGAGCTGGTTATTCGGGGAGATCTCGTGTCCAAGCCCTACGTCGATATGACGTTGGGAGTGATGCGGGCATTTGGCGTTACCGGTTCAAACACAAATTATCAGCGCCTCCACGTGGCGGCTGGGCAGCGTTATCAAGCTCAAGAGTATGCCATCGAGCCGGACGCCTCCGCAGCGACCTACTTTTTTGCGGCGGCTGCCGTGACGGGTGGGCGGATCACCGTCACCGGGTTGAGCTGGAATAGTCTGCAGGGAGATGTCGCGTTTTGTCGCTGTCTGGAACAGATGGGCTGCGAGGTGACGGCGGCAGACGACCGATTAACGGTGACGGGCAAGCCACTTCGGGGGATTTCAGTGGACATGAACGCCATCAGTGATACCGTCCCCACTCTGGGGGTTGTCGCGCTGTTCGCAGAGGGACCTACCGAAATTCGCGGGGTGCGGCACATCCGCTTTAAGGAAACTGACCGCATTGCGGCACTGGCGACAGAGCTTCGCCGACTCGGTGCCAAGGTGGACGAGTTCGACGACGGCCTCCGCATAATCCCGCGGACCGATTATCAACCGGCCGCCATCCACACTTACAACGACCACCGTATGGCCATGAGTTTTGCTATCGCCGGTCTGCGGATTCCGGGTGTGAAAATCCTCGACCCCGGTTGCACGGCGAAGACCTACCCACGTTTTTTCGAGGACCTCTTCGGGATCCTCCGGCCGAGATGAAATAAGCCGACATTCTTGTCACTGGGCGCCGTCAGCCCGGCAGGGAACCAATGCGTCGCCCCGATAATTGATCTTGTGTGGCGTTTCATTTATAAGGTATCCTGCTGCTCTATTGGGCCCGGGTGCGGTGAGCGAACACGCCCATCGTGGCGGGTGCGGCCCTTCCTGGTAATAAACAGGGAGAACTTCGCAGCGTATTGGCCGCCGAGTGAGGGATCCTTTCTATAACGATACTGTCAGCTTCCAGTGTAGATCCGGATGATTTCTACAGTATTATGTGGTTTACAATTACAAATAATTAGAAGTAGATTGTCTCCATTAACCGATCTAACGGTCGCATTATTCGAAATAGTCGAGAGGTCACCCGCTCAGTCTGCACTGAGGATCAAATCGCTATGGATTTTTCCGAGTGGAAATACCTGATTTGCTCAGACCTCTATCGAATCACGGGGCAGATTAATTGGATGATCCTGGTTCGACACGTGTTATTTGGTGAATCCTACAAGTACATATTCTGGATGCGCACGTGTGCCTACACAAAAAGCCACGCTATTTTCAGATATGTCATCTATCCTTTCGCGAAGCTCTATCTTCGGCGGCTGCGGTACAAGTTGGGCATTTCCATCCCACCGGAGACCCAAATCGGTAGCGGCTTTTATATAGGCCACTTTGGGGGCATTGTGGTTAACGAGCGTTGCATTATAGGAAAAAACTGTAATTTGTCGCATGGTGTGACTTTGGGACAGGTTAACAGGGGACCCAGGAAAGGATGTCCGATAATTGGAGACAATGTGTATATTGGTCCGGGGGCCAAAATTATTGGCGCAGTGCGGGTGGGTAACAACGTCGCGATCGGTGCGAACTGTGTGGTGACGAAGGACGTGCCGGATAACGCGGTGGTGGTAGGAGTGCCGGGCAAGATTATCTCTTTTCGCGGATCTCAAGGCTACGTGAACAGAACTGAATATGATATGGAATTGTCTAAACGGCTCAGGCACGCTGCTTAGATACCCGTAACGCCAGCGTGGAACGCCTGGTGGAGCAGCGATTGGTAACTTTTTATCGCTGCTTCGGAGAGAATTGGCAAATTTCGGAGGGTTGAGAGAGAGTAAAAAACGGGGTCGTCGCGAGCGGCCATAAAGCGAGAACCGGTGTCGTCGTCAGTTCTGCCAATACTGGGAAAGCGATCGGCCGCATCCCACAAAAAACGCTCGTTTTTTTGAAACGTTCTATTGCTCTTGAGGGTAGACTCTCGAAAAGTATGTGATTGCAGGAGAACCAAAAAGAATTGCCCTTGTCAGTGTCCCACCTCTTCCGCTAATCTTCGTGGCCGCCGATGCGTGGGCGGACAAGGTGGGCAGGGTAGGACAGTGGGCGTCCGCACTGGTGATGGGAATTAGCGGCTGGCCAAAGATCGGCTTGTGTAGCATCTTCCCAGTGACGATGGACAAAACTCTTAACCTGGCGGAGTGTGGCGACGGTGTTCGCGGAGGGAGATTCGCCCCAATGTAACAACGAGCGATGGTTGGGTCCGCCTGCACTTGGCTTGATTTTGGGCCTGGCAGGGATGGGGCTCCTTCTCGCGGGGTGCGCCAGTAATCCCGCAACGGCCGCGGCCCAGGCTCAATCGGCCCAGCAGCAGGCCGCCCTCAACCGCCAGATCGAAGAGTATCAAACGCGGATTACGGCGCTTGACCGTGATAACCAACAGCTTCAGGGACTGTTGGCGCAGGCCCAGCAGAAAAACAAGCTCCTCGAAGATCAGCTCGCCCTGCTCCGCAAACAACTCAGCGATGTCAGCAGCCAAATTGCCCGTCTCCAGCAGGAAAAGGAGGACAAAGAAAAGCAGGTCCAGACCCTCATGGCTTCCCTCCAGCGCTCCGGGAGTGTGACCATTCAGCCCAACAACAGTCTCCTTCAAACGCTGCCGGCGGTGAACCTCCCGGGCGTTCAGGTGCGGCGGGATGGCGACGTCATTCGCGTAGAACTTCCTGCGGATCAGCTTTTTGAAAGCGGGGCATTTCAATTTCGCCCCGGAGCGGTGCAGGTGATCACTTCTGTGGCGGCAGAAATCGCTCGACTGTACCCCGAACAAATGATCGGTGTGGAAGCCTTCACCGACAACGGCCCCCTGCCGCCGGGACCATGGAAAAACCATACCCAGATGTCCGTCTCTTGGGCGGCTGCCGTCCATGATGTTTTGGTCACCCAAAGTAACCTCAAGCCGGAACAACTCGTGGTGGTGGGGCACGGGGCCAGCTCTCCCATCATGTCGAATGGAACGCCCGCCGGACGGCAACGAAACCGCCGGGTGGAACTCGTCATCTATCCCGAAAAGTACAGCCCTGGAGCGGGCTGATCTTGTCGCAGTCCGTTTTTCCGGAGGGGCACGCTCGTTCTGCCCGTAAAGACAGGGTGCATGATCCAGCGTTGGAAAAGCGGACGCGAAAAGCACCTCCCTCCGAAGGCGAACATGGTAAGCCACCCCACCGGGACACCTACCCTGGAAAAATGGATTAACCCGGCGAGAATGATACTTTTCCAGCTTTTTTCCAGCCAAAAATCAATCTTCGTTCCGTGCTCACTGCACTAAAGGACGATTGAAGGCGGTTTCCAATGATTCCCCACGAATTGTGTCAACCCAATTTGAATTTTCTGGGATTGCCAGAAGAACTGGCGGATCCCACGACAGCCAAAGTGTGGATCTTGCCCGTCCCCTACGAAGCGACGACGACCTACGGGGCAGGTACCCGCAACGGACCGATGGCCATCCTCATGGCTTCACGGCAGGTAGAACTCTATGATCATCGCCACGGTTGCGAACCAGCCGAAAGCCTGGGATTTGCGACTCTGCCCCCGATGGAGATCACGGTGAGCACTCCCGACGCAATGATCAATCGGGTAGCTGCCGCGGTGGAGACGGTGTTCTCCCAACCTCCTTCACCCGAGTTGCTCGTGATCCTGGGCGGTGAACATAGCATTTCCGCAGGGGTGGCCCGCGGATTGTCTCGGGTCATGGATAGGGACAGTCTGGTGTGCGTACAGGTCGATGCCCACGCCGATCTTCGGGACGAATTTGAAGGCTCGCCGTTCAATCACGCCTGCGCTGCCCGACGGATCAGCGAGGTGTGTCCTCTGTTTCAGATTGGTATCCGTAACATTTCCAAGGAAGAGGCGGAATTTCGGCCCACGGCCAAAAACATTCACACGTTCTTTCGGGAGCAGTGGGGATCATCAGGGGTGAACGCCGTGCGAGATTTCGTGCGGAACAAAACAGTTTACCTGACGATTGATTTGGACGGGCTCGATTCTTCTATCATGCCAGCAGTCGGAACACCGGAACCTGGCGGCTTGCTCTGGCACGAGCTGCTGGAGATTATTCGCACCATTGCCGAAGCGGCCGCGCGGGTGCCGGTGATGGATGTCGTGGAGCTCGCGCCCATTCCCGGGATGATTGCCCCAGATTTTCTCGCGGCAAAGCTCATTTACTGGGCGGCGGCTGATCTTTTACTAACTAAACACGGCACCAACAACTGTGGGTGATAAAGCCGCGCAAACGGCCCCTGGCGACACCGCGTGCCGGAGACGCCAGGTTACCTTGCAGAGACGGCACTCCATTTTCTCCACAGCTCTGGATATTCCAAAAATTTGATGAACACTCCCCCAATCACGGGGCGTGCCCGAAATCCCCGTAGCCGGGCGTTGTTCGTCCAGTACCAGTCGGTCAGCGGCACGCGGTCTGGCGTTTCGTCAATGAAACGGTAAAGGGGACTCATGAGGGCGTCAAAATCCTCTCGGGAATCGGCGAGCGTCGCCGTCCACACTGTCCAGTCGGTTTTGGTAAAGAGGGCGCGATTGTCCAGCGGCAGGCCGTAGGGCTGGAGCTGCCTCTTGTAAAAGGCGATCTCTTTTTGGCGGACTTCTTTGGGAAAGATGTTGAGATTGAGAAGTTTATCCCACACGAGGTTGTACTTCTGGCTCCAGGTGCCCGGTTTGTCAAACGCCAGGCGGTAGTGGTCCCCGTCGTCGGCAGCGTGGACCCATTTGGCGGCAAAGTCTTCAGCGAGTTTGCGGTATTTGGTGGATTCCTCCATTTTGCCCGCCTGCTGACACATTTCGGCGTAGCCCGCCAGCGCGACTGTGGCTTTGATGGAAAGATTGCAATTGTGTGCCAGAGGACCGGTGAAATCGTCCGTACAGAGTTGATTTTCGGGATCAAAGCCTTTCTCTTCGAGATATTCCGCCCATCGCTGGAAGAGTGGCCAGTATTTCTGGACATAGTGGGTGTTTCCATCCAGGCGGGATACTACACACGCCAGGATAAGGAGATTGGCCGACTCTTCCACGGGCATTTGGTGCTCTTCGCTCGTTTCGCCTCCACCATAGACCTGTCCGTTGGCGAGGGGATACGTTCCCAGGTCGTGCGGCGCAAATGGGAATTTCCACCTCGGGCTGGCCGCATATTCCAGAACTGGTGTGAGGGTTGCCTTGAGAAGCTCATTATTGAACAGCATAAAAAACGGAGATGCGGGATAAGTGACATCCACCGTCGCGATGCAGCCGTTGCTGAAGCATTCCTTGGAAAACAGCATCGGTTCGTCCTGGGGACCTAGCGTCAACTTATGGGCCCCCAGAGTATGTCGATACGCAAGTGCGACGAGATTCGCGTATCCCTTGCCGCCGATCTGTTCCGCGTCCTTCATCAAATTACGGTCAAATTCTGCGCAGATGGCCAGAAGCCGCGGCAAATCTTTCTCTGCCTGAATCAGAACTTCGCCGATATGCGCGAAGTATTTCCGCCAATAAGGACGCAGCCGTTGGCCAAGGTATTCGATGGAAAGCATGTCATCGTACGCCAGGAGTACGTGGCGGGATTGAGGCTCGGCACGCACCGAACCAAGACGCCAGGCACACGCCACCACCGGCCAGCGGTCCTGAGCGGCTCGCGGTTCGGGGGGATCGTCTCGATTGGGTACTGTCCCGGTTTCCACGAATCCCCGGCGTGCGGAGTCGTGATCGCTCATCACCGTGCGAAGGTCTTCAGTCTGAGGCGCTGCCGTGTAGGCATAGCCCCAGTCAATCCGCAGATCGTCACCCTTTTTCTGCAACACGGGTTGTTCGAGTGTGCCGATCCGCATCCACACGAGCGGATCAGCCCGCCCGCGTTCCCAGATGACCACCTGGTTGGGGGTATTGACGGCCAGCTCGGCCGAGTTGTCGTAGTAAAGCTCCACTTCGTGGGAGGCACCATCCCGCGACCAGATGTCCCAAATGAGATACGTGACCGGCCGAGAGAGAAGATCAAGATCATGCGGCAGAACCGGCGTCAGAAAAGTGAGACGCACGCCGACTTCTGGCGTTTCCCACTCGTAAATGGTCCGCGTGGGCAGCACGGTAAGGTTTTTCTGGGACAATGCAGGAATATCCAATTGGGGTGTTCCCATCAGCCGGTAAGCCTTACCATCAATTCGGATGAGACTGCACAGGGCGTGGATACGACCGGTCCAGTGACGCGGCCAATCTTCAGCCAGGTGATCGGTGAACGACCAGATGCTGAAATAGGGATCGTGAACCACCAGAGGCACGGCCGGAGGCCGACCTGCCGGCCCATCATTGGCGGATAAATCTCCGAGGGCCGCAATCAAGCCGAGTGCCGCTGTCGCGTAAAACAATGCTGCAAAGGTGCCGAATTTCAGAAAGTGCAATTTCCCGGCAGCGGGCATCAAAAAACTCCCTCCAAAGACCATGTCAGGAGAGTCATGATAGACTGGAAAGCGATACGACATGCTGATTATCACGCCTGCCGGCAAAAGCGGCAAGCAGTCAAAGCGCTTCTTCGCGTGAGCATCCTGTCAGGGATCTGATCAGTGCGCCCGGTCCAACGATGATGCGAGACTTCCCCGTGAGGGAGAGACGCTGGTGGTGACCGATCCCGTGCTGGAAGGTTGCGGCTTTTGAAAGAGCCACGGCTGAAGTCGGGTCATCCCGGAGAGCAAATCGCCGACTCCCTCGGCAGCTCCCACAACGAGATAGCCGCCCGGTTGGAGCACCTTGAGCACGTTGTTGAGAACAACTTTCTTTGACCCAGCGTCGAAATAGATCAGCACGTTTTTCAGAAAGATGAGGTCAAAGGGGCGCTCCGGCAGGGGATCCATCAGATTGTGCTGTCGGAAGTTTGTCATCTTGGTGAGAATGGGTTTTGCCCGCCATACCTCGGCGTTGGGCAGCTTTTCAAAAAATCGTCGCTTCAAATCGTCGGGGACAAGCCGCATCGCCCGCTCGCCAAAGGTGGCGGTTCGCGCCTGCTCAACCGCACCGAGTCCGATATCGGTTCCCAGAATGGTGATCCGCCAGTTGGGGAGGTCCGGAAGTTCGGCAGCGATGCAGCAGGCAGCGGTGAACGCTTCGTCACCCGTGCTGCAGGCAGCCGACCAGATGCGAAGGGTTTTCACCGCTCCCCGTTGCGCCTTCGCGACATCCGCTAGAAATTTCTTGCGAAACCATTGCCACTGGAGTTCATCGCGAAACAGGTAGGTCTCATGGGTGGTGATTTCCTGAAGGAAGGCATCCCATTCTGGATGGCGAGGGGGCAGCTTGGTGAGGTAGTCGTAATACTCGGAATAGCTGGCAATGCCCGTTTCCCGTAATCGCCGACGGAGCCGGTTGGACAGCAGCGTTTTTTTCTGTGGAGAAATACGGATTCCCGTTTTGCGGTATACCAAATCGGCGTAGCGCTGGAGCTCTGTATCTGTCACCTGGGGAATTGTCAGAGGCGACGTGATGGGCGGAACAGGTGCCATCTGGTCCCAACTGGTTTCTTTATTTGTTTGGGTGAGAGCTGCCGGGGGTTCACCGCGATTTCCGCTACTATGCTGCTTTTGGGCGGGATCACGGATCATAGCGCCGTTCCTTATCTCGCGGCAAAAGGCTTCCAGTGGTTTGTGTTGTCAAGAAGAAATCCATCGGCGCCACGGCCGCGGCGCCACCGACCAGGTGTCTGTTGGGCGCCAGGCGGGTCGGAAGTGTGTGACTTCCAGGACCGTTTCAGGCGGGCACGGAGCGGCCGTGGGCCGACGCGACAAGCGACCCGTGATGGGGCCTGCGGAGGTTGCTTTCACATACCGGTTGCCTCTGCGATGTCCTCGTCGTCTCCCAGAATCTTTTCGATATCCAGAAGGATGAGGAGGCGCTTATCCAGTTTGACCAGGCCGGTCAGGTATTTCCTTCCCAATCCGGCGACCGTCGGCGGGGGAGGAGCGATCTGGTCCTTGCTGATCCGCAGGACTTCGCTCACTGCATCCACGATGATGCCGATAGTCTTTCCCCGCACATTCACTACCATGATCCGTGTTTCGTCGGTGGGCTCTTGAGGAGGCAGACCAAATCGCAGCCGCAAATCCACGATCGGAATCACCGTGCTGCGGAGATTGATCAATCCTTTGATATAATTTGGCGTTTGGGGGACCCGGGTGATTTCCCCCATGAGAATGATTTCCTGCACCTTGGTGATTTCCACCCCGTATTCCTCCTGGCCCAGGCGGAAACTCACCAGTTGCATGGTGGCGCTACCACCCCGATGGGCAAGCTCTTGCACGAGTGCTTCTTGAACTGCCGTGGTCATTTTCGTGATCTCCCAGTGATGCCTGTCGGTTACTGGACGAACTGACAACCGCCCTGTTTGATGGAAATATAGGTCACAACCGCCACGGCGAAAAAAGTTTATCATTTTTCGCAGCGCACACACTGTTAACATTGAGTGATTTGATCGAGTTAGTCGGTATAATCCATTCAATCGTTTTGTCCGCACAATTCCCATGAAATTAAAGCAGCAACCGGAAGATTTTGTGGTGGAAGAGGTAACGCAGTTCCCTGTAGACGGCGGCCCTTTCGCCGCGTATGTTCTCACCAAAAAGTCGCTCGGTACGCCGGAAGCCCTCGATAAGGTCCGTAAGCAGTGGAACATTCCTCTTCACGCAGTTTCTTATGGCGGGCTTAAAGACCGCCATGCTCTGACCACCCAATGGGTGACCATTCGTGGCGGCCCACCGCGTGATCTCGAGCTTGATGGGGTACGACTGGAATACCGAGGGCAGGCTTCCCGGGCGTTCACTTCCGATGATATCCTCGCCAACAGATTCCGCATTGTGCTGAGAGACCTTTCCCCGGAAGAACTTCACGCAGCGATGGCAGCGCTCGACGAGGTGAAGCAATGGGGCCTGCCTAATTATTTCGACAAACAGCGGTTCGGGTCGGTCGGCTGGTCCGGGGACTTCGTTGCCCGAGCGTGGTGCCTGGGCGACTACGAACGCGCATTATGGCTGGCCCTAGCTGATCCTCACGATTCTGATCGGGCAGCGGATAAAAAGGAAAAGCAGTTTTTGCGGGAACACTGGGGCGACTGGGCAGCCTGCAAAAAAGTTGTTCGAAACCGCTTCCGCCGAGCCGTCGTCGCACAATTGGCGGATCAGCCGGGTCAGTATCGCCGCGCTATGGCCGCGCTGCGACGCGATCAACGGGCCCTCTACCTGGCGGCCCTGCAAAGCTATCTCTGGAATGCCATGGCCTCGGAGTGGATTCGGCAACGCGTGCCCCCGCAGGATTGCTTTGAAGTCGTCATCGCCCGATGGACGTTCACCTTCTACCGGCGTTTAAACTCTCAACTGCTCGACGAATTTCGAGAGATTCGGCTGCCGCTGCCCTCGGCCAGATGCGGGATTAAAACCGGTCCGGTGCGGGAGCTGATGGAGCGAGCTGCGGCCGAGCTGGGACTGGAAGTCCGCCAGCTCCGGATCAAATATCCCCGCGATAGCTTTTTTTCCAAGGGTGATCGATCTCTGGTGTTCTTTCCCAGGGAACTCACTTGCGAGACAGGCGACGATGAGTTGAATCCGGGAAAGCAACGGCTCACATTGAGCTTCGAGCTTCCACGCGGTTCGTACGCCACGATCCTTGTGAAACGAATCACCGAAGATCGCTCGCCGGAAGCAGGATTAGGTTTCGAGGAATAGCCCGCCCGCCCAGCAGGAGTGATCCTTTCCCCGCGAAAGGTCGTTTCGTTTCGCCGGGCACGACAAGCGTGCCCCTCCGGGCCCCCGGAGGGACCTGCTTGTCAGGTCCACATCTTCGGAGGGACGTGCTCGTCAGGTCCGCTTGTGGAGATTGGGTGATCCATTCTAATAGACGCAGGTTCCACCCGACCGAGCGCCCCGATTGCGTTCGAATCGTGAGAGGTGCTTAAGGCCAGATGGGACTGGAAGGCCCGATTCCATCTGAGCCACAGGATCGGTAGGGGCAATTCAGGAATGGCCCCAACAACACGTTGATTCACAGATCCCGACAAAAACGGGGATGCGTCAGCCTGGGCGTCTCTTGTGAGCTCACAACGGCGGGGAGTATACTGAGCGCGGTTGTAGGGGGGCCGGCGAGCAGGATGCGGCGCGGTCGGATCCTGGTTCTTCCCAGACAGTGGAAATGAGCGATGGCAGCCCTGGGCGGAAACTGTCTAGCTTTCGCAGCGGCCCAGGGGATTGAAAGATTCCATTCCGTTGGATATTTTTGAGTATGTGTTCATTTGAACACTTAGGACCTCGGCGCGAAGGCCGATAAACAGCCCTGTGGGAAGGGAGGTGATTTGTCCATGGCGAAGAAAGCAGGGAGCAAAGGTGACGAGCAGGAAGTCCGCAAGGAAAAAGACACGGCCGCGTCGGTGCTGGAGAAAAATCCTGCATTGAAAAGCGCCGTACAGCAAATAGAAAAACAATTTGGGGAAGGCGCCATCATGCCCCTGGGGGCAAGCAAAACGGAGGCCATCGAGGGGATTCCCACGGGCAGTCTTTCGCTGGACCTGGCTCTTGGCGGACAGGGGATTCCCCGCGGTCGGATCATCGAGATCTTTGGCCCGGAATCAAGCGGGAAAACAACGCTGGCCCTCCATGTTATCGCTCAGGCGCAAAAGCGGGGGGGCATCGCTGCGTTTATCGACGCTGAGCATGCCCTCGATCCCGCATGGGCCAAGCGGCTGGGCGTCGATTTGGAGAATCTGCTCGTCAGCCAGCCTTCCAGTGGCGAAGAGGCCATGCATATCGCGGAGATGCTCATCCGCTCCAATGCGGTGGACGTGATCGTCATCGACTCGGTGGCCGCCCTGGTCCCCCAGAAAGAACTGGAGGGTGAAATCGGCGATTCCCACGTGGGCCTGCAGGCCCGACTCATGAGCCAGTCGTTGCGAAAGCTCACCGGTGCCATTGCCAAGGCCAAGACGGCTGTCATTTTCATCAACCAGATACGCGAAAAAATCGGCGTGATGTTCGGTTCTCCGGAGACCACGCCGGGCGGACGTGCCCTCAAGTTTTACGCCTCCTGCCGAATCGATGTCCGCCGGGTGGGCCAGATCCGCGATGGCGAACAGGTGATTGGGCAGCGGGTGAAAGCGCGGGTGGTCAAGAACAAGGTCGCGCCCCCGTTCCGGGTGGCGGAGTTTGACATGCTTCACGACAGCGGCATCAGTTATGAGGGGGACGTCCTCGACCTGGCGATTGAGCGCAAGCTCATCGTGCGGAGCGGGGCCTGGTTCCGCTACGGCGATCTCCAATTGGGCCAGGGACGCGAACGCTGTCGAGAGTATCTCAAAGAGCATCCCGAGCTGGTGGAAGAGCTGCGGCAGAAGATTCTCGCCATGCCGGTGGACCTCCAC
>NZ_JBAMME010000327.1:0-19415 GCF_039793925.1 Thermogutta sp. | reverse complement strand
CATTACTTCTTCTCATTCATCAGGGATCTCCGTGGGTGGTACGTACTCTTCGGCGGGGGGTGTCCAGGGAACAAATCCCCGTAATCTGCCTTCAAACTCTGCCACAGAGTGGTTCTTTATATCCCGCTCATATTCATCGTGAGATGTATAAAGCAGGGCGATATACAATCGGTTCCCACGGACAAACCCGGCGGCTCGCTCGGCCTGGTGCCCCAGTTTATACACAGTCAAATCAGTAGACTCAACTGTATGTTTGTGACTGTCACGGTATAACGGATCCTGGAGACCACTGAGAAAACGGACAAGGCGTTTCCTCACTTCTCCCTGGCTGGCATTGTAAGCCTCGCGCGCTTGTGGTGAGAGATAGACCTGCTTGGTGTCTTTTTCCAAAGCATCGAGGACAAGAAAACCGAAACTCGAAAGAGTGACTAGCCCTGACGATTCTTCCTCTTCCAAAAGACATTCGTACCGTCGCCGTTCTTGATATGGCAATCCGCGAATTTGCTCGAAGAACTTTTCCCGTGGGAGAGCGCCCTCTTTTTTCAATAATTGGAGCGCTGAGCGTGCCTGCCCCAACCGCTCGTAATCAAAATGAATGGGAAGCGGGGGAAGGCGGATGAGCGAATTGCTCTGCTCGAAGATATAGACCACATCCAGGCGATGGATAACACCAAACAGCGTCAAGTACGGCACAACGGCTTTGAAGCCGCCGGTCGCGTTAAGGATCACTTCTTCTCTCTCCTCTGGCGCCTCCTGCTGCCATTCCACGGATTCTTTTCTTAATATCTCAAAAAGCTTGTGAAGGCCGACCCTTCGGAAGCGAGTGGCATCGCTTACTTGGAGTCCTTCTACCTCGCGGAGCCACACATCGACACCGAATTCATCCCGGATGACATCACGAACCGCTTCCGCGGCTACGCGACCGTCGGAAGTTTCGGTATGGAGGAGGACAACCTGGTCGGAACGTTCAAGCCCCAGGCGTAGCAGACTGTGGGTTTCGGCGCACAATTTGCTGAGAAACTGCTCGCGGTCCGAGAATGTCGTTTTGAATTGCTTCAGCCACTGTTTGAGATTCTGAGCACCTGGCGGCAATTCCTGATTTCCAGCTGACCGCTTCTGGTTTGTCAGAATAGACGTCCCCGTTGTACAGATGACCCTTCGCATAACTCTCGCCCCAAGCCGCAGTGTCTCCGACTGAGTGAGTTCATCTCGAAGAGCGTCGCCTTGAGTATAACGGTTAAAAAGGCCTCGTCAAGTACGCCGCATTGTCCATTCCAGGAACAGAAGAAAAATAGAACCGGCCAGCCATTCTGAAGAATCCTTGCTAAGAAAGATCCCTCACATCTCAGAGCTGCACCAGGCAACTCACTTCCGTTTGGGCTGATGGCCCCGTTTCCGTTTACCGAGAGCCTTTAGAATATCCCAACACCGCCTCCGTTCCTGCTTCAGCCAGCTTCTCTCCGCCCCAGTACCCTCCGATGGCACCGCCCACACTGCCGACCAGTCCCCCGATCGCTGTACCGATTCCCGGACAGATCGCAGTACCGATAGCCGCCCCTGCAGTTCCCCCTGCTTCAGCCCCGGCCCACGCACCAGCCCAGCCACCCACGCAACCCGCCACATTCTTGGCGTGCTCTACGTTGCGCTGCTCTCGGGTGATTTCGCCTTTCTTATAGGCTTCCTCGACTTCGCGCGAACGATACACCCTGACCCCCGCGTCCACCCCCACTGCCACGGGACCAGCCAGCTTGGCGACCTTTCCCAGTCCCGAGAGCGCCCGTTCGGCCCTGGAGGCCGTCGCCGCGACTTCGGTCGCTTCCAACGCCCGGGCAGTCCGTGCAACCGCTTGTGAGGCTCCTTCCTCAGCAGGAAGCGCCGCTCGACCTGTCCGACCAGCCTGCCCGATCTCTTGGGTGACTTTCGGCAGACTCGCGGTGAGCTTTTCCGTACCCCGGGCAGCGCTGCCCACCTTTTCTGACATCTCACGTGAAGCAGTCGTTTCCGTCGGTACTTCCCCAACTGTGGCAGCTCTCAGGCGCAAACGCTCCTCTGCCGCCCGGGCAAGCGCGTGCACCTCTTCAGCACATTCCGAGCTCCTGCGCACAGCCTCCAAGATCGGTTGGTTAGGTCGGCCCTGCGCGTGTGTGGTGCGAACGTGTTCGACGCGAAGTTTGTTATTTAAAGCCGCGTCGATGACCAGTTTTCCCGCCCTCTGCTCAGCGAGGGAAGTCCTCGGGTTGCGGAGCATTTGCTCGGCCGCTTTGACGGCCCATTGCGGTGTGCCCTGATCATAGCCATATCCCTGGTTCAACGGAGAGGTCCCACCTTTGGCCTCGATGACCACGATTTCGCCTGTCCTGAGATCGCGATAGACCTGGTCCAACCCTTGCGGAACAGTGCGCCCGGTGCCATCGAAAATCACTTCGTAGCCCTTGCGTTTGGCATATACCCGAGCGCCTTCCTCGCCGATTTCTTCGGCAATGCGGAGGCGTTGTTCCGGTGTGGCTTCAAGCCACTCTGGACGGCGGTCGGTCAGAGGTGGAATGTTGTCGCTGAGAGCTGGCGAATTCACATCGAGCGGTGACTCGACTTCGACGGATGGGGCCACTGCAACGGCCTGGGCGTTTGCTTTCTCTTCGATCGCCCCGGTCAGAACAGCGACGAGCAGCATGAAAAACACGACGCGGTTTGACGTATGAGAGAGTGTCATAGTTCGCTCCTCATTTTCACGACTTCTTGGATTACGTTTGTCACTCTTGCTGTCTTTTACGACGTACCAGCAAGGCTGATAACAGAAAAAAGCAAAAGTAACTCGCGAAAAGTACAAGTAGGTTACTAAGAATAATGGCGACGCAGCCGGTCTTAATATTGGGTGATAAAATAGGCGGATTGAGCAGCGAGCGAGTCCACTATCTCCCCAAACGCATTGCCAAAAGTCAAACAAAAGAAAATAGATAAAGCCAACAAAGTGCCGAACACTCAGGCTTCCGGATGCGTCATCGATTTCAGCCACTCTTCGGCACGCTGAAGATCATCTGGCGTGTTGATTTGGACAATCGGCGGCCAATCCGACGGAAGCGCCACCGGTACTGCCGGCACCATCGCGAAAAGTTGTTGAAGACTCCGCTCCCCGGCAGCCAGCACCTCATGTGCATGCGATTGAATATCTCGTGAATAAAGGGCGCAGAGTGGTTCCCAGATCTGGTGACGAAAAGCCACGGCCAAAGCATTCTCGCGGCGGTGGGCAAGCAGATGGCCAATCCATGAAGCTTTAACCAAGATTAAATCGCACGACAGAAGAAGCATCCACGGTTCACGCAAATCATTCAGGGCAGTGATCAAACCACCCAACGGCCCGAGGCCGGGTGACAGATCCCCGATTGTTCGCAATCCCAGCGCGGAGTATCTGCCCGACCTGTCAGCCACCACGGTCACCGAAGCTGCAAACGGCTTGACCATTCGCGCCACCCGCACCAGTAGAGGCTCACCAGCGAGAGTCGCTAGGGCTTTGTCACTCCCGAATCGCCTGCTCTTACCGCCGGCCAGAATATACACGGGTATTCGATCCAACATAGATATTCACATACGACGGCCGGTTATTCACCAGAATTACCGAGTATCGCCAGAGGCATCCTCTTTGTGGCCTTCACCATGGAGCATGGCAATGGCATGGGGGATCACATCGGCAATGGCGGCAAGGGTCTCCAGGGCACCGCGGGAAGACCCGGGAAGATTGACGACCAGAGACTGTCGTACAACACCGGCCTCTCCGCGCGATAAATAGGCCAAGGGTGTCTGCGGAAGACAGCGCAGTCGGGCAAGCTCCAGGATCGCCGGCCATGGGCGGTCCAGGATCCGGCGGGTGGCCTCAGGTGTGACGTCCCGCGGCCCGAGTCCGGTTCCCCCCGTGGTTAGAATGAGGTCCGGAGTCGGTTCCATTTCAGCCCAAGTCAGAATCTGTCGGGCGATCAAGTCTGCATCATCAGGGAGACAGGCAGCAGCGATTATTTCTGCCCCCCATTTCTCCCGTATGAACTGCACCAGAGCGGGACCGCTGCGATCTTCGCTTTCGCCCCGAGAACAACGATCGCTGCAGGTGAGGACGGCAACGCGAAAAGGCGTGGTCATTGTGAGCTCTGTTCCCGTTTTTCCGGTGCCCGATAGTCCCCGTGCTGGCCCCCACTTTTTTCCAAAAGCCGCACAGATTCGATGACCATTTCCCGGTCCACACTTTTTCCCATATCGACGACCGCGAGGGCAGCCACGGCGGCGGCCGTGAGTGCTTCCATTTCCACCCCCGTGCGACCCGTGGTGTGAACTTCCGCTTCGATGACGACGGTCAGATCCCGGAGTGTCACACGGACATCAACCCAATCCAGCGGCAAGTTATGGCAAAGGGGAATCAATTCTCCGGTACGTTTGGCAGCCTGAATCCCGGCCAGGGACGCCACCGTGAACAGGTCACCTTTAAACAGTGATTGGGATTGAATGATTTCGGCAAGCTCGGGCGAAACACGGACGCGAGCCTCGGCCAGGGCGCGCCGAAGCGACTCAGGCTTGTGACTCACGTCGACCATGTTCACCCGGCCGTCCGCCCAGTGGCTCGGCTTCTTCTGGGATTCAAGATTCTGTTTCTGAACCGAAGAGTCACCGGTCATATCAGGCTCCAGGGATAATAGTGGCGAACACCTGTTCCCGCCGTATTCGGTGGAATCTCCACAAAGCCCTCGGACCTGGCGGCAGACACAAGGTCTCCCGAACCACGCGTCGGCAAGAATTCGGCAACCCCCTGCTCCACGAGGCGCACAGGCCGATAAAGCCACAGCGTGGGGTTGCTCACCTCGGGATCGTTCACCTCCACGAGGGTGGGGCGCGGCTCCCATTGGGAAAGCCCAGCCAGTCGTCGCAGCACCATTCCCGCGAATCGGCAGGCCGTCACCAAGACGGAGACCGGGTTGCCGGGAAGCCCTATCACAGGGCGGTCATGGCACATCGCCCCTAAGAGTGGCTTTCCGGGACGGATGGGCAACTTGTGGAAGATAATCGTCGCACCAATTTTTTCCAGGGCAGGCCGAACGAAGTCCGTATCTCCCATCGACACGCCGCCCGTCATCAACACCAAATCCACCTGATCGAGGGCTCCTGTCAGCGCTGTGACCATCTGGTCCAAATCATCTGGGATATGCCGGATTTGTCGGAGCTCCAGAAAAGGCACCATGCTCAGCAATCCCCGCAGCGACCACGAATTGCTGTCGCGAAGCTGCCACGGCTGGACCGTATGATCGACAGCAACCAGCTCATTTCCTGTCACCAGCACAGCCACCCTGACTCGCCGAAACACCCATACCCGGCTGTATCCGAAGCCGGCGCACGCACCCAAAATGGGAGCCGTTACGAGTGTTCCTTGCGGCACCACGATTTGCCCGGCGGAGATGTTTTCTCCCCGGAATCGAATATCCTGTCCTCGGGAAACTCCCAGTTCGGCGGGAACCTCAATGTGTGTTCCGTGTTCCCGGACCCACTCGCGACGAAGCACCGTATTGGCCCCTTTTGGGACAGGGGCACCAGTGACAATTCGAATCGCGGATTGCGGCGGAAGCTCTTCTGGGGGCTGACCGATCCGGGCTTCTCCCTTCACTGGCAGCACGGCCGGGCGAGTTTGAAGATCTTCCCAACGTACGGCATAGCCGTCCATGGCGCTCACATCCAGCGGCGGGCTGTCGCGATCGGCAACCAGCGGCACCGCCAGAACCCGGCCCACTGCCGCAGAAAGTTCCACCTCTTCAGTCTCGACGGGAGAAAGTGAATCGGCCCACCGTCTCACCGTGTCCCCCGGACTCGCTGTTTCTACTCGCTCCTTGTTGGTGGTCATAGGTTCTCTCTCATTCCCTTCAGTGTGGGCAGCCACAATCTGACTTTTCCCGAATCGGACTTCACCCCACCGTGTGTGAGCTTCT
Source organism: Thermogutta sp. (assembly GCF_039793925.1). Classification (GTDB taxonomy): domain Bacteria; phylum Planctomycetota; class Planctomycetia; order Pirellulales; family Thermoguttaceae; genus Thermogutta. Next base: position 13,458 of record NZ_JBAMME010000327.1, on the reverse strand, counting down.
TGTGAACCGCGTCCCAACGTCAACCAGTCCCGGCCTGCGCTGGAACCGGCTTTTTCCAGATGGGGACATCTTCTTTGAGTCGATCAATAAACCACTGGGCGGCCCGAAAAACCTCTTGCCGATGGCACCCGCTCACCACAAGCCGAAAGGAGCACTGCCCCACCGGCACAAATCCCCGGCTATGTTCCACGATCACTGTCGTGACACCGAAATCGTGAATCAATGACTGGCCGAGCTCCTGGAGGAGGTTTTCCGCCATCGGGGAGTAAACATCGTACGTCAGCCCCGAAATTGGCCGCCCGTTTTCCAACCGGCGTACGATCCCTTCAAAGACCACCACGGCTCCGTCATCGCCTGCGGTCTGCGGTCGAGTTGTCTCCGCCAACGGACCGTCGCAAATGGCTACCCGAACCGTCATCCTCCCGATACCTTTCCAATCAGGGCAATCTCGTCATTTGGCCCCAGGGGTGTATCATCGGCGGCAAATCTGTGATTGACAGCCACCCGAATTTGGCTCATCAGTGGCCTCAATTCCGTATAGCGACCGGCGAGCCAACTTCGCAAGTCGCGGACCGTCCGGATTCCCTCTTCCGCTGGCACAAAAATCTCACTGGTGCCTAGCAGGGTTGCCTCAGCGCCAAACAGGAACACACGGAGCGATTCACATGTTTTCTGCTGTCTCTGATCGACCTGCTCCATAAAACATATCCCAGTTTGAATTTACCAATTTGCCAACGGGAAATTTTAAGTCAACATTCTCGCCGTCGATGGAATGCCAGGGGCTCGCAGTAACCCCCCTCCCTTTTCTCCCCTCACCTCAGCCCACATTCTCGGCAAGATGAAGAACATTCTCGGTAGTGTGACCGAGCTGCTGAATTTCGCTAGTATAATCCATCACCGCGCCCAGTGAGCTCGCCCAAGCCATAAGCTAATCTCGCCCAATTGCCCAGGGTATCATAAACCGCCAGCAACCCGACGCCGACGCAACCGTGACAAACGCTCATCCTTTTCCCTACCCGCCGAGAACAGTCATTGCCGTGACGCCATGGCCTGGGTGGACCGGTTGTTTGTGACGGAGCGCCTGTTGCATGAGCAGGTCTAATCGCGCGGGATCGAACGTGGGTCGAAGAGCCGGCAGCAAATCCACGGGTTGATCCGTCATTAAACACGCGTGGAGTCGTCCCTCCGCTGCAATGCGAATGCGATCGCACTGGCCACAAAAGTGTTCCGACATCGGCGTAATGAAGCCGACCCTGCCCGTTTTCCCGTCTTGGAGAACCACCTCGTATATTCGCGCTACGCCTTTCCTGTCGGAAACAGCGTGAAATTCCCGCACACTTGTCAGCCGGGACATCATTTCCTGCACGGGGACGAACAGCTCGTACCACCGGGCACTTAACGGTCCGATGGGCATCAGTTCGATGAAGCGAACTTCCCAGCCCTGCGTCAATCCCCACTGAAGGAGTTCATTCAATTCATCATCATTGATGCCCCGCATCACAACGCAGTTCACTCGAATTGGTGAAAGTCCTGCCCGACGCGCTGCCTCAAGTCCACGAAAGACCTCCTCCAGACCATCGACCCCGGTGATTTGGCGAAATCGCTGGGGATCGAGCGTATCCAGACTCACGTTAACCCGGCGCAGCCCCGCCGCCGCGAGACTTTCCGCAAGCGCTTCCAATCGCAGCCCGTTGGTCGTCAGCCCCAGATCGGCAAGCCCCGGAAGACTCGCGACTTCACGGACGATTTCCACAATATCCGCCCGGAGGGTGGGCTCACCTCCTGTGATGCGGACCTTCTCCACACCGTGCCGGGCCACCAGATGACCGACAAGCTGGCGAATCTGGCCAAGCGTCAAAAGAGAGTCGCCATGGGGTGCCTAGGGAAGGACCACGCCCGGGGGACGGCAATAGAGGCACCGCATTCCGCACCGGGAGGTGACGGAAAGGCGCAAGTAACGTATCTGGCGTCCCCAGCGATCTTCTAGCACCATAGCCTTCACCAACAGCGACTCCCGCGGAGCGGGAAGGACCTGGTTTCTTGCGCGACGCCCAGACCTCTTCTGCAAATCTATCCCACTGAAATGCGGGGCGAAGTTAGCGTTAACGTCCCGCTGCTCCCCTGGACGGACGCCGTCTTCTGTGGGGACGGGGGCCATCCGCTGGGCGGTTTTATCCATTTTGCTTGACACAATTGCTACTCTACGCCCGTTTGATTTCGGAGTCAATTGCTCTGATTATGGATCAATGAGACAGTCCTGCCAAACGAAACGACCTCCTCCCTCACAATTCTGACCCCCCAACAGCTCACGCTTCCAATAAAAAAGGCCCCCCTTCCCGGCTCACCAGCTTCTATCGAAGCTGGCAGTCTCGGGTATTGAGCTGCGATTCTCTTTCGTGCCGCACCCAGGCCAGTAACCGGCGGGTGACTCCCACGTCGTGAACCCGCAGGATGTCCACTCCTGCCGCAGCCAGCAATAGAGAAACTCCCAAAGTCCCCTCCATGACACTCCGGGCTTCTTCACCAGTAATCTCGCGAATGAATCGCTTTCGGGAATGGCCCACCACAAGCGGATATCCCAACTCCCGAAACCGCTGGATGGCCCCGATGATCTGCCAGTTGTGCTGGGGCGTTTTGGCGAATCCCAACCCCGGATCAATCGCCAGCTTTTCCCTGCGGATCCCCGCTTTTTCGAGGGCCGCGCATCGCTCCTGGAGAAATCCCCGCACTTCCGCCGCCACGTCCTGATAAACAGCCTCCTGCTGCATGGTTTGCGGCGTGCCCCGCATGTGCATCAAACAGACACCTGGCTGAAACTCGGCCACCACTTCCAGCATTTGTGGATCACCACGAAGAGCCGTCACGTCGTTGACGATTTGCACGCCTGCTGCCAAGGCTTCCCGCGCTACCACGGCCTTGGAGGTGTCGATGGAAAGGGGAACCGAAACGCGTTCCGCCAGGGCCGTGATGACGGGCAGCACGCGACGGAGCTCTTCCTGCGGGGAAACGGGCTGGGCACCAGGACGCGTGCTTTCCCCGCCCACGTCAATGATGTCGGCACCTTCTTCCACCAGTTGGAGACCGCGATCAATTGCCGCTGACGGTTCCAGGTACCGCCCGCCGTCCGAAAAACTGTCTGGCGTGACGTTGAGAATACCCATCAGAAGGGGCCGACGAGCCAGCGACAGGGTCATGCTCCGCAACGACCATATCTCAGCCATTGTTTATCTCATGCGCTGTTGAGCCTGCTGGGAAATGTCTATAATCCTGATCACTCAACTTCACTCCGCTTTGGGGTGTATCAAAGCCTCCCGTTCTCAGCGCGTATGTCGGGAAAAGCTACGGCGCTAGCCATCACTGTTCAAGGGGCCGGCTGTCCGTCGGGCAGGGGACGAATACTTCCGATGGCCCCTCTCGCATAGTACAGCAGTTCTCTTCGCGTGGCGAGGAAATACACGATGCAACCCAGGACGATTTTCACCGGCAGGGTGATCCAGGGTGAGGCAATCCCCCAATACCGAAGGCCAACGTCGGCTATCAGGACGGCGGCGCCCATCAGGAGCGACCCGCCTATCCCAGGCCGGGCCGCAGTGACGAGCAACCGCAATGGCAGGCCTGCACAGTGAAACGCCCACGCAACATAGGCCGGCACGATCAGTAGACCAAAGACGATCAGATACACCCAGGAAAGGACGATCACCCCTTCAAGTTGTCCTGCACAGGAGAGAACCGTTACTAAAAAGGATAGGGAAGTTACAATCGCGACTGGGATGCAGGCACGGGCCATTTGATCAGCGCGACCGACCGAGGCGTAGAGACTCCCCATCACGTTAAAGAAAGCCTGGGCAGGAATCAGAAGGGCGAGGATCTGCAGAACAGGGCCCGCGGACTGCCACTGCGGTCCCCCCAGGACGATCATCGTTTCCCGCCCGACGAGCGCCAGCCCGATCCCGCAGGGAAGCATACTCCAGGCGAGAAACCGAAAAAACCCCGCCGCATAGGTGCGGTATTCTTCCGGATGGGAGCGGGCATGCGCCAGGGCCGGCAGCATGATTCCTGTCAGGGGCGAAACCACCAGACTCACCGGCTTTTGGGCAAGATTGAACGCCTGGCCATAAAGGGCCATAGCCTGCGTTCCCAGGAAGCGTCCCACGAGGATTTTGTCCACATTGCTGACAAGAAACAGGAGGACACTGCTGAGCGTGTAATGTCCCCCAAAGCGAAGAAGTTCGCGGTTTCCCGTTCGCCGCAGGATCCATTGCGGCCGCCATCCGGTAAGTCCCCACGCTAAAAAGGTGCTGGCCAGCGGTTCAGCATATTGCTGAATCACCAGTGTCCAAACGCCAGCTCCGCAGAGGGCCGCCACCACGGCAACTGATGCGCCCACCAACTGAGAAAGAACACGAATCGCCGACAACGTGGGTAAAGCCATTTTTCGCTGGAGCATGGCTTGGTGCTGGGCCCCGAGCGTGGTGGCGAGCGTGGTCCCCGAAAGGGCTAGCGTTAAGGGGAGCAATTCGGGCCGCCCGTAGAAGCGGGCAACCCACGGAGCTGCAGAAGCGATGAAGATGGCCCCCGCCAGGCCCAGGATCTGCTGCGTCCAGAACAGTGCCGAGGCCTGCTGGTCATTGATTTCCGTATGCTGGATGGCCGCCACATCCAGACCGGAATACACAAAGATCCGAACAAACGCCAAAAGCGGGAGCACCATCCCCACCAAGCCGTACGGTTCCAGCCCCAGAGTTCTCAAAAGAACGCCCAGCGCAACCAGAGAAAGAATTTGGGAAACAACTTGGGCAAGAAAAATAGCTGTACTTCCCTGCTGCACCGCGCGGGAAAGCGTTTTCCCTCCCAGCGACCGCAGCGACGAGTCATCGCGCGTCATCTGGCAGCCCTTCTCATCAGGTATCGGGGGTGGAGCGCCGGGGAATAGGACGCCCCATCACTTGGAGGAGCAGTTTGAGGTCCTCCCAGGCTTCCCGCTTCATCGCCGGGTTGCGGAGAAGAAAAGCCGGGTGATAGGTGCAAATGACCTTTGCTCCGTTATACTCCCAAATTTTTCCCCGTAACCGTCCGATTGTCAGGTCGGTACCCAGCAGGTTCTGCGCGGCTACGTTCCCCAGGCAGCAAATAAACTTGGGTTGAATCACCGCCAACGTCGCATCCAACCAGGGGCGGCAGTTGGCAGCCTCCTCGCGCGTCGGCGTGCGGTTATTCGGCGGCCGACAGCGGAGAATGTTGCAGATATACACGTCCTCCCGGCGCATCCCCATTCCATTCGTAATCATTGCCGTGAGCAGTTGTCCCGCGCGTCCAACAAACGGAAGCCCCTGAACATCTTCGTCGTACCCTGGGGCTTCTCCGATAAAAACCAGCTCCGCGTAGGGATTCCCCACCCCAAACACGGTCTGCGTCCGGTTGGCAACCAATGCAGGGCAGCGGACGCATTGGGCAACCTGGCGGGCTAACTCGGCAAGAATTTCCTCACGGGACCCACCCTCCGGCAGCCGCACGCTCTGCCATGTCTGCCCGGCACCTCCCAAAAGGGAAAGTTGCCCCGCACCCGGCACCGCCGTGGGTTGGCCAGGAACATCTTCCCGCGACGCTGTTTCCCGAGCACGTTGTTTCTTGGGCATGGCGGGAGGAACCGGTTCGGGTCCTGTAGTTAAAGAAGAATCAGCGAACTTTGACGGGCCGGGGTCCCCAGCCGACGTTGTCGTCCCATCCCTCTGCGCATTCGCGTCGGCAGGTTTTCCTGTCAACTCCCCGACAACGCCCGGGGCAATCGTCATGAGCAGGTGCTGGACCCCTGCCCGCTGAAGATCCTCGAAATACAGCCGGAGGCCTCGCAGAATGGCTTCCTTCGCGGGAAGTCCACCCGACGGGGTATTCGCCTCAGAACGCGAAGTGGCGTCATCCTGCCGATGATTACTCATAGACGCCCATTAATTGTCTCGCATTCGGTCACGATGCGGCCCGCTGCTGCAGAGCCTCAATATCCAAAAACGCCTGTCGAGTGCGCCGGCACAAGCGGACAAAATTCTCAGCCAGCGATACGCCCGGCAAAAGCAATACAGGCTGATCACCCTTGAAGAAAACGACGTCGGCCGCTCGCAGAGCCGCTTGCCCCGGCTGCGGCTGGGCTTCGATACGATCGACTTCGTTCCAACCGACGGCCGCCACCTCTTTGGGAATGATGCCTTCCATGATGATCACACGGCGGTCGGTGACCACGTACCGCCGGGCCCCCCCGGGACGCAAACGCCATAAGTATGCCGCCGCCGCCAGAGGCGCGAGAAAGAGCCCGGCGAGAATGGCCGCCCAAGGTCCCCTGTTTACGGCCCGTTCCCATGTCCGCCCAATCCACCGACCGAGACGGAACGCCGCAATCGACGGCCACACTGTCTTCACGATATGTTCTTCTGGTTGGCGAATTTCTTTGTTGGCCATGAGTTAACTTTCACGAAACTTCTGGCGTCACAGAGCTCCTGACAGTCCTGGCAAGGCGTGGAGGCAACCTGAACCCGGTCTTCCAGCTCCGCTGGGCTGGGCGATTTTGCCGGCGAAAGTTTTTGGTATGTTTCTGCCTGAAACCGATATTTTAACACGCACTCACCGCTTCGCCCATTTACATGAAGGTGAAGTGAGCCCGAGCGCCGACCGACCGCCGTCCGGGACTTTCCCCGAGCCGAGCGAAGTGACATTCCTCCCACCCGTTTTTCACATCCCGGAAACTTTTTGTCCTCGTTTAGACCCCGTGAATTTGCGACTGATCCTGTGCCCTCTTGCGAATTTCCGACGAAGAGATGTCGTAGCGAAATTCCGATTCCCGAACACCTTCGCACAAAGCGCGGAGTTGGGGTGGGATATCCGCGTCCTCCAGGGTGACAAACCGCCCTTGCAGAACCCGCCCGAAGACCAAAAACCGGCAACCAAGCTGAGAAATTTCGGCGATCGCCCTATCCCGGAGGCTCGGTTCCTGCCTGTAGTAACGGGCATCGGCGATCCTCAAAAGAGTATCAATCCCCACCACAAACGTGCAGCCGGGAAACCGCCGTGCTTTCTCCAAGAAAGTGGGCAATCGGGTAAGCCAAACGCGCTCCTGAAGAGAAAACTGCTCCACCCGATGCTTCATCTCCACATAATCCAGGGGCGGCTTGTCCACATTGAGGATGGAGATTTCAAATTCGACAGGGCGCCCCAGCCGGGCCTCGGCCAATCGCGCCATACGGAGATGTCCTTCATGCAGCGGATTGAAAGCCCCAGGAAATATGAGCGGCGGACGGCCTTTCTCCCAATCGTGAGGCACGCCCACCGAGACGGCATCCACTTCCCCCAGCAGCAATGATCGCCATGCGGAAGGCGCCTCGGCCTGGCGATGCTCGATCGTCTCTCCGGCCAAAAGCGGCATCTCTTCATCAAATTCGACATCACACGCCGCGGCGATGCCCCGAAGAAACAGCCGTCGCGCCACTTCCTCCTCTTCGCTGCGCGACCGCGCTCCTTTGTTGAGGACCAGGGAATAACTCCGCGTGAAGTCAACTCGCTGAACCGCCACATGAATGCGATGAGGTCCCTTTTTGGGCCGGTCTGTGGCCAGGGACGCCGTACACGAGACCCCGGCCACCGGCACGTTGCTTCCACTCTCAGGACGGTCGAAAGAATACAGCTCCCGGGCCCGAAGAAACGCCGCCATCGCCATGGCCCGCGCGGTGCACTCCGAACACGCATGTTCGGGCGGACCGCCCAGCCAATCTTTCAGGGACGCCGGACTATACGGAATCCGGGCCTCTAGGACGGTTCGCGAGGCCCCCGGAACTTTCAGCAGATCCGCAAGTGCCTGAGTCCCCCCTCCCGCTGCCACCAGGACCATTAGCCAGGGGGTTTCATGAATCCTGCGAATGATGTCCTCAACAGCCATACCCTTTTTCTCACCGGGTGAACAAGTTTGTCCAGAATCGGCCGGCCTTCTTCACGCAAAAGATAGCCGCATGATACGCTTCCTGTTGTCAATCTGGAGAATTCCGCGCCACACTGGCTCGCCACCATCAGCGCTCCCCAATGTTTGGGGTGCACCGTTTTTGGCCAGGCACTTCAGTTTTGTGGCCCGTGACATAGTTGGCGTCTGCGAATGCCGGTTATTGTCCCATTGTAATGGAAAACTGGAATGCAAAATGATTGCCTGCTTGTCTTCATGCACAAACCACACAACCAGTCCAACCGTTCAATTTGACATATTCGACTCCGGCGGGGATGAGCTACAGTAAGAAAGGGCGTCAACACAAGAGAGGTCCCCGTAGTCCCGAGGTTACCACATCGCACGAGGCCTTCAATCGATTTGGCCCGAGCTCGGGGAGGAGCAAGAAACCTGCTATTTTTCCCCGGAAAAGGAGGATTCTCGGCCTCCGATTGCCGCCTTTTTGCGGAAAGGATTGGACGCATGACACGTCCACCGGTAAAGCGACGTCGCTCCTGGTTGGAAAAATTCTCCGCGGCCTTTCGCGGTCTCTGGTACGGCATCGTCGGCCAGAGCAGCTTCGCGGTCCATTTTGCCGTGGCCATCACGGTTATTCTGGTCGCGGCTCTTTTCCGCGTTCAGGAGACGGAATGGTGCATCCTCATCCTGAGCATCACCGTGGTGATGACCGCCGAGCTCTTCAACAGCGCACTGGAGTGGCTGGCACCGGCGATCACCGAGGAGTACAACCGCTATATCGAAACCGCGCTCAACGTGGCGAGTGCCGCGGTACTCGTGGCCTCTATTGGGTCCGCCGTGATCGGCGTGATCGTCTTCGGGCCGCGGCTTGTCGATTTGCTGGCGTATTTACTCGGATGATGCCACCGAGCCGCCAAAAGCCCGGGCAGCCGTGCCGTGTTCATCTTACGCAGACCGCGCGGGGACTAGCCAATCAATCGGCGGTGATAACCGGCTCCTCAGAAACCCGCCTCAGCAACCCGTACTTTTTCATTTTGTGATACAGCGTGATCCGACTGATGCCGAGTTCGCGGGCCGTTTCGATGCGCCGGTAGCCATGGCGGCGAAGTGTCTCCTCCAGAATCTGCCGTTCCGCTTCTTCGAGACGCTTTTCTAAGGTCCACTTCACCGGGATATCGGGGACGGTTGGCGGAACATCGTGAAAGCTTTGAGGCCGAAGCATACTCGGCAAATCGTTGACACGGAGCACTCCGTCCCGGCAGTATAGCACCGCCCGCCGAATGATGTTCTCCAATTCTCGCACATTCCCCGGCCAGGAGTAATTTCGCAAAGCGGCCAGAAACGACGGTTCTATGCCGCGGAGCGCGATTCCCAAGGACCGCGCCTGCTGAATCGCAAACTTGCGTGCCAGGTACTCCACGTCATACGGTCGCTCTCGCAGCGGCGGGATGAAGAAGCTGAGCATGTTCAACCGGTAATACAGGTCGCGCCGAAACTTCCCCTCTTCCACCAGTTGGGCCAGATCCACGTTGGAAGCCACGATGAGTCGGGCACGTGAAATCCGGGTCTCGTTGCTTCCTACAGGTTCGTACTCGCCGGTTTCAATAACGCGAAGAAGCTTTGCCTGCTGGTCGGGAGCCAGGACATCGATTTCGTCCAAGAGAAGCGTTCCGTCCTCAGCCGCGGCGAATTTGCCCGGTTTGTCCACATCAGCTCCCGTGAAAGCACCTTTCACATATCCGAAAAGTTCGCTTTCAATGAGGTCGGGGGGCAGAGCCCCGCAGGCCACGGTGAGAAACCGCTTTCCCGCCCGTGGTGAAAGCTCGTGAATCGTCCGCGCCAGAAACGTCTTTCCCGCCCCTGTTTCACCGATGAGAAGGAGTGTGACATCGTGCGCCGCCGCCACCCGCAGCTCTTCCACCATCGGAAAGACGGCCGGTGTGAACGTGGTCCAGCAGCGGGTTGTCCCCGCCAGGGCTGCATGCGGCCGATGGAGGTAAAAATCGGCCAGCTCCCACTCCAGCGGCGAGACGGCAGCGAGCGTCCGCATCAGTTCGTCCACGCCTTTGCGGCGGTCCAAGACGCTCCGACAAAACGGCTGCGCGCACTCGGCGATCTCATCGTGAGTCTCGCTGTCGAACACCGCTACAACCGGCGCCAGCGCGGTCAGTTGCTGGATGTGTTTCCCCAGTTCGGTCCCCGAATAGCCGTTCATCACCAATGGGTGGAGGTGGAGGACCACGGCCACACACTCCGGTCCCCCGCGGACAGCCGAAACCTCGTTCAGCCTGGCTACCGGCACGACGGCAAAACGCCAGGCCAGCGCGGACTCGATCTGACTGATGAACTCGCGATCACCGCTGATAACGAGAAGAGACGGTCGGTACATCATGGGCATCGTCAAACCAAAGGAACCCAACGTAACACCGGGAAACGGGTGCTAGAACCATGGGGTCGGTTAAAGAGGAGACGAACACCGACAAGGTCCACCTTGTCACAGCCCCACGATTCCCTCGAATGTCGAACGTTTTCCAAGTGAAACAGATACGTTTATCCGCTTTATCTATCTTGCCCATTTTAGTTAAACTCGGGGTATACTCAAGCAGAATCCGGCAAAATATCGGGTGACGGAAGACAAGAGGGGCAAGTTTTTCCGGATAATGCAATGGCGCCGCGATTTCCCCGGCTGGATTCCCGATAGCATCCAAAGGATATCCTGCCCCACTTTCTGTCAGGGCAGGAAACAATACAGTCCCATTCCCATTGCGTTTCTACAGTCCAGCCAAGTGTCCGCAAACCTGAAAAAAAGGACTGCTTCATGAATACGTGGGCTATCGCCGTGGTATGTTCGATCCTTGCTGGAGGGGTATCTCAGGACCAGATAGCGGGGGCGCAGGCGCCTTCATCGCCGAACGGTGAAACGGTTGTCGTCGAATCCGCACCCGAGATATCTCCTATGGTGGCCGGGAAGCCCGTCGGCCACCGCCCAACGGCGACAGGTCACGGCTGGATTGTGGACTGGTTCGGGCCGATGCCGCAAACCTGCTATCAGCCACGATTTGGCTGCTATCCCGGTAATCCGCGGACGATCCATCGCTATCCCGCGTTCCACGGCTCCTACTATCGCAATCCTTACAATTACCGTCACCTTTTCGAGTATCCCTGGCACGCCCAGCCGAACGAGCCGCAACCGCTCCATGGTGGTCAGAGTGAGGTGTTGACGACGGATACCGTGGAAGTTCAGCCCGAACTCGCTCCCCAGCCCGATCCCGCCATCCAGCGGTAACTCTCTGTGAAGCGCCGCCTTGCATCGCAGAGAAAGTTCGTTCCCCGGGCAAGGGTTGTTCGTCGCGCCGTCCGCGTTCTCGGACGAACGCTGCGCGTGTTCTTGTCTTCGCATTCTGCGGTGCTGACAATAATGCCTACACTTTTTTCCGGGGATGACACGGCTGGGTCAGGCGTGCATTTGCCGCGCAGCAGGCTCGGTGTCTGAAATATCTCCCGCCTATGCGATGGAGTTGCTATGCTTCGCCGGTACTTAGAGCGTTTTCTCCCGGTTTGGCTTGTGCTCCTTTGTGTGTTGGCCTTCATCTGGTCCACATTGATTCCCAAAGGCCCCGATCCTTTCCTGCTCAGCAAGCCCTATTTACCTCACTTGATCGCTGTGACGATGCTGGCGATTGGGTCATTGCTGCCCCGGGAAGAACTTTTGGGGGTGTTTCGTCGCTGGCCGCTGGTGCTCTTCGGGACGGCGGTCCAGTACAGTTCGATGCCCGCGCTAGCGTATCTCTCCTCGCAGGTATGGGGGTTAGAGGGCCCCTGGCTGATCGGCTGTCTGATGGTGGGTTGCGTGCCGGGTGCGATGGCGTCCAACGTCCTGACATTGATTGCCCGGGGAAATGTGAGTTACTCCGTGAGCCTGACGACCAGTGCCACGCTCCTATCCCCGCTGGTGGTTCCCTATGTGATGTGGTTAACGGTGGGCCGGTTTGTCGAGTTTTCGGTCATTCGCACCGGTGTGGAACTCCTTCTCATGGTGGTTTTGCCTGTGGCTGTCGGCTTCGCCATGTCCCAGCTTTCCATGGCATGGCGATCAATGGCAGCAAAGATGGGCCCGATCGTCGCTAACTTTGTCATCCTGTGGATCATCGCGGTGGTCGTGGCTGCCAATCGTACGCAGCTCAGCGCCGTCAACGCCATCCTGCTGGCTGCGTTGGGGACGATCAATTTCGGCGGCTACGCCGCCGGTTATCTGGCAGCGCTCGCCGCGCGACTACCACTGGGCATGCGCCGGGCCCTGACCTTGGAAATTGGCATGCAGAACGCAGGACTGGGGACAACCCTCGTTTTGAGTCTCTTTCCCGATCAGCCGCAGGCTGCCATTCCCTGCGCTCTGTACACCTTCGGGTGCATGTTCACGGGAACACTGCTCTCCCGGTGGATGGCCAGTTTTCCCATTCCACCATCCTCGGCGGACGAACAAAGATCCTCTCGCACAATGAACAGCACATCGCAAATGGATTGTGAATCAGACGCTTCATAAACGAGCAACGGCCCGTTTTTCCGGCCTAATCATTCAGCCAACTCGCTCAAGCATGGCAGATGAATCCGAAAGAGGGCTCCGCCGCTGGGAGGCGATAGGACTTCGATCCGCCCGCCGTGCTGGCGCACAATCCGCCAGGCTTTGGGCAGCCCCATCCCCAGCCCGCGCCCGGCTTGCCGCGCGGAGTAAAACGGATTGAAGATGTGTGGTCGATGCTCCTCGCTAATTCCCGGCCCGGTGTCCGCGATTTCGATCACCACTTCTGCTGATGTGTTCGCCCAGCCGAATCGGACTACCCCGCCATTGCCACAAGCCTCAATGGCGTTCTTGGCAATCGCCTCGAGAGCGATGAGCAGTTGGTTGCGGTCGGCATTCAGCACTGCTTGTTCCGACTGGGACCCAACAGTCAGGACAAGGCGCACGCCTTTTTCCTGAGCCAGCGGTGTCAATTCTGCAATGGCTGTTTTCACCAATTCGCTCACGTTTAGAGGAGAGGGCTGCGGTCGTGGCGGCCTGGCAAAGAGCCGCGTATCGGCGATCATCTCATGGGCCCGCTGCACCTGGGCGAGGATCATCGCCAGTGTGCGACGAGTATCAGGGTCTTTCGCATCGCGAAGAAGCAGCTGCGCATGGCCACCGATCACGGCGAGGGGATTGTTGATCTCGTGGGCAGCGCCGGCGGCGAAGTCGGCCAGGGCGTCGAGCTTCAGAGTTTCCAGGGCCTCCGCCAATCGACCCGGAAGTGCCAGCGATTTGCGAAGGATGTGGAGGGAGGTGAGATACAACTCGCAGGCACCGGAGATTGTCTGCCACCAGCTTTGCCATCGAAGAAGGACAACGGTCGCTTCGTGAACTTTTCTCCGAGTTTTTTCACGGACCGCCCGGCGGATGAACGTTCGGGTTTCCGGAAGAGCGATGGCTTTCTCCAGCAAAAACTCCCAAATTTCCGGCCAATCGTGCCGTGCCAATTGAGCCCAGA
>NZ_JBAMME010000326.1:0-2599 GCF_039793925.1 Thermogutta sp. | reverse complement strand
AGCGTGGCTTTCTCCCCCGATGGCCGGATGCTGGCATCCGGGTCAGACGACCGCACCGTGCGGCTGTGGGACCCCACCACGGGGCAGGTACTGCGCACCCTGAAAGGGCATATGGCCGAGGTGCGGTGTGTAGCCTTCTCCCCCGATGGCCAGGTGCTGGCATCCGGGTCGGACGACCGCACCGTGCGGCTGTGGGACCCCGCCACCGGAGAGGAACTGCACATCCTGGAATGGCGTACAGGCGGAGTGCTCAGCGTGGCCTTCTCCCCGGATGGCCGGATGCTGGCTTATGGGGTGTCCGACCGCGCTGTACTGTTGCAGGACCCCGCCACCAGAGAGGTGCTGCGTATCCTGCAAGGACATACAAACATAGTGCACAGCGTGGCCTTCTCCCCCGATGGCCAGATGCTGGCCTCCGGATCGTCCGACTGCACTGTGCGGCTGTGGGACCCCGCCACCGGGCAGGCGCTGCGTATCCTGGCAGGGCATACAGACTCTGTGAATAGCGTGGTCTTCTCTCCCGATGGCTGGATGCTGGCCTCCGGATCGTCCGACTGCACTGTGCGGCTGTGGGATCCTGCCACAGGACGGGTACTGTGCATTCTGGAAGGGCATATGGGCTCTGTGTATAGCGTGGCCTTCTCCCCGGATGGCCGGATGCTGGCGTCGGGGTCGTGGGACCGCACCGTACGGCTGCCAGCCATCAAAAAAAAAAAAACAAAGAACATAAAGTCGCACCTGCGACCTTGTAGCCCCGCGGCCTGTGACCTGCGACTTGATGACCCGATCACAGGAGGGGGGTAAAGATGGGTCTCGTCTTCAATGGGCATACGAACTGAGTGAGCAGAGCAACCCTCTCGCCGAATGGCCGAATGCTGGCATCCGGGTCGGATGACGGCACTGTATGGTTGTGGGACCCCGCCACGAGGTAGGCCCTGCGCATCCTGGAAGGGCATACGAACTAGGTGCAGTGCGTGGCCTTCTCTCCCCGATGGCCGAATGCTGGCATCCTGGTCGTCCGACGACATCGTGCGGTTGTGGGCTATCCACGAATAGGGAAAGTCGCAAAGTCGCAAGTCGCCAGTCGCAGGAGGGAAGAATGGAATTCATCCTGGCAGGACATGCGGACACAGTGCGGAGTGTGGTTTTCTCCCCCGATGGCCGGATGCTGGCATCCGGTTCGTCCGACGGTACTGTGCGGCTGTGGGACCTCACCACGGGGCAAGTACGCACCATGAAGAAGGATACGGACTGGGTGTTCTGTGTGGCTTTCTCTCCTGATGGCCGGATGTTGGCTTCCGGGTTAGAAGATGGAACTGTGCGGCTATGGGACCCCACTAGCAGGCAGACACTCATTATCCTAGAAGAGCATACAGCCCCGGTATACAGTGTGGCCTTCTCCCTTGATGGCCGGGTGATAGCCTCGTCCGGGCCATTGGAGTGTGCCGTGCGGCTGTGGGACCTCACCACCAGACGAGCCCAGTGCATCCTGAGCCATACGGCCCCGGTACTTAGTGTCGCCTTCTCGCCAGATGGCAAATTGGCATCCGGCTCGTCCGATGGCACCGTGCGGCTCTGGGACCTGGGCGGCGGGCAAGTGCGCGCCCTGAGGGGACATACGGACTGGGTACGGGGCGTAGCCTTCTCTCCCGATGGCCAGATACTGGCATCTGGGTCGTGGGACTGCACCGTACGGCTGTGGGACCCCGCTGGCGGGCAGACCCTGTGCGTCCTGGAAGGGCATACAGCCCCGGTATATGGAGTAGCCTTCTCTCCCGATGGCCGAATGCTGGCCTCCGGGTCGGGAGATGGCACCGTGCAACTGTGGGTCCCCGACAACGGACAAGTGCGCATCCTGGAAGGGCACAGGGGTGCAGTGCGGAGCGTGGCCTTCTCGCCGGATGGCCGGATGCTGGCATCGGGGTCGAGTGACTACACCGTGCGGCTGTGGGCTATTCACGGATAGGGAAGGTTGCGGGGCGCAAAGGGGCAAACTGTCGGGTGGTTTGTTGCGGCTGGTCGTTGACCCATCCGACCTGTGTGATTCAGGAATCCCGATCGGACGAGCCGAAGTGCCCAGCCAAGTTTGCCGGGGACGCGAACCGAGAAACTCCCTCCCGCGCCATGCTGTTGGGCGCCTTTCTGCCTGAGAGCCATTTGCCACTCAACGACTTCTGGGAAGCAGAGATCCTGGATCTCTTGATGGGCGGCGGGACGACGCGCAGCGAAATGCGTTTTGGGGTCAGGATCATCAGGGGGTGACCTGTCCTGAGTGCGGTCTGCTCCCCGTAGGGGCGCCGCGCGCACTCGGGTTTACGTCGGCATTGGCTTACGGACAGGTACGAACACATTTTCCGTATCATCTCCAGAAACGCAGAGAGGGGGGTATATATGGAAGTTCTGTCCGTGTCTGTCCGTAAACCTATGCCGACCTAAAATGCGTGTGCGCGACGCCCCTACGGGCTCGCGCTCTCGGGAGTCTAACAAATGACTTGCCGGGCTAAGGCGCGAATAGTCTGGTATGGCTCAGGCAAGTCTTCTTGATCCGCAGGGAACCGCACGGTTTTACCCCTAATCTTGAAGACCCACTCTGGTTTGG
>NZ_JBAMME010000325.1:0-2618 GCF_039793925.1 Thermogutta sp. | reverse complement strand
ACGACTACGACGGCCTGTTCTTTACGCTGGAAGCCCTTCGTTGCTATCACGATTTGGGCCGCTATCAGGCGGAAGTCATCGTTGTGGATAACCACCCCGACGGGCCGTTCGCCGGTGATATCGAGCACTATGTGTCTTCAATCAGGGAGGTACCGGCGCGGCTGATCCGCATGGCCTCACCTGTCGGCACGTCGGCACCGCGGGATGCGGTCTTTCAGCATGCGGCGGGAGAAATTGTCATGGTCATGGATTGTCACGTCCTGCTTACACCGGGGGCGGTTCCTGCTTTACTGGACTTTTTCAATGCCCACCCGGAACCAGCCCTGGTCTCCGGGCCGCTGGTGTCCTACGACCGGGCCTCTGTGTGGACGCACTTCGACCCGATATGGCGCGCCGGCATGTGGGGCATTTGGGGAACCGATCCGCGCGGACTCGAACCGCATTTGCCCGCATTTGAAATCCCGGCAATGGGCCTGGGCCTGTTCGCCTGCCGGAAGAAGCATTGGCCCGGTTTCAATCCCCTTGCCCGGGGCTTCGGAGGTGAAGAGTGCTACATCCACGAAAAGATGCGACGCCGCGGCGGCAAGGCATGGTGCCTGCCCGCTCTCCGCTGGATTCATCGGTTTCACAATCAAACCCGGCCAACGGCCTATCCAAACATCTGGCGCGAGCGCGTCCGTAATTACGTTCTGGAGTTTTTAGAACTCGGCCTCGACGTAACCGCCATTCGCAATCATTTCGTTCATGAGCATCCTGTAATGAGCGAAAGCGACTTCGACGCCTTGCACGCCGAATGTCGTGTTGAATGGGATCAGTATCTTTCCCATTCCGTCACCACAACCAGTACCGTTCCCCCCTACTGGCCGACAGTTTCCGAAGGCACAACCCTGGCGCCGGCCAAAGCCACCGAATCCGGCTGTGGATGTGGAAAGCCCCGGGTCCATTTCGAGAGTCTCCAGGCATGGGTGGACTACGAAAAGCAACAGCTAGGCGAAGACTGTTTCCACGCCATCCGCGACGCCATTTCCGGATCCGGCACGGTTGTTGTCACCGGCCCAAGCCCGTCCGTAGTGGCCGCCTGCCTTGCTGGTCAGCCCCACAAGCTCATCGCGATCAGTCCTGAAAATCCTCAGTGGTGGTGGCCCCAGGCAGTTGCTGTCCGCGGCAGCGCGGAGCTGGTTTATCTGAAAGCCGAACCCGAAAAAATCGGCGTCCCCGGGGTGGATGCCCTGGTCATCGCGGGACTATGCGACGCCGATGCCGCTTTGGCAATCCTGGAACGATACAAGCCTCGACGCCGGGCGGTGATTCACGGAACGGAACATTGCGGGGAGTTCGCCAGCGACCCGTCCCGGCCGGGCCTGCGCCCGGCAATCCGGCGGTTCGTCAAGCAACACCCGGGCTGGCTTACGATACGCCATATCAGCACCGGCGCGGGCCTTACTGTGCTTTCGGCCGATCCCGCCGACCGCCCGCAACTCCCCAGCGCTTGGCAAATGGTGAAAAACTTCGCACGGGCGGTACGGGAACACGTTGCAAGCGGGGCACAAAAGGTCTCAAGGGAAATCCTTGAACAACGTCTGAATATCTGCGCGCTGTGTGATAAGCGAACGGTCGATCAAAACGGCAACGACCGGTGCAGTGTCTGCGGTTGCATGCTGGTGGGCGGAGTCGGCGGGTTCGGCGGAAAGGCCGAATGGGCCGACCAGGAGTGCCCGCTTAGCAAATGGCCACACTAAGGGAGGTCAATCATGAAAATCGCCGTCATCATGCCTGTCTATCGCCGCGTGGCGACGGCCCGCAACGCCACGGCGTGTTTTCTGCTGCAAACGCTACCCGCCGACTGCGAGGCGACTTTGTTCGTGATCGACGACGGAGACACCTTTGATCACATTGCCTTTTTCCCATCGCCGCCGCGTTACGTCGCGCTCTACCGCCGTGCGCGGCGGTTTTCGACGCTGGCGGGCAAGTATAATGCCGCTATGCGCGAAATCCTCAATGACTACCACCCGGACATCTTTGTGCTGTTTGATGACGATGATGTTTATTTACCATGGCACCTCGGCGTCCACGCCGAGACCCTTCGCGGCCGGCGCAAGGGTTGGTCAAAGCCGTCGGAAATACTTACGGACTATCACGGTGACATCCGGCCGGAAAAGGCTGACGGTCGGTTTCACGGGTCAATTGCGTTTACGGCGCACATCGAAAGCCGCTGGGATGAAACAGCCGGGCCGGACTTTGATCAGCGATTCATGGCGGCCCTGCAACAGGAATGCGGGCCGCCCCTGGACACCCTGAAAACATACCCGAAACACAGCTACATATTTCGCTGGCACACCGCACATTACCACGGCCAGTGGTGGATGGACCGTCCCGGAAATGGCTGGTATGAAGAGGCGGAAAAACACGTGCCCGATCCCCCGCGGGCGGTGCTAGCACCGAAGTTCGATGAATTCACCGCAAAGCTGCTGGAGTTGCGACATGGATGCACCTAACGCCCTGTATATCGCTTATCTTGTTCACCGTTATTCTTTCAAGGATCACCGCGAGCTTCGGCGCGAAGCATACGCGCAATGGATTACGATTGGGGGCCGCGAAGAAGGGGGCAAAAAACACGC
>NZ_JBAMME010000324.1:11450-19787 GCF_039793925.1 Thermogutta sp. | reverse complement strand
GGCGAGTTCGGCATTCAGGCCACCGGTTTGCCACGTGGTGTGACGACCTTGCAAGTGTTCGATGCCCAGGGGCGAATTCTCGCTGAGATTCCCGTAACTGCTGAGGGTACAGCATCTCACCGCTTTCCAGCGCAACTGTCACGGGATGCTGTCCCCTGGCGCATTCATTTTCCCAGGCAACAGGGGATTCTGCACATTGACGGTGTGACCCAGTGGGACTCGGGCGACCAATACCGCGATCTGACGGTCTGGACACCTCAACCAAACGCATGGTTTGATTGGCTTCCCAACCGTTGGTTGATCACCCCTTATCGGCGGATTGTGTATGGACGACCGGGCGAGGATGGGACCATCGAATTTCGGGTCCATAACAACGCACCCAAGCCGCGGACTTTTTTGGTCAGTCTGGAATTTCCGCAGGATTCCTGGCCGGTAAGCCTGGAGGGCCCGAATTCCTTCGCACTGAGACCCGGCATGGCAAGAAACGTTACGGTCCGCTACCAAGTTGGCTCTGTGGGCCAGGGCCGGACCTGTTTCGTTCGGGTTCGACCGGAGGATGAGCCAGAAATCACGACTTTCGCAAGTCTCACGGTTAAGGCAGGCGAAGCCCCTGCCGCAAAGCCGCTGGCACTGCCGCTGATCCTCCGTCCTTATGAACATGAAAATGAACAGTTGGGATACCTGCCCGATTACCCGGTGGAAAACCAGGTGTATTTCGACATGGAGAATCGACCTTACGTCTGTTCCGGGGGGGCACTGTATGTTTGGGACGGTCAGCGGTGGCACGGCCATGATCTCTCGGCCATTGTCCGGTGGGGCGACAGTGGGAGGGCTGTCCGTTCCCTCAGAGTCGTCACGCCCAAGATCGCCTATGATCAAACTAATCGCGTGTATCTTCTGGCCCAGGTTGACGGGCGATCGAGTTTACTCGTATCCCGTGATGGGGCACGGTCCTTCACTGCGCATGAATTGCCTCCGGGTGAGGGCCAGACGTTTGACATTGAGGTTTTCACTGGGCACAACGTTCTGAAGGGGCCACCCCCGATCCTGCGTTACACATTTCTGCTGGCAGATCCCAAGGTCTTTTGGCGACGCCTTTATCGCTTGGAACTGATTCTGCCGGAGTTGCGTGGGGAAGAGATCAGGTTTGCGCCGCCGATTGTGATTTCAGAAAAAGTGCTGGGACATTCTGCACATTCAGGGAGCCCTTCGTGTGTCGTCTCCCGGGAAGGACGCGTGCATGTGATCTGGTCTGAAGCCACGGATCTGGCAGAAAAGGTGCCAGGGGCACCGACCTATGTCGTGACCTATGACTGTGCAAAAGGTGAGCTTGGTTCACGGACATTCGTGGGATATGGTCTGCCTCCCAATGACATCCATAACACCCCGAGCATTACCATGGATAGTCAGGGTTATTTGCACGCACTTGGCGGAACGCACGGCGCCCCATTTCCCTACGCTCGATCGCTGGTTCCCAACGACGCAGGTGGCGGTTGGACCGAACCAACAATCCTCGGTGAGGGATTACGGCAGACTTATATTGGGTTAGTCTGCGGACCGGATGACACGCTTCATACGGTCTTTCGTCTGTGGAAGTCTCAAGAGGCTCCGCATCCGCTGAGTATCTTCGCCGCGCTTTCTTATCAACAGAAAGCATCAGGGCAGGACTGGCATGCCCCGCAGATCCTCGTTATTCCACCGTTTTCGGAATACAGCGTTTTTTATCATCGATTGACCATCGACCGGCTGGGACGGCTGTTCCTGTCCTACGATTGTTGGTCCACCTATTGGTTTTATCGCAACGATTACCCTGGCACGCGGAGGGCTTTACTTGTGTCGCCCGACGGTGGGCAGACCTGGAAGCTGGCCTCTCAGGCTGATTTAACCCAGCTCGTACCTTTCGCCCCTCGCTGAAATTTGTAACTTTGCAATAGGCCTACTCTCACTTAATCCTAGCTGGAGGGACCTGCTTGTCAGGTCCGTCGTTCAAGGTTGGATAATCCATCGAGTCCGGAGGGACGTGCTTGTCAGGTCCACTAATCAACGTTCGATCGTCCATTGCCTTTCGCCGGGGACTGAAGTCCCGCGCGGAAAGCGGGGCTAAAGCCCCGCACTCCACATGTGGAGTGCGGCGATTGATCGCCGCTTTTCGATGAAGGCTTTAGCCTTCATAACCCTGGCGTCGGGCAGCCGTCACCGGGCACGACAAGCGAGCCCCTCCGAAACTAAGAATGCTGAGCACGTGACACCCCCCATAAGTGGCGCAGTCAAACTGGATAAGATTGACTGCCTGCTGACTGAGGCCGCCGAGCTCTCGGAAGGGGATATTGCCACTGTCTGCAATCGAGCTCTGCAAAGAAGGGTTTTCCCGAAGAATGAATCGCGCAAGCGATTCAACTACGACATCGTGCACCACAGTGAAGATCGTAACTTGTGGTTGAAACATAACCTATTGGGCGATGGCCGACTCGAAGGTGGTTCTGTAACCTGTGATCAGGAAAGGAGTTGTGGCATGGTGCCATACTCGGGTGGCTCCGTATGCGGCGCTCCGGATTGTCGCGTGCTTGCACCCCGAGTTTCTGCATCGAACGCTCTACGCGCCCAACCTCAATCTGATCGAGCGCTTCTGGGGCCACTTGAAGCGGTCGGCGATCCACAACGACTACTTCCAGACTGTGGAAAATCTGGAAGACGCCATCCTCCAAGCCATCCACAGCATCAATCGCCAACTCGACCATCCCTTCCCTCTACACCTGAAAACTGTGCAACCTTTGTTAGTTGCCGCTCAGATTGTGACCCTGGACCAAGTGGTGACCTCGAGCGTGGTGCTTTGGATTATCCCCACACTATACTCGCTAACTCTGCGGGGAGTGGTCTGGATGATCCCGACACTGTAGTTGCTGACTCTGCCGGTAATGCTTCGGATTGTGGCGGGAGTACGTCTAGGGGCTCTGGATGCTGTCCCTCGGATTGCGGCGAGGCTCTGCTGGACGGCTGTGCATGCGTCGGCTTGGCACGCAACATTGCCATGCCCGAAGGGCTGCCGCCCGAGCTCGTCGCGATTTGGCAGACACTCACTGATGTACAACGCCAAGCCGTTTTGCGGGCCCTCGAAAGCTTAGGATGGCGGTCAGGGTGAAAGGCCTTCTGGGTTGTGGTGCAGCAGCCGCCTGTCAGGTCCTCGCAAAATGGCGGCCGGCGGGAAAACTATTTTCAAGCATAGACTGGAAACTGTTGCAGGACATATTGCACGCTCGTGAAGACGGTTGTAATCATTTCTATGCCCATAAATTGGCTGAATTTAAATATGGCTCCTGGGTAAGAATCATTGCTGCGTAGAAAGTTTGACCCCGAGGGCCTTCAGATATGGCATGCGATTAGAGGGAGCGGTGCTTGTCAGTTTTGCTTTTCCTGCGGTCGGTTTTGGCAAAAGTGGCGGATTATGATAAGGAGAACGATTTTGAGCGGCGGACTGCGCGGGGGAAGTCCGCTCCGGGCGGCCGAGTTCGGCGTGTGGTGAATAGCGAAGGCCGACGGTTGAAGGATGGCCGAGATGATGGGCGGCTCAGAACCAAGGTGAACGCTATGCCAAAATCTGACAAAACCCGACAATTGCGAATTGCGCAGCGGAACGCCATTGAACTGCTGCTGGCCGGTAAGACAGACCAGGAGGTGGCAGAGGCGGTGGGCGTGAGTCGGCAAACCGTGACGGTGTGGCGGAACCGGGACGCCCTTTTTCAGACGGCGCTGGAAGTCCGGCGGAAGGAAATCTGGGGTGCCCATGTGGAGCGGCTGCGGCAGATTGCCGGTCGGGCAGTGGAGGTGCTGGAGGCTGATCTGCTGCAAGAGGAGGATCGCCGGTTGCGGCAGTCAGCGGCGGTCCACGTGCTGAAGTGTGTGGGGCTCTATGGGGCCAATTTGGATCCCAAGACAGAGACGCCTGGTTATCCGTTTTCACGGTGGTCGGACGAGCAGGTGGAAAAGGCTTTGCGGCGGTATTGGGGAGAGAGGGGGAATCAGCAGGCTGGGGGGTGAAGCGACGGAGGAGTTGCCCCAATCTGGCCGTTGGTCCTGGTTGAATGGGGATCCGTTGAGGACACGGTCAGGCGGCGGCGGGGAGGACTGCACGAGCGCCGGGGTGGGTGGCCGGCACTGGTACAATTCGGCTCGTAAAAGGGATGAGACCTCGATAGAGGTCAGTTGTCTTTTCCTGATGCTTTTCTGCTGCCCTGTGCGTAGCTTTGCGGCGAGAGGCGGGTTATAATTCGCCAGCGAGGCACGTTGGCCTGTTCTTGTGGACGGCAAGAGCGGGTCGGCGGTCACAGTTTTTCTCTTTGCGCTCATTCAGTGGCGTGGTGATGGTCCACACCGAGAGGCGTAGGGGAGCAAGATTAAGGCGAGCAGCGAAAATGGGGAATCGTGATGAAATCACCAAGGGGCCAGAGGCTTTTCTGAGAGCTTTGGAACGTCTCCTGGAGCGGGGGCAGGGAGTCTCTGAGGCGTGGCGGGTCTTTTGGGAAATGGAGCTGCGGAGGCGGAGATTGCCTGGAGGGCATTTGCTACCGCAATGGAAGTACTATTATGAGGCGTTTGCCAAAGCCGTGGATGCTTTTTCTGAGATGCTTCTGGAAGTGGAGAGGGCCTCGCCTGAAGAAAAAGAGTTTCCGCCTTTTGTCTCTTGGGACCCCATGCTGCATCTTCCTAACGCGCTCCCCTATTTACGACGGCGGACGGCCGAGTTGCTGAAGATCTTGGGAAGTGCGGAGAGGAATGCGTGGTTTCTTGCGGATTTGGCGTGCGAGATGATCGGCCCGGATTGGGGAACCAGGGGTGAGGATACATTTCCCCGGCGCTGGGACGACGACATGGCGGTTTTGGCCTTTGGCTGGGAGAAATATCGGCAGTGGTGGGGGCAGGAAACTCGTAAGCGATTACGTGCGGCACTTTTGGGAAAGGCGGGCGGGGACAAGGTCGAGTCCGACGCTTCCCATGATGGACGGCCCATGAAGGTTGCCAAAAGGCGTGGACGGCAAGCCTTGAGCGAGTCGCAGCAGGAGCTGTACCAGAAGATTTACGAGGCCTGGGAATATTACAGGCGGCACACCAACAACTCTCGCAAAGATTTTGTGGAGGAGACCAGAGGGCGGTTTGGCGAACTGTACGAAACACACTTTGCGCCGCGGAGGTGGAATGTGCGAGCTGTGACACGGGCACTGAGTTGGATACGGCGTAGGAGGGCTTTGCAGAAGGAGGACGAGAACGACGGTTGAGCCATTAGCAGGTTGGGGGGAAGATCACGCCAAAGGTTTCGGGGATTTCCAGCTACTGGAATGCTTTTGGGTCACACCAGGAATCGGCCGCCTTGCCGCTGCACTCAGAACAATACTCGGGCGTTTGCCGCTGGAAATGGTGGACCGGCTTCGGGGGAAACGGCGACCGCAGGTGCTATTGGTGCCCCGGCTTTCTGTCCTTCCTTCGCTTGTTGTCACCCTTGGGCAACAAGTTCTTGGGGGCGACTATGCCGCTTGAGAGCGGCTCCGAGGGCCGGGGGCTTTGTGCATTGAAGCCAACTGTTGCTCGAAGTGTTCGTTTCGTTCGCACAGTTGTGAGGTTTCTTCTAGCAGGCGTGCCTTCCTGTCCTCCAACGTAGTAATGGGTTCTATCGCCGCGACCAAGTTTTCCACCAATGCGGCGACATACGTCCCAAACCCGGGGTTCGAAATCGCGACTGGTTTCTCACGCCTTCCCGTGGTCGAAAAATTATGCATGACGAGTTCCTCAGACAAGATCAGCCAACCGGCCTTTGGTCCAGGGCTCTGTAGAATTCTTGGGAGGGCCCTTCACAATTCAAGTCCCCGCTTTAATCTAACCACCGTCGGCCGGTTACCTAACTGTCGCGCTGGGTAAAATAGAAACGATGACGCCGTGAAAAATCACGAAGCTCTGACGCGTGACTTGTCCCCGGATTGCAATATCGGCTCGTAATCAAAGTCTTTAAGGAAGGGTATCGGCCAGCATCTAAAAAATATCGGAGGTGGGCGCAATGATCGCAAGAGTGCTTCCTGTATCGATCGTATTGGCAACACTAACGGCCCTGGCCCTGATCAGAAATTATGCATGGTGTGATGTAAAGGGAAATGAGAATGGTCCCTTGGATACTATTGGTTGGGATTCTCTGACCGGACTTTCCGAATCTGGACCGATCACCGAAACATACGGCGTTAGAGACTTGGCCCAGGCCACGGATCATGTACACTCTCAGCCGCCGAAAAAGAACGCGGACTACTTGAGGCTGGTGAGCGACGGTTATCTCGATCAAATTAGTCCCACCGCGGTCGAAAAAGTGCGTGCGGCTTATCCCATTTTGTCCTCCGAGGCAGCGCGCTTTGAAATAGCACGAATGTGCATTCTTTTGAGGGCTGGAAATATCTATAGCAGTATCCTCCGAGATTGCTCACCGCCAGCAAAAGAGATCATCCTCAATTCGGGAACAACGCTTGAAGGCCTTTCACAGAAGCATCTTCAGCTCTGCGCAAAGGTAGTGCGGTCTTATCTCGGATCATGTGGAGGAGCCGTTATCAGGGCTGTCCATGAGCGCCTCGTCGGCCGTTATGTTGCTCTTAGTGGCGCCACAGGCGCTGTTTCGCCGGCTTCTTTGGTTTACGATGACCTTATGAATGGGCGACCTTTGCGCATCGATTCCCCATCGCAACTCATCAACATCTTGTCCGGATCAGGACTCTCTGGCGATGTCGCAGCGATCCTGTGCACACAGCGGGAAACTAACGAGCGTTACCTGACACCGTCCGCGATTATTTCCCTAAGGTGTACACAATACTTTGTAGACTGGGCACCGAGGATCGGTGCTATTTCGCGAGCCTGGGATCCTATCCTGAGGGAAGAGTTTATTGATGGCATGGCAGCTCAAGCGGGTTACAAAGATTCTCGGGAACTAATGGCTCTTCATTCCCCTGCGGTTACTTCTGAGTTGGTGAGATTGTGGCAGAAGGCAGGAGCGCAAGTTCAAAACGCTAACGACTTGCAGAATATCTCTTGCGACCGGAATCTCCTTGGACTCGCAGTCTACTATCTGCTGGCTATGAAAGGTTTACGTTAATCTTTCAGGAGAATTTGTTTTTGTTTAGGATAAGGTCGACTAGCTCCGATGTGGCTCTCCATCTTCTGGAAGGCGAGGTGGGATGAGTTCGAATGGAGCCTTGAAGCAGCAACGCATGTTTGCACAGATCCTCGGCCCAAAACGCGACTGCTTACATGCCTTCCCTCCCAATGACTGGACAGCCAAGACACGAGTCTTGAAAGTGAACCCTGGGAATGGAGAAAAACCTCTGAAAGTGCCGCTCTGGTGCTGCGACAGCGCTGAGTAGTGCGCATCTACGCAAGCGAGGGCGAAGACACTCCGATCGACGGTGACACACGCGCTGCACTTCTAAGATCAAGTTTTATGAAATCTCCAAGAGGGATATCAGCATGAAAATGAAAACGACTGGCCCTCTTTCTTCCACAAGATCGTCGAAGACCGTGCCGACGCGCCTTCATGGGGCGCTTTAGACGACGATCAGCGTGCGGCGTGGTTAGCTCATCAACTCTTCCTTAAACTCCCCTCCCCGGGCCGGGTCTATCGCTTCTGGCGGGAGGCGGAGGAGTTCTTTCGGGATCTCCTGCGAGAGTTCCGCCAAATTGCCGCCCGCTACGACAATCCCTGGCGGGTGCGGCGGCGCGTGCTGGTGCCCAAGGACCATAACGGCTGGAAAGATATGGCCCTTTATGATGGCCGCTGGCACGGACGACAGATCAGCCTGGTCTATGTGCGCAGCCTGGGCGGCTTCGTAACCGCGTCTAATCTGGCGCGTTTGCTCAGACCGGAGGAATCACACGATGCTTTTAAGAATGAGCAGATTACGTTGGAAGAGGAAGACTCTTTTGGCCAGCAGGGGACCGTCACTGTAAACCAAGTTCGGGAATTGCAACAACCTTACGCGCATTTGGCCGTCTACCACCCGGTGATCCCAGTGGAAATCTCCCCCTTGCGCTTCCGGGTGTTGGCGCCACTGGAGGCGGCTTCCGAGTGCGTGGATCTCTCCGTGGCCTGGTGGCGGGATCACTTCGCCCGGCTCTGGGATCGCTTTCCCCTGCACGTGGGTGTAGTCTCCTTCCCGCGATTAGTCCCTTACCAGGCGGTCGTGGAAGCGGTCAGAAATGTGGAAGATGCCCTGATAGGTAAGGAAGAAACCTGGCAAGTGCAGGAAGTGGAACGGCGGGCGGGTGTAGTGGCCCTGCGCCTGCGTCGTCGCGATGGCCGCGAAACCATCCGGGTGG
>NZ_JBAMME010000324.1:0-11440 GCF_039793925.1 Thermogutta sp. | reverse complement strand
CCGCTCACCCTACCTGACGGCCGGGAGGATGTCTTCTACCCCTACGTGGCCGTGGAGGATCGGGAGGTGCGCTTCCCCCGCGACTTTCAGCATCCCCAAGGTCAGGTTTACCGCCATGTGGCGAACCTGCGCCCCGGCGATGGGATTAGAGTGTCTCCTGCTCGGGTGAAGACCCTTTTTTTGGACAGCACCGCGGCCCGCTTTGATGCAAAGCGTTCACGTTACCTCGAGGATTGGGCACAGATGCGTGAGGTCTGGAGGCTTCTGCAACGGGTGGCGCCGAGCCAGACTGCTCTTCGGCGTCTGCGCAGCGAGCTGGCGCGGTTAGAAATGGATTGGCAATCGCCGGCTGGAGGCCCGGCGGCTCCACCTGACCTCTGGCGGGACACCCTGTGCGGTGTCCTGGCGAATCATCTGGAAGTGCAACGTGTAGCGTTGGAGACGCTTACCGAGGCCGCCGTGCAAAGCACTCTCCAATGGGCGCTAGATTGGCACATGACTGCGTTGAAAGAAAGTGTGTAAAGGAGCCAAAGCCATGGCGAGTTATGAAAGGTTTGTCCAGATCGGCATTGCCCTGGACCCCATCCACGTGGGCACCGGGGTTGCTCGCATTGGTCGGGTGGACCTGCCCATCGTTCGCGACCCGGTCACCCAAGTGCCCAAAATTCCCGGTTCCAGCCTGGCTGGGGTATACCGCACTTATGTAGCGATGCACTGTGAAGAAGAGAGGCAGCGCAAGCAGGGAGCGTCTTCCTCCGGTCAACAATCTCAGGGGCGCCGGAAACCCTACTACCCTGACTGCGCCGGATTGGGGTTGGATAAGAACCGTGGCCACTGCCGTCAGCCCGATTGCCCCATCTGCACCGTCTTCGGCTTCGCCCGTGGGGCCGGCCAGGAGGGCGGTTTTGCCGGCTTGGCCGCCTTCACCGACGCCCACGTGCTCCTCTTCCCGGTGCCCACTCGCCAGGGACCGATGTGGGTGAGCTGTCCCATGGCGCTTGACATGATCGGTTTTCCGGTGAAGGGCGTATGCGACGACGCTGTCTATGTGGAAAATCCGGGAAATTGCCTCAACCTGGGCTGGCTCTTGCTGGAAACGCGAAGTTGCGCCCAGATGCACGATATCAAGACGACCTTCCAAAATCTCAAAATCCTCGACTTTATTCAGAACCGCCTGGCTCTCGTGCCCGACCGCCTTTTCGCCCACGTCGTCAACAGCAACCTGGAGGTGCGCACTTCGGTCTCTATCAATCCGGCTACCGGTGCGGCAGAAGAGCGGGCACTTTTCTCGTATGAGGCTTTACCGCGTGGCACCGTGCTGGTGTGGGAGATCATCGCCAAGAATCCAGCGCACTTCAGCATAAATGGACAATCCATTACAGCCGTGTCCAGGCTGAATGATGTATACCAGAAGGCGGCACAGGCCCACGATTATCTCAAGCACCTGGGCATTGGTGGTATGGGCTCACGAGGTATGGGGCGTGTAGATGTGGTGTATGAGAGTCAACCCGTATCGCCTCGGACTGCCAACTGCAATTCACCTGCGAACCAGGGAGGAGGCCAGCCATGAGTAGCACTCAGATGACGAACCTGGACATCCGATGCGCCGAACTGGGGCGTGAGTTGGCGAATATTCCCAACATGGAAGAGAAAATCCTCAATGCGGCGCTCACAGTCCTGGAAGGACAGGGGCCGTATGCCATGTTCCTCTACCTAAAGGCCAAGCACAGCGCAGTAGCGGACCCAATCAGCGGGAAATCGCTCTCTTTCCTGAAAGATGTTTTCCATAACCGGCTCGACGGTGCAAATGACATCCTAGACGCCATAAAACGTTTGGCGGAGAACTTGGCCGATCTGCTTTTTGCCCGAGACCTCCTGCGCATGGCCCTTTCCTACGCGCGGTATCACCTGAAAGCGAGGGGAGATGGCTCATCATGAGTTGGACGATGTATCGCTGGATTTGGCAATTGAGGTCGCCTCTGCACCTTGGATGGCTTCCGGCCGGCGTCCTCAACCGGACGCGACTGTATATCCCCGCCCGTGCTCTTTGGGGCGCCTTGACCGCGGAACTGGCACACAGGCAAACTTCTGACCCCCCGGATTACAAGACGGTTGGGGAAAAACTCCAGCAAGACGCCCGCTTCAGCTATCTGTTCCCCGCCGAGTTGGTGGACGGTGAATGGAAAGTGTGGCTTCCCCAATACCGGCAAGGGAAAGGGCTCGTGTGGCATCGGGAAGACGGAGAAGCTGAATTAGAAGATCGGCGCCTCCGGACGCTCCTTTTGAGCACTCGTCCGGGTACGGCCATTGCGCCCGAATCCGACACCGCGGAGGAAGGCACTTTGCGGGGATTTGAGCTGATCAGTCCTTACTGGCAGGATGGAGATGGACAGTTGAAACCGGTGGCCATGGTGGGCTACCTCTTTTGCAAGGACACACCTTTATTTGAGCAGGTCAAGGACATTGACGAAATCTTCGTCGGAGGGGATATCCGCTATGGCTTGGGCCACCTCCAGCGGGTATTCTGGGAGGAAGCAGTGGATCTTTTCGGCTCCACGGTGGATCTGAGCGACGATTCACCAAAAGTGCGCAGCACCAAGCGCGTACTGGCTCATACGTTACCCCGAAACGATTTAATACTGTTGGGAAGCATGGAATGCATCGCTGGCTGGGATACGGCGCAAGGTGGGCTCAAGAAGGGCGATTTGACCTGGGCGCCCGGGTCCTGCGCGGCCTGCTGCTCAAGAGAATACACCATCCGAAAGGATGGCTTATGGGAAGCCGAAAGAAGCCAATCCGCCGCCTCATCGAAACCGATGAGATGCCCGTCGGGGTAATTTCTCAGCACGCCCGCAAAGACGACAAGGTACGCAAGGGCCACCTGCATACCCTCCACGTCTGGTTAGCCACGGGACCGCTGGCCACCTGGCGAGGCGCCCTGCGACTGCCCCAGCCGGCATAATTCCCCTACGGCCTTCCGCCAGCAGACGGGCGAAGTCCCGGATGCCTTAACTGCTTTCTTTATAAAGTGGGCAAGAAATCATGAAAAAAGAGGTAAGTCCCGCTCAAAAACCGGAGCAGCACCTCCCTCTCTGGCTGCAGCACATCATTCACCACCTCGCGCACAGTGGCGCCGCTCGTTCAAGACCACATGTTCCTTCGCACGATTTCGCCCTCGTACTTGTATAACGGCATGTCTACAAGAAGAATATTGACTTAATGGAACACACGAGATTTTTCCCTACAGCCCCACAAAGTGAGGTGGTAGGTTAGATCATGCCCCAGATCTTCGACAACATCGAGAAGGATCTCCTTTCTGCTCTCACCCAGGCGATGGGCCTTTCGGAACGCGCGGACTTCTGCGTCGGATACTTCAACCTTCGCGGGTGGAAACAGGTGTCGTCCCTGGTTGACAGATGGCCGGGCGGCGACGGTCACTGCTGTCGGATCCTGGTGGGGATGCAGCAGATGCCGCACGATCAGCTCAAGCAGGCATTGAATCCCGTCAGGGGCGAGCAGGAAACCGATCAGGCCACCGCCAATATGATGAAGCGCAAGCTAGCCCAGGAATTCCGCGACCAGTTAACTTTGGGCATTCCGACCAACGAGGACGAAGCGGCACTTCGCCATCTGGCGTCTCAGATCGAGGCCAAGAAGGTGGTGGTCAAGGTGTTCCTCCGCCACCCGCTCCACGCCAAACTCTACCTCCTCTTTCGGCAAGACCCGCTCAACCCCAAGATCGGCTACCTCGGCAGCAGCAACCTGACCCTGGCGGGGCTTTCCAAGCAGGGAGAGCTCAACGTGGACATCCTTGACCACGATGCCTGCGATAAGCTCGCCAAGTGGTTCGAGGATCGTTGGAATGACCGGTTTTGCTGGGACATTTCCGAGGAACTCGTGAAGATCATCAACGAGAGTTGGGCACGGCCGGCGCCGATCCCTCCTTACCACATTTATCTCAAGATTGCCTACCATCTTTCCCAGGAGGCCAGGGCGGGGCTGAGCGAGTTCCGGATCCCGGCCGATTTTGGCAACAAGCTCCTCGAGTTCCAGAAGGCGGCCGTGAAGATCGCTGCACATCATCTCAATAAGCGCGGTGGCGTGATCCTCGGCGACGTCGTAGGGTTGGGCAAGACCCTCATGGCCACGGCATTGGCGCGTATCTTCGAGGACGACTACGGGCTGGAGACACTCATCATCTGCCCCAAGAACCTGGTGTCAATGTGGGAGGATTACCGGCAGCGGTATCGACTCCGGGCCAAGGTGCTGTCGATCACGCGGGTTCTCCAGGAACTTCCCAACCTGCGTCGTTTCCGCCTGGTCATTATCGACGAAAGTCATAACCTGCGCAATCGCGAGGGCAAGCGCTATCGTGCCATCGCGGAGTACATCGCTTCGAACGATAGCCGTGTCATCCTTTTGTCAGCCACGCCCTACAACAAGACCTATCTCGACCTTTCGAACCAGCTCCGGCTCTTCGTTGACGAGAATGAGGACATCGGCATCCGACCGGAAAGACTTCTCCGGGAACTAGGGGAGACTGAATTCATCCGCCGACACCAATGCCCTGTCCGCTCGCTAGCAGCATTCGAGAAGAGCGAGTACGCCGACGACTGGCGTGAACTCATGCGCCTGTACCTGGTCCGCCGTACCCGGAGTTTCATCCAAGAGAACTATGCCAAGTACGATCCTGTTAACAACTCCAAATACCTCGAGTTTGAGGATGGCCAGCGAGTGTACTTCCCTGTGCGCGTGCCGAAGACGATTAAGTTCAAGATCAATCAGGGGGACCCCAAAGACCAGTACGCGCGGCTCTTCGCCGATGACGTTGTACAGACGGTGAACGACCTTAAGCTACCCCGCTACGCCCTGGGCAACTACCTGAAGCCGTCGCCCCGTAAGCCGCCCACGCCCGAAGAAGCAAAGGTTCTGGCCGACCTCTCACGCGCCGGAACACGTCTCAAGGGCTTTTGCCGGACGAACCTCTTCAAGCGTCTTGAAAGCAGTGGGCACTCGTTCATCCTATCGATCCAGCGCCACATCCTCCGCAACTACATTTTTCTGCACGCCATTGAAAATGGGCTGCCGCTCCCGATCGGGACGCAGGATGTAGGGCTACTCGATACGTGGGCGAACGATCAGGACCACGAGCTTTGGGAGGCGGCCGCCGGGGACGACGATGAGGACGCGCCCGAGGAGTTGGACAAGCCGACTTACGGCCCTCTCACTGAGGCGGAGGTTCGCAGCCGAGCTGCCGCTGTGTATGGAAGCTATGCTTCCCGATTCCGACGCCGCTTCAGGTGGCTGAGACCGGACCTTTTCGATCAGGTACTGGCCGAGGACTTGCGCAGGGACGCCAAGGCATTGATGGAGGTTCTGGATCGCGCCGGGACGTGGGATCCCCAGCGGGACGCCAAATTGGATGAACTCGTGACTCTTCTGACGAAGAAGCATCCGAAGGACAAGGTGCTTGTCTTCTCCCAGTTCGCCGATACGGTCGAGTACCTCGAACAACAGCTTAAGGCACGCGGTCTGAGGGCCGTCGCAGCGGTGACAGGCGCAACCGATGATCCGACATCCATCGCATACCGTTTCAGCCCCGTGAGCAATGAACGGCGCGACCGTATCGCTCCAGAGGACGAACTGCGGGTTCTGATAACCACCGACGTTCTGAGCGAAGGGCAGAACCTCCAGGATTGCAGCATCATCGTGAATTATGACCTGCCCTGGGCCATCATTCGGCTCATCCAACGCGCTGGCCGCGTGGACCGCATTGGCCAGAAGTCGGACAGGATTCTCTGTTACTCGTTCCTTCCCGCGGATGGCGTGGAGCGTATCATCCGCCTCCGCCAACGCGTGATGGAGCGGTTGCGTGAGAACGCAGAGGTGGTGGGGGCGGACGAGGCGTTTTTCGAAGGCGAGAAGGACGAGTTGCCACTTATTAACCTGTACAACGAGAAGGCGGGCATCCTTGACGGGGAGGAAGACGCTGAAGTTGACCTGGCCTCCTACGCTTATCAAATTTGGAAGAATGCCGTCGACCGGGATCCTTCCCTTGAGAAAATCATTTCCGATATGCCCAATGTGGTGTACTCAACAAAGCCCCATCAACCGACAGCCGACAGGCCGGAAGGCGTGTTGGTTTATCTTCGGACTGCCGAGGGGAACGACGCGCTGGCCTGGATCGACAGGGAAGGCAATAGCGTCACCGAGTCGCAGTTCGCCATTCTCAAAGCGGCCGAGTGCGATCCCGACACACCGGCCCTGCCGCGTGCCGAGGATCATCACGAGCTGGTCGCCAAGGGCGTCAGGCTGATTGTGGAAACCGAGAAGTCCGTCGGCGGGCAATTGGGCCGCCCATCGGGCGCGCGGTTTCGCACGTATGAGCGGCTCAAAAGGTATGCGGAGCAGATCAAAGGAACGCTCTTTGATTCTTCCGAACTTCTGAAGGCCATCGAAGACATTTACAAGTACCCCCTACTCCAATCCGCGACCGATACACTCAACCGCCAACTCAAAAGCGGCATCTCGGACCAAGACCTGGCGGCCCTCGTCATCGCGTTGCGACAAGACGGCCGCCTGTGCCGCGTGGAAGAGAAGGGCGGGCCAGGCGAACCCCAGGTGATTTGCTCTCTCGGACTCCGCAGACCGGAAAGCGACGCCGGAAAACCAGGAAACAATGGAGAGGTGTGAACACATGAAATTCGACGTTGCCGCCGTCAGGCAGTGTCTCAAGTCCTTCGACTTCAAGACCCTTTTTCGGGAACACCTGGGATGGGACAACCATCACGCGACGCTGGATGTGTCCGTCGAAGGAAACGTGTACAGACTTACGGCAGTTGCTCAAAAGAGGGGATTCGTCGCGTTCTTGTGCCCCACAATTCCCGACCGAGCCACTCGCCTCAAGATCGACCAACGGGTGACCAAATCCGTCCGCGAGCACTTTGTTATCTATACGGACGAGAAGGCCGGCGAGCAGGTCTGGCACTGGGTACGTCGCGAACCAGGGAAGCCTCTCGCCAGCCGGGACCATCGATTTCACATCAAGCAAACAGGTGACCCTCTCATTCAGAGGCTCAACCAAATTGCCGTGAGCCTCGAGGAAGAGGAGCAAATCACCGTCGTGGATATAGCCGGCCGCGCCCGGGCTGCATTCGACGTGGACAGGGTCACCAAGCGGTTCTACGACCGCTTCAAGGCCGAGCATGCGGCCTTCCAAAAACTCATCGAAGGGATCCCCTCGGACGACGACCGCCGGTGGTACACGTCGCTCATGCTCAACCGGTTGATGTTCGTGTACTTCATTCAAAAAAAGGGCTTTCTGGACGGCGACACGGACTACCTGCGCCATCGCCTTGCGATGGTGCAGAAGATCAGAGGTAAGAACAAGTTCCACTCCTTCTACCGCTACTTCCTGCTGCGTCTTTTCCATGAAGGGCTCGGCAAGCCTCCCGAGGAACGAAAGCTCGATCCCGAGTTTGAAAAACTGCTCGGCAAGGTGCCGTTTCTGAACGGCAGTTTCTTCGAGGTCCACGAACTGGAAGAACGCTGGCGCGAGATCGACATTCCCGACCATGCCTTTGAAAAACTTTTCGACTTCTTTGACCAGTACGCCTGGCACCTCGACGAACGCCCTCTCCGCGCCGACAACGAGATCAACCCGGACGTGGTCGGCTACATCTTCGAAAAGTACGTCAACCAGAAGCAGATGGGGGCCTACTATACCAAGGAGGACATCACGGAGTACATCAGCAAGAACACGGTCATTCCCTTCCTGTTCGAGGCCGCGAAGGAAAAGTGCGCTATCGCCTTCCAGCCCCATTCCGCCCTCTGGCGCCTCCTGCGCGACGACCCGGACCGGTATATCTACCCCGCGGTCCGCCATGGCGTCATTCGGGACGACGGCTCCATCGTGCCGGAATCGGAGCTTCCGGATTTCGTCCAGAAGGGGATGCACGACCCCAAGGCACGTATGTTCGATAAGCGGTACAACCTGGAGCAAGCCCCGGCGGGCGACCCGATCCGGCTTGTCACCGAGACCTGGCGTGAGTACGTCTATCGCCGCAACCGCTGCCTGGAAATCCGTGAAAAACTTCAGCGTGGCGAGGTGCACGAGATCAACGACCTTATCACGCTGAATCTGGATATCTGGCAATTCGCACGGGACGCGATCATCAACTGCGAAGGGCCGGAACTTTTGCGGGCTTTCTGGAACGCAATTCAGCATGTCAGCGTGCTCGACCCCACCTGCGGTTCCGGCGCCTTCCTCTTCGCGGCCCTCCGCATTCTGGAGACCCTTTACAGCGACTGCCTCGAGCGGATGGAACGATTCGTCGAGGACCTCGAGGGAAAGAAACATCACCCGGAACAGTTCAGCGACTTCAAGAAGGTTCTTCAGCAGATCGCCAAGCACCCCAACGAACGCTACTTCATTCTCAAGTCCATCATCATCAACAACCTCTTCGGCGTGGATATCATGGAGGAGGCGGTCGAGATCTGCAAACTGCGTCTCTTCCTGAAACTCGTTGCCCAGGTCGAGACGATCGACCAAATCGAACCATTGCCGGACATCGACTTCAACATCCGCGCCGGGAACACGCTTGTCGGGTTTGCGACGCTCGACGATGTGCGAAAGGCGATGCAGGGACGATTCGACTTCGACAAGGCCGTCAAGCGTATTGAGGAGGAGGCCGAGTTGGTCGAGCGGGCGTTCAACCAGTTCCGCGCCCAGCAGACCACTCACGGTGGCCGGGTCACCGTCCAAGACAAGCAGGAGCTCCGGGAACGGCTGCGAAAACTAACCGACCAACTCGACCGCTTTCTGGCAGCCGAGTATGGCGTGAACGTGGGGAAGCCGAAGGAGTTCGAGGCTTGGAAAGCCAGTCACCAGCCCTTCCACTGGTTCGCTGAGTTCTACGGGATTATGCACGCCGGTGGGTTCCATGTAATTATCGGGAATCCGCCGTATGTATCATCAGCGAAGGTCCGCAAGAATTACACGGTGAAGCAGTACCTGACGGAACGCTGTCCCGACATTTACGCTTGGTGCGTTGAACGCGTATCGCAACTCGTGCAGCTTGGTGGGTACGCTGGAATGATCATTCCACTAAGTCTCACTTTCGGCAGTGATTTCGCGCCTCTTCGGAAACTCCTT
Source organism: Thermogutta sp. (assembly GCF_039793925.1). Lineage (GTDB taxonomy): Bacteria > Planctomycetota > Planctomycetia > Pirellulales > Thermoguttaceae > Thermogutta. The sequence continues at coordinate 2,286 of NZ_JBAMME010000324.1, read as the reverse complement.
TACTCGGCCTACCGCACGAACTGGTTCTCATCATATGGACGTATTCCCGCCGCTCTATTTGCCCACGATGTGCGCGTTCGGAACACGATCCACCTTGGTGCGAAGCGCGGTGATGGACACCAGTACACCACACGACTACACCGCTGGTTTGAGTCGGAGCGAGATCATCTTCTTAGTCTCCTGTCGTATGTGCGATTCGACCCTGAGTGCTGGTCAGGTCGTATCCCCAAGCTCAATACGCAGACACTTGTGGACGCCTTCGAGCGAGCCTCTCGGCGGGGTGGGCGACTTGAGTTTGCGATATCTCCTTCTCCAACGAAGCACAAGCTCTATTTCAAGAAAACGGCCTACAACTGGCTCACATTTTGCCGCAGCCTGCCTCCCTGTTATGACGAGCGCGGAAGAGCGATTCCGCATACCAAGTTCGGTGAAGTGTACTTTCGGGAAGCCGACCTTGCAGCCGTTGCATTGTGCCTCCTGAACGGAAAGATAATGTTGGCCTTCTGGTTTGCCATCGGCGACGACTTCCACGTCACGAAATGGATGTTCGCCGATCTTCCGATTGATCTCACCCAGCTTCCGAATGCTGAGAAAGCGCAACTGGTACGCTATGCCGACCGCTTGGAGCAGGCCATGAGGGAAGCTACGTCATTCAAGGTCAACGCAGGGAGGCTAGTCGGCAACTACAATCTAGCCCGATGCCGCTACATAACAGACGAGAGCGACTTGATATTTTCGAAAGTATTTGGTTTTGAGGAGGCCTGGGCAGACATCGAGTTGCTCTATGTCCAATGCGTCAGGACGAATTTCGAGTCGGAGGAGGATTGCGGCCAATGAGCTACGAACATCACCAGATGGCACACCTTACGGCTGCTGCGATGCTGCACCAAGTGCGACAGGGCCAGGCCGAGTGGTCGGTCAAGGGGCGGCTTTCCCCGAAAACCACGTACTGGCAGGGCATCGCTTACTGGCCTCGTCCAGATCAGGCATTCGAAGATGAAAGCACGGGTGCGTCGCTCGCGATCGAGTTCAAACCGCCGGGTCGTGAGAGGCCGGAATACGTGCGGGGCTTGGGGCAAGTTATCACCTATCTCGAGTTGTTCGAATTCGGGGTGCTAGTTGTACCTCAATTTAGCCGGGATGGATTCGAGATTGGTAAGTATCTAGGAGAACTTCTCGGCAAGGTCATTGTGCCGCGGTTACCAGTGGCAGTGCTTGAGTACGGGCGTGATCCGAGTCAACTTGTGACGCGCCTGCCGTTATGCGAGCGGTCAAATTCGCCAACCGCGATACCGGGTAGGCAAGGCCGAAAGCGAAAGGTGTTTTGGGCATATTGGCGGGACCTGTCGCAATATGAACTATACGAGTTGCTTAAGCTGATGGATCAACAGGACTGTAACTTCGAGAAAGCCTTCGAGGACTTTTGGAAGAGTCAACGATCGAGCGGGAAAGCGCTCAATTGGGAGGGATCTCCACGAAAGCCGGCAGAATCAGTGTCCTATTACAACTCCGAGTTGATTAACAGCGAACTCTCCATGAAACACGTTGGGCTTATCGACTCGAACAATCGCCTAACACAGGCTGGGTATGATTTGCTGCGGCACGGCAAGATATACGGTCCGGACAGCATGTCGTTCAAGTTGTTCTTAGGTCACCAAATACTCACGGTTGGACGGCACATCGAGCTGATTCTCTGGGTTGAGGATATTCAGCGACAGATCCCGCGGAAGAGTAAGAGGAAATCGCGACTATTTTTGCAGGCCCTAGACGAGGAGCTCGAAAAAGCTGGGGTTATCGCCAAAGCGCCAAAGGGCCGGGCCAAGGCAACGTTTCTGAGGGACGAACCGAAGCTGTGGAACAAGTTGGGGTTGCTAAAGAGCTACAATGGTCGGTCGTACTTTTTCCCCGGTGAGGGATTTCGGTTCGACTGGCGGGCATGCATGGAAATGGTGAACTATGCATAACGTAGTGACGGGTCGCTGTTACCCTATCCTGCTGCCGATGATTCCGCGCGAGATGAAGTGTCCCGCGGCTGACGACATCATGGGGGACGAAGACTGATGAAACGCTCGCGTCCGGCCAAAGACATCCGTCGCCCCATCCGCGTGGAGCGGAATGACGACGCCTATCCCGCTTCGGTCAAGGCGTTCTTCGGCGAACGTGCCCCGGAGTGCATTTTCCTCCAGGGGAACCTCGAGCTCCTCCAGAGGGATTTGCTGGGGCTGTTCTGCTCGATCAAGTGCCCAGGCAGTATCATTCTCAAAACCTACGATCTCTCTAGGGCGC
>NZ_JBAMME010000323.1:0-2634 GCF_039793925.1 Thermogutta sp. | reverse complement strand
TGTACCAACTCCTCCAAAACCTTCGTAATGGCCGGTTAGAGCTCGCCGATATTCCTCCACCGCAGGTAGGTGGGAACCGCCTCTTGGTCCGCACCGAGGCCTCGCTCATTTCCGCCGGAACCGAGCGGATGGTCGCCCAGCTTGCCCGCAAGGGCCTTCTTGGCAAGGCTCGCGCGAGACCCGATCTCGTAAAAAAAGTCCTCCACAAACTCCAGCGGGATGGCCTGTGGGCCACCCTCCGCAGCGTCCAACAGCAGCTCGACCGCTGGTTGCCCCTTGGCTACAGTGCGGCTGGAGAGGTCGTGGCGATCGGGCCGGAAGTTAAACAATTCCGCGCGGGTCAGCGCGTCGCCTGTGCCGGGGCCGGAGTGGCCAATCATGCCGAATACAATGCCGTGCCCGAACTGCTGGCCGCTCCCGTCCCCGAAGGTGTCTCCGCGGAAGACGCCGCCTATGCCACGCTTGGGGCGATTGCCCTTCAAGGAATCCGCAACGCCGATGTTCGCGTGGGCGAATACGTAGTCGTCATCGGGCTGGGGCTTTTAGGGCAGCTTGCTGTGCAAATTCTTAAGGCCGCAGGTTGCCATGTCGCGGGCCTGGACCCCATTGCCGCCCGCTGTGACTTGGCCCTCGAGTGTGGTGCGTCACTGGCCCTTCCTCCCGATTCGGCGCGCGTTACTGCGATCCACCATTGGACTCACGGGCTGGGGGCCGATGCCGTCGTCATCACGGCCGCCACGGCAAGCAACACCCCGGTGGAGCTGGCCGCCGAACTCGCACGGGATCGCGCTCGGGTGGTTATGGTCGGCGTCACAGGGATGAATATCCCGCGAAAGCCATTCTACGAAAAAGAACTCACTTTTATTGTCTCCCGCTCCTATGGCCCGGGGCGTTACGATCCGGAGTATGAAGAGCACGGTCACGACTATCCGCCGGGCTATGTTCGCTGGACGGAACAACGTAATTTACAGGCATTTTTAGAATTAGTCGCGTCTGGATCTATTCGGCCGAGTTTATTGACAACACACCGGTTCCCAATAGACCGTGCGACCGAAGCGTTTGAATTAATGCTTCGTGGTAAAGAGCCTTACCTGGGGATTATTCTCACTTATCCCACCCGAGAGACCACCCCTCCCCGGCGCATTGAGTTACCGACAGTTCTCCAGCCCATTCGGAAGGCAACACTCGGCGTTTCCTTTATCGGAGCAGGGAATTTCGCTCAGGGGGTCCTTTTGCCCATTTTAAAGAAGCTACCCCAGGTCCAGTTTCGCGGAATTGTCACTGCCTCGGGGGTGACGGCCCAAACGGTGGGACGAAAATACGGTTTCGTCTGGGCTGCCACTGATCCAGAGGAAGCCTTTCGGGACACCGGTACGGATGTCGTGTTCATTGTCACCCGGCATTCGCAGCACGCCCCAATGGTCTGCGCGGCATTACGGGCGGGCAAGGCTGTCTTTTGCGAAAAACCGCTGGCCATCACCATGGAACAGTTGCTTGACGTGCAGCGGGCACTGGAAGAAACCGGCGGCCGACTGATGGTGGGCTTCAATCGCCGGTTTGCCCCTTTGGCGCAGAAACTGAAAGAGTTTCTCCAAGGGCGGGGCCCGCTAAGCGTGACCTATCGCGTGAATGCCGGACTGATTCCGCCCGATCACTGGCTGGCCGACCCGGCTGAAGGCGGTCGCATCATCGGGGAGGCCTGTCACTTTTTCGACTTCTTTGCCTTTTTGACGGATTCAGAACCGACCGATCTGCAACGCCTTAGTCCAAATGGAGTTTCGCCCCGCGACGATGGCCAGTTTTTAGTCCGATATAAAGATGGTTCTGTCTGCCATCTTATCTATACAACGACTGGTTCCCCGGGCTTTAGTAAAGAGCGCATTGAAGTACATGCCGGGGGGTGCTCAGCCGTGCTCGAGGATTTTAAGACGCTGCTTTTGGACGACGGCTCCCGACGCTATAGGAAAAAGCTGTGGACGGCCGACAAAGGGCATGAAGCGGCCGTCCGTGCTTTTTTGCACAGCTTAAACGATTCTCGGGAGGCAATGTCACCGGAAAGTTTGATCCAGGTCACGTTCACAACGCTGTGGGCGGCCGGGGCAGCCCAGAGTTTTCGCGGAAGCTGACGACCATGAATAGCACTGCCGATTCCAGGTTACCTGACTCCTGTTTTGTGGTGGTACCGGCCTATAACGAGGCCCCGCGGATTGGCCACACCCTCGAGGGCCTGCTCGAGGTGGCCCGATCCGTGGTGGTCGTGGACGACGGCTCGGCCGACAACACGGCCGAGGTGGCCCTCCAATATCCCGTTTGGGTTCTGCGCCACCCGGTGAATCTGGGTGCTGGTGCAGCCACACAAACCGGGATCAGCTTCGCCATTCGGCAGAATGCCGAGTATGTGGCCACATTCGATGCCGATGGTCAACACCAACCTGAAGATTTACCTCTCCTCTTGGCAACACTTCGAGAGGTGAATGCTAATATCGTCTTTGGATCACGCTTCATAGGCCGAGCCGTAGACATGCCATTCCACCGCAAGCTGATGCTCAGAACCGCGAGCGTCGCGGCTTATGCACTCTGCGGTATCTGGGCGACAGACGTAACAACTGGCCTGCGTCTCATGGACGCGACGGC
>NZ_JBAMME010000322.1:0-2665 GCF_039793925.1 Thermogutta sp. | reverse complement strand
GTGAGGTGTTGGGTTAAGTCCCGCAACGAGCGCAACCCCTGCCCTTAGTTGCCAGCACGCGAGGTGGGCACTCTAAGGGGACTGCCGGCGACGAGCCGGAGGAAGGAGGGGATGACGTCAGATACTCGTGCCCCTTATGTCCTGGGCGACACACGCGCTACAATGGGATGGACAGCGGGAAGCGAGCCAGTGATGGTGAGCAAAACCCTGAAACCATCCCCCAGTTCAGATTGTGGGCTGAAACCCGCCCACATGAAGCCGGAATCGCTAGTAATCGCGGATCAGCCACGCCGCGGTGAATACGTTCCCGGGCCTTGTACACACCGCCCGTCAAGCCACCCGAGTTGCGGGCACCCGAAGACGGTGACTCTTAGGGGCGCCGTTGAGGGTGAACGTGGTGAGGGGGGCTAAGTCGTAACAAGGTAGGTGTACCGGAAGGTGCGCCTGGATCACCTCCTTTCTAAGGAGAGATGGTGGCTGCTATTCGTGTTTGAATGATTGGGCTCGTAGCTCAGATGGTCAGAGCGCACGCCTGATAAGCGTGAGGTCGGAGGTTCGATTCCTCCCGAGCCCACCATGGGTGGGGACATAGCTCAGCTGGGAGAGCACCTGCTTTGCAAGCAGGGGGTCAGGGGTTCGAATCCCCTTGTCTCCACCAATGGAGCGGGTCATTGAAAAGTGCATAGGGGACAGGTGAAGGAAGGAAGGGCATGCAGTGGATGCCTAGGCGGCGAGAGGCGAAGAAGGGCGTGGCAAGCTGCGAAAAGCCCGGGGTAGCTGCAAGCGAGCGTTGATCCCGGGATACCCGAATGGGGCAACCTGTACACGTGAAAGCGTGTACGCTCTGCGCGATACCCGGGGAAGTGAAACATCTCAGTACCCGGAGGAAAAGAAATCAAACGAGATTCCCTGAGTAGAGGCGATCGAAAGGGGAGGAGCCTAAACCAGCCGAAAGGCTGGGGTCGTGGGACACAGTTAGGCTGAGCCGCACCTGAAATTCACATAGCCGAACAGTCTGGGAAGGCTGACCGGAGAGGGTGACAGTCCCGTAGGCGAAATGTGGATGTAGGGTGTGACTGTGATCCCGAGTAGCGCGGGACTCGAGGAATCCCGCGTGAATCAGGGGGGACCACCCTCCAAGGCTAAATACTACTCGCCGACCGATAGCGCAACCAGTACCGTGAGGGAAAGGTGAAAAGCCCCCCGGAAGGGGAGTGAAAGAGACCTGAAACTGCATGCCTACAAGAAGTCGGAGCCCGAAAGGGTGACGATGTGCCTTTTGATTAATGAGCCTGGGAGTTATCGCTACTGGCGAGGTTAAGCCGAGAGAGGCGAAGCCGAAGCGAAAGCGAGTCCGAAGAGGGCGCGAGTCAGTAGCGATAGACCCGAAGCCGGGTGAGCTACCCATGGGCAGGATGAAGGTGGGGTAAAACCCACTGGAGGTCCGAACCGGTGGATCGTGAAAAATCCTCGGATGACCTGTGGGTAGGAGTGAAAAGCTAACCGAACTCGGTGATAGCTGGTTCTCCCCGAAATGCATTGAGGTGCAGCCTCAGGTGTTCTGTGTTGGAGGTAGAGCGCTGGTAGGGCTAGTGGGGTGACCTGCGAACCCTGTCAAACTCCGAATGCCGGCACACGAGAGCCTGGGAGTGAGCCCGTAGGGGATAAGCTCTACGGACGAGAGGGGAACAACCCAGACCGTCGGCTAAGGGCCCGAAGAGGTGGCTAAGTGTGAAGAGGAAGGATGTGGTATGGCTTAGACAACCGGGATGTTGGCTTAGAAGCAGCCATCATTTAAAGAGTGCGTAACAGCTCACCGGTCGAGCCGTACTGCGCCGAAAATGTGCGGGGCTGAAGCCACCCTCCGAAGCCACGGAATCTACCGCAAGGTAGATTGGTAGGGGAGCGTTCCGCGGTAGGGAGAAGGTAGACTCGTGAGAGCTACTGGACGAGGCGGAAGTGAGAATCCAGGCATGAGTATACGAGAGGATGGTGAGAATCCATCCCCCCGAAAGCCTAAGGGTACCTGGGGAAGGGTCGTCCGCCCAGGGTAAGTCGGGACCTAAGGAAAACCCGAAAGGGGTATCCGATGGGAAACCGGTTAATATTCCGGTACCACCATCTAACCGAAACTGCAAGCGGGGACGCAGGAGGCTAAGCGCCGGGGATAAATGGCAAATCCCTCCAAGCGGTTAGGCGAAGAGGGCTGTAGGTAAGTCCGCAGCCTGAGCTGAGCCGTGAAGGGGAGACTCCGAAAGGGGTCAACGGAGCTGACGCCATACTGCCAAGAAAAGCCGCGTGCAGTGGTTAGGGGGTGCCCGTTCCGCAAACCGACACAGGTAGGCGGGCTGAGAAAGCTAAGGGGAGCGGGATAACCCTTGCCAAGGAACTCGGCAAATTAGCCCCGTAACTTCGGGAGAAGGGGTGCCACGGTAGGTTGAAACCAGGGGAAGGGGCAACCCGGAAACTGGTGGAGGCCGAGGTGGTCGCAGTGACAAGGCCCTGGCGACTGTTTACCAAAAACACAGGTCTCTGCAAACTCGATGAGAGGAAGTATAGGGACTGACGCCTGCCCGGTGCCGGAAGGTTAAGGGGAGGGGTGCAAGCTCCGAACCGAAGCCCCGGTAAACGGCGGCCGTAACTATAACGGTCCTAAGGTAGCGAA
>NZ_JBAMME010000321.1:0-2681 GCF_039793925.1 Thermogutta sp. | reverse complement strand
AAGGCAGTCACAGCCTCGGCCCAGGCGGGGAAAGCCTGGGCCGAGGCTGTGACCAATTGATGGACACCGACCATCGGCGCGGGAACACGGACCCGCTCTGCATCTCGCTGGAGATCCAGAGCGGTTTCCAGTGCCTTTTGGGCCCGTTGGGCCCGACGGTACAAATCCGTTGCAGAGGCGGCAGACTGGGAATCTGCAAGCGTCAGGGCATCCAAGTCATCTTGGAGTCGGACCAGACTGTCCGTCCAGTGCTGGCACCACCGGAGGTATTGCAAAACGGCACGGCGCTGCGGGGTCAGCAGCAACCAACGGCCGGTTGCTTCCCGCGGGCTAACTGCCATACCAACCCAGGTCAGAAGCAGGAGCACAAGCAATGCTCCTGTTATTATGACAAATCGCCGATGGACCTCAATCTCCACTGGATTCCTCCCGCAGCACCCGCAAAAGTGCCTGGCGGATCTCTGGATGGAGCTTTCCGCTCGAGTCCAGAGCAGCTTGAGGAACAATCTCGGGTTGTCCGCCGTTTGCCAATATTTCCAAAAGCTCCCTTCGGGCCTGAGGAGTTAGATCCTTGACGACATTTGCGACCAGGGAATCCAGGGCAGAGAGCAACAAGGAATCCAGAATCGGTATAACAGCTCGGGCGCCGATTTCGTGGACAATACGTGAGCCGGGGCCGCTCACGTCGCGACTCTGCAACCAGCCAATGACCACGACCTGGCACTCCTTGGATAGAGTGTCCAGCAGGGGAAGAAAACGCTGGCCACAGCAATTCACAGTGAAGAAGTCGCTGGACGCTGGTTTTTTGCGGGGAAGATCGGGAGTACGCGGGATCGCGATGCGAAAACTGATTTTAGGCTTGTTGCCAGTGCGGGTGGAGAAACACTCCACATCGCTCACGACTTTTCCGATGGCGACGACGAAGTTGCACAGGGAAAGACGGTCCTCTTGGATTTGGATATCGGCGCCGTCGGCACCCTGGGCAAAACTGATAGAGGCAAAATCAGATTTCATTTCCATTCGCCTCCTGGGAAAATTTGGTCGGCGATGATTTCCACGCCGACCCGCTTGGCGTAAAGGTCATCCGATTTTGATAGAACAGCCTGCAAGCGCAGGACGATCTTGCCAGGTGCGCCAGCACGGCGGGCCAGGCGTACTATCTCATCCTTAAGCGGAATAGAGAGGTTGTTTGTCCGAATCGATCCAATCACAGTCACAGTGGGTTGTTCGTGGAGTTTGCAGTCGGGGGCAAATCTGAGGAAATCAGGTGGATTGTGGACAATGACGGGCGGGAAGCACAAGTTGCCATCTGGCCCGAAAGTGGCCAGGATAAACAAATATGTTTCCCTGTCGATCCTTCGCAACGGAGATGCCACCTTGCCAGTTACAAGAATCTGGTTAAGCATAATTTTCCCCCTGTTACTGACCATCCGGGTTTTAATTGTTCACGATGAATCGAACGGTAGTGGGTTGCCCCACCACGCGAGTCAGTACTCGTTCCACTACAGGCTTTAGACGGCTTTCCAGCCAGTCGCGCGCATAAGTGTTGGCGACCCTGATGACGAAGGTGCCGTCCTCGCAGGCAATTGCCCGCGACCCTCGCAACCAGGTCTCGAATGTAGCGCGCGTCAGTTCCAATTGAAGTTCGCCCAAGGCTCTTTGCCAGAGCCTTTCTGGCTCAGGGGTTTCCTCCTCCGGAACCGCCTCGCGTGCTTGCTCCCCAGTGTTCCCCTGCTCAAGTTCCGGGAAAACGCCGTTTTCCTGAAGTGTTCTGGCAATCTCATCAGTGCTGTCTAATTCTTTCGTTCTCGCTCGCTCTTTTTTCTCTTCTTCCTCTTCCTCCTCTAAAAAAATTGGCTCTGGTTCTAACATGGTTCTGGTTTGTTGTGGTGTTTTGCCACAACGGCTCTTCCAGCAAATCCAATGCCAGGTTGATGGCTTATCCCTGAGTGTTCGTATTGTTCCACCTCCTCGGGGGTGGGAAATAGCAAGTACCTGTTGCTCGCGAACTGCCCCCCGGTTTGCTGCGGCTGATAGCGCAACAAAACGCGGTGGCCATCAATCGTCATTTGACAGAGTTCAGATAATGCGTCACGGATCTTGTCTTGGCTATAGCCAGTCTCGCGAGACAAGGTCTCGTAGGATGGCCACGCCCAGCCATCCTCGTTGGCGTGCAAAGAAATTGCCAGTAAGACCGCGAGTTTGGCTCCCTTGAATAAGTGCAAATACTCACGGAACATGATGTCTATTTTGGCATAGACCTGCGAAGTCGGTATCTCTCCCAGGCCCCGGCGGCGACCATTGAAGATTGTAATCATGCTTCCCCCTATTTTCTTTTATTACCGCTATATTTCATACGCTATCAGAAAAACTCAATAAAACGGCCTATAAGCCCTACGCTGGCGTAGGGTCTGTATGATTTATCGTCGCGCTCCGGAGCGATTCCGCGCCTGCGCTGGCGTATGCGCTGACGTACCGCTGGCGGTGCGCCAGCGGAGTGCGCCAGCCATACGCTGGCGTAGCCAACCCTCCAACATCGTTTGCCTGCAAGCAGTTGCCCCTCCGCCACCGCAATGAAATCGCCCCGGCCCAGCAACCGCTCTGCCCCCGTCCACTTCCACCTTGTTGCCACCCGCGCATCCTCGGGACTGGTCACTTTCCCCACCAGCCGCACCGGGAAG
>NZ_JBAMME010000320.1:0-2697 GCF_039793925.1 Thermogutta sp. | reverse complement strand
GATTTTCCGCGGCGGGAAACACATCGTCTTTGCCTTTCCCAAAAAGCTTTTGGTGATCCACCTTCGCATGTCCGGAAGGCTTGCCTGGGATGAGGGGGAAAGTGTTCCCAAGCACACTCGGTTGATCTTGGAATTCCCTCATGGACGCGTGCTTTTCATCGATCCCAGGCGGCTGGGGACTGTCGAAGTTATGGAGGAATTTTCGGAGGAGCTCGGGCCCGATGCCCTGGGCGATCTTTCCTTCCTCGAAGAGGCTTTGAGGGAAAGCAAGGCCCCCATAAAAGTTTGGCTTTTGGACCAGCGGAACATCGCAGGGCTTGGGAACATTTATGCCGCGGAGGCCTTGTTTTTGGCGGGGATCGATCCGCGCCGGCCCGCCTCCTCCCTTGGGCCTGCGGAGATCGCCCGGCTGAAGCAAGCCATCCACCAAGTCCTGAACGAGGCCTTGGCGGCGATGGGGACCACCCTTTCCGACAACGCTTACCTCACCCCTGCCGGAGAAATCGGAGATTACCAGCCCCGCGTCTACGGGAAAGAAGGGCTTCCCTGCCCAACCTGCGGGACGCCCATCGAACGAGTAGAACTCGGCGGCCGGGGAACTTACTTCTGCCCCCGTTGCCAAAGATAAGCCGCGGGCTTAAACGCTGGTTTTGGGAGAACTGAGCGGTTTCAATTTTCGCCTTCACTCGTTTCCCTCGTAGATGACTATCCCATCGGCGATCATTTTCTCCACGGTTTCCCGCACCGCTTCATATTCCTGTTCGGTTGCTTATTCGGGTAAAAGGCAAATGCAGCGGCATCGCCGAATTGCCCAAGCTTTTTGCCTTTGTACTCTGCCCCAATGGCTTCACAGGAATCATCGATGACCCTGAGGTTATATTTCTCGGCGATTTGCAGGATCTCGTCCCATTCAGCCGGGTGGCCGAACACATCCACGACCATGATCGCCTTCGTATGAGGGGTTATCTTTCGTTCCAGATCCTTAGGATCGAGATTATAGGTTTCAGGTTCTATGTCCACGAAGACAGGCCTTGCTCCTTCGTACAAAACCACATTCGCGCTTGCCACAAAGGTGAAGGAAGGAACCAGCACTTCATCGCCAGGGCCTATGCCCAAAGCCTTGACAATCAAATGCAAAGCCGCTGTACCGGAACTGACCGCTACAGCGTGTTTCACCCCAATGTAATCTGCGATCAGCCCTTCAAACGCTTCTGTTTTTGGGCCCAAGGCCAAGCGCCCGGACCGAACCACCTCAGCCACCGCCTGGACATCCTCCTCAGAGATATCCGGGGCCGACATGGGAATGCGCTCCGTCATTTTTTCTCTCCTCCAATTGGTCGTGCAGGAACACCTACGGCGATAATCCTCGGCGGCAGATCCTCGATAACAACCGCACCAGCTCCCACCACGGCCCAGGCCCCTATATGCCGCCCGGGCAAACTTACTGACCCTATTCCCATGAGTACCCCCTCCTCTATCCTAACTTTTCCAGCTAAGTGTACCCCAGGGGCCAAATGTGCGAAGTCTCCGATAACGCAATCATGGTCAACCGTAGCTCCCGTGTTGATGATCACATGTTCTCCGATCTCGGCATCCGGCTGTATTACTGCTCCGGCGAAGATCACCGTGCCCTGCCCTACGCGTACTGAAGGGTGAACATAGGCTTTAGGGTGGATGACGGCAAGCCACTCCCAGTTTTTGAATTCTTGGGCTATAGCTTTCCGGGTTCTGTTATCACCAATGGCGATAACACCTTTTTGAGGGGGCAATTGCCTGGCGACAGCCAAGGGGCCAATTACTTTAATCCCCAGAACTTCACCCCCTTCTTTGCTCGGATCGTCGTCAAAGATCCCATCAACCTGAACGCCAGCTGCTAAAAGGGTGCTAAGGACTACCTTTGCGTGTCCGCCCGCTCCGATGACGTAGACCCCCATCCCTTGCTTCCTTGGAACTTCGGCATTGTTTCATACCCTGGATGGCTTACGCCTTCTCCCCGGAGCACTTTCCACGCCGTGAGAAATAGGATTTTCATGTCCAAAAAGAACGACAGGTTGTTAACATACCAGACATCGAGGTTGAATTTCTCTTCCCAATCCAAGATGTTGCGGCCGCTCATGATGACCGGCCCAGCCATGCCGGGCTTCACCTCGTGGCGGCGTGCCTGCTCCGCAGTGTACAGGGGCAAATACTCCATAAGGAGCGGACGCGGGCCAACTAGGCTCATATCCCCTTTCAACACGTTCCAAAGCTCTGGGATCTCGTCTAACGAGAGCCGCCGCAAAAACCTTCCGAGCTTGGTCAGACGCCTTTCATCGGGGAGCAGATTGCCCTGTTCATCGCGCAGGTCGAGCATCGTGCGGAACTTGTAGAGAACGAAGGGCTTTCCGTATAGTCCCGGGCGTATCTGACGGAAGATAACCGGGGACCCCATGGTGAGGCGGATGGCAAGGGCTATCGCGATGGCCACTGGTAAAAGAAGCAGCAGGGCCACGCTAGCCAACGCGATATCCAAGAATCTCTTTCCATATCGCTCGTAAAAGGAACTAGTACCTTTCCTCATCGCGCTCACCATAAAATTGTAGCGCCTTTTGAATCACGAGGAATTATGAGGGTTGTACAGTTTCAACCAGAACCTTTTCCAACTTCTCGGCAAGTTTTCGGATGTCGTGGTGCTTCTCCACATACTCCAGCCCGCGG
>NZ_JBAMME010000319.1:0-2699 GCF_039793925.1 Thermogutta sp. | reverse complement strand
GGAACCTCCGGGAGCCGCGGACGTGGCACCGGTATGGGTATGCCTTTGCGAATCCGGTGAGTTACGATGACCCGTATGGGCTGCAGGTGCCGCCGCCGGTCACTCCGGTGCCGGCGCCCACCCCGCCGCCCTATACCCCGGTGCCCTGGCCCACACCCACCCCGGGGCCTTCGCCCACGCCGGCGCCCACGCCGGCGCCACAACCCAGGCCGACACCACCGCAAACGCCGATACCAACTCCAATGAGCCGCGCTTCTGAGCCCACGGGAGCACATCCAGCTACCTGCTTGCCTTTTGGCAATTTCCGCCCGGATGCTTATTACCTCTCCCTCACGTTCACTGTAGGTGGGTTGAAATTTTTCTGGACAGGGAGTTTGGATGTGGTGTTGGCCCCCGCAAGAGGGGAACTGGGACTCTTTTGGTCACCTCGTGTCTTTGGTTCTCCCACGGAGACCTGGCTAATGGGTGCGTCAGATGATATATTCCCGTTTATTAGTCCCCAAATCGGGGGCTCCATCACCTGGGGAAAGGTGTGGGGCGATATCTTTCAGGAGCGAGGAGTGGAGGCCTATAAAGGGCCTTTTACCTACGGGGGTATAACGATTTCACCCCAATCTGGAATAGGAGTCACCGGTGAAGTGTTCGCTTCCCATTCCGATACAGGGGCGTTAACCGCCGAGGTTATGGGGATAGGCAAAGGGATTGCATTAGGCCTTTCCTTCCCGCCTCAGGGCGAGGCCTATGTTTACGTTACTGAGTCTAAGCCCCTGGGAGACATCTCCCGACAAGAGTATTTAGAATATTGGGAAGATTTTTGGCAAGAGGTCTTCAGAGAAGCCCTGAAATTCCCAACAGTCCCGGGACCGTAACAAGGCTCTTTTCCGGCATGGTTGCCTTAAACCGCTCCACAATTAAGATCATCAAGTTCGTTGTAAGCATTGGGCTCTTATGCATTTTGGTGCTGTTTGGGCCTTTCGCTTTTCCCCCTTCCTTAACAGAGCCAGAACCTGTGGGAATGTTTCCGCGCGAGCCTGCCTGGGTATTTCAAGCCGCGGAACGAATTATTACCACCCCTGTGGCCCAAAATGGACAGATCATTGTACGTACCTCTGAAGGGGTATATTGGCTGAACGCACAAGGTACGCCGCTCCAACGGGTAGAGGTCTCAGGATTCACTTGCTTAAATTGCTTTAATGGCCCTCCAGTTCTCTGCAAAGAGATGCTTTTGGTTCCAGAAGGGGGGCATTCCCTGTCCGTCTTCGTCGTCTCCACAGGAGCCCTAGCCTGGACTGCTATCCCCAGCGCTAATCCCGATGGGAGTTACGTTCCAAGCAATGTCCCGGTAGAATCTATCGCCTGTGGGGAGCAAGCGGTTTATGTGACCCGATATAATTGGAACCTCACCGCTTATGATTATGAAGGGGTTGTCCTCTGGGAATCTGACAGTCTCGACCGGAGTAGATCTTCTCTGGCGACTGATGGTCACATCGTATATCTTGGAGCCGACATTTATATCAAAGCATATGACGGCCTTTCAGGAACAATCCTCTGGAGCGAAAAAATGGGGGCGTTTGTGAGATCCATCCAACTGGTAAGTAACACGCTGTACATCGGTCTTTTTGAGGCCCCCTTTCTGGCAATGGATGTGGATTCCCGTACTATCCGCTGGCACGTGGATTTTCCCGCCGGAGAATATCCTTTTTTGATAGAGGGAGAGACTCTATACATCACTAACCAAGACCGCTTGGCTGCTATCTCCAGAAAAGATGGGCGAATCCTCTGGGAAAGGAGATTGCCAGAGGCCAATCTTGGAAGCCCTGTAGTGGCCAAAGGGGTGCTCTATGTCCGCAGCACACGGGGTTATCTTCATGCCTTGGAGGCATCCACTGGTTATGAAGTGGGAGGATTAAGAATTCAATCCGATGGCCCCTTTTCTTATGCCTCGGATCGGGGGCCTGGGGTAGCGGAAAATCTCTTGTTGGTGCCCTTTGGTGACCACCGTTTGCTGGCTTATCGTCTTATCGACCTGGAAACATCGGCAGGCAAGGAGAGATAGAAATGAGGGAACAGTTCGAGTTAGGCGCCTTTTTTCATAATAAGCGGACAATCGGCTTGCTTCTAATTGGTAGCATCCTTTGCGTTGGGTTTGCAATGTGTGTCGCTTCTATCTGGCCTGCTATTCAAGTTGAACAAGGCCCCATTGTGGTGAGAGATGCGTTTCTTACAACAGAGGTGGCACCCAATGGGACTACCGGAGAGCGGGCTACAGAATTTCCCGTAGACACCCCCCGTATATGGTGTATTGTAGACGTGGAAGCCCCCAAGCCGGTGCGGGTGGGAGTGCGGTGGTATTACGGGGAGAAGTTGCTCTGGGATCATATACAAGTGGTGGAGCGGCGGGGTGGATGGTATATAGAGCCCCCTCCGGGGGAGCAGTTTGCAGCAGGGGAATATCGGGTAGAAGTTTACTTGGTGAGAAAAGCCATCCGTACTCTCTATTTTAGGGTAGTAGCGCCGAAATGAGGTGACCCGGCTCTTCTACGACGGCCTGGGCCGGCGGCTGGTGAAGGAATACGATCCCAAAGATGGTGGGAGTGGGGTGAAACGGACGGAGTATGTCCTGGACGGCCTGGACCCGGTGGCCGAATACGAGCTGTGGAACGGGCAGCGGGCGGAGTATTACCGGGGCGGGGTGGAAG
>NZ_JBAMME010000318.1:1607-2717 GCF_039793925.1 Thermogutta sp. | reverse complement strand
TGGACAAGGTCCTGTCCTTAATGAAAAACCTCATGAAGAGGGAAAAGGGAATCGCCATGGCTGAGGAAAAGGAAAAGAAGCAGAAGGCGTACAATTTCCGGGATTTTTCCACGTGTGAAGCGACCATTCAGATGTTGCAGAAGGCGGCGGCGGACGGCGTGGAGACGGCGTTTCAGCGGGCCGCGGACATGAAGGCGTGTCCCATTGGGGCGGATTCGGCCTGTTGTAAGCACTGCGCCATGGGGCCGTGCCGGTTGAACCCCAAGGATCCCTATTCCAAGGTGGGGGTGTGCGGGGCGACCATTGATACCATTGCGGCGCGCAATTTTGCCCGGATGGTGGCATCGGGCTGTGCGGCCCACACGGACCACGGCATGAGCATGCTGGATGTGTTCCGTGAGGTGGTCAACGGCAAGATCAAGGACTACAGGATCAAGGACGAGGAGAAGCTTCGCAGCGTGGCCCAAAGTGTGGGCATTGAGGTGGAGGGCCGCGAGACCATGGAGATTGCCAAGGAGCTCTACAAGGAGCTGGAGCGGACCTACACCCAGGTGGAAGGGGAGATTCCGTTTGTGACGCGGGTTCCGGCGAAGACTTTGGAGACGTGGCGCAAGTACGGGATTGTGCCTCGAGGGGCCATGCGCGAGATCATGGAGATCATGCATCGGACCCACATGGGTGTGGACCAGGACTACGAGAATCTGGTGCGGCAGTGTTCGCGGACGGCTTTGGCCGACGGCTGGGGCGGGTCCATGGTGGCCACGGAAATCTCCGACATTCTGTTTGGGACGCCCAAGCCTTTGGTGGCCGGGGTGAACATGGGCTTTTTGAAGGAAGACCATGTGAACATCATCGTGCACGGCCATGAGCCCAATCTGTTTGAGTCCATGATTGATTCGGTGAACGATCCGGACTTGGTGGCCAAGGCCAAGGAGGCTGGCGCTGCGGGGATCAATCTTTTGGGCATGTGCTGTTCGGGGGCGGAAGTGCTTTCCCGGCACGGGGTGCCCCATGCGGGCAACTTCATGAGCACGGAGGCGGTGATTGCCACGGGCGCCGTGGACGCCATGGCGGTGGATGTGCAGTGCATCAAGCAGGCCTTGGTGCAGA
>NZ_JBAMME010000318.1:0-1597 GCF_039793925.1 Thermogutta sp. | reverse complement strand
AGTGCTACGGGACGAAGTTTTTCACCACCAACCCGCGGGCCAAGATCGAAGGGGCGCAGCACATCGAGTTTCATGAGCACCATCCGCGGGAGTGCACGAACAAGGTGGTGGAGATGGCCATCGAGCGGTTCAAGAACAGGCCGGGCCGGGTGGTCATTCCGCAGCGCCGGGACATGGGCGTGCACGGGTTCAGCCACGAGTATATCAACTACATGCTGGGCGGGACGTTTCGGGGAAGCTACACGCCGCTCAACGAAAACATCATCAACGGTCGGATCCGGGGTGTGGCGGGTGTTGTGGGCTGTACCAACCCGCGGGTGAAGCAGGACTGGGTGCATGTGGAGCTGGTCAAAGAGCTCATCAAGAACAACGTCTTGGTGGTGCAGACGGGCTGTTCGCAGATCGCTTTGGCCAAGGCGGGCCTCATGAAGCCGGATGCGGCGGTTTTGGCCGGAGACGGGTTGGCGGAAGTGTGCGAGACGGTGGGCATGCCGCCGGTTCTCGGGTGCGGCTCCTGCGTGGACAACAGCCGCATTCTCATCGCCTGCGCGGAGATGGTGCGCGTGGGGGGGTTGGGCAACAGCATTGCGGATCTTCCCGTGGCGGGGGCGGCTCCGGAATGGATGAGCGAGAAGGCCATCAGCATCGGGCAGTACTTTGTGGCCTCGGGGGTTTTTACGGTCTTTGGGGTGACGTTCCCGACGCTTGAGGGGACCAAGTTCCACAAGCTCCTTTTCGAGGGGCTGGAGGAGATGGGCTTCGGCAAGTGGGGTTTTGCGACGGATCCTTACGAGATGGCCCACATGATGATCGCCCATATCGACAAGAAGCGGGAAGCCTTGGGGATCATGGGCCCGCGGGAACGCAAGCTCTTCGATATGGCCGACCGCCGCGCCCTGGACTAGGTCGTGTGAGGGGCCCCCGGTTTGGCTTCCGGGAGCCGGTGGGCCCTTTGTGGAGAAAATCCGGCTCGGAGCCGGATTCGTTCGCGGGTGAACGGACGACAGTGTCCTTAAGAAAAGGAGTTTCCCTATGTCTCGGTTGGTGGCTTTTGCCGCAATTCAAGGTGCGTATAATATCGTGTCCAAGGTTGAGGGCAAGTTCAAGGAGGCCATGGACAAATACGGCCCGAACCAGCCCTTGGAATTCCCCAACACGGCCTATTATCTGCCGATCATTTACTCCATCTTGGGCATCAAGGTGGAAAAGCTGGCCGATGCCGAACCCGTGTTGGAACGATGCAAGAAACTCTTGCCGCCGCACATCAAGGGGCGGATCCATACGCCGTACCTCGGCGGCACGTTGGATGCCGGGATGGCGGCCATCCTGGCCGAAGAGATTTTTGAAGCCATCCGCTACGTGGAAGATCCGGATTTCTATCAAGCCGTGGAGGATCCGGACGTGGAAGCCGGAAAGCTGTGGGTGGGTGCCGCGGACGACACTATCATGCGCAAGCGCGGCATCGAGTTCGTGGACGGCAGCGCCCCCGGTTTCGCTGCCATCGTGGGGGCGGCACCCGATCCGGAAACGGCGAAAATGATTGCCGAAGAGTACCAGAGAAAGAACCTTTACGTGTTCATGTGCGCCAATCAAGCCG
>NZ_JBAMME010000317.1:0-2747 GCF_039793925.1 Thermogutta sp. | reverse complement strand
CAAGGCGCACAGGGCTGCTGCCGTGCCGGCCGCCTGGCCCTGCGCCATACAGGAGACTGTGTTGCGCGTGGACATATGGGCGATGAAGTCCGAAGTGATCATCATCCCCGCACACCAGAGATTGTCCAGACCGGCCACACACAGCGCGCGATAGGGCATACCGTACGTGCCGCCATTTTTGATTTGATAGCGAGGAGCCAGATCGTGGAACCCATAAACGTAAACTTCATCTTCGAAGTGGCGACCTTCGAGGACCTCTTCGCGGGAGATGTCGTAATCACACTGGATGCAGCGAGCCCGACGAATATTGAGACGCGGAGCAGTCCGCGCGATGAAAGCCTTTTCGCATCCTGGCACATACTTTCGGAAAAGCTCCACCGCGCGGGCCTGACGTTTCCGCAATTCCAGCTCGGCCGCCGTCACGGCATCGCGGTTTGTGGGACTCACCGGCATTTTGAAGTTGAGTTTGATGAACATGAAGTAATTATCGTGGACCGTGGTGGTGACGGTGGACATACCAATCTCGGCGGCCTCGCGATGGAATCCCTCCGGCAGTTTGACCACCCGGCCTTCTAGCCGCACAATCTGGCCCTCCTGGCCATCGCGCCACCCGCGGGCAAGCTCTGTAAGGGCGTCATGAGACTTAAGAAAGTCGTAATACTTCTCGACGTTAACGTTTGCCACGCCAATGCTGTTGGCGACTGGGTAATCGTTGGGTTCTGTGTAACTGGCCCCAGCGTAAGCGGCGAGATCGCCATAAGCGGTGCAGTCCACGAAAGAGTGGGCCACAAAGGCCTCGCGGCCGGCGCGGCTCTCGGTGACCGCGGCCACGAGTGTATCGCCCGACCGGATGGCGCTCACAAGGAGCGTGTTGAGGAAAAGTTGGACACCGGCCTCGGCCAGCATTTCCATGGTGACCAATTTGTACATTTCAGTGTCGATGGCGGTGCACACTGAATCGTAGTTGAAACCCAATTCCATTTCGGCATGGCCGGTGCAGGCCCCCCGGGCAAGAAGGCGATCGATGATTTTCTGCGGAATTCCCCGAACAACCTGCTTCTTTTCCACGCTGGGAAAAGCCTTCCACAAATTGAAAAAGCTGTGGAGTGCGGTTCCGCCTTCTGTCACCGTGCCGCCGGTATACCCCTTCGCCTCGATGAGTGCTGTTTTGGCTCCCTGAGCCGCCGCGGCCAGCGCTGCCACCACTCCTGCCGTTCCGCCACCAGCAATGACCACATCGAACTTGCGGACCGGCAAACGTCGGGCTGGTTCGACGAGAAACTCCCCATCCGGCGGCAAAGTTTCTGAGGGTGCTGGACCGTTGCCCAGTGTGAGAGCGCTCCCTGTTCCCCATGCTAACAGCGCTTTGTGAAAGTCTCGCCGATCCATACGTTGTCTCCACGATAAGGTGACCCGGGTCTCTTGGACCCTATTCCACGCTTCTGCCGGTAGCGAACTTCGGGAGCACCAGCGCGACGAACGGTTACCCCAGTGATCCGACACGGCGCATACTCGCCGTCGGTCCATCACCCCTCCCCCAGGTGCGCAAAGCACCTCATAACTTTAGCGGACCGGCCGAATGACCCGGTTTTCTGCGGTCGGCTCTGGTGCAGGGCTCATTTCAGCAATGGCGAGGAACCGCGTCTTTTTATGCCTGGTTCATTTTGAGCGCAAGTTGTGCAATATGTCGACCGAGGTCCTGCGCTGTCTTCACGCCAAATTCATCCGTCGAAATGTCGTCGTTCGCGCTGTTCCATAAGGTCGCGCCGAAATGGCCGGTGGGGCGGCCGTCTCCCACAATGGCCATCTCATGACACATCAGCGCCCGGGTAATGGAGTGGAGGACGTATTCCTGTCCCCCATTGCGGGCAGCCCCGACGGCCAGTGCACCGGCTAGCTTTCCAGAGAGTTTAAACTCCTTCCGAAACGCCTGTCCCAGCCGGTCGATGAATGCTTTGCACAGTGTGCTGACATTCGCATAGTGGACGGGCGAGCCTACGATGAGAGCCGCCAACCGAGGATCTGCTATGACCTCCGCTACCGCCGGAAAGTCGTCTTTGACCCCCTCCGGAAGCGGCAGGCCCAGGGCCGGCTCGACCGGGATGGAAAGCCCCGCTAACTCAACGAGAACGACCTCGATTTTGTCGGGCGCTACGGCTCGTGCGGCATCCAGAACAATTCTCAGTCCCTGCGCTGTGGTTTTGCCCTTGCGGGGGCTCGTGGAGACGGCCACGATCTTGATGGGAGCGGTCGATGCGGGGGCTTCTGCCCAGAGGCTGCTTCCCAGAACACCGCTCAGTGCGGCCGACCCCAATCCGGCTGTCCGCAAAAAATCACGCCGCGAAACATCGTGAGACATCGTGCGTCCTCCCTTCAGCTCGCAAGCCAACCTACCAAAACCCGTTCCCCTGATAGTTTTGGCGCCCCGTGCCCTGAGCTCCTGACGACAAGCTTCCTCGGCAAAAAGCTCACAACCCATGGGCTCTCAAACACGAACGCACGGGTTCACTGCTCGAATGGGATCCCCATTCCCAGCGGGCATTGTAACCCGCCAAACGTCGACTGCAAGAGACCCCAAAGCGGCCTGATGAGGAGAACAATGCACCATCCCCACGGAGGGGGGCAGTTATCGCGCTTGAGGAAAGCGCGGCGGGGTTTGAGGTAGTGTCAAACGCCCAGGTTGAGAACTCCGGGAAATTTCCACCAAGTTTTTGGAAGACTTTGCCGATTATTCCGACAACGACGAT
>NZ_JBAMME010000316.1:0-83713 GCF_039793925.1 Thermogutta sp. | reverse complement strand
GGCCATGTCCGCGGGGCTTTCACCGGAGCCAAGTCGAATCATGTGGGGCTTCTCCAACGGGCAAACGGCGGCACTCTGTTTATCGATGAGGTCGCCGACATTCCACTGAACGTTCAGGCCAAGCTCCTGCGTGCTTTGGAATATCACGAATTTTGCCCGGTGGGCGGCACCAAGCCGGTGCACGTCGATTTTCGCCTCATTTCGGCCACACACCAGGATTTACGCAGACTTGTCAGGGAAGGCGCTTTCCGCCACGACCTGTTTTACCGGCTCGTGACATTTGAAATCCATCTGCCGCCCTTGCGGGAGCGCCAGGAAGACATCGACCCGCTGGCAAAGTACTTTCTCGGCCGGCTGGCCGCACAATCCGGGAAGGCACCCCCGGCCTGGTCCGAGGATTTTCGCCAGGCACTTCTGGCACGCCCGTGGTGGGGAAATGTACGCGAGTTACGGCATGCCCTAGAACACGCTCTTATTGTCAGTCGGGGAGGCGTGCTGCATGCCGACCACCTCCCACCTTCGCTGGCGCGCAACGAGCAAGATGTCTTACAGGAAGAAATGCTCCGCGAATGTGTGCGGAAATGGGTACAGCAAGCCGTAGCCGATCCGACCCTCGAAGGCCGACTGTACGAAATGTTTCTTCAGGTTCTGGAACCGGTGCTTCTGGAAGCCGCTCTGGAAATTCATCGAGGGCAGTACATTCACGCGGCGCGCCATCTGGGAATCCATCGAGTCACGCTGAGAAAAAAGCTCCAGCAGTACCGACAGCTCAGGCGTTTTGCCGATCGGTCGGAGGACGCCACTCCAGCCGCTAATTCAGATCAATGATCTGCGGACACTTGCCCGTTTACAGGCGGAAACGCAGCCTTCATAATAAAGGCACGAGGTTTAATAACGGGAGGATCATGGCACGATGAGCAGCCAACAAACAATTGACCTCGCCAGTTACATCCGATCAATCCCTGATTTTCCCAAACCGGGGATCATTTTCCGAGACATCACGCCGCTTCTCGCCTCTCCAGAAGCCTTGCGAGAGACGGTGCGCCAGCTCGCCGATGCGGTCCGCGACCGGGATGTGGAAGCCATCGCAGCGGCCGAAGCTCGCGGTTTCCTTTTCGCTGCCCCGCTTGCCCTGGAACTGAATGTGGGGCTGATCCCCATTCGCAAACCGGGGAAACTGCCCTCGGAAACTTTCTCTCACACCTACAGCTTGGAGTACGGAACCGACACCCTGGAAATGCATAAGGACGCCATTAAGCCGGGGACGCGGGTGCTCGTGGTGGATGACCTCCTGGCAACCGGGGGAACCGTGGAGGCGTGTTGCCGACTTATCGAAAAGGCCGGAGGCGTTGTGGTCGGCTGTGCCTTCGTCATCGAACTGACCGATCTCAAGGGAGCTGAACGTCTGGCCCGTTACCGCCCTGTGAGCCTCATCAAATTCAGCGGCGGATGACTATTCAGGGGCCAACCTCCACGCTGCCCCCAGAGCATCCTTCCTGGCCCCCGGTTGGGGCCAATTAAACCCAGCACGTGCCCGGGCCAGAGCGTGGCCGAATCCCGATCAGCGGACGAAAAGCGTGGTACCGGACGGCGCCGAACCGCTCACCGGAGTTCTCTGGAAAAAGCGAGCGAGTAAGGCGGGCTGGGCCGCAAAGTCCACGTGCACAATCGAAGCCACCACCTGGGCGTTGCCGATGATGTCGTACTCGAAACCCGGCTCCTTTACCAGACCGGTGGAAACCGACTCGGGCTCGAACCACCACTGGGAATTCCGGTAGCCGCGTATCGCCGTACCCGCCTCTGCCAGCCAGGTGCTCGACCGAAGAGTGACTGTCACGGGCAGTGGCTCCCCGAATCGTGGCAGCCGCCTCCCCGCTGCCGGGAGGATACCCGCTCCAGAAATGAAACAACCGGTGTTGACCTCCATCCACTCGCAAAGATACGCCGCACCGGCTCCTTCCGCATAGACCCTGCCACCCCGGCGGACGAAATCCCGGAGGGAAACTTTTAAACAGTGGTTTTCGGCCAGGCGGGCAGCGTGCTCCCGAGGCTCTCCGCAACCTAGATACACCACGTCCGTTTCTGGTGGGATACGCTCATCTCGGAGAGGGGAAAACTCAACGATTCTGGCCCCCGCCCGCTCCAGTAGCTCCAGCGATTCCTGGAAGTAACAACCGAACACCGCGTCGCGGGCTATCGCCACTTGGAGGCGACCACGGAAATCCCAAATCGTCGTGGGATCTTGAGGGAAGGGCTTTTCGGAACTCGCCACGACAATCCGCTGGAATAACCCGAAATCCCACCACAGGGTTAGTCCGCCGTCGCCCCAGCAGCGGGATTTGTCCAGCACGGTCGAAAGTCGATTCGGATGCCCGTGATAGACTATCCCCACAAGCGGCACTCCCAACAGGATTCCCACGTCCACCACATACTGGCTAGGGGGAACCCTGGGATCACCCTCAGTGAGGAAAAGACCTTCTAATCCGACCGGCAGACTGCGTCGGTTGGCGACGAGCTGGGCGAGTTGTCGAGTACTGAGGATCGCTAATTTTGACAGACCGAGCCAATCGCAGAGTGCGTCCAGATTTCCCCCGGCGCCTCGCGAGCATCGAGAGAGTGCATGGAGGCAGCAGGAATTACTCATCCTGCCAGGTCTGTTTCTCGAGAGGTCCGCCTGTCTCTTTTCGCCCGTATGATTATGATGCGCCTGCGGCGGCAAAGGCGACGGGCAGATGTTTCCGGTCCACGGTGGAGCTGTATTCACTGCGGAGTATTGGCCGAGTACAACCGCTAGATCCGCCCGTTCTGTCCCTTCAAGAAAAAAAGAACGGCACTGGTCCGGGGTCATGAGCCAGCTATCCAGATGCCGCGGCGTGGCCCCCGACCATGCCCGAAGCTCCTGAAATCCCCCGAACGCTGCCCGGGAAAGGAACGTCTGCACGTGAACCTTGCGAGCGGCAAATCCCCGAAGAAGGACCCGTAACAGGGGCCAGGGGTCTGTCGCCCCATCCAGCGTGCCAAGGGCCAATCGGGGAACTGAAGTCATGTTTTTACCTGCGCAGTCATTCCAATTACCAAATCCGCTCAAATCCGCATCAGCAGCCTGCATTCGCTGGCCGCTCTGTGCCTCGCTGTTGGCATTTTTCGCGGGCTCCCAAGAAGAGTCAAGCGAACACAAGCACATCGGGAAGAGAAGACTCCCCTGCTTACCCCAAGCCGCTGCGGAAAAGAACTCCCGGTTTACAGGTCGCGCAGCCGGACGACCGCCTGCCGGGCCCGTTCCAAAAAGGCCTGCTTCGGTTCCCCGCTTTCAAGCCACATGGGTGGGCCGAAAATGACCCGCGTAAGCAGTGGGACGGGAAGAAATTCGCCCCGCGGCAGGATGCGGTTCATGTTGTCCAGATAGACCGGCACGAGCTCCAGATCCGGCCGACGTTTGGCCAAATAGTACAACCCGCTTTTGAAGGGGGCCACGTCCGGCCCGAGAGTTCGGCCACCTTCCGGAAAGATGATCACCGAGTATTTGTCGCCCATCGCTTCCAGAATTTCCGCCACCGGTGAGTGGTGGATCTTAATCTCTTGGCGATCGATGAGAAGAGCATTGAAGACTTCACACGCCAGATACCGACGCACCGAATTAGCCACCCAGTAGTCCTTCGCGGCGACCGGGCGGGTCACAGCGCGCACGGGGGAAGGCAACGCTGCCCAGATCACGACAGCATCAAGGTGGCTCGTGTGGTTGGCGAAATAGACGCGCTGGCATGTATCAGGCTGACAGTTCACCCAGCGCACACTTGCCCCACTGATAAATCGAGCAATTAAGGCGAGCAGCACGCGCAGCCCTGCGGTAACCGCCGCAGGCACACGGGGTTCCGCGGCCCGAGGCGGGCAGACACCGGCGTCTTTCCCCTCCAAAGGTTTACCGGAAATACCGGATGTTGCCAGGGTTTTCATCAATCCCAGGTGCTTGAGCAAGCTTGATGGCAAACCTCCGACGGTCCGCGCTCTGGCTTCGACCGGAGTCCCCGTCACCAGATCTCATGATCTTCGGCGGGTCCCCACGCACCCGATACCGACGTCGGTTAGGGTGCTCTACTTATCGCCTGCGAACCCGCGACCTCATCGGGCTGGGGAGGTGCAAACTTCCGTACCCTCACATTCCGAAAACGCACCCACCCTCGCTCACTATCCATGGGCAACCGTGGCGGCGCTCCTAGGTCAAAGTAGGGAGTGGGGAGGAACCCCGGATCACGGATTTCAAATACTAGCGTACCATTGAGCCACATCGCCGCATAGCCGTCCGCCAACTGCACCTTCACCCGATTGAGCCTGAACAGGGGCACCGGGACACAGTAATTCTTATTACCCACCCGTACCCAGATCTCATCGGGTGGTGAAACCAACAGACGATCATCATTATTGCGGCTAAAATTCTCGGTCAATTCTCTGGGAACAACGAGGCCGAAGCATACATCAAGGTTTCGTTCATGTGTCTGAACCTCGAATTCGACCTCCAGTGGCCACGGCAGAGAGACGCGCGGCCTGATGAGAGGCATGAGGTACTCAGATGCTTGCCGAACGACGGCGGTGTTCTCATCCTCATAGGTCCAGACACCCCCGATGATCGACCATCTGGCAAATGTGGGGTCAAATCGCAAGGGACACCAGTCGCCGGCGTCGAACGCGAGGAGACCCTCCAGTTCGCGAATCCAAACTGTGCAATAAGCTCGGGACTGAGGATGGTCATCCGCTGCGTAGGCCTGTACAAAAAGCAGTTTGGCCTTTTTCAGAATTTCATCAGGATACGGGGCCGTGAGTCCTTTGAGAATCTCGTGAGCAGCTTTAATCTTATCCCCACCTTTTCCCGTGAGGGCGTACATTTCGGCAATAATCTGGCTGGGTTGTTGGTACCACATAAGAAGCACGGGCTCATAAAAGGTTCCCCCGAGTTGGTCGGCAATTTGCCGAGCCTCCGCAAAATGACCGGCCCGGTAGGCAATACAAAACTTAGTCGTTAGGAGCGAGTCGCGGGTGGGATACAGGACAACCTCCCCCTGTCAACTGGGATGGTTGATCATCCCGTCCAAAATCTCACACGCCCGCTCATAAACCCCCGGCATTTGCCATACGGGGTGGTCCTCGTAGATTACTTCGTTTTTCGCGAGGTGAAGCTCTTCCTCGATGGCTTCAATCGCCGTTAAAAAGAAAAACGGTATCGGCGAGTCGTACTTGCGGTAGTCCGCGGCGCGGATGGCCAGTTGGTACATCTCTTCGACGCTGCCACCCCAACGGGGTCGCAAGGCCAACAGGTACGAAGAGTAACTGCGTAGGTAGTTTGGCTCCAAGGCTACCGCTTTCTCAAACCATTCGTCCGCGGAGTCCCCTGTCTCGCCCGTCGTAGCTACCTGAATCATGATCTCGGCAGGCTCGGACCAATCCGGATGCAGTTTGAAGGCTTCCAGTAACTCCTGTTTCGCCTTCACCATCTTGTCGTGGAAGATCGGCCAAACGCTGGGCGGAACCTGAGAGGCAAAACTTGTGCCCCGGACCCACCATCCTTGATCAATGTAGTAAAGGGCGGTGATCATGTGTTGTAACCAAGGATCCATTCTTTCTTTGACCGCCATGCACTCGTCGTAAATCTTTTTCACAAAACTCACGTTTTCGGAAAGAAAGCTATCGCCGAAAGCGAATCGCAGTTCGGCGAACACCACGCGGACCATTGACGGTTCCAGCGTGGGATCACACAACCGCCGGGTGACCGCCAGCACAAGTTCCTCGTTCCAATTTCTAACAATGTTACGACCGGCTGGAGGTGGTAGAGGTAAGAGAATGGGCGACTTCACACGCAGCGCCGCGTAGAGCACGAGCCATCGCGCTTCCTCGGGGTAGCAGATCTGGTCGAAGGCCTCAAGGGCATTCGCAATGAATAGATGAGATCTCAGCGAGCCCTCCTGGATCAGCGCCATGACATAATAACTCCTGATTAGCGGATCTTGACATCCCCTCTCAAACAGACGTTCTGCCATGGCGCAAGTGACTCGGGGATTACGTCCCCGCGCCCGGCCAAGGAGTTGGAGCTGCACCGCTCGCATGAATTCCACGGCATCCTTCTGGATTTCCGGGGGATCCCAGGTGAATTTTCGGTATAACTCGATATCTCGCGACCACAGCTTAAGCGCCGCTCGCTCGAAAGGAGTGAATGGCGCTGCAGGCGTGACCTCCGGAATTTCGTCGTCGCCTGGGGAGGCTGCCGCGTTTTCTGTTCGGACGTCGTCCCCTGGCGATGTCAGTGACCCGATCAGAAATGGCACCAGAAAAGCCGCTACCCAAGTGTGGCGAGCGAGTCTGCCGCGCATGGCCCGCCCCTCCTTTGACACCCGGAACCTGGAAGCCGAACGAGAACCCACGTTATTAGCATGGCGTTCGGCCTCCATTGTGCCGTTGATGAGACCTTTGCGTCAAGCATTTCATGCCGTAGATTAAACTTTTTGCGGCCTAGGGTCGGACGCCGCAGTCCGACTCCGGGGTGACACTTTTGAGTGCAGGGCCGAATGCCTGGTGATCGGGAGTGATTTTTAATGAACGTGCTTGTCGTTGGTGGTGCGGGATATATTGGTTCACACGCTGTGAAGCTCCTTGCCGAAGCCGGTCACACCGTGGTTGTGGTGGACAATCTCAGCAGGGGACACCGCGAAGCCGTTCCCCCCACGATTCCCTTTTATGAAATGCCTCTGGCCAACACCGAGGACCTCAAACAGGTTTTCGGGCGCCACCATATCGAGTGCGTCATGCATTTTGCTGCACTCGCATATGTGGGTGAGTCCGTCGAGCATCCTCTCGCTTATTACGACAACAACGTGGCGCAAACGGTGTCTCTGTTGCGAGCGATGGAGGCAGCGGGTGTCGAGAAGATGGTGTTCAGCTCCACCTGCGCCACATATGGCGAACCGAAGGTGGTTCCGATCGTGGAGGAAACACCCCAGGAGCCTATCAATCCTTATGGACGCTCCAAACTCTTTGTAGAAAAAATTCTGGCCGATTACGCAACCAGTCGGCCAACGTTTTCTTATGCGGCACTCCGCTACTTCAACGTGGCGGGGGCAGCCCGCGATGGCAGTCTGGGTGAGGATCACGATCCAGAAACCCATTTGATTCCCTCCCTCCTGCTTACGGCTCTGGGAAAACGCCCCCAATTCGTCGTGTTCGGGACTGATTACCCAACACCGGACGGCACATGTATTCGGGACTACATCCATGTGGAAGACCTCTGCCGTGCCCACATCGTGGTGATGGAGGCACTCCGGGCCGGATCGCGGCTCATTTATAATCTGGGCATCGGCCGCGGATATTCTGTGAAGGAAGTCCTCCAGTCTGTGGAGCGAGTCACCGGCCGAAAGATCCCGGTGGAATATGGTCCCAGGAGGCCGGGCGATCCTGCCATCCTTTACGCGGATGCTAGCAAAATCCGCCGGGAGCTGAACTGGATTCCCGAGTACACAGAAATCGACGCAATTGTGGAGACCGCCTGGCGGTGGTTCAAGAATCATCCTGACGGTTATCGCCGAAAATCATGCTGCGCTGGACGGTAACAAAGGAGATGCCTCGAGCACGAAAGGTGAGCACGATGAAGTTGCGTTTTCCTTTCATCGACTGCTTGAGTGTCCTGTGGATGATTTCGGTCGTCTGCGGCTCGGCTGCTGCCTATGCGGACGATGATCTAGCCAATTCGGAAGCGAAGAAGATGCCGCAAAGTGTGGAGGACATCGTGCCGCCGGGAACCGAACCCATTGTCCTGGGAACCGGCTATGGCTTCTGTGAAGGACCCGCCGCCGATGCCGAAGGAAACGTTTATTTCTCGGATGGAAAAAATGACTCGATTTACGTTTATCGGGTGGGTAAGGGCGTGGAGCTCTTCGTTAATGACAGCACCGACGCCAATGGCATGATGTTCAACAGCAAAGGCGAACTTTTGGTGTGTGAAGGAGCTGCCCGTAGAGTCGTGGCGTTCGATGTAGCAACCAAGAAAAAGCGCATTGTGGTATCAAACTATCAAGGAACACCTTTTAACGAACCGAATGACCTCACGGTCGATGTGCAGGATGGTTTCTACTTCACCGATCCCAACTACCATCATCGGGGCCAACCGTCGCTGATGAAAGAAGCGGTTTATTACGTCAGCCCGCAGGGAGAGGTTACGCGCGTTTCCGAAGTCTGTGTCCGGCCGAACGGCATCCTGTTGGATCCAGCCAATAGTTACCTTTATCTGGCGGACAACGCGGCGGGAATCATTTATCGGTACCCGGTGATTGGGCCTGGAAAACTGGGCGAAGTGGAGAAATGGATTGATCTGGGCGCTCATCCCGATGGAATGACAATGGATGAGTGGGGAAACTTATATGTCGCCTGCGGAAAGGCCGGGATCAAAGTCTACACCGAGAAGGGGCGGTCGCTGGGAACGATTGCCGTACCGTACGCGTCGAACTGTGTCTTTGGTGGGAAGGGATTCCGTACGTTGTTCGTCACATCAGCAGACAAGTTTCTGGCCCTTGCTACACAGGTCCGCGGAGCGCTCCCTGTCGTATGCACGTCCCGAGAACAACCGCCACAAAGGGAGTAAATCATTGTAAAACGACCCACGAAAAAATCGCCCAGCAACGGCTGATCGCATATGATTATGGGATAAGGCCAAGCGAGTTGAACTCACCGTAATGGAAAGCTCAGCGGCTTTGGCGAAGGGGAAAGAGCGGGCGGTGCATTTGGATTATGATTAACCTTGTCGGGTCTCGCCGGGCTTTTATTGACACAAAGAGCTTGCGGCGCTGCGCACGTGTATCTATCGTTGCGGGATAAAAAGACATGGCTCACGGCTTTCGCGGAATAACTTGGCTTTCTGAGTGGCTGTGGCCGATCCGCACGCGATGGAAGCGGCGAGTCCTCTTTGAAGACGCGTTGAAATTCATCCACGAAAGGGAAGAAACGGGACAACCGGCAACGGCAGAGGAGCTGGCGTCCGCGATTGATATTCCGGCGAAGAGTCTCCCCAGCTTCGTGGGCCGACTACGGGAAATAGGTTACCTGGAGCCGGAGCGAGAGGGGGACACCTATTTGCGGCTCACTCCAGAGGGGCGGCAGGAGGCCCTCCGCATCGTCCGACTGCACCGGTTGTGGGAACATTATCTCGCCGAGCAAACCGGGCTGGCACCCGAAGAGTGGCACACTGCGGCCCACCGCCTGGAGCATACTACCACACCAGAGATGGCCAACTCGCTTGCCGCCCAACTGGGCTTTCCGCGGTTCGATCCGCATGGGGACCCCATCCCCACAGAAACGGGAGAGATCGTCCAGCGGGAAGGAACACCCATTTCGGAAAGCAAGCCAGGTGATGTGGTGCAAGTCTGCCACATCGAAGACGAGCCCCTCGCTGCCTACCAGGAGCTTCTCGCGCACGACCTGCACCTGGGAACACCCCTCCGGGTGGAAAAAATTCGGCAGGATGGAGTGACCGTCCGCCACCGGGGGCAGACGATCCGCCTGTCGCCCGAAGCTTCCGCCAATCTCTGGGTCAAAGCGGCCCCCTACACCGCGTCCTAACCGTGGGAACAGCCCCGGGCGACGCTCGCGGACCTCCAGGTGGGAGAAGTTGGGGTTGTGAAAGGGATTTCACCCCAATGTCGCGGACTCCAGCGACGGCGGCTGCTGGACCTGGGTTTCGTACCGGGAACCCGAGTGGTTGCAGAACTTCGCAGTCCCAGCGGGGATCCGACAGCTTACCGAGTCCGGAACACGCTCATCGCCCTGCGCCGAGATCAGGCCCAATTGATCGACATCGAGCCGGTTAGTGCGAGGGCCTCCACGACATCTTTGCAGCCTATTCAGAAACAATTGCCATGAAGATATTACCGCGGCAATGTGATAGCTGTCAGCTTTGTCCGGCAGGAAGCGTGGCAGGTGCCGCGCTCCTGCAGGTGGAACGCGGCCAGGCAGACTTTGTCGTCGCGCTGGCGGGCAACCCAAATACAGGGAAGAGCACTGTCTTCAACGCGCTGACCGGTCTGCACCAGCACACGGGCAACTGGCCCGGCAAAACTGTAACCCGGGCCGAGGGTTTTTTCACCTTCCAGGGTAAACGCTTCAAGTTGGTGGATTTGCCCGGCACATACTCCCTGATGGCCACCAGTTACGACGAGGAGGTGGCACGGGACTTCCTTCTTTTCGGGCGGCCGGACGTGACCATCATCGTGGTGGATGCTACGCGACTGGAGCGCAATCTGAACCTTGCCCTCCAGGTTCTAGAAATCACTGACCGGGCTGTGATCTGTCTCAACCTCATGGACGAGGCCCGACGCCACGGAATTTTTATCGATGTGCCTGCGTTAGAACGTGAATTGGGGGTCCCCGTCGTCCCCGCCGCGGCACGGTTTGGGCAGGGCATCGAAGAGTTGGTAAAGGTCGTTGCCCAAGTGGCCCATGGTGAGCGGACTTGCCATCCCCGACGCGTCGGCGGCGAGGCCCCCAGTTTGAAAGCGGCGGTCGATCAGCTCGGCCAGCTCCTCCTGGAGGCTTTCCCCGGACTGACGAACGCCAATTGGGTGGCGCTCCGGCTCTTGGACGGCGATCCCAAAGTCACCGAAGCCGTGAGGTCCGGGATGCTCGGGGAACTGGGCGAACGGGAAACGCTGCTTGATGACTCAATCCATGTTTCTCACACGGGCACGGCACGTCCGGCAGATCAGTGCGCCGAAACCCTCCGCGATCAAATTATCGAGACGGCCTCCTCGCTTCGCTGGCAAATCGGCATGGATTTCCACCAAACGCTGGTGGAGACAATTTACGCGGCAGCGGCGGAAATCGCTGACCGCGTGGTCCGGTACACCGAAGCGCAAAAAGGGCGCTGGGAGGAAAAGCTGGACCGCATCCTCACCAGCCCCCTGTTCGGCTATCCCATCATGGTGGGGTTGTTCCTCATCGTGATCTGGATTACTGTCCAGGGGGCAAATTACCCTTCTGCGCTATTGAACTGGCTGCTGGTGGAAACCCTCTATCCGACCATCCGGGGGCTTTTCGTCATTGCGGGCGCACCCTGGTGGCTGACCGGCCTTTTGGTGGACGGAGGACTTCTCGCGACAGCCTGGGTTGTGAGCGTGATGCTCCCCCCGATGGCCATCTTCTTCCCCCTTTTCACCCTGTTGGAAGACCTCGGCTACTTACCGCGGGTGGCGTTCAATCTGGATCGCTTTTTCCGCTGGGCAGGCGCCCACGGCAAGCAGGCGCTCACAATGACCATGGGCTTCGGCTGCAATGCCGCAGGAGTCGTGGCCTGCCGCATTATTGACAGTCCTCGGGAACGGCTGGTGGCCATTCTCACCAACAACTTTTCACTCTGTAACGGTCGCTGGCCCACGCAAATCCTGCTGGCCACCATATTTCTGGGCAGCCTGGTCCCCCCCTATCTTTCCGGCGTGGTTGCGGCTGCTGGCGTGGTGGGTGTAGCCCTTCTGGGAATTATCATGACCTTCGTGGTGTCATGGCTTTTGACCAGAACCGTTCTCCGGGGAGAGGTCTCCACCTTCCATCTGGAACTTCCCCCTTATCGACCCCCGCAGATCCTGCAAACGCTTTACACGTCGTTGATCGATCGGACCCTCATCGTACTCTGGCGCGCCGTAGTGTTCGCTTTTCCCGCTGGAATGGCCACCTGGGCCGTCGCCAACATATGGATTGGGGGCGACACACTCGCGGCTCATATCGTCAGATGGCTCGATCCCTTCGGCCGCTTGGTGGGCTTGAACGGGGTAATCCTGCTCGCGTATGTGGTAGCCATCCCAGCCAATGAGATTGTCATCCCAACCGTCCTCATGCTTACGGTTCTGTTGACGGGTGCAGGTGGTATCCATGCCCAGGCTGGTGTCTTGTTTGAGCCCGAAGATCTGACCCTTACGGCTCGTATTTTCCAGGAAGCAGGCTGGACCCCGGTCACCGCCCTCTGTCTCATGCTCTTCAGCCTCATGCACAACCCGTGCTCGACAACCATCTATACGATCTACAAGGAAACGGGCAGCACCAAATGGACGATCGTGGCTGTTGTGTTGCCGATTCTGATGGGGTTGACAGCGTGTTTTCTGGTCAACAGCACGCTGGGGCGGTTCTTCTGACGACGTTTGGCTCCACGGCCCGCAACTCGACGACCAGCCTCCCAAATGCCGATAATCTGCAATTCGCCAAACTTCGCCCCATTGGACCTTGGGCGAGTCTTGTACCACGCCAAGCTGGTACATTTAGGATGTCACCTGTAAACTGAGTTTTCTCGAACTCTTGTGGATTTGATCGATGAGGATTCTGGTAGAGATTTTCCAAAGCCATGACGCAGATCGAACACGCAACCCCTTCCCCAGAAAAGAAAACCGTCCGCGCCGGTATTGTGGGATCCGGTTTTTCAGCGACCTTTCATTTCCACTCCATTCAGAAGGTTTACGGCACAGATGTGAAAGTGGTCGGCGTGTACTCCCGGAATCAGACGGCTGCCGAACAATTCGCCGCCGCGCGGGGGATTCGTGCGTTCCCGTCGCTCGAAGCGCTCCTCGATGAGGTGGAAGCAGTGCACATTTGCACGCCCCCCGTTACGCATGAACCGTTCTCTATAGCTGCGCTCAAACGGGACAAATTCGTCATCTGCGAAAAGCCCCTGACGGGTTATTTCGGGGACGGTTCACCCGATTTCCATGGAGATCGATTCCCCAAACAGGTGGCACTTGATGCGGCACTGGCCAGTGTGGAGCGAATTCTGGAAGCCGAAGCCGCCAGCCGAGGACGGCTGCTGTATGCGGAAAATTGGGTGTACGCCCCCTCAATTCAAAAGGAACGGGAAATCCTGGAAAAAACCAAGGGGCAGATTCTTTGGATTCACGGGGAGGAAGCGCACAGCGGTTCCCACTCCGAAGAATATGCCTTTTGGAAATTCTGCGGTGGCGGTGTCCTCATTGGCAAGGGATGCCATCCCCTAACAGCCGCGCTTTACTTAAAACGTGTGGAAGGCCGCACGCGGTTGGGGCGGCCAATCCGACCAAAAACAGTCTCCGCACGGACGCACGCCATCACTCGACTGCCCACCTTTGTGGACATGGGCCACATTCGGTGCGATTACTACGACATCGACGATTTTTCAATGATCCACGTTGAGTTCGATGACGGAATGATCGCCACCGTGTTCGCCTCCGATATCGTGCTGGGTGGGGTTCATAACTGGCTGGAGGTCTGTGCCAACAACCATCGCACCATCTGCAATATCAACCCCAACACTGCAATGTTGACGTACAATCCACGCGAAGAGTATTTCAAGGATATCTATGTCGTGGAAAAGATCGGTACGAAACAGGGGTGGGCGTTCACTTCTCCGGACGAAGACTGGATGACCGGTTACCCGCAGGAGATCGAAGCCTTTTATCGGACCATTGCCTACGGCGAACCTCTGGAAAGCGATAGCCGACTGGCCGCCGACGCTATTTCTACCATTTACAGCGCCTACGTCTCGGCGGAACAAGGAGGAAAAGCTGTTCCGGTTCGCACTTTCGATTAAAATCGATGGAGGAAAATCGGGCTCCGTACGGGCCTCGTTTACCTTGGCAATCAAAGCGATAGCCGACGTCGCTGACCTCGTTGAGACCTGGGCGCACCATGACAGCCGCGCGTTCCGATTCCTCATCCACAATGCGATATCCGGTGGCCTTTCTCCTTCTTCTTTTTGCACTCGGGATGCTGCCCGGGTGGCTGTCGGTGGGCTCCACCTCGCACAGGAGCACAGGCAGCGAAGAAACACTTCCCAAACCGTCCGCTTTACCCGGACAAACGGCACAGGTCCGGAATATGACGAAGCAGCCAAGCTCTGCTCCGCCAATGCCACTTGGAGAGGGAGTCCTCTCGCCACGGGAGACCATGCTGGCCGCCGCAGCATCACCATCGGAATCTCACGGAAGAATTGCTCCACCCACCGAGGATGAGTTTCCCGCCTCCGTGGCGAAAAGTCGGGAAGCCCTTCTCGAGGAGGCCGAAATGGTGGCCACCTCGGCAGTGCAGCGCTATCCGGAAAGCCCCCTGGCGCAGGCCATCCTGGCCGCTTGGCAAATGCTGACAAACCAGGACAGTGAGGCAGAACAAACCTGGCGGAAAGTCCTTGCCATGGACAACCGCTTTCTCGATGCTTACGAGGCCCTCATCCAACTAGCGACTAAACGCAAGGATTATGACGAGATTGTCCGCCTGGCACGATCAGCTGTGGAACTGGCACCCAAACAAGAGTTCGGATATCTTCACCTGGTCGACGCGTTGAGCGCCCAGGGAAAAGACGAAGAGGCGGTCGCCGTCCTCGAGGAGTATGCTTCCCTCAACCCGAATCCCTCGCTTAAAGTTCAGAAACTTCGGGTAAAGATCCTTTTACGATTGGGGCAGTACGCCGAGGCGGAAAAGTTACTGGAAGCCATCCCCAGTCATCTTGTTGACCCAGAACTGGCCCAACTCCGCGCCGATTTGGCCGCCGCGCAAGGGAATTCCGACCAGGCGCAGAGGTATCTCGAACAGGCAGAAAACGCGATAGTCTCAAAACAGCCGATCAAACAATCAACCCGAGCTAACTTGACTCCTCCAGACATCGAAAAACTGCTGACGGATGTGGCCTTGCTCGAAACCAAAGCGGCCAAAATGTATTACGTGTATCGCGATTTCATTCGCACGGAGATTTATCTGCGTCGGGCCATCGCCCTCGATCCCAACTGTCACGAGGCTCACCGAGCGCTGGTCGCCTTTTACCAAGAGCAGAAGCGTTATTCGCAGATGGAAAAAGCGCTCGAAGAGTGGCTTCGTGCGGAACCAGATAACCTGCAGATTTACGTCGGTCTGGCAACTTGCTACGGTGGTCGGCGCGACTTCGATAAAACGGAAGCGATCCTTCAAGAGGCGGTCCATCGTTTTCCGGAAAATCCCCTCCCACTGGCAATGCTGGCCAGACTGTACATAGATGCCCAGCGAAAAACCGAGCAAGCCGTACCGCTGGCGGAAAAGGTTGTGAAGCTCCAGCCTGTTGCCGTCAATTTTCAGCTTCTGGCAGAAGCCCTGGAGGCCGTTGGCCGTATTGACGAGGCCATTGGGGCCATCGAGCAGGCTATCAAGCTCGACCCCCACCAACCATTTTTCACGACCATCCAGCAACGTCTTCTCCAAAAAGCGGGCAAAAAGCCCACCCCAGTAAAAGAGGGGAACACTGGGTAGTCAGAGTTTGATCGGCACACTATCATGCAAGTGCGGCTTTTCGGGCTTGCTTGCGCACACCGTCAATCACAATCAGGCTCCGGGTTACTGGGGAGGATCACTCATGAGCGTTCGCAGGTGTTCATACCGGAGTGTCGGATGGTTGGCGATTGCTTTCGGATTAGCCATCCCCGCTACAACTGCCGGAGAGGTACCACACCCGCGGCCGAACATTCTTTTCTGTATTGCCGACGACTGGTCCTATCCCCACGCGAGTATTTACGGTTGCCGCTGGGTGAACACGCCCGGTTTTGATCGCGTGGCAAAAGAAGGAATTCTCTTCACCCGGGCTTACACCCCGAATGCCAAGTGTGCGCCCAGCCGGTCCATCATTTTGACAGGGCGAAACTCATGGCAGCTTAAAGAGGCGTGCAATCACAATTGCGAGTTTCCTTTGGAATTCAAGGTTTTCACCGAGGTTCTTAAAGAGCACGGGTATTTTGTGGGCAAAACGGGCAAGGGATGGGGCCCCGGCCAGGCAAAGGACGCCAATGGCCAGCCGCGGCTGCTGACAGGTCAGTCCTTTGATCGCCATACGACCAAACCGCCCACTTCTGCCATCTCGCGGAATGATTATGCGGCGAATTTCGCCGACTTCCTTTCCGCCTGTCCTAAAGACCGCCCCTGGTTCTTCTGGTACGGATCCACAGAACCGCACCGGGCCTATGAATTTGGGAGCGGCCCGCGATTGGCCAACAAACCGCTGACCGATGTGGACTGGATTCCCTCCTACTGGCCGGATAGCGACACGGTCCGCACCGACTTGCTCGACTATGCTTATGAGGTGGAATACTTCGACAAACATCTTCAAATGATGCTGCGAATTCTCGAGGAAAATGGCCAACTCGAGAACACCGTGGTCATTGTGACCTCCGATAACGGCATGCCTTTTCCCCGTATCAAAGGCCAATGCTACGAACTTTCCAACCATATGCCACTGGCCATCATGTGGAAAAAGGGCATTGTTCGCCCCGGTCGGGTCGTTGATGACATCATCAGTTTCGCTGATTTTGCACCAACGTTCCTGGAACTGGCGGGCGTGGAACCATCGCAGTCGGGAATGGCTCCCATCACCGGGAAGAGTTTCGTCAACATCTTGACCAGTGAACAGTCCGGTCAGGTCGATCCCCAAAGGACATTCGTATTGCTGGGGAAGGAACGTCACGACGTCGGACGTCCCCATGATGGTGGCTACCCGATTCGCGGTATCCTGGATGGCGACTGGCTGTATCTGCGGAACTTCGAACCGGATCGCTGGCCCGCGGGTAATCCGGAAACCGGCTATCTCAACTGTGATGGCAGCCCAACCAAGACCGAAATCCTCCACGCCCGGCGGGCAGGTCGGAATGTTTCGTGGTGGCAGGCCTGCTTTGGAAAAAGGCCCCGCGAGGAACTCTACAACATTAAAGAAGATCCCGATTGTAGCGCAAACCGGATTGCGGACTTTCCCGAGGTCGCCCGCCGGCTGGCCGAGAAAATGGAAAAACGTCTCCGCGAAGAGGGTGATCCCCGCATGTTTGGACAGGGCTCCCTGTTCGAGCAGTACCCCTATGTTGACCCTCGAACGCGCAATTTCTATGAACGCTTTATGAAAGGGGAGAAACTCCGTGCCGGATGGGTCAATCCGGACGATTTTGAGCCGCAGCCGCTTCAATAGTCACACGCTGACATCGTGTGAAATTGCTCCGAGGAGGTGACTGCATGGTCCGAGGCATGAGCAAAGTGGAGCCGTTCTTTCCTAAGCTGCCGTACGGGACGAGTCTGGCGCTCGTGGTGGGAGCGATCCTGGCATGGAGTACACCAATCCTTTCCGGAATGGTGTTTCTTCCCGAAGGTGGATCGACACCGTCTTCGGACCGTGCTGCGAGCGAGAACAAACCTGCCGCGGCGGACAACTCGCCCTGCCTCGTCTGTCATGCCAATTTTGAGGAAGAACCGCTGAGCCGGCGGCATGCCAGGGCTGGCGTGGGGTGTGTTAAGTGTCACGGCGAAAGTTTTGATCACCGCAGCGACGAAAACAACACGACCCCACCGGACCGCATGTTCCCGCGATCGGAAATTGATCGCGCCTGTCGGGAATGCCATCCCACGCATAACGTGCCCGCCAAGCTAGTGGTGGCCACCTATCTGAAGCGCTGCCGCGAGATCACCAATCCAGATAAACTCGTGTGCACCGACTGCCACGGTAAGCACCGGATGAACACTCGCACCATCCTCTGGGACAAGCGGACCGGGCGTCTGCTTGGCCCCGGTGAAAAACCCGCCGAATAGCCTGACGGGGCACAGTAGCCCACGTGACATCCTTTAGCGGGCGATTATCGATCGCGTGGCTGTGCCGGTTTGACAAACGTCCAATGTGACCGGAAGGATGGTGCCGTTTCCCCAGTGGCGATTACTACGTCGAACCGTCATGCTTGCCCGGCACGGACCCGCTGCGCCTGCTCCAAACAACGGAGCATGTACTGGAGACTTTCCCGAGCAATGCGTTCCGGGCCAGGTGTGTAATCAAAAACTTCCACCGAAACCCAGCCCCGATAGCTGATATCAAGGAGAGCTTCAAAGATCGGCACGAAATCGAGCTCACCAAAGCCTGGACCCAGGCGATTCGGATCGTTCGCATGAAAGTGGACCAGATACTCGCGGAACATTCGCAAGAGAGTGGGAATAGGCGTCGCTTCGCTGCACATCGCTTTGCAGTCCAGGTGCAATTGCACGTGTGGCGACTTTAATTTGTTGATGATCGCGACGGCCTCCTCCGCCGTGTTCACGAAATTGGTTTCCTGGATACCCAACGGTTCCAGAGCGAGGATGGTATTGGTGCGTTCCAATTCCGGAATCAGCTTTTCGAAGACCTCCACAGCGTAGTCTTCGGCTTTAGCCCGGGTGACGTGGGCAAGAACATTTCGTTGCTGGGGCGAACCAAAAACCAGGATGGTGCCGCCGAGATCGGCACAGCATCGCGCAAGTTCACAGAGGTATTCGGCGGTTCGCTGGCGAACTGTTTCGTCGGGAGAGGTGAGATGAAAACCTTCCGTCTTGGCCAGCAGCCAGTGGAGCCCCACAGTTTTGAGCCCCGCCTTTTCGATGGCCTGCCGGATTTCCGTTCGCCGCTGCGACGACAGATCAGTCACCCGCTCAGCAAGCGTAAACGGCGCGATCTCGATGCCCTCATAACCGCAGTCAGCAGCGAGGGCAAACCCATCTTCCAGTGACCGATCTTGAAAAGTTTCATTGCAAATAGCGAACCGCATAACGTCCCTCAAATTGAAAAGATCAATCTTCGGACATCCAACCTGATGAGGTGCTGGGCTCTCCCGTCCCTCGCATTCTCATCGCCGATTTTGCTTGCCAATTGGCCCCTGGCGTTCCCCCATTTTAGATGGGAACGTCCATTCATTCCACAACCCTCCCCATCCATCGTTCATTGGAGGCGAAAATAGGCACAAGATGTTCGCCGGTCGGTGGAACCCCTCCCCATGTTGCTTTATAATTCCCGACGGACCAAGGCAACTCTGCGGGCATCATCGATCGTTAGACTTCCTGTTTGACAAACCGACTTGCGTCTTCCTGTGATGATTTCTCCCCAACAACCAGGACGTTTCCCAGTGGGATTGCCCTTCGAATTGCGATCGCCTATGGACATAAACCCGCACGAACGCTTTATGGAGCTGGCTCTTCGCGAGGCCGAGCAGGCGTTCGAAGAGGACGAGGTGCCCATCGGCGCGGTGATCGTTCATGAAAACCGGGTCATTGCTTCAGCCCACAACCAAAGGGAACGGCTGCGGGATCCCACAGCTCATGCCGAGATGATAG
This sequence comes from Thermogutta sp., assembly GCF_039793925.1. Classification (GTDB taxonomy): domain Bacteria; phylum Planctomycetota; class Planctomycetia; order Pirellulales; family Thermoguttaceae; genus Thermogutta. The sequence goes on along the minus strand of NZ_JBAMME010000316.1, from coordinate 64,600 downwards.
CCATCACCCAGGCCGCGGAGGCGCTGCGATCCTGGCGGCTGGAAGGATGCACTCTCTATGTCACGATAGAGCCGTGTCCCATGTGTGCCGGCGCCATTCTGCAAGCCAGAATTCCTACTGTCGTCTATGGTGCAGACGATCCCAAGGCCGGTGCCGTGCGCTCGCTCTATCAACTCCTGGAGGATTCCCGGCTCAACCACCGCTGCACGGTCATTCCGGGCGTTCTCGCGGATAAATGTAGCGAGATCATTCGTCGCTTCTTTCAAAAACAGCGTGCCCTCGGCAAAAAATAGATCAAGCTTTCGGATTAATTTAAATCTTCGCAAAGCAAAAGCAAATCTGTGCGTGTGCCGTTTTCAGTCAATTGGGAGGTGAGCTATGCCGTCCGAACAAACTGGCAAAAATCAGGTGAGTTCACGCACCACTCGCCGGGAATTTCTCCGCCATGGTGCCGCAGCAACCGCCAGTGGAGGATGGACACTGCTTCCCCGAGCAACCTCCGTAGCCGAAACTCCGGCCAACGAACGGGTGGTACTCGCCATCGTGGGTTGTGGAGGTCGTGGGAGTGCTTTGGCCGGCGGCTTTCTGGAACGGGGCGATTGCCGGATCGCCTATGTCTGTGACCCCTTTTTACCCCGTGCCGAAGCCCTGGCCAAAACAGTGGCCCAGGCGCAGGGAACGGCTCCCAAGATCGTCGATGATCTCCGCAAGACCCTGGACGATAAGAGTGTGGATGCCGTTGTGTCGGCCACACCGGATCACTGGCACGCGTTGAGCACAGTTTGGGCGTGTCAGGCAGGTAAGGACGTCTATGTCGAAAAGCCGGTGTCCCACAGCATCTGGGAAGCCCGCAAGATGGTCGAGGCGGCTCGAAAATATCAGCGTGTGGTCCAGATCGGCACCCAGAATCGGAGCGCCCCCTACAATTTTGACGCAAAGGAGTACATCAGTTCAGGAAAGTTGGGACGCATTCACCTGTGCCGGATTTACAATCAAAAATTCTGGGGGAATTTCCCGCCGAAGCCTGACACTGATCCACCGCCTGGTCTCAATTGGGACATCTGGAATGGCCCCGCCCCCGAAGCCCGATACAACTTCAACTATCAGTACAACTGGCATCATTTCTGGAGGTACTCTGGCGGCGATATTGCTAACGATGCCAGCCATCAGATCGACCTCGCCCGATGGTTGTTAGGCGTTGGCTGTCCGAAGACGGTGTACTCCGTGGGCGGAAGGTTCGATAGCGAGGGGGCTGCGGAGACACCGGATACGCAGATCGCCGTGTATGAGTACGACGGGCTCCTGGTGACCTTTGAACTCACCCTCTACACTCCCTACATGTTGAAAATTGATCCTGAAATCCGCAACAGCGACATGTTTCCCTACTGGCCGCAGTGCGCCACCCGCATCGAAATCTACGGTTCGGAGGGTGTCATGTATGTCGGTCGTCACGGAGGCGGTTGGCAGGTCTTCGAACGGCCGAAGTCACGTCAACCGGTTGTGACGGCCCAGCGTTATGGGCGATTCCCAGATCCAGAACACAAGGCCAACTTCATTGAATGCATCAAGTCGCGCAAACTGCCCAATGCAGACGTGGAAGAAGGATACCGCAGCGGTCTTCTCATTCACTACGCGAATATCAGCCTTCGATTGGGTGGTGTGAAGATCGTCCTTGATCCTCACAAAGAGCTTCCGGTGGAACCTGCCGAAGCCCACTCGCTCATCAAACGCGAGTACCGCCCGCCGTACATCATCCCCGAAAACGTGTGATCTGATTGGCCACACTTCAAAACTGTTGCACACGCTGACTACTCCTCCGGGTGGCCAAATATTGTGGCTGAACTGACAGGCAAAGAATTGGAAACCTGGACCCGTTCAGCAGAAGCAAATAATCAGGTGGCTGTGCTAGACAGTCACCGCAGACCGGGCGTAACAAACGCGTCCCCCCGAAAACCCTCGGACGGACATACCCGTAATCCCCGCATTTCAATTCACACCAAAGGGAAACCCTTTCTGCCCCGTTGACTTCTCTACCATACGAAAACAAAATCACTGGGGAGTCCGTCTGGCTTGAAAGCGCATTTTTGGCGATTCGTCAAGGGGCTAGCGTGATGTATGACACAAAGCCGGAAGACTTAAAACGTGTGCTGCGAACACATAAGATTCTGGCCGATACAAGCTTCCTACTCCAAAAGGGCTTTGCATCCTTTATCGATCAATATCGGGAGATCTTATCTTCAAATCCTATTCTGGTGCCGAAGAGGGTATTAGAAGAGCTAATCATTTTGCGACAGAAAAGACGCGAGCTTGTGAGCCGAATCAACGACACCCTCGAGCTACTGAATCGGAATCAATCGCTAATTGACATTCGCGGAGAGCCCAGCGACTCCCATTGTACGGTGGACCAGGTCCTATCCCGTGTTGTGGAGCAGCACATAGGTCGTGTTAATCTGCTTATCCTAACGAATGATCGAGCGCTCGCAAATTGGCTTTATGGGAAAAAACGATCTCCATGTTTTCGAACTAACTCATCGTTATTGGTCGCCTTTTTCCCACGGGGTGCCACTTCGCCTAAGATTTGGAGAGACACACAAGATGCCTTCGCATTTCAAAGCCGTGACCCAGGGGATGGGTGGTGTGTTGCCCCCTTCGCACTCCCAAAGGACCTTGCCCCGGACTTAGAAACCCCGCTCGTTTGCAAAATTCGCCTTTCGCCAGGTGACTTTGTCCAGACTCGAGACGGCACAAGGGTTCAATTAGCCGCCGAACTGGCTTCCGGCGGTGAGGGAACAGTTTTTCAGACAAATCAAACCGGGTTGGTGTGCAAGATCTACCACGAGCAAAAGCTGACTGTGGGAAAGAAGAATAAGGTTGAGTTAATGACGACGCGGCGAATACCCGACTCAACCATTTGTTGGCCGACAGAGCCGGTCTACGATGCCGGCGGAGTCTTTCGGGGATTCTTGATGCCGGAGGCCCGAGGTGAGCCCCTTGCCCGAGGACTTTTTATTCCGAAGGCATGGCTACAGAAACATCCTAGTTGGACTCGCCGGGAATCTGTTCGACTGGCTCTTACCATACTAAAAAAGATCAAGAATATCCATACAATTAACGTTTTGCTAGGAGACATTAATCCATTTAACATCTTAGTGGTTGATCCAGACACAGTGTATTTCGTGGACTGCGACAGCTATCAGGTTGAGGGATTTCCGTGTCCGGTAGGCTCAATCAATTTCGTGGCTCCGGAGATTCAAGGCAAAGATTTTCGCCAATTTCTGCGTACGCTCGAGCATGAATTGTTTGCCGTGGCGACGCTTCTTTTTATGATTATGGTCCCGGGTAAATCTCCATACAGTCACCAAGGTGGCACGGATGGGGCAGATAATATCCGAAAAATGCATTTCCCTTATCCTTTTAAAACAAGAAGGGCCGAAAACATCGCCATGGGTCCGTGGCGATTCTGTTGGTCGCATCTAAGTCCGAAGTTGAAAGAGGCATTCTATCGTTCTTTCCATAAGGACTATCGTAATTGTCCAAGAGTCACGGTTGACGAATGGATAAGATTATTTGAGCAGTACAAGAAGATACTGGACAATCCGCAAAACGTCTTTAAAGGGCCGCGTCCTCAGCTAAAGCGGTTCGATCTCGATATTCTGCCCCAGAACTACTATTACACGGAAAAGAATGGCACAATTGTTCCCAAGCCGCTTCCGCCGGATGGCAAAACAGATTTGATTCTTCAACGCGAGTTCATGCTCTCTGCTGTGCTGGGGCATTCTCCCAGCACGAAGAAACAACCTGCACAAACTATAGCGTCAAGGCCGCGTACGCCATCGCAGTTTCCTACGGCATCGCAGGTTCCAAAGAAAATTCGGCATCCACGAACTAGCCCATCTGTTCAGAAACAAAAACAAGGGGGGTGGGGCTACACGATTGGCGGGGGAATCGTTGGAGCCATAGTGGGAAGCTTTGGAGGGCCCGTCGGGATGTTAGTGGGCGGGATCATCGGTGCTGTGATTGGGCGTTCCATTGACCAGGATAACTAGCAGATTGCCAATCTAATGATTTAGAGGATGTTTCCGGCAGGCCTGTGAAGTCGGTAGTCATTTTAATGAGCTTGACGTCCTGACCCATATCCCAGGGGGATTTGACCAAGTGCACAGGTATGCGCGACAAGTTAGATCAGTGGTGCGATAATGGCCGGGTTGGGAATTAACGCTCTTCTCCGCACAATGTGGCAGTTTGGATTTGCCATTCCATGAAGGGAGGAAAAAGATGAGCAGAGACTTAGTGGTGCAGATTCAGGATTTACTGGAAAACCCAACGCATCGTGTACCCATTGCACTTTGCTTGGACGTGTCAGGATCCATGGCAGGTGAGCCAATTGAGGAGCTCAACCGGGGAGTGCGGCTTTTTCTGGACAGTCTTCGAGAAGACCCAATAGCTCGATTCAGTGCTGAGGTCGCCATTGTGACGTTCTCTGACTCGGCAGTCCTTCAATTGGATTTTCAATCTTTAGACCGAATAATAGAACCACCTATCCTCTCTGCGTCTGGACAGACAGATCTTGGTGGTGGTGTGCTACTGGCATTGATGCTTCTTCAGAACAGGAAACACCAGTATCAGCAAGCCGGGGTTGACTATTTCCAGCCATGGCTCGTCTTGATGACCGACGGGCAACCCACGACTGAGGAGCATCCCAAGGCGGCTGAAGAAGTTCGCAAATTGGAAAGAGAAGGACGCCTCGTCGTTTTTCCGATCGGCATTGGCCCAAATGCCGACATGGCAGTGCTCGCCATGTTTTCTGAGAAGCGACGCCCGTTGCGTCTTCGCGGACTGAATTTTCGAGAGTTTTTCGCCTGGCTGTCTAAATCCGTTGTTCGCGTTTCCCAATCTCGCCCGGGTGAAAAGATTACGCTGGACCTTGACGGTATTAAGGGCTGGGCAGAACTATGAGTTCGGCGAGCCGGTCCCATGTTTGGCTGTACGCTGGAGCAAGCGTGCCAGGGGTTGTTCACGAGCAGACAGGAAAATTGTGTGAGGATGTCTGGGCAGTTGAAGTTCGGCCATCCGAAGCACCCGAGGTGTTCGCCATAGCACTCTCCGACGGGGCGGGCGGGGCCCGGTTTGGTCACCTGGGTGCGCTACTAAGTGTCAAGTGGGCTAGTAGAACACTTGTTGAGGAATTCAAGGAGTTGATGGCAGCGGATGCCCTTGAGGCACGCCTGCGTTTCGTTGGTAGGCTGCGCCGTATTCTACTCCGACGAGCACGAAAGGCACGGGAGAATTTACGCGAGTTTGCGTGCACCCTCATCGCGTTAGCCGTAGATTCCGCTGGTCAGTGGATAATGTTTCACATCGGAGACGGGGGAGTGGTGGCCCAAGTGGATGACGAATTAACTATCCTTTCTGCGCCTCAAAAAGGTGAGTTCGTGAATCAAACTTTTTTCGTTACCGATGACGACTCCGTTCAGCATGTACATTTACTCCGTCATCAACCTGGCACTACAGAGCCTCTCCCACGTGCATTTGCCCTCTTCACCGATGGTATAGAGAATTTGCTGATTAACGAGAAGAATGGCAAAGTAGCTCCGGTTTTCACAAAGCTCTTCGACTGGACTCGAACCTTGCCAAAGGATGTGGTAGAAAAGGCTATTTACGAGAACTTGCATGATGTATTTCGGCCCCGGTCAAGTACGGGGGACGATTGTACGCTGGTGGTGCTCGTGCGCAGGTCGCTGGACACGGAATGACTATTACTTCATAGAGAGTATATAACTTCCGCGGTTGCAAGATTGGTTGCCCTATGGGCACCATAGAGTACCCGCTTGGGCTTCACTGTTACCGCCTTTTCGCAAGTTTGAAAGATGCAGAAAAGGGTAAATTTTAGGCCCTCTCCTTTTCTTTGGAGACGAGAGTAGTTGTTCACCCCCGTATGGCAGGGCCGTTTGGAAAGCGAAAAGATCCTCGGCGGGTCAGAGACTCTCACCTAGTCAGCGGGCGGTTCCGAAACGGCCTCACTGGTTTTTACATCAGAAGTTCTCCGCCCCCTTCACCTGCCCATTGATATTTTTGGGCCTCGGGTTACCGCACTCGTTCTCATCGCCAATTCTTTGCCCCGATAATCAAGAGTGTTCGTCCGCCAAGGATGAAACTCAAAATAACTCAACGTCCGTTGAATCAACACACGTGCGTCCGGAAGGCCATCCCAGAGGCCCCAAGCAACATGGAAAGATGGTGGGCGCGCCCACAGCCGCCACAGTGGACCATTTTCCACCCATTATCTATTATGGGGTGAGGGGAACTCTCTCTATGGAATACCTGAGAGCAAAGGGTGCTCGCTCGTAACCCCTTATGGTGAGCCGTTTGGGAAGCCTTCAAAACCCTCCTTTTTTGGCCTGGCGCATTAAAACCTATGGTGATCGATCAAATTCTGGACAATCTGTTTGTGGGTTCGTCTCCGGTTGATTACAACGACGTGGAATCCCTGAAGCGGGCAGGGGTCACGGCCGTGCTGAACCTCCAGACTGACGAGGATATCGCCTCTCGTGATATTCAACGGTCGGCTATTGAGATGGCGTATCGCCGGGCAGGGATTAAGGAGCTACGGGAACCAATCCGCGACTTCGATTACGACCACCTCCGGGCCCGGCTACCGGAGGTTGTGGAAGTGTTACGACGGTTGCTCCAGAGCGGCCACAAAGTCTTTGTCCATTGCACCGCCGGGATGAATCGTTCCCCCACGGTGGTGATCGCCTATCTGCACTGGGTGCTGGGGTGGGACCTGGGTGAGGCCGAGGCTCACGTGTACGCCAAGCATTACTGCTATCCGCTCACGGAGGCCATTGCGTCCCAGCCGGCGCCTGCCTTCGATGAAAGTCCGAGCGAGTCGTCGTGAATCACTTGGCCGTGGTGGACCCGTCCGCTTTGTGGGACACGGTGCACCAACGCGCTGGTCCTAAACTCTTCCCGTCCAAGGCACGATAAGAGGGCCATCCTCAGGCGCAGTTAGAACATTTGCAACTGGACCGGGGATTCCTTCTTCGCAGCGGTCACCACTTCTCCTTCGTTCTCCGGATTCACGATAATGACCGCACCGTCAAACTCCTCTGGCGTCAGATCGTCACGGACGGGACGCCCATGCTCATCCAGCTTGATGTCGGCCTCGGCCGTCACGCGTTTGGCCACCTCCATGAGGTCCCGATATACTTCGTCCCGGTCCACGCCTCGCATTATCGAGACGGCGTTTGCCACCTCTTTGAGATAGCGGAGAAAGATATTCCGTCGTTCGCCCTGCTGGCGGACGCGCAGACGCCGTCTCAGGTACATTCCCAGACGCCTACCGACGGCTTGAAATGCCAGCCGCAACTCTTTCTGAATTTCCGGATAGGCCGCGATGGCCTCCTTCGATTCGCTGGTGAACGGAACCCACACGCTGGCAAAGTGCACAAGGAGCGTCACCGGACCGCTTGGCAGGGAGTTGCGCGACTGGCTCAACCCGTAGGGTCGCCAATTCGTGCTCATTACTGTCTGCGTGATTGCGCAGGCTCCGGCCTGGAAGAGAAGCGGCACGCGGTTGGCATAGCGGAGCACGGTCATGGTCTGCCCTTCTGTGAGGTTGACGCTTTGCAGCGCCTCACAGAGTTGCTGACGCTCCCTGGCCTTGAGCTTGGCAGGAGACATGCGCGCTTTCAAGCGTGCCTGCTGAAGAATTTTGTCCGCACCCTCGGCACTGATGCCATCGAACGTCGTGGTCAAGAACTGCCGGAGTGTTCGCGCGTCGGTTTCGGCGAGCAGTTCCTCCAGAGTCTCCAACGAGACCCGGTAAGTGGCGGGAGCTCCACCGTAGGCCAGGCCGACTTCCACCTGGAATGGGTTCCCGCGATACACTGCCGGGGGACGCGTGACGGCTGTGTAAAACTCACCGGGAACCAGTTGTCGCAGTCCCCGCAGGATGAGTTCTTCCCCGATGGGTGAAAGACAATCCGTGGCCGGTGATTGGATCTTTGTCGTTTGCAGGGCCTGGAATAGCGTCTCCGCCTCGTGACGACTGACTCGCCGCGGATTGGCACGGCTACTCAAGCCTGCCGTTTCCAAAATCTTTTGCGCCACCGCAGGGCTGACCCGCGAAAAGGAATCCGTCAAAAAGCCGCTCAGCGTGTTCGCCTTCGTATCCTTGAGCATCGTTACCAGCCAGCCCAATTCCACACCGTAAGGATGAGGTTTAATTTCCTTGGGCTCGGGCGGCAACTGCTCCGCAACCCGTGGAAAGTCCCGGGTTTTTCCCTCCGGATCCTGATAGTGGAGTGTCACGTGGGGATTGGCGATGGCCGTCTGGAACAGGTATTCATCAACGCTTCCCCGTCCCCGCTGGTATTTCGCTTCAAGTTCGATGGCCACCAGCGTCCCGTGTTCCACATCATTCCAGGGCAAGCCGAAGGGCTGGAGAAACTCACCAATATTCTCATTCGCCGGGATATCGACGCCATCCCCTTTGCCGTTGACGATTTCCGGTCGGTTGTTTTTCGTGTCAATTTGAATTTGATAAAAATGGGCAGGCTTCTTGGGACCGGTTTTGGAAACAATGCTCACCGGTTTTCCGGTGGTCAAAAGGCCGTACATACCGGCCGCACTGATGCCAATTCCCTGCTGTCCGCGACTTTGCCGAAGCCGGTGGAATTTCGAACCGTAAAGCAGTTTTCCGAAAATGAGGGGTATTTGCTTTTTGACGATGCCCGGCCCGTTGTCTTGCACGATAACGCGGTAGCGGCTCTCTCCGGTGGGATCGATGCGGACCCACACCTCCGGCAGAACCCCTGCCTCTTCGCACGCATCCAGGGCGTTGTCCACGGCCTCTTTGACGGCCGTCAACAGCGCCTTCCGGGGATTATCAAACCCCAGCAGGTGGCGGTTTTTGGCGAAGAATTCGCTGACCGAGATCTCGCGCTGTTTGGCCGCGAGGGCCTCAGCACTCACCCGAGGGCGCGGTTGCCCATTTCCACCTGCCGTGGACGGAGTCTCGGCACGACCTGCCTGACGCGATTTTTCAATAGTCTGAAGACTCTGCTGTTCTAGTTTTGCGGTAGAAACTCCCATCGCGATCACACGTCCGTGTTGAAAACAAAAACAGGAAAGAAATTCGCATTATAGCGATCGTAACGAGCTATGCCCACAGGAGAGGTGTTTCACAGCCGCGACAAATCCTCAGCCCCCTCGAACTCCTTTTATAAAGTCTCACTGTTTTTGTCCAGAGTGGCCGAATCCTCTATAAAGGAGAACCAGTCCGCAGATGGTATCGCCAGGCAGGTTGCCACTTGTTTCACAATGACACGGACGGACCACACGCAGAAAGGATAGGATGATGAGCGGATCGAGAAATCAACGGATGGGTTTACGTTGGGCGATATGCCTCGCGATCGGTCTGACCACCGGGATGGTGATGGCGTGGGGGACCGCCCTCGCTCACGAACCGGCCCGTTCTGACGCGCGGAATCACAGGGCGGGAGATCTGTTCCCCAGTTACTGGGCGCCGGCCGCACCGGGGGCGATTTCTGCGCCTCTATACGTGGCACCAGTCCCGACGCCCCCGTACGTTGGCCATACCTGGGTTACCTACCAGCCCCTTTATCCCCACGAGTTCCTGTATCCCCATCGAAAGGTAATTGTCAGGAAGAACCCCCAAGGAGGTTGGACGCGGGTGAGTGTTTGCTGGTGGTAAACCTCTTGGCCTGGCAACCTTGCGCCGTCGAGTGCTGAGCAACACAAGCAGAAAACCGACGAGATCAAGGTACCGGCTCCCGGCGATATCTCTACCGCATGCTCGTAGAAGGAACGTCAGCTTGCGTAGATGAGGACAACAACCATGAAAGCAAAGTTATCAGTCACGATCGGTGTGGTGATTGCGCTCACAGCGAGCCTTGCATCGACCGACCTTTTGGCCGGCGAGAACACATTCTTTGGAAAACGGGCCGCCCGTCGCGCCATGTGCACCCCCTGGTACGGGGACTACTACAACGGCGCTTGGGGTGCGCCCGTTGCCGTGGTTGTTCCCCCAACTGCAGAATTTCAAACCCACTGGGGCTGGGGAGTGGGAAACATGCGGGTAACGACCATTGATCACCAATACACTCGCAACTGGCCGGGACCCGCGATGGGCGGTGCTGTTCCTCTGCGTCCCACCCCCGCTTGGCCGCAGGATACCGACCAATTCGGATATTACTATATCCGCGGTCCGTGGTGAGATTTCACCGTGCCTGCCATGACACTCTGCGCCCCCTGGACACGCGCCCAGGGGGATTTTCGGCAGTCCACAACAGGCAACGCGTGAAAGCGAAACGGCTGGGCAAAGGTCAGTTCGGTTCCCGAGTGACATAGCGGGTATGCAGCAGGCGATGCGACATTTCGCCTAGAGGTTGTCCCAGGTATTCCGCATAGAGTTGCTGAATCTGCGGGTTCAGGTGGGACTTGCGAATAGCCTTGTGTTCATCCTCTTTCTTGAGTGCGGCGATTCGGGCAAGGCGAACACGGTTATCGGTGTAGCGGGGTTGACCGCCACCGCCGATGCAGCCGCCCGGGCACGCCATCACCTCCACAAAGTGATATTCTTTTTCCCTTTTTTCGATCACCCGAATTAATCGTTCCGCATTGGCCAGACCGTGGGCCACAGCAACGCGGAGGGTGATTCCTTCCAGGAAACTCCACTCTGGCTTGAGCTGGGTGAGCGGAATCTCGGCCTCCTTGATGCCCTCGAGTCCAGCAAGACCGGGCACGTGGAGATCTGGGGCAGGAAGCTGCCGGCCGGTAATCAACTCGTACACCGTTCGTAAGGCAGCTTCCATGACTCCACCTGTATGTCCAAAAATATCGCCCGCACCGCTAGAGAGCCCTAACGGGGCATCCATCTCTTCCTCCGGGAGGGATGCAAAATCGATACCGGCCACTCGGATCATTCTCGCAAGTTCCCGGGTGGTCAACACGGCGTCCACGTCGCGGGTGCCGCTGGCCGTCATTTCCGGGCGGGCTGCCTCAAACTTCTTGGCCGTACACGGCATTACAGAAACAACAAAAATGTCGTCAGGTCGCTTTCCCAGCTTGTTTGCATAATACGTTTTGGCTATTGCACCGAACATCTGCTGCGGCGATTTGCAGGTCGATAAATTCCCCAGAAGTTCATGATGGAAAAACTCCATGTACTGGATCCATCCCGGGGAACAACTCGTGAACATCGGGAGCCGGACATCCCCGCCCTCCGCAAACTTTTTACGAAGCCGCGTAAGAAACTCGGTCCCCTCCTCCAGAATGGTAAGATCTGCGGCAAAATTCGTGTCAAAAACCGCATCGAATCCCAGGCGGCGCAGCGCCGCCACCATCTTACCGGTGACGAGTGTGCCGGGCGGATATCCAAAGCACTCCCCCAAAGCAGCCCGAATGGCGGGAGCTGTCTGCACGATGACGAAGTTATCGGGGTTATCCAGGGCTGCCCAGACCATCTCCACGTGGTCGCGCTCGGAAATCGCGCCGACCGGGCAAATCGCGGCACACTGTCCGCACTGCACACAGGCCACTGTGGCGAGATCCCTTCCCAAAGCCGGTCCAATGACAGTCTGAAATCCGCGAAATTGTGGAAACAGCGCGCCCACGTTCTGAATTTCATTGCACACGCTCACACACCGCCGGCACTTGATGCATTTACCGCTGTCCCGCACGAGAGCCGGTGTTGATACGTCCAGCCGCTTGCGTGCCCGTTCGCCTCGGTAGCTGATCTCCCGAATCCCCAACTCCGCCGCAAGGGATTGCAGTTCACAATTTCCGTTGCGGTCACACGTCTGGCACTCTCCGTTGTGTTCCGAAAGCAGCAACTCCACCACCGCGGTCCGTGCCCGACGAACCCGGGTTGTATTGGTGTAAATACGCATTCCTTCCCAAACCCGGGTGGCGCAGGAAGCCACCAGATTCCGAACTCCTTCCACCTCGACGACGCAGACCCGGCACGCTCCTATGGGTTTGAGACTTTCCACGAAGCAGAGCGTCGGAATCCGAATCCCGGCCTTCTTGGCGGCACAGAGGATCGTCGTGCCTTCCGGGACTTCCATCTCGTAATCGTTGATGGCAATTCTGACCATGGTTGTGGATTTCTGAGTGGCTGCTTCGGTCACCGCGTTGGAATCCATGGCTTGTCCTATCGGAAGACGTTTCAATCAAATCTCTCCTAACTGGTGTAACACCACCTGATGGGAGTTGCGCTTGCCATAATCGCACCGCAGACAACGTCGCGCCTGTCGGATAGCGACCGGTTCCGGCCAGGGAAGTTCCACTTCGTCGAAGTTGTGGCGACGTCTCTCAACCGGCAGAAGCCGGAGGGGCTCACGGGGCGTGGGGTCTGGCTCAGCCTCAGGGTCAAACGACGTTTCCACGGGATGGGGGTCCCGCCAGAAGGCGTGGTTTTCGCCAGTAAGAAACATGTCGATCCCCACCGCCGCCCGTTCTCCGGCGGCCACTGCCTCCACCACCGAGGCCGGTCCCGTCACGGCATCTCCGCCGGCAAAAATCCACCGCTGCGATGTTTGCCCGGTGACCGGGTCCACGTCGATAAATCCCCGGCTGTTCCTGCGAAGTTCAACATCACCGCAGAGGGCTTCCAGGTCCAGGGTCTGCCCGACGGCCACAAGAATCTGATCCGCAGGAATACAGAAGGCCTCACCGGCTTCTTTGGGCCGACGTCGTCCGGAGCGGTCAAACTCACCCAACTGAACGGGAACACACTTAAGGCCCACCACGCGGCCACCTTCAGTGAGCACCTCAACGGGTGCTGTGAGAAGCTGAAGGCGGACGCCTTCGGCCTCGGCCTCCGTAATCTCTTCCTCATAGGCCGGCATGGCTTCGCGATTCCGCCGATAAACGACCACGACGCTTTCGGCGCCCAAACGAACGGCGGTGCGCGCCGCATCAATAGCCGAGTTGCCTCCACCCACGATCACCACCCGACGCCCCACGGGTACCGACCCGCGAATGTTGTATGTCCGCAAGAAACTGAGCGCGTCCTCCACACCCTGAGCGTTTTCCCCGGGAATATTGAGTTTGGCCCCCTGAGGAGCGCCCACGCCGAGAAACACAGCATCGTAGCCCTGGGCGTGCAAACTGCTGAGTGTGAAATCTCGCCCCAGGGCCATCCCCGTTATGATTTCCACGCCCATCTGCTCGATCATGCGGACCTCTCGGGCGACCACCTCCCTGGGCAACCGATAGGCCGGGATCGCCTGGACGAGCATACCTCCTGGCCGTTGCTCAGCTTCGAAGACCTCCGGACGGTAGCCCAGTCGGGCCAGAAAATACGCGCAGGTCAGTCCCGCGGGTCCCGCTCCGATGATGGCGATTTTTTTCTTGGCATTCTTGGGGTTTTCCCGGATCTCCGGAACTTGCAGCGTCACCTCCTGATCGACCATAAACCGTTTGATCGCGCGGATGGGCACTGGGGCATCCAGTGTGGCGCGGCGGCACTTATCCTCGCACGTGTGGAAACATACCCGCGAGCAGACAGCGGCGAAGGGATTCCGTTCGCGGTGAAGACGAAGCGCTTCGGCGTAACGCCGCTCTGCCACGAGGGCGACGAAGCCGGGAATATCCACATTGGCAGGGCACGCACTTTCACAGGGAGCCGCCACCATCGCTGAGCAAACACCCGCCCGGCAGTGTTTGTCACGAATGTGCTCAACATATTCGGCACCAAAGTGGCGAATGGTGGATAGGACCGGGTTGGAGGCCGTCTGCCCTAAACCGCATAGCGAGGTCTCCTTGACCATTTCGCCGAGCTCGATGAGGCGTTCCACATCCTCCTCTTGTCCCTGGCCATTGCAGATCCGCTCCATGATCTCCAGCATCCGCTTGGTACCCACGCGGCACGGCACGCACTTGCCGCAGGATTCGTCCTGAACAAATTCCAGGAAATATCGGGCGACATCGACCATGCAACTATCGTCGTCCATGACGATCAGCCCACCGGACCCCATGATGGCGCCGAGCTCGGCCAGGGACTCATAGTCCAGAGGAACATTCAGATGCTGTCGGGGAACACACCCGCCAGAAGGCCCCCCAATCTGTGCTGCTTTGAACGGTTTGCCGGAGGCCGTGCCGCCGCCAATGTCGTAGATCAAATCCCCGAGGGGCATCCCAATCGGGACTTCCACGAGCCCCGCATGCTTGATCCCACCGGCCAGCGCGAAGACTTTTGTGCCGCGGCTTTTGGGCGTGCCCCACTGGGCATACCACTCACCCCCGCGAAGAACAATGACCGGGATATTGGCCAGTGTTTCGACGTTGTTCAGCACGGTGGGATGATCCCACAGACCTTTTTCCACAGGAAAAGGCGGTCGCGGACGCGGTTCTCCCCGATTGCCTTCGATTGAGGTTAGAAGAGCGGTCTCTTCTCCGCACACAAAAGCCCCCGAACCCATGCGGATTTCAATGTCGAAGTCAAATCCCAAACCGAGAATATTCTCTCCGAGCAGGCCTGTTTCTCTGGCCTGAGCAATGGCAATGTGGAGGCGTTCCACGGCCAGGGGATATTCCGCCCGCACGTAAACAAAGCCCCGCGACGCTCCAATCGTCGCCGCAGCAATAGCCATTCCCTCGATGACACTATGGGGATCACCTTCTAGAAGGCTGCGGTCCATGAAGGCTCCGGGGTCGCCCTCGTCGGCATTGCAAACAACAAACTTGATGGGATCTGTTTGTCGCCTGGCCGCATCCCATTTTCTCCAGGTGGGAAAGCCAGCTCCTCCCCGACCGCGAAGCCCGGACTGGCGCAATGTCTCGATCACCCCGTCGGGATCGCGCTCCTGGAGCACTTTCGCCAGTGCCTGGTAACCGTCCCGCTCAATGTAGTCTTCGATCCGCGTGGGATCGATCTCCCCGCAGTTACGAAGGACGATTTTCACTTGCCGTTTGAAGAAATCGATCTCCTCGATCCGCGCCACGTGCCTGCCGTCAGGACGGCGGTGCGTGAGTCGCTCCACAATCTTTCCCTGAAGGAAATGTTCCCGTGCGAGCTGGGCGGTGTCCTCCGGACAAACGTGCTCATATACGATGTCCTCGACCATGAGCACGGGTCCGCCGAAGCACGGCCCCATACACCCCGTCCCGATGATCCGCCACTGCTCGCGGATCCCCATCTCCACAAGGTTCTGCTCAAGCGCTTCTTTTGTGCGGAGTGATCCCGAGGCGATGCAACCGGCGCCTGTGCAGATGCGGACTTCCCGGCCACCGTTCTGTTGCCAGGAAGTCCGTTGTGTCCGAAGCTTATCACGCCACTGGCTGAGCTGTTCAACACTTGTGATCCGTGGCCGGTTCATAGGCATGTGACCCGTTGGTGGTTTTTCCCCGAACCGAGACTCCAAAACCGTCGTGAAACTACCTCGTGATGCGGCACATTTCCGGGAAGGATTGTTTGTGGAAGAATCCAAAAGCCGAAGCTTTTTGCTTGATGGTTGTACTTCGGTGCAGGCTTTTGAGGCTGCAGAATCTCCCAAGTTGGCGGAAAATAATCATTTGTCCCCGTTGCGATACTTTCGGAGGAGTTCGCCCAGGCGGGACACCTTGACCCTTTGGTGAACGTCGTTGTCGATCATGATGACGGGAGCAAGACCACACGCACCGAAGCACCGGCCCACGTCCAGGGAGAAACTCCGGTCTGAAGTCGTTTCCCCCACGTCGATCCCCAGTTCCTCCCGCAATGCTGCAAGCACCTGCTTGCCTCCCCGAACGTAACACGCGGTACCCAAACACACCCGGATCATATGCCGCCCGCGAGGCACGGTGTTAAAAAACGAATAGAAGGTCACCACGCCGGTTACCTCGCTGAGGGGCTTGCCGAATGCCCGCGCAATACGCTTTAGAACCGGTTCGGGGAGGTATCCAAAAATCGCTTGAGCCATCTGCAGTACGGGGATAAGCCCCCCCGGCACGTCCCGGTATTGTGCGAGGATGTCGTCAAGCTGGGCAAGCTTTTCTTCTTCGGTGACTTCCGCACAAAGACACCCTGAGGATGCGCCTGGTGCAGGCGTTACAACTCTCTGATCGTCCACGCGAATCCCTCCCGGTGTTTAAGTCCTGCGGCTGTTGCCCGGAAATAACTTGCGTCTCATCTTGAAAAACTTACATCACAATGCCACTTTCGACTAGGAGCGATAATTCAGTTTTTATTTGTCAAATTGGCCAGCTATTAATTCTCTTTTACACGACTAACCAACCCGCCATTATCTACGCAAAACCCTGACCATGGTTTGAATGAATTTCAACAAACGCGGCGAATCGGACTCCCAAGTTCCTCGAGGGGCCTGCCTGTCCCGTGCGTTTTTCAGTTCCTGCACAAGCCCTTTCTCGTGTCACCGCGTCTTGCGGCGGGCTTTCCTCCCGTGGAAAATCAGAGGCACAATCAGATGCTGCTGGCCGTCCGGCAGCGTGGCGCACATGCCCCAATCCCCAGCCCGGCGCGCCGTATGGGAGATCACCACCATGAGCAAGACCACAGACATCCGCATTGTGCGCGTGGATACAAATACCGAAGAATACGCCTACCGAACCCCGATGAAATTCGGTGGCCGGGTGGTGACCGACGTGACCCTGCGGAATGTGGTCATCGAGGTGGAAACCCGTGGCGGACGGCGGGCTCAAGGGTTTGGTTCCATGCCCGTGGGCAATGTCTGGGCCTGGCCAAGTCAGACGCTCCCTCCCGATAAAACCCTCCAGGCGATGGTTCTCTTCGGGAGCCATTTCCAGGCCTGGCTGGGCGAATACAAGGGCATCGGCCATCCTCTCGAAATCACGGAGGAATGGTCATCTGCTTACGACTACGTCGCGCGCTCCGTCGAGGAACACCTGCACCTCTCCGAACGGATGCCGCGACTGGCCCAGCTCGTCGCAGCCAGCCCGTTTGAAGCCGCGCTCCACGATGCCTACGGCCGAGTGCTGGAGCAGAACTCTTACAATGTGCTGGGAAAAGAATTTGCCAACGCAGATCTGTCACATTACCTTTCTGCAGAATTTCGCGGTGAGTACCTCGATCAATACACCCATCGTGAACCGACACCGCGGATGCCGCTCTACCACCTGGTGGGCGCCCTGGATCCTCTCACGGATGCGGATCTCAAGGAACGGCTCAACGACGGACTGCCGGAAACGCTTCCTGAGTGGATCATGTTCAACGGTCTCACGCACCTCAAAATCAAGCTCAATGGAGATGATCTCCGCTGGGATGTAGAACGGGTGCTGGCCATTCATGCTGTGACGGCCGAAACGCAGCGCAAGCGGGCGTGCGAGAGATGGTTTTATTCGGCCGACTTCAATGTACGGTGCCAGAACGTTGAGTATGTGCTGGAATTTATGTTGCGAATTAAAGAGCGCGCGCCCGAGGCGTTCGATCGTCTCCAGTACATCGAGCAACCCACCCATCGCGATCTGCGCGCCCACCCCGAAAACCGGATGCACCGTGCCGCCGAGATCAAGCCCGTCGTGATCGATGAGTCTCTCGTGGATTTTCAAAGTCTGCTTCTGAGTCGTGAGATGGGCTACTCGGGAGTCGCTCTGAAGACATGCAAGGGTCACTCAGAAGCGCTCCTCATGGCGGCAGCCGCGCAAAAATACAAGCTTTTCCTGTGCGTGCAGGACCTCACCTGCCCCGGCTATTCTTTCCTCCACTCGGCCTCACTGGCCGCTCGCATTCCCGGCGTGGCTGCCATCGAAGGCAATGCCCGCCAGTACTGTCCGGTAGCCAATCGCGGCTGGGAAGACCGCTATCCTTCCATGTTCCGAATCACCGACGGAACCGTGGGAACAGGAGTTTTGAACGGGAGAGGCCTGGGGTTTGAGCCGCTTGCGTGGTTGTGATAGGGCCCTTACCGTCTGGGAGGTTGGCAGCGGGTGGACTCACGGGTCACGGAGCGAAGACGGATATCTTCCAGCTTAACGACTTGCACTGACGATGCCTGGAATGAGTTTCGGACTCTCAGGTGGATTGCTCCACCAGTTGTTTTGTCGAAGCGGAAGTCCGCTCAGCATCGGGGAGTAGCGCCAACCCGACTTCAAGCGACAGATCGCCCCAATCGCATGTGAATTGAATAGAGATGGGCACGACGTTGGAGGGGAAGTGGACTTCGTGTTGTTTTCCCGTGATCACGTTGGGCAGACTGACCGCCAGTTGAAACTCTTCCAGCTCGGCTTTGGCGCCCCCCGCAACCATGTTGGTGAGTTCTCCCACGGCGTCCAGGACATCTTCGTTAACGTCGGACATCTCCGTGCACAAGAGAGTCGACGCGGCTTTGAGGGCCACTTCCCGGGACAGACTGAGAACGACAGCCCCGACAGCCTTGCCTGTCAGTCCGATGACGCCGCTCACCTCGTGGCACGCCCGACAGTCCTCCTTGACCATCAAACTCGTCCGCCGAACAGGGCAGTTGAGCATCGTGGTGAACGTCTTCTGAAGTGACCGCATGAACGGATTGATCAATTCGGCCCGCATTGATTCACCTTTCGCATCTCACCGACCGTCATACTTGCCTGCTGACCGCAGGCAAGCCGCCAAAACTGGTCAGCGCGAATCGCCCGACCGCAAGCTTTGGCTTGGCTCGTGATTGTGCCTAAACCGCACGGCGCTCCGCTGCGTTCTGCGATATTGAAATGTAGGCCAGTTTTGGTGACTGGGGCGACGGGCCATTGCGCCCCGGTGCCATTCTTGAGTGGGGTCTGCCCGTATTTTGCCTCCGAGGCGAACCCGGACGCACCCAACCATTTGGCGCTAGCGGCACATCGAGCATCACTGGGAAAGCAAAACACCAGTATGTTTAGCGACATAGTAATTTTATCTTCTGTCGCCGATTGAGTTTGCTTTTCGACGTTCGATTGGTCTGTTGCATGTAGCAATGTCCATTCGAGGAAATACTGAACTAGATTTTTCTTTCAGCAACAGATATACTGAATCGAGGCCCATGGTCTGGATCAAATCTCGACCGTCCGCCTCCCCGCGGCCGAGCGTTTGCCAGACCCACTGGGCCTGTTTTTGTCCCAAAATCCCCCATTTGTGCAGAAAGGGTTCAATCTCGCCCCCAAGGGGCCCGAGAAGCGGGCCCCGCCGGTCATTGACAACGATTGCGCCCGGCTTTCCCTCACGCCAGACCGGAACCACCCGTGGCTTCCCAATTCCTGAACTGATTTGTTTTGTCCGTCATGCCCGCTTCACGCGCAATTCAGCCCCGGGTAGAATAGGTATTTTCGCGATGACGATTGCCGGCTCTCTGCTAGGCGCCCAACCGGCTTGGACCGGCGACATCGCGGCGGGGTACGATTTGGTTTGATGTCTGGAAGGAAGGTTTTTCTCATTCCATGCCCAAGCAAAAAACGAAAAAGGCTGCGGCAAAACGGTTTAAGATCACGGCCACGGGAAAGGTGAAACACCGAAGTGCCGGGACGAGCCACCTGGCGACGCGGAAGTCAAAAAAGCGGCGCCGACAGCTTCGGGGTACGGATGTTCTTTCCAAGGTTGAGGCCAAGCGGATTATCCCCTTGATTGGCACGTGAAGGGCCCTTTCTTCTGCTAAGCGTTATCAGGGCCATCCAGCGCAATCGAAAAAGTGGGATCCGCAAGCTTTTGATGGTAACATCGCGGGGCGGGCAGGGTCAAACGCCTTCAGGGCACTGAAGGGGCCTTGTCCCCGCTTGCCGAGGGAGTCGTACTATGCGAACCAAAACAAGTGCAACGCGCAGACGGCGTGTCAAGAAGCTGTTTCGCCGAGCGAAAGGTTTCGTCGGCGGACGCCGCCGACTTCTGCGGACGGTCAAGGAGACCCTGATTCGAGCGGGTGTTTATGCCTATCGTGATCGCCGGGTTCGCAAGCGCGAATTTCGCCGCTTGTGGATCACCCGCATCAGTGCCGCGGTCCGCCAGCGTGGCATGTTGTACAGCCGATTTATAGATGGACTGAAAAAAGCGGGCATCGAACTGGATCGCAAGAGTCTTGCCGAAATGGCGGTCAACGATCCCGAAGGGTTCGACCGGGTCGTCGAGCAGGCCAAGGCTGCACTCCAGGCGGCTGGCTCGCCCTTGTGGTGACCAGCATGGCCCGTGGGGTGGCCCCAACACCGAGGGCGGCGCCGTCCAAATGCAGAATTTCGCGGAGACGTCATAGGGCAGGAGCAACCCAGCGGTTGCTTCTGCTTTTTCGTTGATGCTCCTTCGTAGCGTGTCCCGCAAAAGGAGGGCAGCCGTGGCAACCGTCCTGCAGTGGATGGACGCTCTCAGGCCCCAGTCTTAACGACTACCGCATGGCCGTTCAGATTGTGCACAACCACTTGCCCCGGTTGTCCTCGCAAGCTATCCACAAAGGAGGCTACTCCCGCACACTGGCTGAACCCATAATCGTCGAAGACGACAATCCCGCCGGCCGACAGCCTCGGCCAGATCCATCGAAAACTATCCGCTGCCGAGTCGTGAGTGTCCACATCGATGTGACAGAACCGAATGGGACCAAGCGGAAGCAGAGGACCGGTTTCATCCGGGAAAATCCCCCGGAGAATCTCGATGCGGGCAATCCCTAATGTCTCGGCAAGACGCTCAACGATTTCGGGCGAGGCGTCGGCATGTTCGCCCCCTCTATAGAACGCGTCCCTTTGCGAGGCTTTGACGACACCGTTGAACGTGTCGCACAGAAAGATCGGGGAATCAATTCCCAATTGCCGGGCACGACAGGCCAGGAGGACACCCGTCCCACCCCTCCAGACTCCCACCTCTACGAGAATCCCCGGAACTGAACGGACTTCGTTGAGGAGCGTCCACAGCTCCCAGCATCGGTACCGGTCTACAAGCGTGTGATCGCGAATTTTTTCGTAAAGCTTTAGGAATGTTCCGTCACGTAACCAGGGTGCGTAATCGGCGTAGGGCTGGACGTTTTCCACCGGCAGGTCGCGGTCCGAAAAACGCGGTACGCGACGTACTTCGAGTCCGAAACTTCGGATCAGATCTTTCGCAATTTGCCGCCAGGTTAAAGAGGTATTGACCATATGAGCCGAATCTCTTCTCGCTCCTGCATCAAACCTGTTCGTACCAGTACGGTGCCGCCGCGCTTATCGGCACTTTTGATGTCAAACTTTGACGATTTTTCAAATATCACACACGCAGTGGACATTAATTGATGGAGTCACAATACGAAAATCTTGTCGCTGGATTCCGGGAGCACCTTCGGTACAATGGAACGCGTCCCCAATCCCGGGGGCGAGTGAAACCAGTGCTGAGAAAATGATTCACACAGATCTAACGCAGGACTTTTCCCTGACGTACACAAGCGAGGAGGTCCGGACCATGATGAACGTTTCACGACGAGCGTTTTTGGCAGGGATGGCGGCAGCGGGCGGCGCTGCTTTGGCGGGTCGCTGGACGTTCGGCCACCCACATATGCCCGACATTAAAAGCGGGGTGGATCGCATCACGCTGGGCCGAACTGGTCTCAAGACTTCCGTGCTGGGCATCGGCACAGGTACCGTGGGCGGAAGCCAGCAACTGGCCATGGGCAGCGAAAACTTCACCAAAATGGTTCGCCACGCCCTCGACCGCGGCATTCACTACATCGATACAGCCGACAACTATAGCACGCACGTCTTTGTTCGTTTGGCACTCCAAAAAGTGCCGCGAGAAAAGTATTTCATCCAAACCAAAACCCGCGCGAGAAGTGCCGAGGTCCTGCATGCCGATATCGAGCGGTTCCGCCGCGAACTACGCGTGGACTACATCGACTCCGTCCTGATGCATTGCATGACCACCGCTACGTGGCCAACCGACATGCGCCCCGTCATGGATGCGCTCTATGAAGAAAAGCAGAAAGGGCGGGTCAAAGCGGTGGGTGTTTCCTGTCATGGCTGGGAACCACTCGTTGCCTCTGTGGATGTCGACTGGGTGGACATTCAGCTCGCCCGGATCAACCCCTTCGGCATGAAAATGGACGGCAAGCCGGAGGACGTAGCGGCCGTCCTCAAAAAGATGCATGACGCCGGTCGGGGTATCATCGGGATGAAGATCTATGGAGAAACGGGCCTCAACTCCCGGGATGAACGATTGCAATCCCTCAAGTACGTCTTGGGCTTAGGATGCGTGGACTGCTTCACCATCGGTTTCACGAGCGTCGAGCAGATCGATGAAACGCTGGCTCTGATTGAACAGGCACTCCAGCAGGGAGTTCACGCCTGAGACCCACGATCGGAATTGGAGGTGGGGTAATGGGTCGGGGTGGAACCCGACCTTCCAATTTCTCTGTCGGCCGGACGCCTTTCACTGCGTCCGGCCGCGGGATTCGCGCTATCGCATGCCATCCCTTAGGGGGGAAGGGTAATCTCATTGATCCCACCGGCTCACTAAAGCCCCAAAGCGGCCCTCACCAGCGTATTGTTCTGTTGAACCGGAGGGGCACATTTGCCGCGCCACCTTGTTGTTGTTGTTCATAACGCAAACAGCTTTGCCGCCCAGCTCGCTCAACAGACGGTTTGCTGCCCGGACACCCTCCGCATTGTCACTTTCCAAACTGTCCAGAAGAGAACCAAGACCTCGTACAAGCATTAAAGATACTATTTTTCTGACTTGACGCTTCATTAACATGACTTATCATGGCACTATTGTTCGGGATTCGCCTCCAATCCTCGACCGAAGCCGGCCACCAAAACGCAAAGTGATGGCAATCGCGACCTCCCTCATCGCCCTCGAAGCGAATCCGTTTATAATCCTATTGATGCAATTAACCAATTTGTGCCAGTAAGAAACTGCACACATCGGGAGGGGTTCTCTCCCACTGGCAGGCCCCATGGCAGGTTGCTGCCGGAAGGGGTTGCGTCCGGTTAGGCTCTCCCTAAGTTTGGGAGGTCTTGAGTGCCGCCGATTGTCCGGACCAACGGGCGTCGCTGGGTTCGGGCAAGTCCCCGTCCCGATGGTGACATTGCGATCAATTTCAGCAGTGGTTCAACAACCCGGTATGTTCAAGCCCTACTTACCATTGTGGTTCGATCGTGCCCGCCCCATCTTTGGTGCGCTCCTTCTGTTTCTCCCGCTTTATCTCTTGGGTGTCGCGTGGTTTGCTGCCGATCCGCAAACGATCGACATTGGCTACTCCCCCGCGCAACCCGTGCCCTTCTCCCACGCTCTGCATGCCGGCGAACTCGGGTTGGACTGTCGCTACTGCCACACCACGGTGGAGAAAGCAGCTCATGCCGCGATCCCGTCTACAGAAATCTGCATGAATTGTCATGATCGGATCGCCGCGAACAGTCCCAAACTGGCACTGGTGCGAGAAAGCTATGCAACTGGCCAGCCGATTCCCTGGGTGCGCGTCCACGATCTACCCGATTTTGTCTATTTCGATCACAGTGCTCACGTGAACCGCGGCGTCAGTTGTGTGGAATGCCATGATCGCGTGGACCGTATGGACCGGGTTTACCAGGCCAAAACCCTGCGAATGGGGTGGTGCTTGGAATGCCACCGCAATCCCGAACAGCACCTTCGTCCCCAGGATCAAATCACCAATCTCGCCTGGCAGGCGGGATCTCCGGAGGAGCAACAACGAATAGGCGAAGAATTGCGACGGAAGAATAACATTCAACCTTCAACGAGTTGTTCCACATGTCATCGATGAGTCGCCAAGGTGAGCCGATTGCCGATTATAATCCCCGGTATTGGCGGACACTGGACGAACTGGCAAACACTCCGGAATTCCGGGAGTGGATTGCCAAAGAATTTCCTCACGGTGTCGATCTCGAGGGACTCTCCCGACGGCGCTGGCTGCAACTGATGGCCGCGTCGTTTACCCTCGCCGGTTTTGCGGGGTGCCGCTGGGAGAAAACGGAAATTGTCCCCTTCGTGCATCGCCCGACTGGCCGAATCCCCGGCAAGCCCGAACGCTTTGCCACCGCCATGGATCTCTCTGGTGAAGTGACGGGGCTGGTGGCCACATGCGTGGACGGACGGCCGATCAAGCTGGAGGGCAACCCAGTCCATCCCAGCAGCCTGGGTGGTACCGATGCCTTTGCTCAGGCTGCCGTCCTGCAACTTTACGACCCCGATCGAAGTCGCGACGTCATCGCCCGATCCGACGGTCAATGGGTCGTGCGTTCCTGGGAAGACTTCACAGCGGCCCTGCGCGAGCGAGTTGCCGCTACATCAAGCGGCGAAGGCTGGGTGTTTGTTACCGGAGCAACATCCTCCCCCACCGTGCGGCGTTTGCGGAAACTTCTCGAACAGCGCTGGCCGAAGGCCCAATGGTTCACCTACGAGCCTCTGCATGACGATTTTGTGCGAAGGGGCACGCGGGAAGCCTTCGGGGTGGAGGCCCGCCCTGTCTATCGGCTGAATCAGGCCAAAGTCATCCTTGCGCTGGATGCCGACCTGTTTTTTGAGTCGACGGGACATGTTCGTGCTGCCCGAGATTTCGCGGCCACACGCGACGGAAACCCCGACCGCATGTCGCGGCTTTACGCAGTCGAGACTCGCTGGACTCTCTCCGGTTCCTCGGCGGATCATCGGCTGCCGCTTTCACCTGGCGAAATCTCGGCGTTCGTCGATGCCCTGGAAAACTGCCTCGCAACCCTTGCCGCGGGCGAATCGCTCCCGGATATCGGCTCCAGCCCCGATCAGTCGCCGGAGGCGCGGTATCGTGCGGTATTTCTGAAGGCCGTCGCAGAAGATCTGTGGCAATACCGAGGTCGCTCCGTGGTGGCGGCGGGCAACTGGCTGGGCCCGGAAGTCCACGCAGCCGTCGCACGAATCAACAAGAGACTGGAGAGTCTGGGTGGACCGGTCGTGTACCTGCCTGTATCCGATCCGATGACTGCGCGCACAGCAGAAAGCCTCCACGCACTTCACGAGCTTCTGGTATCAGGCAGCGTGCAGAACATTCTGTTTGCTGACACGAACCCGGTCTACAGCGCTCCATTGGCGATGAAGCTGAACCAACTCATCGAGAGAATACCGTTTTCTGCTCACCTTGGCCTTTATGCCGATGAGACGGCCCTGTCCTGCCGCTGGCATATTCCCATGGCTCATTTTTTGGAAGCCTGGGGCGACGCCGAAACCTGGGACGGCACGTATACGGTGGTGCAACCCATGATCGCCCCACTTTGGGGCGGCAAAAGCGTCATCGAGTTGCTCAGCCTCTTTCTAGATGCAAATAAGAACGCCCAGGATTGGGTTTATGAAACGTTCCAAGCGCGGTACCCGCACTCCCAAGCCGCGGACTGGGAAAGATGTCTCGCCCAGGGCTTGTTTCGAGAGGAAAATCGTCAGCTTAATTCCCTCACCGAGCTCGCTAACACGGCAAAAAGGGAAATTCCCGGGGATGCCGTGGAACGTTTTGTGGCGGGAGAAAAATCCACCGGAAATTCGGTATCCGTTCTGCTCACCGCTGACTACTCGGTCTACGATGGCCGATTCGCGAACAACGCGTGGCTTCAGGAGTGGCCCGACCCTGTGACCCGCCTCACTTGGGGTAACGCCGCTGTCATCGGGGTGGAAACCGCACGTGGCCTGGATTGCAAGGACGGTTCCGTCATTCGGCTGGAGGTGAGTAGTGCAACGCTCGACTTGCCGGTGGTCGTGGTGCCCGGAATCCCGCCCCGGACAGTGGTCGTTTCGCTAGGCTACGGGCGGAGTGCCGCAGGACATGTCGGGGGGCTCGTGCGGGAGAACATCCCGCCAGTGGGCGTCAACACGTACGCTTTGCGATCGGACGCCTCCCAGTTTGTTTTCTCCGGCGTCAAAGTGACGAAACTTCCCCGCAATCAACCGCTGGCCAGCGTTCAGGACCATCACCTTATTGACCGTGTGGGACTTCAGGGGCGCGTGGAGCGGTTAGGCGAACTGGTCAGAGAAGTCACGTTAGAACGACTGACCGATCCCCATGAACCTTATTCCGCGGAGGAGGTGGTTCATCATCCCCCACTCGAGTCGCTCTGGCCCGAACATACGTACGACGGCCATCGCTGGGGGATGGCGGTAGATCTTTCCAAGTGCATCGGTTGTGGGGCATGCGTCGTGGCCTGCCAGGCCGAGAATAATATCCCCGTAGTAGGTCCGGCCCAGGTGATGCGAAGTCGCGAAATGCACTGGATCCGGATCGATCGCTACTTCACCGGGACGCCTGAGAATCCTCGCACTGTGCATCAGCCTGTCATGTGCCAGCAGTGCGAGATGGCTCCGTGCGAGCAAGTTTGTCCCGTGGCGGCCACCGTTCACAGCCACGAAGGACTCAACGACATGGTCTATAACCGGTGTATTGGCACGCGTTACTGCGCGAACAACTGCCCCTATAAAGTTCGCCGGTTCAATTACTTCTATTATCACAAAGATTTGGATAATCCGCGGAATGAAGTTCAGAAAATGGTGTACAACCCCGAGGTGACGATCCGTTCCCGGGGGGTGATGGAAAAGTGTACATACTGTGTGCAGCGGATTCAGAATGCCAAAATCGAGGCCAAAAACCAGCGTCGCCCGCTCATCGATGGGGAAATCCAGACTGCCTGCCAGCAGGTGTGTCCGGCCCAGGCGATCGTGTTCGGCGACCTGGCGGACCCCAGTAGCGCGGTCGCTCAGCTTCATCAGTCCAATCGGGCTTACGGGATGCTGGCAGAACTGAATGTGAAGCCCCGCACAAAGTATCTTGCGCGGGTCCGCAACCCGCATCCGGCATTGCAGGCGATCGAGTATAGGGAACCCGCGGCCACCCATGAACACGGTGCTTAGCCAAGTTTATTAGCACGCGATATAGAACAACCAGGGGAGAAGAGAACCTTCCATGGGCTCGGCGTCAACGATTTCCAGACAACCGGAAGTGGACAACACGATGAGCGATCCGACGTCGCGACCACCGCTGGTGTTAGGCCAGCACGATTTCGCGACGGTGACGGAAACGGTCGCGCGGATTCCGGAACGTCCCGGAACCACGCTTGCCTGGAAACTCAGTTTTGCCGTGGCTGCCTCACTGGCCACGATGTTCGTCGTCCTGACGGGGTACCTTTTCGTAACCGGCATTGGAATCTGGGGAAACAACAGTCCGGTATTTTGGGGATTTCCCATCGTCAATTTTGTGTTCTGGGTGGGAATTGGGCACGCGGGAACGCTCATTTCGGCCATCTTGTTCCTTTTCCGTCAACACTGGCGGACGAGTATCAACCGGTTCGCGGAAGCAATGACCGTGTTTGCCGTGGTATGCGCCGGCATTTTTCCAGCCATTCACGTGGGCCGGGTGTGGTACGTGTACTGGTTGTTGCCGTACCCCAACCCGATGGGCATGTGGCCCAATTTTAGAAGCCCCCTCTTATGGGACGTTTTTGCCGTGGGCACCTACATGACCGTGTCCGTACTGTTCTGGTACTTAGGAATGATTCCCGATCTGGCCACGCTCCGCGATCGAGCAACTCGCCCGCTGCCGCGACTACTGTATGGGCTTTTTTCTCTGGGATGGTCAGGCTCGGCACGACACTGGCACCGTTTCGAAAAGGCCTATCTGTTTTTAGCAGCCCTGGCCACGCCGCTTGTTTTGAGCGTCCATTCGGTCGTGAGTTTCGACTTTGCCGTCTCGTTAATCCCCGGATGGCATACAACTATCTTTCCACCATATTTTGTGGCCGGGGCGATTTTTAGCGGATTCGCCATGGTGGTCACTCTCATGGTCCCCGCACGAGAGTTTTTCGGCCTCAAAGATCTCGTCACACTTCGCCATTTGGATAACATGAATAAATTTATTCTTGCGACCAGTTTTATGGTTGGCTATGCGTATCTGATTGAGGTCTTTATGGCATGGTACAGCGGGAATAAATATGAACTGTTCACATTTATCAATCGCGCGCTAGGGCCCTATGCCTGGGCATACTGGACGATGGTCATCTGCAATGTAGCGATCCCTCAACTCTTCTGGTTCAAAAAATGCCGAACCACTCCCTGGATCATGTGGATTATTGCCATATTCGTCAATATTGGGATGTGGTTTGAACGCTTTGTCATCATCGTGACTTCACTCAGCCGAGATTTCCTCCCAGGAAGCTGGGCCCTTTACAAGCCGACACTCATTGACTTTCTCATGTTGATTGGTAGTTTCGGAATATTTTTCACCCTGTTTCTGCTCTTCTGCCGGTATCTACCCATGGTAGCGATGGCCGAGGTGAAAACCGTGTTGCCGCAGGCCCAGGTCCATCACCGCCACGCCGCAGAAGAGCATGCGCCCTCCGAACTGGAATACGCGCGATAAAAAAGAACACCAAAAGTACGTGAGCGCACTGCGTTAGAAAGTTATGAGCAAAAATAGTGACAACTCAACAGAGCCGAATTCGCTCCAGCCGCAGTATGTGGGCATCGTAGCCCGATTTGCCTCGCCTGGAGACTTGCTGACGGCGGCACGGCAGATTGCAGCCGCCGGCTACCGATATTGGGATTGCCACACTCCATTCCCGATCCACGGTCTTGATCGGGCGATGAAGATACGGCCCACCATTCTCCCCTGGCTGGTGGCCGGGGCGGGAGCCACGGGGGCACTGGGTGCCCTGGTCCTTCAATGGTGGGCCAACGGAGTCGCCTATCCTCTGATCATCAGCGGGAAACCGTTTTTCAGCCTGCCCGCCAACGTCCCCATCATCTTTGAACTGACGGTGCTCTTCGCCGCCCTCACCGCCTTTCTCGGCGCGATTCTGCTCAACGGACTACCGCGACTTCTTTACCCGGCAAGCACGGCAGCCTCGTTTGCGCGAGTGACCACAGATGCCTTTCTGGTCTCCATCGAGGCCAAAGACCCTCAGTTTCATCCCGAGCGAACGGCCGAATGGCTGCGGAATCTCGGTGCGGAAAGTGTGGAACTGTGCCCCGCCCCCGAAGGCGATGACGCCATCCCGGCGGTAATCAAACGGGGATTGCTGGTTCTGGCCGTTCTCGCGCTGTTGCCCCCGCTGTTCATTGCTTTGGCACGACAGCATACCGCGGAAACTCCGCAGGAAAAGCCCCGTATTCATATCATCAAAGACATGGACTTTCAGCCCAAATATCAGACACAGGCCGTCAGTTCGCTCTTTGCCGACCGTCGGGCCATGCGTCCGCGAGTACCAGGCACCGTGCCGTTCGACCCCCATTGGCAGCCTCCGCCCGACGGATTTCTGACGGGGAAAGTTGGCAACGAATATCTCACCGAATTCCCAATCCCGGTCAACGAGGACGTCATGCGGCGGGGCCGCGAACGGTACGACATTTACTGCGCCACATGCCACGGCTGGACAGGTGAGGCAGGACAGTATGATGGCATGACGTCCCGTCGCGCGCGTGCTCGGGGTGAAGCAACCTGGGTTCCCCCGGCCAGTCTGACCGGTCAGGCTGTCCGCGAGCAGCCGGTGGGCAAGATTTTTGAAACCATCACCCAGGGCGTGGTGCGCGAAGGCCTTTACAGTATGCCTCCCTATGCAGTGCAAATTCCGCCGGAAGATCGCTGGGCCATCGTGCTATATGTGAGGGCACTCCAGCGGGCACGCGCTCCCTATCCGGAGGATTTTCAGGATTCTGCCCCTTCCGCCGGCACCGCCACCGCAAGCGCGGCTCCCGTGAATGAAGGGCACATAAAGGGCAATCTCGCTGGAGACATGCGCCATTAAAACCCAGGCCACCAACTGCATAATAGGGAATCCGTTTGACCTTTGACTGAATCGCACATGGGATCGGTAATGCAAGCGACGGAATTGACGGACATCAATTCGGCGGTTCAATCTTCAATGAACTCCTCAACCACGGGAGCATCTCGAGCGCCCCAAGTCTGCACAATTGGCGGAGTGATCGCGATCATCCTCGGTTTTGTGCTCTCCGGTGGATCTTTTGCCGGATGGATGCAGGATTATCTCGTGCACTACACCTTTCTAGTGAGTATCATGCTTGGGGCTTTGTTCTTTGTATTCCT
This sequence comes from Thermogutta sp., assembly GCF_039793925.1. Lineage (GTDB taxonomy): Bacteria > Planctomycetota > Planctomycetia > Pirellulales > Thermoguttaceae > Thermogutta. The sequence goes on along the minus strand of NZ_JBAMME010000316.1, from coordinate 34,655 downwards.
TCAACATTTGACGCGTGCTGGTTGGAGCGTCACGGTGCGTCGTACCGCCGAGTTGATGGCCGGTGCCACGCCCACCCTCGTGGCCGTCGCGCTTTTGCCGATCGCCATCACTTTGTTTATCAATGGGCTGAATCTTTATCCCTGGGCGGCAGGCGATTTCTTTCTGCACCATCCCGAATTACGTCATAAAACGGTCTATCTAAATATTCCGTTTTTCTTATTGCGGGCAGCCTTTTGTTTGGCAGTATGGTGGTGGTTAGGTCGATTCTACCTGACGCGCTCGGTTGCTCAGGATACGGATGGAGACCCTGGCTGGACTCGGATGATGGAAAAATGGAGTCCAGCAGCCGCACTTCTGTTTACGGCGACCGTCACCCTGGCGGCCCTTGACTGGGTGATGTCCCTCTCCCCTGCATGGTATAGCACCATTTTTCCGGTGTATATCTTTTCCGGATGCGTGGTGGGAGGACTGGCCGGTTTGATCCTGATTCTCCTGATCGCCCAGCGACTGGGTCTTATTTCTCGTCGGGTTGTGACTGTCGAGCATTATCATGATCTCGGAAAACTCCTCTTTGGATTCGTCATTTTTTGGGGATACATCGCGTTTTCACAATACATGCTTATTTGGTATGGCAATATTCCCGAGGAATCTCAGTTCTATCTACCACGCCAGCAGGGAATTTGGTTATTTATATCGCTGGGCCTTATTTTCGGGCACCTGTTGATCCCGCTCGTGGGAATGATGCCCCGGGCAATCAAGCGCAATTCCTGGACGCTGGGATTCTTTGCCGTATGGTTGCTGGGATTTCATTGGCTGGACCTGTATTGGCTGATCAAACCGAACTGGCATGCAGCTGTGAGCCCTTTATCACTGGTCGGCGGAATTCTTGGCGGGGCGGGTGTGTTCGGAATTATGACCGGAATCGTCCTGAGAGGCTTGACGCGGTACGCGCCTATTCCTGTGCGTGATCCACGCCTGGACGAGGCAATTCACCATGAGGTGGCGTGAAATGATGCGAATTAGCATCGGTAATTGTGGAATTATGTAACTTGAGAACTGGTGGCCCATGATGAGTAGCCAAACTGTCCACAATGCAGAAATAGAACCCCAGGTCCAGGGCGAAAAAGATGTCAACGCGACCGTTATCGGCCTGATTGGGTTTGTGGGAGCACTCATTGTCTTTGCAATCATTATTCTGCTCCAGGTGATTTACTATGCCTGGGTGAGCCGGGTTGAAGCCCGGAACCGGCAGGTACTGCCTGAAGAAATCGTGGCGGTGAAAACGGAGCAGCAACTCCGCCTCAACGCGGTGGCGTCGCAGGTGGGAAAGGAAGCGGGCGTCCTACCCATTGAGCAGGCCATGCGTCTGGTACTCCGCGACCTGCAGGCTGGGCGACCGCCTACTGAAATCGGGGGAATGCTACAGCCGACCACTCCCGCCGCCCAAGCCAAGGACGAGACCGGTCAGGCCACGCCCGAGGCTGAATCACGTCCGAACAAACCGGCGACCGAGATAAAAAATTGAAAGTTCCACACAATTGTTGGAGCGGATCGGCGTTAGGGCATAAAATTTCAAAAGACCGAAGCAGTTGTTCAACGTTGAACCAGGCGTATTCCACCAGCGCGGTTCACATATGAAGCTCGCAACAAATGGTAGGAGCTGAACATGTCACGAGGCCGGCTCTCCAAGATATTTCTAGCGTGCGGGCTGTTCCTGTTCGGGGCAAACGCGAACGCCCAGTTGTCCGAAACTGCTCCCAACGAACTGGAAGGTGTAGGGGTTGACGAAAAACTCGGGAACACGCTCCCGCTGGATCTGGATTTCACAACCTCCGAGGGGCAATCGGTCCGACTGAAGGACCTGTTCGACGGCAAAACGCCAGTACTGCTGACCCTCAACTATTCAAATTGCCCCAAGCTCTGCCACCTTCAACTTAATGGACTTTTCGAAGGGCTAGAATCTCTTGATTGGACACTCGGCGGCAAATTTCGCATGATCACGGTGAGCATTAATCCCGAGGAGACAACTGACCGGGCAGCCGCCACCAAACGCCACTATCTCGCAGCTTATCAACGCCCCGAAGCTGATCGCGGCTGGTTCTTTTTGACTGGCAAAGAGGAAAATATTAAGCGTCTGGCGAACAGCGTGGGCTTTTATTATCGCTACGACCCGGCGACAAAACAATTTATTCATCCGGCAGTGACTATTGTCTGTACGCCGGAAGGAAAAATTTCGCGTTACCTTTACGGGGTGGAGTATCCCGCCCAAAATATTCGCCTCGCGCTTTTGGAAGCGAGCGAAGGCAAAATTGGGACGACGACCGATCGTATCCTCTTATTCTGCTTCCATTATGACCCCACTCGGGGCACCTACACCCTAGCCGCCTACCGGCTGATGCAGGTAGGAGGTGCCCTGACGGTGTGTGTGCTGGGGGCAGTCCTGGCGGTGTGGTGGTGGCGTGAAAAAACCCATCGCCATGCAGAGGATAGCCCCCCGGAAGCCCACGGAGAAGATGCCACATTGTCGGTTGACAAGCGGTTAGGTGAGCAATAAAGCCTCGCAGCGAACCGATGTCATGAGCGTTTTACTCGGGTGTCCCGATCAGATTCAATGAGTATGGATCCGTCACAAATCACGAATTATTTGCCAGGTGACTCACTTGCGGGTTTCCTACCGCTGGCTCAAAGCGGGAGCTTCTGGCTGCCGCCTTCCGGGTCCACAACGGCATCGGCTGTGGACTGGTTGTTCTATTTCCTTTTCTACGTGGCCGCATTTTTCTTTCTGTTAATCGTTACTCTGATGACGATTTTCATCCTCAAGTATCGTGTGCGTCCTGGCCGGGATGCACCCGAACCTTCTCCCAGCCACAACACCTGGCTGGAATTAACTTGGTCAGTTATTCCCACAATGATCATTATATTTATATTCGCGGTCGGGTTCGCCGGGTATATGGACATGCGGACTCCTCCGCCGAACGCCTATGAAATTCGAGTGACCGGTCAGAAATGGAAGTGGTTTTTTACTTATCCGACGGGCTACGTCGATGAAAATCTCCACGTGCCTGTGGATCGCCCAATCCGGCTCGTGATGACTAGCCGTGACGTCATCCACAGTCTCTTTATCCCGGCCTTTCGACTCAAAATGGACCTCGTACCGGGGCGATACACATCGACCTGGTTTCAAGCGATTCAACCCGGTGAGTATGACTTATTATGTGCTGAGTACTGTGGAGACAATCATTCATCGATGCTCGCCAAGGTCATTGTGCATCGTCCGGGCGAGTTTGAGAAATGGCTGGAAGAGGCCTCCAATTTCATGAAAAATCTTTCGCCTGTCGAAGCCGGTCGAATCCTCTACCAGCGTCAGGGCTGCGCACAGTGCCATTCGATCGACGGTAGTGCGAAGGTCGGGCCGACGTTTCTGGGACTTTACGGCAGCGAAGTCAAGCTTGCAGATGGATCCAGCGTCACGGCAGACGAAAACTATCTTCGCGAGTCCATTCTCGTGCCCGATGCCAAGGTCGTAGCAGGATTCCGACCGCAGATGCCCCCGTATCAGGGGCTCCTCGATGAAGAGAAAATTGCTGCCCTTATTGAGTTTATTAAGTCACTTAAATCCGATCAGTCGGCTGGAGGACATAACTGATGGTTACCGAAGTTGCAGAACCCAAGCCAATAGCCCGCGCCACACCGCCGGACTATCTTCACGATGGCCGTGGAATCTGGTCATGGCTCTTTACACTCGATCACAAGCGGATCGGGGTCATGTATCTGGTGGGCATCTTGACCTCGTTGCTTCTGGGTGGGATTTTCGCGCTGCTGATTCGTACTCATCTGGCGATACCGGCGCTGGTTCATCGCCCCGGTCAGACGATATCCACCGGTGAGAGTGCCGCCGTGATTGTGGGCCCCAGCCAGCCCACTCCGCCCGGTGCCGTCAGCTCTCAGGATGCTGCGGCCCAACTGACGGCCGAATCAGAAGCAGCTACCGCCGCGAGCACCGTGCAGCCGACACCCCCGCGTTACTTGCTGACGCCGAAGGAATACAATCGCGCATTTACTCTTCATGGTGCGATCATGATATTCCTGGTCATCATCCCCGGTATTCCTGCGGCACTGGGTAACTTCGTGCTGCCGCTCATGCTGGGAGCCAAAGACGTCGCGTTTCCCCGCCTTAACCTCATGAGTTTCCACCTCTGGTTGATTGGTCTGGTGTTTTTCCTCGTCGTGCTGTTCACGGGAGGACTGGATACAGGCTGGACGTTTTATACTCCTTACAGTACAACCACCGATACGCGGGTAACAACGGCGGTTGTGGGAGCGTTCATTTTGGGGTTCAGCTCTATATTCACGGGGATCAATTTTATTGCCACGATTCATTTCCTTAGACCGCGGGGAATGAGCTGGTTTCGCATGCCCCTCTTTGTTTGGTCGCTCTATGCCACGGCGATCATTCAGGTCCTTGCCACGCCGGTGCTGGGCATCACACTTTTGCTGATCGCCCTGGAGAAAAATTTTGGTTTGGGCATTTTTGATCCCAAGCTCGGCGGTGATCCGGTTCTTTTCCAGCACTTTTTCTGGTTTTACTCTCATCCGGCGGTTTATATCATGATTTTGCCGGGTATGGGCATTATCAGTGAATTGGTTTCTACGTTCAGTCGCAAACATATATTCGGCTATCGCTTCATCGCCTTTTCCAGCGTGGCCATCGCGATCCTCGGTTTTCTCGTCTGGGGACATCATATGTTCACGAGCGGCCAATCGCGGCTGGCCAGTATGATCTTCAGCGCGCTGACTTTCAGCGTGTCTATTCCTTCGGCGATTAAAGTCTTCAACTGGCTGGCGACCATGTATAAAGGGCGTATTTCGCTGCAAACACCGATGTGCTATGCCCTCGCGTTCATCCTCCTTTTCGGAATCGGAGGACTTACCGGGCTGTTCCTTGGCGCCCTGGCCACCGATGTTCATCTCCACGACACGTACTTCGTCGTCGCGCACTTTCACTACGTGATGTTTGGTGGAACGCTCGTCGCCTTCCTCGGTGGCCTTCACTACTGGTGGCCGAAAATGACAGGCAAAATGTACAACGATACCCTCGGCCGTTTAGGAGCGCTTCTGATATTCCTCGGTTTGAATTTGACCTTCTTCCCACAATTCGTGTTGGGCACCCGCGGGATGCCGCGTCGCTACTTCGACTATTCCAGCCTGCTTGATCGCCATCCGGAATTTGCAGGCCTCAATTTGATGTCCACAGCAGGGGCATATTTGACGGCAATCGGGTTGGTCGTGGCTGCCATTTGTCTGCTCGGTTCGTTGCGATGGGGCAAGAAGGCACCGCCCAATCCCTGGGGTTCGGCATCCCTGGAGTGGCGATGCCCCTCACCACCCCCAAAAGAGAATTTCCTTAGTCCTCCCATCATAACGCCGGCTTTCGATCCATACGACCTCGATCAGGTGGTCTACGATCCGGAAACGCAGGGCTACTGGGTGCGACAGACCGCCGTCACATGATAAGTTGGTTGGTCCTTAATTTTGACAATTTATGTATTTCTGACGATCAGGTTTCCATTTTGCAGTGATGACGATGGCGACACACTCCGTTGAAGTCCCGGAACAATTTCACCAAACAGGGGAACAGGAGCACCATGCGGGCGAGCATCCTGCACACCTGGCCCACCATTTCGACTCCATGGCCCAGCAGTTTGCGGCTGGTAAGCTAGGGATGTGGATATTTCTGGTGACGGAAATCCTCTTTTTTGGTGGGCTCTTTTGTGCCTACGCGGTTTATCGGGCCAATCATCCGGAAGTGTTCGTTTACGCCCACCACTTTTTACACAAAAACCTTGGTGCGCTCAACACTGCAATCCTTATTTTCAGCAGTTTCACGATGGCCTGGGCGGTGCGTGCCGCACAACTGGGTCAGCAACAGACATTGCGGCTGTGCTTGATCATAACGCTCCTTTGCGCCGGCGCATTCCTCGGGGTGAAATATGTGGAATATCGTCAGAAATGGGAGCACGGCCTTCTCTGGGCGGGCTGGTACCACCCGCACGTGACGGATGCAGAGCACCACGGGGATGCTCCTCCAAAACCGGTGTCACCGGTAACCTCGCCAACTGCTGGCAAAGCCACTACATCACAACACACGCCAGAGTCTACCGCAGCGGCGACGGCGGGTGAGCGCTCCGAATACCCTGGCGAACCACGTCTAGCCGGTGTCTTCTTCAGCATCTATTTCTGTATGACAGGTCTTCACGCGCTCCACGTCATCGGCGGGATGATCGCCATCACCTGGCTTCTCATCCGCGCAGTTCAAGGAGTGTTTGGGCCGGAATACTACGGGCCGGTGGATTACGTCGGCCTCTACTGGCACCTTGTGGATATGATTTGGATCTATCTGTTTCCGCTTCTGTATTTGATTCACTGAGATCCAAGCGAGACTTCCGGTAAGGGAAGCAACTCCTAAAGCGAGAGACTTTCCAAGAGGAATGACTATGGCGTCACAGCATGCAGGCCAGGCACATCATGCGGGAGGGCACGTAGTGCCAGGATACGTCCTGGTGGCCGTCTTCATCGCGCTTTTGGTACTCACGGCACTGACGGTAGCCGCCACCTGGATCGACCTGGGGTCGGGGAATCTTTTGGTGGCGATCGGAATAGCCACGGTGAAAGCTGCTCTGGTTGCGCTGTTTTTCATGCATTTGCGGTACGACCACCCGTTTTATGGCATCGTTTTTACTGTGGCTTTACTTTTCCTGGCACTGTTCCTTGGGTTAACGCTCGTTGATGTCCGGCAAACGTTTCCCGAAGTCCAAGCTGCGATCGAGAATCCCGTGTGATCTTCGCGAGGCTCTTGCGGTCATTTCATCCACCGCTGCACTTGCTTAAGCGAAGCCCCGCAACGAAGGCATGAACGATCACGTCGGGGGCAATCTGAAGACGAGCATCTGGTCGCGAATTTTCTAGATTTTTTAAAACGACCGGGGTTATAATGAATGCGCGGTGGAAAGTGCCGGGGCAAGGGATGACCGGTAGCGCAGGGCTTGTCTTTTTGGGACTTATCGAACAAACGGGAGGGTGCCATGGTGGACATTCGAGAACCGCGGATTCGGGCGGCGGCCGAGCGAGAGATGGCCAAATGGTCAGCAGCCCAGCAGATTGCGGAACGGGTAATTCGATTTGATCAAGCACATGCGGGTCAAAGAAAAATCGGGCCGTTCATCACCATTTCGCGCCAGGCCGGTTGCGGCGCGGAAGAAATCGCCCAGCGGGTCGGCGAAAAACTTCAGTGGGATGTCATCGACAAAAACGTGCTCGACGCCATGGCCCAACGATTTTGCCTGGAGCGAAGCCAGTTGGAGTCAATTGACGAGTCACCGGGCAACTGGGTGCGAGATACACTGGGACAATGGCTGGATCCGCATGTTATTTCCAGTGACAAGTTTCTGGCCTGTCTGGAACGCGTGGTTTGGGCGGCGGCGCGAAAAGGGCAGGTCATTTTTGTGGGGAGGGGAATTCGCTTCGTGTTGCCCGACGATGCTGGACTGGCCGTCCGGATTGTCGCTTCCGAGAAGTATCGCGTTGCGAGAATTCAAAAAGAGAAGGGGCTCAGCGAATCCGAAGCTCGACGTTTCGTGCAGGAGCTCGAAGCGGCCCGGCAACGCTTCGTCCAGCAGTTCTTCCATAAGGATGTCAATGATCCGCAGTGGTACGACCTCGTTCTCAATGTGGAACGCTGGGGAGTGGAGACGACGGCGGATCTGATCGTGGCGGCCTGGAGGGCTCGGGAGGCTGTCCTTTCGGCCCAACAACGGACGTAGCCCACACGTCCATGACTCGGAAGAACGCGGTAGAGAAAGTTTTCTTTGGCGAAGGCCGAGCGAAAAGTGCGGCGTTGCCGTGTGCCTCTTGCAAGTTGAGAAAATCCCGCTAAGATAGGGTCGAACTGGGAGGGGGCCCGGTGAATCGTAACAGGCTGTTTAGAGGAAGGGTTTCGGCCGGGGTTTCCCTCATCTAGGAGTTCGGAAAAGCGAGCAGCGGCAATGACTCAACCCAACCACGTGCAATTGGGGGAATTCCGTCACATCGACGTTTATGAAGTTGACGATGTGACGGTTGTTCATTTTAAGGAAAGCCGAATCACCGATGACCTGGGGATTCAGGAACTGGGGCAGGAGTTGTTTTCGCTGGTGGACCAGGGAAATCGGACGAAGCTGCTCCTCAATTTCGCCAATGTGCAGTTTCTTTCCAGTGGCGCTTTGGGAAAGTTGCGGGCTTTAGAGAATCGGGTATCCAAACGGGGCGGTGTTGTCAAACTGTGCTCGATCAATCCGAACATTTACGAAGTGTTCAAGATTACCCGGTTTGACACAATCTTCCAGATTTTTAAGACCGAAGCGGATGCTCTGGCCAGCTTTTGAGATCGCTTTTACCCGATAACCGCCTTGTCCGTCTCGCTTTTCTTGAATTTCACGTTTTCCAAAAATTGGTCTTGGCCAATTTTTGAAGAATTGCTAAAAAGGCAATTGATCACGGACAAGGACGTCCCCTTCGAGGTTCTTTCTCGTCAGGATGACGTTGTTTGCATCTGGCGATTGGACCAGACCGCCGGACGCGCCATTTTGCCACGAGACTCCCGTAAGAGTCTCCGCTGGGCGGGCATGGTGCTACATGCCGCTCGCCAGACAAGTGCGAATGTGAATTTGGCTGTAAGAGCCATCCGCCGTGTGCGTCAATAAAACGTAGCAACGGCGTGGATTTTGCGGCATCGTGCCTGCTGTGCGGAAAGATCAGACTATATTTGGTTGTGAGTAATTGACCAGAACTTAACAACGTAATTCACGCCACTAAACCACAGAAATCTGACAACCACCACACCACGCTCGTCGTAGCAAACGGAGTGGAGCCGCCCAGTACGATGGGACATCGTTCTGGGGACACCAACCAAGGAAAGGAGGACGTCATGTTAGTGCTGACCCGCCGAGAAAACGAACGGATTGTACTTCCCACCGTGCACACGTCTATTCAAGTGGTGCGGATTTCGGGATCCACTGTGAGGTTGGGGATCGATGCGCCACCGGAGGTGCCGGTACTCCGTGAAGAATTGTTGGAGGCGTTCCAGCAAGAGATGAACACCTCCCAGCAGAGTTCCGCTCAGGCTCCCCCTTTGCGAATTGCCCCGTCTCAACGGGGTGATTTGCCCCCCGGAGAGCCACAGTTCAAGACGCGGGATGCGTACGAGAAAATCCTGGACTGCCTGGTCGTGGCTCTCGAGTATGCGGAAGCCCAATTGTCACAGGGGAACATCGAGCTTGCCCATCAAACAATTCATAAGGCTCTGGTCCACCTTCATGAAACTCGGCAGGTGGTTGCAGGCGGAAAGACGGATTGTTCCATACAGACCGCTCCAACGCAGCAGGGACGGCTGGCCCTGGTCGTTCAGAACGTCAAGAAAAGCCAGCGTCCCATTGCGGCCGTGCTCGAGCGTGCAGGATTCAAAGTGAAGACCGTGCTCAATGGATGCCAGGCTCTGGATTATCTGGCGAAGAATCCCCGTCCCGATCTGATCGTCTTCGACTTTGATAAGCCCCTCCCCGCCCGAAAAACGCCTTGCGACACGGCGCGCACCTTGCGTGAAATCAGGGATAACCCGGAATTGAGGGGTGTCAAAGTGATTGCTCTCGGCTCGCGAAGTCCCGCTGAATTGCAGGTAACCATCGGTCCGCATGGTGTCGACCAGTGGATCCCAACGGATCACCAAGCGGAAACACTTATCCGCGAGCTGAAATTATGAAGGAGACGCCGAGGAGCGGAATTTTTCGTCCATCAGCGCTTTGACTCACCCGTGGATACGACATGGACAACGCGCCACGGCACCCGGCTGGTGGGACGCCTTTGGGAGCCAGCCGACTCTTCTCCCCGCGCACGTATTTTCGGATTGCATGGGATTCTCGAACACTGCGGTAGGTATGAGTGGTTCGCCCACCAGTTGACGTCCCATGGCTACAGTCTGGAAATGATCGACCTGCGGGGACACGGACGTTCGGAAGGTCCGAGGGTCAGCGTTCGCGATGTCGATCAGTACCTCGAAGACCTGGATGACGTCAGCCGGCAACTCCGCGAGGCTGGCCGAGAGCCGGATTTTCTTTTCGGACACAGTATGGGTGCCGGGCTAATCATTTTGTGGTGCGCCACCCGACGCCCACCTGTCAAAGGTGCTGTTCTCAGTGCCCCGCCTATCATGATTGCCGTGCGGATACCGCGATGGCTGATTGAACTGGGACGATTTCTTGTGAAAGTTTTTCCGGACATCCGCGTCGTTCAATTGAAAACGGCGCGGCGGTTCGGTCAGCATGCTGTATCGCGGGACCCAGCGGTGCTCAAAGCCCTCCGTGAGGACCCTCTCGTTTTTCGCGGTCGTTTTCCGCTTCGAACCGGTCTGGAACTCATTGATCTTCAGGAAAAACTCCAGCACGCCGCGACCGAGTTTGAAACGCCTTTTCTTTTGCTCCAAGGCACGGGCGACAAGCTCTCTTCAGCAAACGGCGCGACGCTGTTCTACGAACGGGCATCCACCGTCGATAAGACGTTGCGGCTGTATGAGGGGCTTTATCACGAAGTCCTCAGCGAGCCGGAGAAAGATCAGGTCATCGTGGACGTGCTCCGATGGCTAGATGCCCACTTGGCCAAATCACCTCAGCAGCGGAACCCACCAGCTTGATAGTCGCGGCGATCGCCCCACCGTCCACAACAGCCAGGGGAAGCGCGTGGCTCGGCGAGGAATTTCAGAGAACTGCCATTTCTTTTAGGAGTTCTCTTTCTGACGCCAGCACGATCTCTCGTGGGGCACGACCGGCGTGGCCCTCCAGGATACCGCTTGGTAAAACGTGCTTGTTAGGGCCAGTCATTGAAGGTGAATCATCCGAGTCGTTGGCACTGTTAGGCCCCAAGAGCGCTCCTACCTGGTGTTCCCCGTGAGGTTTGGGCACACCGCTTCTCTGCGCAAATAAGCAATCTGTGCTACCCCGGACAACCTCAAGGACATCGTTTTTCGAGTCTTGCCTGGCAATTCGCGCGGGATTAGCCGCATCTGGCGGGAAAGTCGCGAGTTTTGGAGAAGTTACAACCCGGTCTGGACCGGGCGTACACAATGGCACTGCAGGTATCAAAAGCGCACCACCAACTGGCCGGGGTGGAATAAGATGGCTTCAGATCGCATCATTAGTTGTAAGCGGGAAATGCGATTGCCGGATGCGGATTGGGGGCACATCTTGGAAAAACAGGATAAGGGGCAAAGAATAGCAAATCGATATTAGTGGAAGGGTAAGAACGTCTTGCCTGCTTTATCCGCAATGATGGTCCGTCCAAAGAAAGCAATCTCTCCCCGAGCTGTATCGTGGGTCCTGTCAGGACGTCGGCGCAGGCGCTGACGTCCCGTGTGGTCCGTATGTGGTTTCACAGTGGAGGTTGTAGCGATGAAACGAATTGTTGCTTTGTTCGTGGCTTTGGGATTGTTGGTCGCTGTGGTTGGTTGTCCGAAGCCAGCCACTCAAACAGAAAAGGGCAAAACGCCCGCCGCGAGTACCACTCAAAAAGAAGCTCCGAGCGAAGTTCGACCTGCTGGTCAGGAGCAGCCAGCCGAGCCGCAAGGTGCCGCCGAACAGAAAGGACCTGAGCTCCCGGCTCCTTCGGCACCCGCCGGAGTGACCATGCCGCCAGCCCCCGAGCAGCCTGCCGCCCAACCGGCTGAGCAAAAACCGGCCGAGCAACCGGCGGAACAACCTGCTGAACAGAAGCCGGCGGGGCAGCCTGCCGAACAGAAGCCGGCTGAACAACCCGCAGCCCAGCCCGCGGAGCAGAAACCGGCCGAACAGCCGGCTCCCGCCGAACAAACGCCGGCCCAACAACCGGCCCAGAAGTGATCCAGGGGTCGATCCCGTCAGGAGCAGTTTGCACTCGGCCTGGCCCCTTCCATTTTAGAGAATGATGGAAAACGCAGCGCGAGCTCCCCCGGAGCTCGCGTTTTGTTTTTTGCCCCGCCGCATGCGGGTGGTGGAAGAAGTTGGCGTCCTCGCCGATGGAAACGGTAAATTGGTCGCTGACCCCGGTCGGCCGGCACCTCCTGCGGTATAATGGCATCAAGTGGTGTGATTAAATTCTGTCAGACAACCTAAGTGTGTTGATAAAGAATCCTCTGTTTATGCCGACGCTTCGTACCATCACGCTCGGATGCAAGGTTAACCAATACGAGACGGAATACCTGCGTCAGGGGTTCCTCCATCTGGGGTATCGGGACGCTGAGCCCGACGACCCAGTGGACCTGGTCATATTTAATACCTGCACGGTCACCCATCAGGCGGACGCTGAATGCCGGAAGATTCTCCGAAGGCTCGCCCGGGAACATCCCGAAGCCGAAATCATCGTGATGGGCTGCTTTGCGGCCAAAGCGGCGGACGAAATTGCGGCCATGCCCGGCGTCTCGGAAGTGTTGACCGACAAGCGTCAGATGCGGGATTGTCTCGCCCGGCGAGGCCTTGTGGATGTCCCCACGGGGATTTCGTTTTTCGCTCGCCGCCATCGTGCGTACGTCAAAGTCCAGGACGGCTGTGTTTTGCCGTGCACATATTGCATTATTCCCCAAGTCCGCCCCGGGTTGTGGAGCCGCCCGGTGGAAGACATCCTCTTAGAAGTTCGGCAACTGGTGGACAACGGCTATCGGGAAGTGGTGCTGACAGGGGTCCACCTAGGGTTATTTGGCCGCGGACCGAACGACGACCGATCGGTCGATCTTGCCGAACTCGTTTCACGACTCCTCGGTGTCGATGATCGGTTTCGCATTCGGCTGTCGAGCCTGGAAGTCAATGAAGTGAGCGACCGCCTCCTGGAGCTGATGGCGGAAAATGGCCATCGGATCTGCCCACATCTCCATATCCCTCTACAGAGCGGGTCGCCGAAAATCCTCAAGCGGATGCGGCGTCGAGCAGATGTTGAGTATTACTTGCGTCGTTGCGAACGGGTGAAACAGGCCCTGTACTACCCGGCGATCACTACGGATATCATGGTCGGCTTCCCCGGGGAAACGGATACCGATTTCGAAGAAACCTGCCAGGTTGTGGAAACGGTGGGGTTTGCAAAGATACACATTTTCCGGTTCAGTCCGCGGGAGGGAACCCCGGCCGCCGAGTATCCCGATCAGGTTCCGGAGCATGTCAAGAAAGAAAGGTCGGCCCACTTGGACCGGCTCGCCCAGCAAGTGAGACGGCGTTACATCGGGGAACTTATTGGTTCTCGGCTGCAGGTTCTTTGGGAAGACCTCGTCACCGACCCGGCGGGCCGCCCCCAGGCCGTGTTGGGCATGTCCGACCGATATATTCCTGTTCGAGCTCCTGCAAATTTGGGTGAACTCGGAGAGCTAGGGCAAGTCGATGTGTGCGGATTTGATGGCGAGTTCCTTTTGGTCGGCGGGCAGGATTGCTCGACCACTTTGGCCGTCCTGAATGTCACAGCGGATTGACTCCAGCCCCGCCATTTTGGGGAGCGGTGTTGAAATAATTTGGCCGAGACGCCATCATAAGGGGAGTGATCGTCCATCCCGGTTTGCGAACCTCCGGGCACAAATGGCGGGCTATCGGGTACACGAAATATGAGGTTTGACTCCCATGCGGGCTCCGGGGCTGGCGTCGCAGCCAAGCCCGTGAGGGTTCCCACCCAAAAATATCGCGGAAATCCGTGAATGCTAACTGGTTCTCACGGTCTTTTCCGCCGGATAGAAGATTCCCTCCTGAGACGAGGATACGGCCATGGCTGTGCGAAAGTCGAGCAGCACTGGGGACCAATCTGTGCGGGATGAAACCACGGCGACAGCGGTGGAGCTGTCTCCGGCATCCACTGCACGCCGCAAACGAATCCTGCTGGTCGACGACGACCCGGAGATCGTTGAATCGATGCGGGTGGCCCTAGAAGCGATGGGGTACGAGGTCCTGATCGCGAGGGATGGAAACCAAGGGCTGGCCCTGGCGGATGCGGAAAACCCAGACCTTGTTATCCTCGATATGATGATGCCCAAGAGGAGCGGCTTTCTGGTCCTAGAGCGTCTCCGCCAAACGCGGAAGGTCCCCGTCCGTGTCATCATGATCACCGCCAACGAAGGGAGTCGGCACAAGGCGTACGCAGAAATGCTTGGCGTAGACGATTACATCCGTAAACCATTCGCGATGGATCGCCTGCTGGATAGCGTCCGACGGTTGCTGGAAAGCTGATCCCGAAATGGTTTTCACAGAGGGGCTGACGAATTCGGCATCTGCAGGACGCCAGCCTCCAGTACCCCGGTGAGCGTCAAAAGCATCGCTGGGAACGAGGTGTCAGAGGCGAATCCCGCGGGCAGCCGCCAGTTGAATGATCGCTCTTTTGAAGTACTGAAATTTGTACTTGGGCTTTCTCTTCGCCCACAGATACGCCGACTGGAGGATTTCCGCAGGCAATCGTCCGGCTTTCACCAGTCCGACCACGTAGGCGATAAAGCCTTCCTCTTCGGGTGTCGCCGTGTGGAGAGAGGCTTTCAGTACTTCAGGATTCAACCACTCGGGAGTGTCGGCTGAGCATGTTCGCTGAAGTAACCACCCACCTAAGAGAGAAGTGGCAAACGTCCTGAGAGCTGTCCGGCGATCCATCATTGGCGTCCTGGTGGATGCATTTTTACGCGTCGACCAAAACTTCAAAGCCTTTCCATGCGGGGCGATACTACCGTGAGCCCGACCGCTCTGACAAGGCCAAAAATCTCACCAACTCTCACTCTGCGCTGCGTGTTTTTACTCCTGCTTCTCACGATGAGCCGGGAAGATTGGGGCATCAATGGGGAAAGGGTCCTGAATCAGGCGCGGCGGGCACGACAAGCGTGCCCCTCCGTATTCTTGGGAGGGACCTGCTCCGCGCGTCCGCCCCTGCTTGTCAGGCTCGTTTTTGAAGGTTGGGGAGTCCATTCCATTTCACGGCGCAATTTCGCTGAGTACGCTTGCTTTCACTTATCTGTTAAAACATGGCAATTTTAGTTATCACGGGAGCGATCGTCTGGCACTTCCATCGGCGGCAATCACATAATGGCAGGAAATCCGTCCCGCTGCCTCCAGAGAACCCGTTTTGCTTGCGAAACCGAAAAGTCGCACAGTCGGCAAGGAGGGCTCGATAATGAAAAGACCCGCAACTCTCGGCGCTGCGATTGAAACTCGACACCGATCGACCGCCCAACCAAGGGATTGTGTCGCCCTCATTGCTATTCTTGTTGTCACCACATCCTGGATCTGGGCAAGCAGTGGTTGTCGGAAGGCAGTCATTACTCCTGAGGCGAAGCCCTGGCCGGCCATAGCAACGGATCCCCTGGAAACCGACCCCGAACTGGAACAGTGGCCGATGTTCCGAGGTCCGCTTGCACAAGGCATCGGCGTGAAGGCTCATCCGCCGATCCAATTCTCGCCGCAGCAAAACCTCAAATGGAAAGTTGCGGTGCCCGGTCAAGGCAACAGCTCACCGGTAGTGTGGGGTGATTACGTGCTTCTCACTTCTGCCGTGGGTGATGGCCGGGAACCCATCGGAATGCTTCTCGCCTTCCGCCGTTCTGATGGCCAGTTACTCTGGCGGCGGGAGGTGGGCCGACTCCATGGCAAAACGCATCCCAAAAACGGTTACGCCTCACCCAGCGTGGCCACGGATGGAGAGCGAATCGTCGCGTTTTTCGGTTCCGCAGGCTTGATCTGCTGCGATTTCCAGGGCCAACTCCTGTGGCAAAAACCGCTCGGGCTGCAAGAGCATACCTATGGGGTGGCTGCCAGCCCAATCATCCTGGGTGACACCGTCATCCAACTGTGCGATCGTGAGGAGTACTCGTTTCTGATCGCTGTCGACAAGCGGACCGGCGAAGAAGTATGGAGAACCCCGCGGGATTCCACCGGCTGCTGGACTACACCTGTGCCCGTGCGACTGGCAAAAAATCTTTCTTACTTGGTTATCAACGGGGGAGAGGTGGGCAGTGTCGGGCGACTGAGCATTTACGACTCTCAAACTGGCCGCACCCTCTGGTCCTATGATGGATTAGAAACCCTCGTCACCCCAGTAGCCCTGTTCCGCAACCAGACACTTTTCAGCCTGAGCGGTCGCAATGGGCCGATCCTGGCCTTTCATCTGGAAGGAAAGGAAAGGGCAGTTCAGGCCCGGCTACTTTGGCGTCTGCCGCGGGGGGGGCCGTACATCCCGTCGGGCATCGTCTATCGTAATCGTCTGTATGTGCTTTCCGATCTGAAGTGGCTCACCTGTTACAACCCGGGAAGCGGCGAGGTCATCTGGCGAGCCCCTCTGGAAGGGACGTTTACGGCCTCTCTTGTGGCAGCCGACGGCCGATTGTATGCGGTCAACGAACGCGGCGTAGTCTTCGTGGTGGCGGCGGGGGACGAATTCCGTCTCCTTTCCCGCAACGAAATTGGTGGCCGGTGCCTGGCCACACCCGCACTGGTCGATCGCGATTTCATTTTGAGAACAGATGAAGCGCTCTACTGCTTCAATGAACCTGCCCCGTCAAGGGATATCGATCAGGGGAATTCCCAGCCGACCGCGAGGGGGTCTGAAAGCGGCAAAGAACGAAAGAACTCGTTGACTACATCCGGGAACGCCCTTCACGACAGTGCAGCCGAATCGGCGTCCGCGAAGACGCCTGTGGATATTGTGTCCGGAACTGATTGGCCAGTTTTTCGGGGCACGCCCACGGCCACCGGCTTGTCGCTGGGCCGATTCGATCGGCCGCCCGAGCAGGCATGGGTCTTCACCGCCGAGAACGATTCTTTCACAGCCACACCGGTAGTGGCGGAAAATACGGTTTTTCTAGGCGGCAATGAAGGCAATTTTTACGCTGTGGATCTCCAAACAGGTCGAAAACGTTGGGCATGGAAGGCACCTGCCGGAATCCTCGCGCCTGCCGGCTATTCGAATGGCAATGTCTACGTAGGAGACATCAACGGCGGCTTTCACTGTCTCCGAGCGCAAACCGGTGAACCTGTCTGGCAGATAGAGGTGGAAGGAGAAATCGACGGGGGCCCCGGCTTCGCCACCCTACCCTCAGGCAAACAGGTCGTGGTGTTTGGATCCCAGGATACGTTCCTCTACTGCGTGGATGCGCAAACAGGGAAATTCGTTTGGAAAGCTGGTGGTCACGACCAAATCCGCTGCACGCCCCCCATCGTCGAGGGCCGTACTTTCATTGCCGGATGCGATGGAAAACTGCATGTGGTCGAAATCCACCATGGCCAGGAAATCGCCGCTGTTGACCTGGAAGGTCCAACCGGCTGCACACCCGCAGTGGTCGGATCTCTGGCCTACGTGGGCACGGAAAATGGTGTGTTTTTTGGGATCGACTGGATGCAGGCCAAAGTCGTCTGGCGTTATGACAATGAAAACGATGGCAGAGCCTTTCGGGCGTCCGCGGCGGTGAATGAGCGCTACGTTGTGGTGGGAAGTCGGGACAAAGCCGTCCATTGCTTTGACCGCATCTCTGGCCAACATCTCTGGCGATTTCCGACGCGCCGGTTCGTGGATGCATCACCTGTCATTGTGCGGGCCACCCGGAACGGCGATCCTGACGACGATTTGGTTCTGGCGCCTTCGCTGGATGGCCGAATTTATGCCATTCGTGTAAAAGACGGAGAATCACTGTGGTCGCTTACTGTGGGCGGGTCCATTTCGGCATCCCCGGTGGTGGTGCAAAAGGCTCTCCTCGTTGCCACCGAGGATGGCGATCTGGTGTGTTATCGTTCCGTTCCCGATCCGTAACATTATTTAGCCAGTAACTGAACCACTATGGGTGAAGTTTATGATGATCTTTCCCAGGGCTGCGGAGATCAATAATCCGAAGTTTTCTCGAACCTTAGAGGAACTGAAAGCCCGTTTGCCTCGGCCGGTTATCTGGCTTGTGGGAAAGGCCCAGGCTGGCAAGACGTCGATAATTCACGCGCTCACGGGAGATTCACGCGCGGAAATCGGAAATGGATTTGAGCCCTGTACGAAGTCCTCGTGGCGTTATCCGTTCCCAAACCATGAGTTGCCTCTTCTCGAGTTCCTGGACACTCGCGGCCTTGACGACCCGGATTATGATCCCGCAGTGGACATGCAATGGCACGAGGAGCAAGCGCACCTGGTCATGGCCGTCATGCGGGCGATGGACCCGGCACAGGAAGTTGTACGATCTGTGATTCAACAGCTGACGGTTAGGCATCCCGAATGGCCGATCATTGTAGTGCAGACGTGCCTTCACGAGGGGTATCCCTGGCGGGAGCCGCGGCATATCCTCCCGTATCCTTTTGATCGCGCTCCCTTGCCACCGGAAGTGCCGCAGGACCTTGCCCGGGCCCTCACCCTGCAACGTTCATGGTTTCAAGGCCGCAACGTCCGGTTTGTGGCCATCGATTTCACACTGCCTGAGGACGGATTCACCCCGCAGTTTTACGGGCTCGAGCAGCTCTGGCAGGCCATCGAGGACGCGTTTCCGCTAAGCCTCCGGGGGTTGATCGCAGCGACCCAAGAGCTGCGTCATCACGCCGGTGCCATCCATGCGCAAAAAGCGCAAGATGTGATTTTCCACCACACACTCCTTGCCGCGGCAGCGGGAGCAGTCCCAGTTCCGGCGATCGACTTACCCCTCATTTTGGGCATTCAATTCCTCATGGCCCAACGGCTCGCAGCCATCTACAATCAACCGCTTACTTGGGAGCGTTTTTGGGATATGGTGGCAACACTGGGATGGGGATTTTTTACTCGCTGGGGGGTGCGTTATGTGACTCGCGAACTGCTCAAGGTATTGCCGTGGCTTGGCCTGCCGGTTGCGGCGGCCTTTAGTGGCGCTTCCACCTACGCCCTGGGACACACCCTGGCCTGGTATTTTGCAGAGATCAAAGATGGTGCACTGCCCACGGCCGAGGACATCAAGCACGTTTATCAGAATGAACTTATGTTTGCCCGGGAGCACGCCGCACGCCTTTTTCAATCGATCAAAGGTACTTGAAAGACAAAAATGATAGTCAGTCTGTTCCTTCCAACTCGTGCTGACACACGTTTGACAGAATCACCATATGGCCGACCAATAAATTAGCGTCTTTTTAGTGTTTAATAAGCATTAAAAATAAAGCATTAAAAATAAGAGGGACTTCCATGTTCAGTAAACGTCAGGCTATTCTCTGGGCGATCACCCTGGCGATCGTGGCTGTTCCCTACGTTGGCCTGATGGTTGTCGGGGCGTACACTCTCTGGCGTAACGGGTGGGTATTTATCTATGGTATCATCACCGCAGCGATCACCGCGGCTTTTTTTGTCGCTGTCCGTTATTATCGCAAAAAATCGCCACCAGGTGCGTTCAAAACACCCCTGCCAGCGTGTCCCGAAGATTGGCCCTTGCGAGAACGAGAGGCCTGGGAGAAGGTAGAACAGCTTGCGTTGCAAGCCGCGGCCGGTGAACTATCCGTCAATAGTGTCAACGATATTCAGGATGTTCTGCTTCAACTCGTACATACGGTGGCACAACATTTTTATCCCGACAAGGAGCAAGCGTATCTCCAGGTGCCGGTGACCGATATCCTCAAAATAATTGAAAAAGTAACCCGGGAACTTCGTGAAACCGTTCAAAAAAATTTTCCCGGTTCCCATATTCTCACTATCAACGATTGGATGAAACTCCGAACATACTGGCAGTGGTGGCAATCTCTGTATATTATTTACCGCATAGTGACCGCTGCTGCCTCGCCGATTAATGCGCTATGGCGTGAGTTTCAGCGCTATGTCACCAGCCAGTCTGTTCAGCAAACAATGGATCAAATGAAGTGTGAAGCGCTGGCCTTTATCATCCGCCGCGTGGGATTCTATCTCATAGAGCTTTACTCAGGTCGGGTGATTCTGGATGAAGAATTATTCGAGAACCAAAGAACAGCTGACATTCAGACGCAGTGGAAAGCAGCCGCGGAGCACGAAATTGTTCCCTCGGAGTTTATTCGGATCGTGGTGGTGGGGCAGCTCAAAGCGGGAAAATCGAGCCTTGTGAATGCCCTCTGCAGCGACTGGCGAGCACATACGGACGTTCTCCCGGCCACCGATCAAATTGCCCGTTACCGTCTCATCCCCGAAGATGACAACTCCGGAGAGAACGACAAGAATCGATTGCCGGGAGGACTTATTCTCGTGGATACTCCAGGTTATCAGACCGCCCAGGAGATTGCGAAATTCCGCTCCCTGTGGGAAGAGCTGGAGCAGGCGGATATGGTGCTGATTGTTTGTTCGGCTCGCGTCGCTGCCCGAAAGCCGGATCAGGAATTTATCCAGCAATTCCGGCAATTCTTCCGAGAGCGTCCGCTGCTGCGTCAGCCGCCGCTTATTGCGGTGTGTTCATTCATCGACGAGCTCCGTCCCCGTCAGGAGTGGAATCCCCCCTACAATTGGCAACAACAGAAAGCCGCCAACAACTTATCGCCGAAGGAACAGTCGATTCGGGCATTTGTGAATAGCGTCCGGCGCGACCTCCAGCTAACTTCCAACGAGCCCGCCATCCCTGTGTGCACACATCCAGACCGCCTGTACAACGTGAAGGAGGGGGTACTCCCCGCGATTCGCGACCGCTGGCAGGAGGCCCAAGGTGTGCAGCGAAATCGGCTTCTGCGAGAGCACCGCAAACGCGAAAAATGGGGATTGCTTGGTCAACAGGCAACACACGTTCTCCCGCACGTCTCACGGGTCGGCATGCGATGGTTGACGGCGCGATTCGTCGAACGACTGGTGAAGCAAGGCTGGAAACTCCTCCAGCGCTGATAAGCCGATCGCATTATTTGCTCGTCCATCCCAGATGCAAAATTGGTGCGACGGGTGCTAATGAATCACTCTGGATTGGGCCCGATGTAGCGGGTGGCTGCCACGATGTCGTCAAACCACACGCGGCTGATATGGCCTTCTGGCGCCTTCGTGATGTAAAGTAATGCCCATACGAAGTTGATCTGAAGGCGTTCGTCATTTCTCCAGCGAAAACCCGGAAAAGGTTCTCCGCCAGGCGGCACCGTAAATGTTTCTGGACCTCCTTTCTCGTCATTCCAACGAATGGACTGGCCACCCTGGCCAGGCAGAAATCGATCGAAGGTCCACTTGCCGCGGGGGAATCCCGCTCCGAGGTGACTTACCAGACGACCGTCCAGCCAGAGGGCAAGTTCACCGTTACGCTCACTCGGCGGATCGTTTAACTGGATCATCACCTCCAGGCATTGCCAACGCCCTTTGGTGACTTTCAAATTTGGATCATTGATGAAACAATTACCCCAGGTCTGACCGCGGGGCGGACTTGCCCGCATTTCCATCCAATAGGTGTAATAGTCCCAGCGCCAGTCGCTGCCAAAGGGTTCGATGCCCACCGTCAACCGCTCATTCCCGCGAGGGCGTTCGCCGGCACCACCCTGCGGCCAGGGAGTAGGCGGGTAGTAACCACCCACATGAAAGAAATGGTGGATGGGCGCACAATCGGGATCGAACTTTACATAAAACCGCACGAAGAGTTGCTTGTAGCCTCGCTCCAACCGCCGGTAGAGATGCCCACCGGTTCCCCGGCCTCCCGTGTGCGTCATGAGAAGCGAACGCGTTCCCGTGCTGCCCGGTGCGTTTTCCGAAGCGAGACTCATGATTTCCGGATGGGAAATCTGCGTCCAGCGGCTTTGGAGTTGGCTGATCGTGTCCAGCTCAAAATCCTCGACGAGCACCACATCGGGATGACTGCGCAGCCTTGCCCAATCACCAACTTTCTGAGCAAGGCCTGGTCCCTGAGGCAGGCCCCTAGGATTGGCCTCTACCTCCGATGCGGCAAGACCTGCGGCATTGACCACCGCGCTGGCAACAATCACGACACACTCCAGAAGCGGCCTGCAACTCAGCATGGCTGGACCCCTCGGATAGCAAAGACACAGTGTAGGCTGTGAAACGAATCGGCCAAACCGCACGAACATAGATCGGGCGGCGGATCATGGTGCCGGGGCGTGCGTTCCGTTCCCTCGAAGTATCCGCACGGTCCAGAAGGCTGAATCAAAACGTCACGGATATACCCCTTGCATCGACCGGTCCGCTAGGCTCAGCCATTCCCGCAACTTCGGCCGTTATTATGCACTAAAAAATCACCACCGCAACTCTTCCAACTGGCGGTGGTCGTTTTAGATCAGTACAGACCACAAGCGGAAACTACTTTCTGGAGCGGGACGACACCCGCGAAAAGCTCGAGGCCCTCCAGGTGGCCTTCAATATGGGGCTCAAGATCCGGGCCGCCGACCTCCGCGAGCTTCTGGACATCTCCGACACCGCACCGGAGGAGGAATTTCTCCAGAATCCGGCATATCGCAGCCTGGAACAGGCGAACGGAGAGGAGGGAAAAAATGTCCGAGGAAAAGAAACCCTGGTTCCTGGATGAGGAATACCTCCGCACTGCTTCTGACAAAATGAAGATTCTTGCCAAGTATGCCCGCTCGCAGTGGGAGTGGGAACACATGTCGGAAGAGGAAAAAAGAAAAGAGCTCGAGAAAGTCTATGAGATAAGGGAGAAATGGCGCAAACAAGGAATGTTTGACCCCTATACACTCGCAGCCCTCGAAGAGCGGGAGAAAGGCAAGGCTGCTGGTCGTGATGCCCGTTCTCGTCCGGATGAAGAGCAAGACGCCAGCGGAACGATTATCCTGTAATCGAGAGAGATCCGCAACTCCTTGAGCCTCTTCGACTCGTCATCCTGTCCCAATTCCCGTCTCCCTGTGGTGTAGAATCCACAGCATGGATCTCTACACACCCTCGGCTGATAGTGGCCTCTTCAACCTCCTGGGAAAGCTCTTTGCCCTGGGGCGGGCGGTGGATGCCACCCGTACAGGGAACGTCTGGACCAAGCGGCAGGCCCTGGAGGCGGTCCTCGATCTGGCTCCTCAATTGCAAACGGCGATCATAAGCCACGACGCCTGGGATGCCGCCGGGGCCGCGCTCCACAACCAGATCGTTGCCGCGGCGCAAAGTCTTATCCGTCGCTACATCGAGGAGAAAAACTTCACCTACCGGACACTCAACCAGGCCCTGGAAGTCATCCGCAGCGATCTGGTGGCGGGCGGCTACTATTTCACTGCCTCCACAAAGTCCCTCACCGTCACGCCGGGAGCGGCAAACCAGGGCGATGCCCTCATTGCTGTTTCCGACCGCAACGGCTATGGCGAACCCGTCTGGATCTATCCTGAAACGATCAATTTGAAGAGTGATGGAACCCGGTTGACGGTATCCGGAGCCCGGGCTAGCACTCTGGGCCGCGGCGATCGCGACTGGCCCCAGGGCTCAGGGGCCTACTTCACTATCCCCCTGGCCTCTCTCAATCAGTCACTGCTGGCCAATCCCGGATTGGAGACGACGTCAGCCGCAAACACCCCCGATGCGTGGACGATCCATACGGGAACACCGGGCACCACGATTGTCATCACCGAACCGGAACAGCAGCAGATTGCGATCACAGGAAATCCCACAGGAGGTTACTTCGTACTGACCTGGACAGATCCTCTGGGAAAAGTCTGGCACACGACGCCCCTGGGGCCGGCCCCCACGACTTCCGATATCCAGGCCGCCCTCCGCGGGATTCCCGGCCTCGCAGCAGTCACAGTCAGCGGCACGAACCCCTTTACGGTCATCTTCGAGGACACACCGGGGGACATCGCCCATCTTCAGGTGATCAACAGGTTAACTGGCGGCACAAATCCGCAGGTGACCGTCACCACAACCCGGGCGGGCGACGTGCTGAGCTATCGCGGGCGGAGCCTCAAGCTGGTCGGCAACGGGAGCGAACAGACGACCCTCTATCAGCCGGTCCGTCTCAGCCCCGGTCGGGTGTATCTGTTCTTTGCCCGGGCACGACGCTCGTCCAGTGCCACGGGGACTGTCAACTTCGAGCTGCGGCGGTCGATCAGCGACACCGCGCTGGCTGATTCCGCGGGAAATGTCAAGGTTTTTGGGTTTATTGTTTCTGATCCATTTCGGACTGGGATTTTTCTTCCTTCTTTTCCTGTTCGGCAGGCGGGTTGATCGGCTCAGGAGGTTCCTGGAGGAGCTCGCGCATCGGTTTACCGGACTTGTAGGTTTCCAGCTCCTTCATGAGGGCCTCTTTCTCCTCGCCTTCGCCGAGTTCCACGGCTTTCTGAGACCATTCGATGGCCGTTTTCAAATCGCCCAGTTCGGCATAAGCAGCCGCCAGCGTGCTGAGGATATGGGCTTCCTTGTACTGCGTGAGCTCGCACGCTTTCTTTGCTAATTCGAGAGCCCGCTTGCCGTCCCGCAGTTTGTCGTCGGGAGAAGTGGCCAGCACCCAGGCCAGATTGTTCAGAACGCCACTGTCGTTGGGGTCAACCTCCAAGGCCTTTTCGTAATCCTTGATCGCTTCCGCATGGCGTCCCATGCTGAGCAGGGCATCGGCACGCCCCCGGAGTGCCGCCACATTCTTGGGATCGGCTTCGAGCACCTTCGAGAACTGCTCGATCGCTTTGCCGTAAAACTTCTGAGCGGAATACAACAGGCCTAACTGAAGCGCGAGGGTGACTTCGTCCTCACCGCTCTGCGCCTTTCGCACCTGTTCAAGATCTGCGATAGCCTCGCTGAATTTGCCGCTGCCGGCCAGAATGGCTGCCCTCAGCCGTAAAAGCGCTGGATTACCCGGACGCAACTTGATGGCCTCGTTGATATCTTTCAGAGCTTCCTCCGTTTTCTTCAGTTCCTGATAAACAGCAGCCCTGATCATCAAAACGGCAGGATTTTTAGGATCAAGCTTGGCCGCCCGGTCTAAAAGCTCGATCGCTTTCTCGTATTCCTTCTGGACAGCGAGAATCCGTGCCCGGTTGAAAAGAGCTTCCGCGGTGTTCGGGCTGAGCTTTTCGATTTGGTCGCACACCTTGAGGGCTTCGTCATAGCGTTTCAGCTCGATCAGAGTGTCGATCTTGGATTCCAGCGTAGGCAGTGAATCCGGCTCCTTTTCCAGCGCTTTATTGAGGTCCGCCAGGGCCTCTTCGGGTTTATTCGCCTTCAGGTAGCTCTGCGCCCGCAAACGCAGGGGTTCGGGGTCGTCGGGCAAAAGCTCGACGGCCTTGGTCAGGTCGGCGATGGATTCCTCCTTGCCCTCCGTGAGCTGTCCGCGAAGCATGTACGCGTCGGCAAGCAAGCGTGGATTGTTCCCGCCCAGTTCGATGGCGCGGCCACATGCCTCGATAGCCTTTTTCTCATCTCCCCCAGGGAGAGCCTGGAGCCTGGCCACGGTAAACCAGGCCTCGGCCTGCGTGGGATCCACCGCCAGACCTTTCTCGAGATCTTCCAGAGCCAGGGCCCGAAACGCCGGCCAGTTACGATCGATGGGAATTCCGCCTAGGATGACCTGCGCAATCATCATTCCGCGTTGGATCCGCGTGGCCGCCAGAAGCTGTCGCGCAAACTCCTCATCCTCTTTATCCAGTTTTTTCGACAGGGCCTGTTCGCAAAGGCGGATTACCTCACCCAAATCATTGAGTGTTCGCGCGGAAAGCTTCAACTCCACCGCGCGATCAAGGTCTTCCCGGCCAGTTGTTTCCTCCGCCTTCTTGGCTTCGCTCCCCGCAGCAGACTCCTCAGACGCCAACACGTTCCTCGCACCGATACCGACAAAGCTCCCCAGTAATACGATTGACACCAAGGAGGCAATATATCGGGCAAGACGCGGTGATTGGGAAAGACTTGAGGGCTTCATCTTCACACTCCTGGCGGCAAATGACACTCCCATACGAACAGGCAATTGGGAAATTGTAGCAAAATTTGCGCGTGCAAGTGAATAAAGTTTTTCACTTATCATTATGGTGAGAAAACGCCAGCAACGGCTATCCCAGGTTGGCGACGGCCATCCACCACCCGAGGAGGGAACCGATTTTCAGGCAGGAGCGCCATCGCGCTTACAGGCCGCTCGGGGAGACCCCTGTCGGTTACCGCGATAACCGTCCGATAGCCAGAAAGCCTCCTGGACCATCTAACGCCCAAATGCAGTTTACGGCCTGGTAGCCACCGTGGCGACGGACAAACCAATGGCCAATCCACACTGAGACAGTCAGCGGGTCGGGTTTTCTCATGCGAAAAAAGATGCGACGGTAGCGACCGCCGGTGTGCCTGACGGCTGTTTCCATTCACTGGTCTTTATTGGCATTTCCGGGCGGATTGGCCTGTTCTTGAGGGGCTTCCCCGCCAGGTGCCGCGGCCGGAGGGTTTCCCTGGGCCGGGGCGGGCGGGTTATTGCCGCCAGGTGGTTCAGCGGATGCGGTCGTAGCGTGCCCTGCATCGACGAGAAGCAAATTGGCCCAAAATAGCGGATGTACCATTTTTGCTGGGGGATCGTCGGGCTTGATTTGCACTCGGGGTTCCTGTCCGGGATCAAGTGGCTCCGTCATCACCAGGAGCATCGCCCTCTGGAGGCTCTCGCTGGCCGACTTTTCCGGCCATTCCTGGAAAAACTCTTTTAACAGTCTATTGAGGCTCTGCCCGCCTGTCCGCCATCGCCCGAGAAGCAGTGTCTGCGAACCCATCGCCTGAAGGCTCGCGGCGGCAAGAAAAACTTCCTGGCCCCCGAGCGAAATGTCATTCTTTCGCAAAGCCGATTCCGTAGCCATGTGAAGGCCCGGAAGGGCCACCGTGAAAGGTCGTCCGTAGGGTAGCTCAAGCCACTCACCTAACTCGCTATTCACTTTGGCCAGGGGAAGCGGTGTGAGATTGAACGGCCGAGCGCAGTCGCCTAGATCCTCCAGAACCACAAGCTGGTCGAATAGAGATGCGACCAGATGGCTCGGGGGAGCGCTCGGTGATGAACGCAATACCAGTGCTCCCGGGAGCGATTCAAGAATCGCGGAGACGCGCTGCTGCCCCACGGCAGCCTCTTCCTGTGGGTTAAGGCGTCCCTGAAAGACGAGTGTTCGAGCTTGGGGAGGAACACTGGCCGAAGCGCCCATCACCGCGGAAGTCGACGAAATTGAGTAGTAAATCTTGTGTTTAGCGACAAGAGGAAGATATCCGTTATCCGCCTTGACACAGAGCGCCTCAAATGGAAGATACCACAAAAAGCCATCTGGCACGATGATCAGTTGGTCGAAATCGGCAGCCAGATCGGCTTTTGAACCCGCCACCAGAAAGTTGAGCAAATTGGCACCCGCCGATTGCCAGCCAGTGTCTGTCACGTCTTTGACCGTGAATTCGCGGTTGCCGTCCAAGAACCCGAGCTGCGTGAGGTACTGGGTCAGCAACTTTTGGACCGCCACCTGCCCCCCGCGGAGTTGCCAGGTGTCATACTGATCATTCGTGACATAAAAGACGAAAACCTCGTTCCCGGCGGCAAAAAACGTCCACAGGACAGTACCTGGCGGAAGTTGCTGGCGAATCTGCTTGGTCGGAATGAGAGGCGGAAAGGGAACACCCACGGCATTGCGATCCACGGCCATCGCACGCAGCAGACTCTCCTGTTTTCTCACCACTTCCACCCAGGCATCCCACTTTTTCTGGAGAGCCACCTGTTCCTCGTTGTTTTTTGGCACAAGATTGCTCGCGATAAGCTCTTGTCGCAACTGCCGCGACTGTTTGCTGAGCTCTGCGAACTGGGGATACCGCGCAAGCAGGTTTTGCCGCTCCTGGCGTGCCTGATTATCGAGAAGGATTTCCGGCGCCTCGAGAAGTCGCCGCAACGCATCCAGCCGTCCTCCCAGCGGGAGAGCCGATTGAAATCGGTGCCGCCGGGCACGGTCGGCTATTTCCAACGCGTCCTCCCATTGCTTTCGCTGCCATGCGATGGCAAACCACTGATCGTAAAGCGTGGGATGAGGAGTCGAAATGACAGCCAGACACTCCAAGGGATCGATCGCCCAATCCAGGTTAGTAGGGTCCCGCAGAAGGAGCTGATACAGCTCGTGGGCAGTCCGGGGCGTGATTGGCCCGCGCAGCCCGATTTGTCCCGACGCGTAGACCCGCGAAAGACGCGATATCTGAAAGAGCCAGTGGGATGTGCTGCGCATCGCAGGAAGGGCCGCGTTGAGAGCCGCCTGCCCCTGTGACGTGGCGCCGCTATGAAGCAACAAGGCTGCTCGCAGAAACGCCAGCCGGGCCGCCACTCGACCGGTGCTCATCTGCCGGCGGGAAACAATGCTCTGGGCGTCATCGAGGGCCGAGGACGCCATCGCCAGATTGTTGGTCGCCAGGGCCTGCTCCGCCAAACTGACGTCCAAACTGGCCTGGATGAAGGGAATCCGCTTGGTCTTCGCCCAGGCGAGAGCCGCCGGCAGCACTGGGTAAATTGTTTGCGACCGCCCAACCAGATGGGCCACCGCCGCCAAACGCAGGGCTTCTTCGAGCATCAAGCCGTCGCCATAGTAAAACGCATCGTAGCTGGCTTCCTGAAAGAAATTGATGGCGGCGCCATAATCCCCACGAGCCAGCGCCAGTTTTCCGAGCTCGATGAGAGCGATCCCCGAAAGCTGGTGCTCAAATCTGCCGGCAACGGTGGTCGAACGAGTGAGAAGCGGAATCGCTGCATCCAAACGGCCTTCACTGACCGCGCTCAGTCCCCCGAGTAGGTCCCCCCAGCATTGCGACCAGTGGTTGGGCTGAGTGTACTGAACGGAAAACACACTCGATGCCGGCTTACTCAGCGGATCTGCCAGAGATAAGGGACCAAGAAGCTCAATCCTCCGGCGCAACGCCAGCGCTGTGCAGCGGATGATTTCCACCACATTAATGGCCCGAGCCTCCTGGGGCACAATGGCACCCCGTTCCAGCAAACTGGGATCCACAATGATCTGCGAATAGGTGTAAAGGCCCGTGGAGGGAACCTGGCCAACAGGGTTTGTGCGAGTTCTCTGTCCCCAGGGGATCGGCTGATTGGCGCTGCTGAGCGGGCTCGCTCCCGCCGGCGGAAGAATCACCTGCTGCAGCCAGGTGGGATAGCTCAGGGCAATTTCCAGAGCTGCTGAATAACTTTCGTACGCCCGATCAAGCTGCCCCATCTGGTAATAGCACTCACCCATCATCGCAAGGTAGCACACGGAATCCATAAATCGCCGTGTGCCGAATTTCATGGCGCTGCGGTAGCACGTGTCGAACATCTGGAGCGCATCGCGGAATTCCCCCTCATGCATCAGTTCCAGGCCACTGTAATAGAGGGGTTGGGGCACTTGTCCCCCGGAGCTTAGCTGAGCCAGGCCCGATTTAGGCAAAAGACATCCCACCGAGAGGGCTAGCGCGAGGCTCAATAGTCCAGGGACAGCGCGTATGCCCGGAAAGGACCTTTCCTCGCGAGAATGGAGCCGCAGAATTCTTGATGCTTTCATCGAGCTCGCCTGTCGACGCAGTAGCAAATCAATCAGCCCGGGGAGCCGGTTTGTCCATTGACGACGGTTAGGCATCCTGCCCACTGCCCCTCGATCCCTTCGCCCGACCTTTTTCCAGCCCCCGTTGGTAAACCACAGCCATCCTTAATTCGATCTTACGACTTTTTGAGAGCCCCGGCTAATAGGCAGCTAAAGTCTGCCTCCCGTACGGACGATAACGAAAATAACGGATTTGCTGGTCCGCTCGGTGATTGAATGCTCACGTCTGTGCTGCGCCGAGTCCGGAGTGCTGGATCAGACAGGAGGACCGGGAAGGATGGATGGCCCTCTCGGGGGTGGGTGACGAGAAAACACTGGCGTCGAAACACGCCCCTATCAGGAACACGGAGGTCGCGAATGGACGGCCAAAAATCACGCACATTGGCTGCATTTCTGCTGCTCGGTGGGATGTCGCTGGGGATGCTCCTGTTGGGCACTGGGTGCCAGGTGGATGTTGGAGGACAGACCCTTCCCAGCCCCTACTACATGAAGGATGACGTGCAGTACTTTGCGCCGGGTCCGGAATTCAAGCTTGCCCGGGAGGCGGCGGCACTTCAGCAGGCCAAGGCCCAGCAGACACAGCAAACCCCTGTCCGCTAAGCCGGAGATTGTAACGCGGAGCCAGCCCTCCCGCGGAAGCGGCACCAAACCGCCAGAGACCGCGCGAGGGGGGCATCCGTTTGGGATGTGTGTGCTGTTCAACTGCCCCGACATCCGCCGGGGCATTTTTCGTGGGAGCACGTGCCAGCATGGACTTTCCGTTCCGACTCCCTCTCCTGACCGAGTACTGGATTGAGCTGGTATTGGTCTGGCTGGGATTCGGGACCGTGATCGGTCTTCTCGCGCGAGTCGTCTTTCCCGGCCGTGAACCGAGCGGACCATTGGGCACGGTCCTCATCGGCGTGATCGGGGCAGTCGTCGGACCTCTCTTCATAGAGACGGTGTGCGCTCTGGAGGAATTCAACCCCATCAGCCCGTTGGGCTTTGTGGCGGCACTGGGCGGAGCCTCCGTGGTGCTGGTCCTTTACCGCTTCCTCCTGTTAGTGATGAGTGACCATCTGCCTCCCCAACGGACCGAAGAGCGTCTCGCTCCTCCGCCGGAATACCCTCCACCCCCGCCACCCTACCAGTATCCCTGGCCGCCTCCTCCTACGGCGTGAAGTGCCGCCCGTCAGTCGGTCAGCCCCAGTTCCGTAAGCGGAACAACAGAATCGCGCCTCGTCAATTCACGAAAGCGCTTAAATCGGTGGAAGGTGAGATAATTGGCATCGTGAGCATTGTGGGCCCCGCCTGTCTCGTCGTCGTAGGCAGTTCGAATGGCGGCAATAATGTCGTCCCCGTCGAAAAGCCAGTCGGGATACTGGAACCCGTGCCACTGGGTGTCCGGATGATAGAGGAGCACGGTGCGGATCTCCCAACGCCGTAAATCCTGTGAAGCAATCAACGCAAGTGTGTTGCGGACCCTTGCGGCGTCTAGTCCTTGATGTTTGGGAGGCACCCAATTGACGAGCGACCAGTACCGCTGAGACTGCGGATCGAAGCGGATGGTGAATTTCTTGGCTCCGCCCGGAAAATCCGCAAAATCGCGATTGGGATCAAACCGGAGCGTTCGCCCGTCCCGAGCCACGTGAACAAGAGCGGCTTTTCCTCCCTCGGGACAGGCCACCCGCAGAATGTTGAGAATCTCCCCCGCCGGATCGATCACGATATTTCCTTCCAGAAAACCACCGAATCGCCCACCAAGCCACGACGAATCGCCGGGCAAAGGATCACTCAGAGTCCAGTTATCCGCCACGAGAAGATCCGCGTCGACAGGAGCCGAGATCACCCGGGCGCGAAACGATCGCCCCCATTGCCGCGGATTGGTGGTATCTTCCACGGCCCGCCATATTCGGCCGTTGTATTCAACCACGGGCACAGGCGCACAGTGAAAGCGACCCCTTGCCAGCAGGCCGCTCATCTCATCATCCGGTGAAGTCCACGTTCGCCCCCCATCGTTGGAGCGTCGAATGACGAGATTGCCATAGTGACTCCACGTCCCCAATAGATAAAGATGCTCGCGATGAACAAACAGCGTGGACCAGAACTGTCCGTCCACATCAGCCACGTGCTGCCAGCTTTCACCACGATCTTTTGAGATAAAAACCCGGGTTTTCGCCCTCTCGTGCTCGGTGGACCCTGGTCCAAACTCGTCGTGGGAGGCTACATAAGTCCCGTCCGGAAGGACTGCGAGACTCGGCGATCCGATATAGATTTTGCTGGTCTGGGGCGAATGATCGATGATGACCCCGGGAACCGTCTCCTGGATCGGTCCACCTCCAGCCGGGGCACACGCCGAAATGGTGAAGGTAATCACTGCCAGGCAGAGCACCCCGCGCTGCAACATCATGCTGCACACTCCTTTCAGGCTTCTGGACCTCTGACTAGCTCGTTCGGCAACACCGACATCGCCAGACGCGCATTCTGCTCAGATACATCCGCGAGCGATTGAAAACTATATAGAAACTCTGCGGTGATCTTCAGAAACTCGCCTGCAATCTGAGGACACCGGTCGGCCACCTCATTCACCTCCCAGCGGTCGTCCGGCTTCACAAACAGCCTGACCCGGCGGCGAAGTTCTTCGATTTCCCAGTCACTCAGCGAGTCCTCTCCCTCCTGTGTTCTCATTTTTACTAAGTTGGCAAGGTCCGCCCGGGCACTCACCACAGTAAGATCCTGAGCCGTCCAATGCTCGGAAACTGCCTCCTCACCGTCTTCCGTTCCGTTGCAGGACTCCGCGATCTCTTCGGCGTCTTCTTGACCGACCAGCCGTACCTGTGCGAACCAACCACGCGTGCGCACAGCCAGAGTTCGGTGTCCATCCCAGACAAAGAGGCGATCTCGCACCTGATCCAGCTCTCCGCGAATAACGGGAAGAAGATCTTCTCCACCAATTGCAACCCATGTCTTATTTGGCGGAATCGCCAAATCGCTTTGCCCGATAGACGTGTCCCCACCGGAAAAGCTCAGGATACTAGCCGCCAGATCATGGAGATAGACGAGGGCCTGACTCCGCTCCGATTGTCCGGCGCCATCGGAAAACGCGATTATCAAGGGAATGTGAAGAAGTTCCGCGTGCAAAGGCGCATGCCACGTACCCAGCCAGCCGTGCTCTCCCAGAGGCATTCCC
Organism: Thermogutta sp.; assembly: GCF_039793925.1. Classification (GTDB taxonomy): domain Bacteria; phylum Planctomycetota; class Planctomycetia; order Pirellulales; family Thermoguttaceae; genus Thermogutta. The sequence goes on along the minus strand of NZ_JBAMME010000316.1, from coordinate 2,062 downwards.
CGGGCTGAGGTGATGACCAGCATCCAGGGCTCCCGGGAAGCAATGTCCTCCAGTGTGCTCCACAACCCGGCCAGGCAAAGGTCGAGAACTTCCACTTGCGCGGCATAAGCTGAGACAAACGGTAACAGCCAGTCGGGGTCCGCCTCTCCCCGAAAGCGAAGCCGCGGTACGTTGGTCCCCGGCCACGGCTCAGGATCACCCTCCTCATGGTGCCGCATTCGCATTGCCAGCGGTGCATCCCAGCGATTTCTCAGGTCGGAAAGATGGCACCACACCAGCGCCGCCCCTTCCATCTGTGACAACGTTTCGCACAACTCCGAAAACACCAGGGCCGTGCGAGTCTCCGCCCAATCTTCCGCAGGTCGTCCAAGCGGAATCACCTCGGGTTCTCCGCGGACAACCCGAAGGGAAATCCGCTCTGGATCCCCGGCCTCGTCCGACGTCCCACCGATCAACCGATGTTCCTCAAAAGATTGAGCCAACGGATGTGTCAAAACTGATCTTTCCGGGCTGATGAGAACCGTCTTCCAGCCCCGCTCGCGCAGCGACGACACGACGCACCGCTCTGTGGCGCCCTCCTGGAAAATACCGGTCCGGGCAATCTCCTCAATCCGCGACGACAGAGAATCACGAATCCTCCATTGCGTGAATGCCATCTGCGCGGGATGGAGCCCCGTCCACAGCGCTGCCGTTTGCGCTCCGCGATGCGGCGAACCGATCAAACAGTGATCAAACACAAAACCACTCGCAGCAATGCGATTGAGCGATGGTGTTTCCACCCAGTCGTTGCCATAAGGTCCCAAAAATTCCGCCCGCAATCCGTCAGCCTCGATAACGATGATTTTCATAACGCTCCGTTATGGCTCCGATCTCACCTTTTTTCCCATTGCTCCACCAATTGACGCCACCGGACTGCGCAATCCGTCCGAGCGACAAGGAGCTCGTGCCTGTCACCCGGATTGGTCGCAAGATTAAACAGATATTCCTCCACTTTATCACTCGCCCGACAATGAAGGTACTTCCGGCCTGCCAGTCACGGCCGGACCTTTGCTAGGGGACGCACAAAATCGAAGGTACCCCGAAAGCCGTTCGCAGTCGAACGTGCAGCCTCGGTGTGAAAACTCATCTTACCAGGCCGGAAGAATCTCTTATCACGGCTGTCGAGGAGACGACTCTGATGATGGGCGTTAATTTGGTGAAGAGTCTCACACGGAGGGTGTGAGCATGGTTCGCCAGGTAATCATGGACAAGCAGTAGAAAAAGATCGCGAAGTGCTTCAGGCCACCTGTCAGGATCGAACCCAATTCCATGTCCCATGTATTGGCGCGATGGGACTCGGCAAAGTAGAGAACACCACCTCAGAACTGCTTTTGCCGAAAACGAGCTTGTGGAACCTGATGGCAGTCGTATCCAACATACGTTATTAGAGCGAGATGGACTCCAATCGACTTCCGTAACTGTTGATACAGAAAAAACTTCCGACACAATGGTGCCGCCTGGTGGCACACAATCCGGCACACTGGGCGAAAAGACATGATCCGCGCCGGCAGTGCAGTCATCGCCGTGATACTGAATCGGCGCCGCCGAGCGAATTGCTGGCTGATTCTCTGCTGGAAGGTCATGCCCCTCGACTGCTTGAGTGAGCAACTCGCAAAGATACCAGCCCCATGCCATGCCACGGGATACTGGGGTTTGCATCGCAAAGCCGGGCTGACAGCGAAGCATGAGTTGAGGAGATACATATCACAAAATCTGACAAAACCCGACAGTTGCGGCTCGCTCAGAAGAATGCCATCGAGCTTCTGCTGGCCGGCAAGACTGATCAGGAGGTGGCCGAGGCGGTGAGAGCGAGTCGGCAGACGGTGACCCTGTGGCGCAACAGGGATGAGTTGTTCCAGGCGGCCCTGGATGCCCGGCGGCATGAAGTCTGGGGAGCCCAGGTGGAGAGATTGCGGCAACTGGTGGCTCGGGCGATTCAGGTGCTTGAGGATGATCTCCATCAAGACGAAGATCGGCAGTTGCGGCAATCGGCGGCCGTCCACATCCTCAAGTGCGTGGGGCT
>NZ_JBAMME010000315.1:0-20922 GCF_039793925.1 Thermogutta sp. | reverse complement strand
TGGGCCTGGCTCGTGACACGCTCGTGCTTTTCACCTCTGATAACGGCCCCACCCACGGGCGCGGGGGCGGTACCCAGGAGGGAGTGGGCGGCTCGGATTCGGTATTTTTTGAGAGTGCCGGTCCTTTCCGAGGACTGAAAGGCAGTGTTTTCGAAGGCGGCCTTCGGGTGCCCATGATCGCGTGGTGGCCGGAACACATACCGGCGGGAAGCGTGTCTGATCACGTGGCCGCGTTTTATGACATCCTCCCTACTTTTGCGGAACTGGTCTCTGTAGATGTACCTCCAGGAGTTGATGGCATCAGCTTCCTGCCCACTTTGCTTGGACATCCGCAAAAACAGCAGAACCACGACTACCTTGTATGGGAATTTTATGGTTACGGTGGGCAGCAGGCGGTTCGTTTCGGGCCATGGAAAGCGGTCCGGCAACAATGCTACAAAGACCCGGATGGACCACTCATGCTTTTTAACCTGGAAAGCGACCCTGGAGAACAGGTCGACCTTGCGGGCCGACATCCAGAACTTGTGACACGGGCAAAGAACATCCTGGAAAAAGAACACAGGGAATCGCCATTTTGGGATTTTCGCCTCAAGCGGCGTGGCCCGCCAAAGGTCATCGAGGCTGCTATCGCCCCCTGAGATGCTGGCAGCTATGCCAAAGCTGCGCCCGCGTGCCGGGTACGATTATCCGTCAGACTGTGGGTAGTCTGTCAATCAACCCGCTGAAAAAGGCTCCGGAGAAGGAAGGCTACGTTTCTCACCCTTCTGCTCTGCTTGAATGTCGGTCGGGAAGGGCGCAACAGATGGAGGGGTGAGTGGCGAGTCCCAAGCCGGATCCGGCAGCGTCAGCGACTCATGGCGTGTAACTGGACCAGACGACCATGTCGGCTGCGTGCCCGACATTTCCTGATCAACGGACAGAAGGGGCTGCAGTCGACCGCCGACACCGGCTCCTGGTGTCAGCGGGATGAGCTCTGGTTTTCCGAACATCTCGGGGTCGGGTCGCAGCGTCGGGCGCGAGAAATCTCCCCGCAAGCTGGACCGTCCGCCGGAAAAGACCGATTCGGAGAGACCATCATCAGAAGAGGCACTGGCCGCGGGCCGCGATTTGGATGCGGCTTTGGATGGGTCTGGCTTTTGTAAGATACGATTTCGCGAATCTTGCCGATGCCAGTAGAAACCAAAAGCCAGCAACGCCACAAGGCCACCGATCAAACAAGCAGAGAGTATAAGACCTGCCCGGTTCCTGCTGCTCCACACCGCGACTCGCCCTCCTTCCCCTACGTCCTGCCGCAAATACCTAGCCCTCGAATGTCTGTGCCCCTTTGCCCAAAGGCCATCACTTTAGCACAGGTGCCGATGCTAGTCAAGCTACACGGCTTCGCCTGTCTATGGTATTGATTACCGTCTGGCTACACATTTCTCGCATGCCGAGAACCATTTGCGCCCACGAGAGGGAAAATCGGAACTTGCGGCAACGGGCTTCTGTTCCGGCGCAGCTTTGCCGAAAGCCAGTTGAGGCCGGTCACGGCTGCGCTGTCTGGGAGGCCGAATTCTCGCCCTCAGACTTGGCGTTTTTGCTGCGGCGGGCGGCGGCCTCTTGCTGCATTTTTTCGATCTCCGTTTTCTGCTGGGGGGTGAGGACGGCCTCGATTTCGGCATCCCTCTGAGCGATGAGTTTTTCCAGTTGCCTCTGTAGCTCGGCGATCTGGGCATGATATTTTCTCTGGATGTCATAAATTTTTTGCCGCTGCTTTTCGTCGACCACTTTTCCGTAATAGGCCGGCAACCGGGGTCGGAAAGCGGGAACGTTTTCCTTGGCCTGACCCGTCCCGTCTGCGGACTGCGTGCCCGGCGCTGGCCCGGCTTGTGGATTACCTTGTGCCTGCGCCGCAGCAGGTGCGGGGGAAGACGCCCCAGATTCGGTTGCTATAACCAAGCGGCTTCCCAGCAAAGGTATGGCCAAGGTGAGAACGACACTCGTGATCGCGACGCGGAGATTCATTCGATGCCTCCTTCGTAGGCTGCCCAGGTTGACCGTTCGATCCTGATGCTGACGTCTCCCGAAAGATGACGAGCCGCTGTGCAGTTTCGAAGAGTCACGACGCTGTCTCATTGGCAAATTCTCCCAAAAGCCAAAGGTGCAGATGCCTGATCCCGGCGTCCCAGCTTCTGTTTCGGGATGCCGCCAGTAAAACGTGCCCCTACTGTGTACGGTCCAGGCGCACTTGTCAAGACCTGAGTTGAAAAAACCGGGGTTTCAGAAGGGCTGCGTGGTGAGTCGACTTGCCGAATCTTTGCCCTCCTCTTGTGGGCGGAGGCTCAGAATTGTTCGGTCTAGACATTTGGCAAGCGCGGTTCGATAATCGGGGCGTTCCCTTGCTCCGTCAGAAACTCACCGTTGTGCGACTGCTTTACACGATGCAAACTTTCGGGACTAGCACAGAGGACGAGCTCCAGAATGACACGCAAGAAACTCCTGCCTGGTCGTTTTCCAAAATGTTGCGTTTTCCAAGGTCAGAAGCCGAGCGGGACAATATTTGCCGTGGTCTGGATTGCAATTGTCATGTTACATTCCTGCGGCCTGGCGGATGAGGGCGCTTCAACACGCGTTCCCGTCCGCACGGCGCGGGTGCGGGTTATAGAAGGCATCCCTCGCCTCGTCATCAATGACCAGCCGGTTCCGGCGCGTATTTTTTGGGGTGCCCCTGGGCGCGGTGTCGTGCCCGCGGGACCAGTCGGCCAGGAGATCAAGTTCGAATTCACGGCCTTGGAAGATGGCGAAGGTCGAGCGACCCTTCATCTGCGATTTGGCTCCCTGCCGGGCTTCATCTTTCTTGACAGCGTGCGAATTGTGGATACTGAAACGGGTGAAAAGTTGTTTTCCTGCGATTTTGAGAGCGACGCCGACTTCGCTGCAAACTGGTCGGTCTGGCCTCCAGACGAGCGGAACACGGTTGGCCGAGTCAGTTGGCGGAGCGATGCGGGAAAAGACGGAACGGGATGCCTGGCTGTCCGTCTCCAGGAACCACGCAATGGCCGGTGGCCTGACTTTCACATTTATTCGCGTCCCACTCTACCGATTGTGCAGGGCCGCCATTATCGTGTGTCTCTCTGGCTCAAAGCAGACCTGGAGCGGAAAGTCATTATTGCAATCTATCGGCCGGGCAATCCTTTTGTATTCCTGGGAGGCCCCCCAGGGCCGTTCCCCTCACAGGTTCGGCTTGCTGCGCAGGCAGGGGTCAACCTTGTGAGCTTTCCAATACCAATGCCCTGGCCGAGACCTGGCGAAAAACCAGAGTGGACTGCCGTGGACACCGTGTGCCGCGAAGTTCTGGATAGCAACCCAAATGCTCTTTTGATTCCGCGGATTCCCATGGATCCACCGGCATGGTGGATCGCAGCCCATCCGGACCATGCGATGAAATGGGATCAACCTGGCCAGGACCGCGTTCCTGCTTCGGTGGCCTCCTCGCTTTATCGAGAGGAAGCGGCTGCTCGGCTCCGTGAGCTTGTAGTGCATTTGGAGCAAGTTTGGGGAGATCACGTAGCGGGATACCACCCTTGCGGACAGAACACCGGCGAATGGTTTTACGAGGACACATGGGGAACCGCCTTGAGCGATTACTCACCGGCCACAGCGGAGGCGTGGCAGCGGTGGCTCAAATCAAAATACGCTACCGACGAGGCGTTGCAGCAGGCGTGGGATAATCGCACCGTTCGACTGAACTCAGTGGATCTCCCCACACCTCAACGGAGACGCTCCCAGCCGTCGGGGTTGCTCCACCGGCCGAGGAGCGAACAAGACTTGATCGATTTTGCGGAATTTCAACAGGAAGTGATGGCCGAGTGCGTCTGCCACTTTGCAAGAGCAGTTCGCGAGGCCTCCGCCGGTAGAAAATTGGTGGTGTTCTTTTACGGCTATACGTTTGAATTCGGTGCCATCCGGAACGGACCGGCCACGTCGGGCCACTATGGGTTGGAAAAAGTCCTTCAATCACCGGACATCGACATCCTGTGTTCTCCGATTTCCTACTGGGACCGCGGGCTTGGGGGCAGTGCCCCTGCCATGTCAGCGGCGGAGAGTGTCATGCGGGCAGGGAAACTGTGGTTGTTCGAAGACGATACCCGAACCTATCTGGCCAAAGACAGTCGGTTTCCCGGGTGGATTGATGGTGCAGACACGCTCGCAGATTCCCAGTCGCTCCTCTTGCGGAACACCGCCGAGGTGGCCCTGCGGCATTTCGGAACATGGTGGATGGATCTCGGGGCCACCGGCTGGTTCGATGATCCCCAGCTTTGGAAGGTGATGCGCAGTCTGCAGCCTCTGGATCAGGCGATGCTAACGCGAGGCCCGCCATTCACGCCCGACGTGGCGGCAGTCGTGGACGAGAAGAGTATCATGCACGCCGCCTTTGGAAGCGACGCGGTGACGCGCCCTCTCATTTACGAGGTTCGGCGGCCGCTCGGACGCATGGGGACGCCGTATGGCCAGTACCTCTTATCGGACGTCTTCAAGGGAAACGTCTCCGCAAAAATGCTGGTGTTTCTCGCAGCTTGGCGGCTGTCCAAAGAGGAGCGGACCCAATTGCGGCGGGCAACCGAAGGGCGGCTGAAAGTCTGGTGCTACGCACCTGGATATCTAACGGGGGGCGAGGATCCGAAAACGGCCATGAAGGAATTGACCGGCTTTGAGGTAGAGGAAGTCAAAGATACGAAGGCGTGGGCAGAACCTACCGAGCGTGGTCGAAAACTGGGGCTCAGTCAAGGGTTTGGAGTGAAACAGGAGATTCGCCCATTATTTGCTGTGACTGATGCCAACTCAGACGAAGTGCTCGCTACTTATCCCAACGGGAAAGCAGCGGTTGTCTTGCGTCGACTTCCCGACGGTCCTTCCCTGTTTGTCGGCGTTCCTCATCTAACAAGCGAATTATTGCGGTTAGCTGCCAGGCAGGGAGGCGTCCATCTTTTTACTGAAGAAGATGCCAATATTTATGCCAACGGACCCTTCATTGCTCTTCATGCTGCCCATGATGGGGTTCTGGCCATTGATGTGGGGACGGACACGAACGTTTGGGATTACGTAACGGGGGAAAGCTTGGGCAAAGGCCCCAGGCTTTCTCTTGCGATGAAAAAGGGTGAAACTCGCATTCTGGTCTGCCAGGAGCGAATCGTGGCTACCGCGACTGACGGCGGCGGAGCAGAAGAGTGAGTCCCCAACGATCAATGGCACTCATTTGCTCTTTGGAAAACTGAGCCTGTCGTCCGTCAGGGGTGTCTTCTCCTCTCACCGGGACGGGCCCCTACCTCCAGCAGCGCTTTCTATTATCAAGTTGAGCAGATCGGCGGTCACCCGGATCGGACTTTCTCCTCCTGTTTATTCGTGGGCTAGTTATTTGTTTGGCCGACGTCGCATAGACACCTAAAGGACTGGGCCCAGGACGATCCGAGCCAACACAAGGCAAAAACGTGCACAGGCAAACTTTCATCGAGTGGCGCGCTCACTTCGTCCCAAACCTGTGGCACCTAACGCACTGCTTTTTTATCCCTCGACACCGTTTCTTGTAAAATTGCGCGATACAGGACGAAATCTCGCCATCGCGATGGTCTCATTTTGGAGGTAGCCATGCAGTCTGAAGACCTGGGTCACCACCTTTTCATCTATGAGAAGGCGGTGGAACAGCTTGTGAAGACGGTACCCCGCGTGCGTGATCTGGTTGTCGGCCGACTTCAGCACCATTGGGATGGAACTGGCTTCGATGCGATGAAAAACCGCTTCGAGTCCTTCCGGCAACTTCGCGGGCGAGGTCTGCAGCCGCCGCTCGTCGTGACCCTGTTCGGCCCCAGCGGGGCCGGAAAGAGCACCCTCTTCCGCTGGCTAACCGGAATCGATGTCCCCGCAGGAGAGATCCTCCGTCCCACGACCTATCAAAGTGTTGTGGCCGTACCAGAGAGTTTTGCCAATCCCGCCGTGGTGGCGCTTGTATTTCCAGAGCAGAAGGTGGTGCCACTTGAAAACCCGCAAGAAGTTGCCCAGAAGCCGCGACGAGAAACGCGCGTCTTCTACGCTCCTCTGAAGACTCAGGCCAATTCGCTGCCTTTTATCGTGGCCGACGTCCCAGACTTCAACACCGTCGAGTGCGCTAATTGGAAACAGGCCGAGCAAATGTTATCTAGGGCAGAGTTGACCATTTTTCTTACCTACCCAGAAAGCTACGCTGACTACCGCACTGTGGAGATGCTGGCCCGATGCTGCTGGCTGAGCAGCAGGCTGGTGTACATTTTGACCAAGACTTCCCATCAAGCCGCTGCAGTCATATGGCGGGACCTCCTCGAAAAAACGGCCAATCAGAAAGACTTTCGTAAGCTTCGTCAGGACGGCCGGACGCTGTACGAGTTTCTCCGGGAGAGCCTCTGCTACTACAGCCCCAGGGTCAACGAAGGAGAAGATCCCTCGGTCGAGCCGCTGGATTCGCAGCAGCCCTCATTTTTGGACCTGATCCGCGGCCAACCCGCCAGAGAGCTTATCCTCGCTGGACTGGTCCAGTCTGTCTCTGTGGCGCTACCCGCCTGCAAAAAGTTCTTGCAATGCGGGTATGAGTATATTGACCAAATCACCAAAGATCTCAGCACCGCCAATACACAGTTGCAGGAGTTAGTGAAGAAGGTGGTGAGCGAGAGCTACCCTCTGTCGGGCCTTATGAAGTTCATTGCACAGGTTGCCCGAGAAAAAACCTCAGGGCTTCTCCGCCGGACACTTTCCAGCATGAACAGGGCTGTCGGCAAACTGGTAACTCCTCAAACGGTAAAAGATAGGACACAAGCCACAGCGACGTTCCTCAACGAGCGGGGAAAACCTCTCGCAGAACTGGAAAAGGAAAAGTTCCAGTTGGAACTGACAAAATATCTTGAGGGCATACGGGAAAGATATCCCCAAGGCTCACGCGAAGACGCGTTCCGAACCGCAACTTTTCTGAGCGCTGAGCAATCTTATGATCTGATCAAGCAAGTCCTCGACCAACCCTGGCCAGAACCATCGAGTGGTTGGCAGGATACCGTGCGAGAAGATGTTCAGAAGTTTCTCGAGGAAAATCCATCTTTCAGGCGCTGGATGGCCATCCTGGACGATACTGTCTGGACTGTGGGTGCCGGCCTGTTTGTTCTGGATCTGTCGTTGACCGGTGGCTGGTTGAGCACCACGATCGGCCCAATTACTTTGGCAGGGGTGGGAGGTAGTGTCGCCATGAACACAATTCGTCGAACGCTTTTGGGGAGTCTCGCTGAGAAAGTCCACCAGGCCTGGGTGGCCCAGCGATCTGGCGAACTACAACGCTTCCTGGAGAAGCACTTCTTTGAAGTTCTGTTCGAGTCGCGGCTCGCAGATGTGCGAAGCGTCAGCCTTACTGAAATCGAGGAAAGCCTTCAGGCCTGCGATGTACTGGAACAGCTTGTCTGCACCATGCGCGGTGGTGGGTGAGCGCCCATTCGGCAAACTGAGGTGAGCAACAACGCAGGCACGCGAGGCGTCCTTGGCAGAAAAGATCTGTGGCCACAAATCTCGAGTCAAACCGGAGGTATGTTTTGAATGACGGTCCAGCAATCCTCTTCATCACACAAGGATCAGCCCATTTGGGCCGACCAAATTATCGCGGAGGCCGAGGCGATCCAGCGGGCTGCAGGAAAAATCCAGGGGGCTCCTGGCGTCAGTGACCTGTGCGAATCTCTGGACCTGGCGATCCGCGAATACCGCCACGGGCGTGTTCGGGGGGTGGCCCTCGTCACCTTGATAGGGGGCACCGGCGTAGGTAAGTCAACACTCTTTAACTCCCTCATCGGGAAACCTAACGCCAGTCCGGTCTCTCAGCATAGACGCTGCTTTACCACCAGGCCATATGTGGCCGTTCACCCGGAAGACCGTGCCTTTCTGGATTTTCCGGAAGAATGGCGGCCGGTTTACGTGGATCTTCCCGTCAGGGGTTGGGCGATTTGCGATGCGCCAGACATCAACGGCGTGTTTGAAACCAACCGGCAATTAGCCCGGCAACTGATCGAAAAGTCCCACTATTTGATCTACGTGACGATGTCCGAGCGCCGCGCGGACTTTGATATCCTCAGAGAGATTCGCAACTATACGATCGCCAAGCGCTGGCTGTTCGTTCTCAACCGGGCGGACCAAATTTCCAACTTGTCTGCGGTGCGGGAAGATTTCTGCCAGCGACTGAAGCAGCTTGGCTTTGTACCGGATGATGAGGTCGTGTTTGCAACGATTGCTCAGGATCCAGGCCACAGCGAGGTTGTCCGGCTGCGTTACTTCCTCCAGGGGCACGACCCTCTGGAGGTGGCCCGCCTTGCTCCGTTGGATTCCCTCCTCGCAAGGTTGCAGGAGGCCCTCGGGGAAGAGCGGTTGCGTCCCTTGCAAGCGGCCGTGGAGCGACTTGAGAGCTTTCGAGAAAATCTCGTCCCCGACATCCAGCAAATCTACCGCAAAGGCCTGCAGGATCCTGTCGTGAAGACGGCGATTCAACGGGTGATGAGGGAGTCCATCTGGCAGTATGTGGTGGACAATTCCTGGGGATTTGCGGCGTTAGTGGGCTGGGTCCGGTGGCGGTGGAGTCGCCTTCGGTTAGCCTATACCTTGCTGCGGCTGGGTACGAGTGCATTTTCTCTCTTTCAATGGCTCCGCACGCTTGTCACCGCATCTACTGTCATCTTCACTAATCTTCTTCCGCTTTGGCAGATCAGTCAGCACCTGGCCAGCCACTGCAGAAGGGAACTGGACCTCATCCGCACGCACGTTCATGAGCTGTTGGAAGAACTGGGGCTGGAGGAGTGGGGCGACAGGACATCGCAGGACGTCCTGCAACAAAGGGACGAGCTTCCTCGTGACAGCGCACCCCTCCCGCATTGGCTGGGTTTCCTGAACGGATTGGGAGGAGTGGAGGATCCGTTCGGGGCGATCGCGGCCCTACGGGGAGAACTGGAACGGGTGGCTATGAAAGCAGCCCGGAATGCGGCAGGTCCGGCCTGGGTCCAGGTCATGGTCAATCTTTTGCCGCTGGCCGTGTCCATAGACTTTGTGGGCCGGATGGCGTATTTCTGGTGGCAATCCGCTCCCTACCTGAGTCCTGAGCCGGTTTTCCCTTCCGGCCATTTTTACCTTCTCACGGGCGTCATGTTGGCCATCACCCTCCTTCCCGGGAGCGTGCTCCTGGCACGGCGTGTCAAACATTTTGGAGACGCCCGGAACGAAGACCACATCATCCATCAAATGGGCAACTTTCCCGTTCTCCAGCCCTTGGTTGCAGCTCGGGACGCGTGCCTTGAGCTCCTTGCACGGTGCCGAAGTTTGCGCAACAAGGCCAGGAATTTCCGCGCGTCCCTCAAGTTGGGGTTTGCCACAGCTCGAGCAGAGCGGAATGGAATCCCACCTGCGTTTGAAGACGCCTTCTCACGCCCCGAGGTGCCCACCTTTGCGGGGCCCGCAAACCGTGATCCTCAGCCAGCACAAATCAGGGAGCACTGACAATGAGTACTGACCACAGCCGGGGAACACGTTACGGGAGCATGGGGCTCGACGTTCCAGCCGATGGATGTCCCGACGTTCGCGGGCAGCGTAACGGTCTGGCCCGGGCAAGTGCCACTTGAGAATCAGGTCCGGTGTCCTCAGGCCCAATCCCCTGGCTTAACTTATTTCCCGGTAGGAGAAAACACGGCCTAGCTCGCCCGGCCGCTCGGAGGATCACCGGTAATCTTTTCCATTGAGGCTCCCGAGAACGGATCGCTGCCATTCTTCCAAGGTTGCGGCCATCTGGTCGAGATCGGGGGTGTTGAGAACCGGATGCCCGTGATAGCCCACATTCCCCATCGCTGATCATCCGCCATGCACAGGATGATATTGGGTTTTTCCGCGACTGCGCCGGAAGCAGGCCGCGCCACCCAGGTCTGCACCACGAGGATCCAAGCTGATGCGCCGAGGATGCCCATCCGCGGGATGCTTGGACGGCCGTCCGCTTCGCGCCCTTCGTTGGCCACCGGATCAGCCATGGGATTGAACCTCCGAGGGAAAGTTTGATCTGGACGAGGAAATTGCTTCTCAGGCCCGCTTCCCGGAGGGACCCGCTTGTCGGATCCGCTGTTCTATGATGAATGATCGGTTCCCTTCACGGCGGGCGCGACAAGCGAGCCCCTCCGAGCGCGAATCCGAAAAATTTTCCAACCCCCTCAGGCGGGTTATTGACACATTTTGTGGCTTAGGTAGCATTAAGCGTGTTACTCGGGTTACCCGGGTGACGTCAACCTCCAGAACCTGTTTGGAAAGCTGGAAAATTTTGGTGGCGGGCTATTGACGGCCAAACGTGCCGAATTACAATAACGCCAGGATTGGAAGGATCCGGGACTCAACATCGAAGCGGCGGTAGGGGCATGGCAAAAAGAAGCTGACGGAATGGGGCGAACACATCAGAGGGTCGTGCAACAATGGTGAGATTACCCCGGCAAAGAATTGCGACGATTGCGATCGCCTGCCTTATGGTAGTGTGGTCCGCGTCTACCTGTCGCGCCGGGTGGATCTCCACTCTCGACTCCGCTCCTCTCTCGCAAAATCTCTTCGGAGACGATCTGGCTCAACTCGTGAACCAAGATACTGCCGGCTCGATGGCTGGCTCTTCGCATGGGCCGCAGGATGAATCGAATCAAAACCTTCCCTCGCGGTGGCACCTGTTATGGGTGCCGATTGACGTGGCTGCCATGCAGGCCGGTCAAACGGCCGGAATGAGCGGCACGTCGTTATCCGTCACCGGGAGCAGTTCCAGCAGCTCTCAAGCGGCCGTTATCGGGCCCCCTCTCGAATTGAGTGACCCGCCCTTGCGGGCCCGCGTTCTCGACGAACCCAAATTCATCCTCCCTACCGGACCCGTCTTTGAGCTCCTCCGCCCGGCGTAGCGCTGGCTGGAGTTGCCCAGTGCTCGTTTGGTGTTTAGGTTCGAGGTTTTGTACGTTGAAAGGCGGAGGATTCGAAAATGAAACGTTTTTTAGCTTTTTTGATTGCGGCGGCGATTAGTGGCAGCTCCGCTGTTCAGGGTTTGGCAGCGATTTATCCTTGGGATGCCATTGACTGGACAGGACAGTATGTCACGAAGATTAAGTTTACCAACAACGAGGTGGTGTGGAGCGCCGCCGACAACTCTTTTAAGGATGCGAGTTACACGCCTCAGGTGGGCGACGTTGTTTATCAGATTCTTACCGCTACCACGATTGCGTGGCAAACCGGGAGTGGGGACAGCGTTAAATGGACGAGTTCTGATCCCGGAGAGCTTACAGCATACGCCGTCGCCAAGATCACAGGATTTAGTGGCAACACGTACACTTTTGGGCCTTTTGGGGCTGGCACGGACCAGCTCGGGTATACTTGGTCGGCAGATGAAGTTGTTGCCCTGTACTTTGACACGAACAAGAATTACACCGCTAACAGCGGAAGTCGAACGACGGACCGGCAGAGCGCCACCGACGGAACTTGGTTCGCAACATTCGGCTTCGGTGATGCGGTTGATAAGGACCGAGGGGGCGCTACCGGGACGCCTTTTCTTAAATCGACGGTTATGCCCGATTCGCCGTTGCTTGTGATTACCTCGGGAGGCCTGAATGTTAAGGCGGTGGGATCGGCGTACAGCACTATCGTCTTCCGGCCCATTGGTCTGCCACTACTGAATTACAGCTCGACGCTCAACAGCAATATTGTAGTGGCCGATCCGCCTAATGCTAATTGGCCGCTAAAAAGTGAGGACCCGTTCCGAATTCGGCCGACTCCTGAACCAACGAGTGTGATCGGATTGCTGGGCCTTGGGCTCGGCGCTGGAGCGCTGGGTGCTATCCGAGGGCGGAAGAGAGCGTGAACAAGGCCAATCCGAACACCGCAACGTGGCAGAACGTCAGCGATGTTTTCGGATTTAAGGTTCGTGGCGTTACGCCAGGTTTGTCGAAAAAAGAATCAACCACGGTGCCGCTCAAGGGTGTGCGGCTCCGCGGTGGCTAACTGATAGATGTATGGGCTACTCGGCCTGGACGACCACCGGATGTCCAGGCCGAGTTTCCGGCTTATGATCGGCCGAGGCGTTCCCTACGCCTTGGGGGGACTTGGTGGTTTTTCGGCCAATAGGATATAGCAAAATCGAGGAGGTGGCGAAGGTGGAAAACGGGGCGAGGCAGGCAATTGGGCAGGTGGAAGGGCAGAATCTCCTCTCCCGCGCGTCGAAATCCGTTTACATCCGGAGGTCTGCCGCCTGGCTCGGCATGGCGGCCGAAGGCAGCTCCGGTTCAGTTAAGGGAACACTGGACAGGGGAAGTCTTCGGAAGTGGCGGATTGCCCGCCCGCGTTTGTATCACACGCGGCGACCGACTCACTCGGTGCCCTTCGAAAGAGTGGACGCGCTTCAGGCCTTACTCGCATGCGGAGGCGATTCATGAGCACCCCGGCCTACCGTAGAGTGGTCGGGACTTTCTGCGGAATATGGGAGTGAATGGAGCACGGATGTTGCACTTAAAGCCCTTTTTAAAGCGCGGACCACCGGTTAGGGGACGGCCTTCATTTCGTCGCTGCATACAATCCGCTTTTGGACGGAAGCCGCTTAAACGGAAAACGGACGGGCTGGGTCGTTGTTTCGCGGGAAACTTGAGGCCAGCCGACGTGGACCAGGATTTCAGGAAAATCGTTGGGCGCAACCCACCGGGACGGAGTACGCGCCGGTGAATAGAACTTAACATGTTGGAGGCGACAGTGTTGCAAAATGCGACAGCAATCAGTGAAAACGTGGTGAAAACGCCACAGAGAGACAACCCTCCGGACGCGCAGAGCGGTCCAAGTTTAAACGCCGCAGCCCGCTGGAAGTTGGGGATTATCCTCGTTGCACCGGTCGCCGTTCTCCTCGTCGTGTTTTGGGATGCTGTGCTCGTGCTGGTCCAGCGATGGTCAAGTGATGCCGACTACCATCATGGATTTTTGGTTCCGCTATTCGCGATTTATATTCTCTGGAAAAGGCGGCACAAACTTGGCGACCCGGCGGCGATCGTCGTGACGACTTCCGCGCTGCTTGCGGGGACCTTGTTACTGGGAATTGCCGGGCTCCTGCGGGCTGCGTCGATCCTCTACTATATCCGCATTCTGGACCCTGCGGCGATGCTTCCTGCCGTTGCGGGAATCGTTCTTTGCGTGGTGGGTTGGCGGGGTCTTCGCTGGGCCTGGCCCGCCGTGGTCTTCCTCGTGTTCATGCTCCCAATGCCGGGTGCAGTGGCGACTCTCCTCAGTCATCCCCTGCAGCGGGTCGGAACTCTCGCCTCCACCTTCATCATCCAAACCTTAGGGATCCCTGCAATCGCAGAGGGCAATATCATTACGTTGCGAGAAGGCCAGCTAGAAGTTGTGCGGGCATGTAGCGGACTGAAGATGATGAGTCTCTTTTTCGCGGTGTGCTGGGGAGCAGCGTTCCTCAGTGATCGTCCCTGGACGGATCGTCTGTTGATGATTGTCAGCGCGCCACCTGTGGCGCTTGTTGCCAATATCCTACGGATCACGTTGACGGCCGTCCTCGTGGAGTGGGGGCTCACCCGTGCGAATCTGGATCACGAGCTGGCCGGGTGGCTGATGATGCCCATGGCGGTTTTACTCCTGTATGGTGAAATGGCCCTCTGGGACAGAATCTTCATGCCAGTGGAGCAAGGACCACCTCCTGTGATCACACGAGACTTGCCCTCCAAGACCCTTGGACCGCGACCGAGTGGGTCACGCTGAATGCGTTTGGCGCGAATCTTGCAACAACCGGTTCCTCCTGTCAGCTGGAGTGTTTCCTTCAAGGGAAAGGTTGCGTGCAAGTTTTCTGCTGGACATAATGATATTCTGAGAGTGGTACGGCACCTGTGAGGTTTCTGACGTGAGACCGGAACGAGAAGCAGGCATGAGTGAAAATCAACATCTACCGGCACCAGCCGGCCAGGAGCCCGGCCAGGAGCGCATCGGGGCGGTGCGGCCGTCTGGAGCGGCGCCCCTCTATCTGGACGCGGAATGGCAGCCGATCCCCGTGGCAGAATCGGGGCAGGGGTTTGGGGTGTATCTCCACGCGTTGCGTCGGCGCTGGCTGGCCGTCGCGTTCCTGGGGATTCTCTGTGGAGCGGGGGCAGCAGTGGCGGCGTGGTTTCTGTTCATACCGCAGTACACGGCGACGGCCCTCATCCGCGTATCCTCGTCCCAGCAAACCGTGCTCTTTCCCACGCAACAGGGTGCAGGACCGAGCTTCGATATCTATAAGGCCACGCAGCTAGAATATCTCCGCAGCCGGTTCGTGCTAGTGGCCGCATTGCGTCAACCGGAGGTGGCGAGGCTTCCGTCAATTCGCGAACAAATCGACCCGGTGCAGTGGGTAAGCGAGCACCTGAGTGTGCGGTTTCCGGGGAATTCGGAATTCATGAACGTCAGCTTCACAAGCCCACATCCGGAAGAAACGGCGGTCCTCGTCAATGCGATCGTGGATGCCTACATGCGGGAGGTGGTCGATACCGAGCAACGCGAAAGACGCCAACGTTTGAGCGAACTCGACCAGCTTTATGCGGAGAAAGAGGCGGACGTTCGGAAATTGGAAAATGACCTCAAATCGCTCAGCCAGCAACTGGAGACCGGTGATAGCCAAGCTTTAAGCCTCAAGCAGCAAATTACCCTCCAACAGTTTTCAACCTATCGGAACGAGCTTATCAATGTGCAACTCCGTACCCTGCGGCTTCAGGGTGAACTTTCTATCAAGAAGGCCATTCGCGATAAGGCCGCTCAAATCCCTGTGACCGATCGCGAAATCGACGCCGCGGCCCGCACGGATCCGGTGATTCTCCAGCTCCAGCTTCGGGAAAGCGAGCTGAAAAATCTGGTTGCTCAGACCCGGGATGTTGTCCGACCGGAAATGGCGGGTCGGTATGGAAATCGTTACGTCCAGGAGCTGGCCGATATACAAAACCGCATCAAAGCCCGACGCGAAGAAATTCGCCAGGAGTTGGAGCAGCGGCGCGTGCGGGATCTCGATGAGGAGATTGAAAATATCAACTTCGAGCTTTCCATCCTCGCGCAGCAGCAGGATCAGCTTCAGAAGGAAGTCGAGAACGTTCGCCGTTCGGCCGAGACATTCGGGAAAGGCTCGATTGAGGTGGAGTTCCTCCGTGCCGAGGTTGAATTGGCCAGAAAGACCCTGCAAACGATTGCTGAAGAACGCAATCGGCTGGCTATCGAGCTGCGGGCTAAGCCCAGAATCACCGTGGTCCAGCGGGCGGAAGCTCCCCGGGTAGCGGATACCGATCGTCGTATTCAGCTTGCGATGATGGGTGGATTGGCAGGTTTTATCCTGCCTGGGGCGATCATTCTTTGGTGGGACGTGCGACGTAAGCCCGTTAACACCGCCCACGAACTTCCTCATGCCGTAGGAGTCGACGTGTGGGGAACAATTCCACTGGTTCCCCCGCGCGCGCTGCAAATGCTTCCCGAGCAAAACCGCCGTTCCCGCCGATACCTGCGCTGGCGGACCCTGTTCAGCGAGTCGGTTCGCAAAGTGGCCGCTCGAATCATTCGGGAGTCTGAGCATGAGCGGTTGCGTGTGATCATGGTGACCAGTGCCGTGTCCGGAGAAGGCAAGACAACGCTGGCCTCGCAGTTGGCGGCCAGCCTGGCGCAAATGGGGCAAAAGACGGTGATCGTAGACTTTGACTTGCGGCGGCCGTCGCTCCACGAGGTCTTCAACGTACCCATTAGTCCCGGTGTGAGCGAGGTCCTGCGGGCGGAAGTTTCGCTCAACGATGTGGTACGGCCCACCGAGCTGGAGAATCTGTTCGTGGTCACAGCAGGCTACTGGTCGCCACACCGGATGGCGGTGCTCGCCAATGGCGTGATTGGCCAGCTCTTCCGACAACTTCGAGAAGATTTCGATTTTGTCATCGTGGACGGATCACCCGTGCTTCCGGTTGCCGACACACGGTTCATTAGTACCCACGCCGATGGAGTGGTCCTGTCGGTCGTGCGGGACATCAGCCGGGCTCCGCAATTGCGGGCGGCTCGCCAGGTTCTGGAAAGCTTCCACGTCCGGGTGCTTGGTGCAGTGATGACCGGTTCAGCGGAGGACGTGTACTATGCGTATCCCTACCATTCGCCGATCATCGATGGCGCCTCAGACCTGCACGCAACGGATCGAAGTGAATGAATCGCTCATCGTGCCATCGTGTCCACGGGGCTGAGGGTGGCTCATTTCGAAATGGGGCATGCAGGATGGACGGTAATCTTCTATTCCTGGCTGATATAGAGCATGACAAAGTTATTAGCCGGCGACTGAGGGGGAGAATCGCGCGGCAAAGCTTTGGCAGTTCGTTCGAGTTATCGAAGGGTCCATTCAAGACTTTCAATGCAAGATGGGGGGACTCAGCGGCGTGGTGGGCTGACTTGCCCGATAACCTCCAGGATTGGCAGCTATGGTGACGCAACCTATGGTGATCTACGCTGGGGCCAGCGCCGCAGCGGCGTTAGCGATGAGCGCTGTTCTGACTGGTGTGCTCTGCTGGTTGGCACCTAGAATCAACCTGCTCGACTACCCTGATGCCCGGCGAAAACTTCACAGCCGGCCCATTCCTCTTGGGGGTGGGTTGGCGATCTTCCTGGCGCTGTGCTTTGTTCTGGCGGGTAATTTTCTCTTGCCAAATCCCTGGGGGTTTCACATCCAACGAGACTGGAATGACTTGCTCGTTCTTCTGCTCGCCTCCGGCTGGCTCGTGGGGGTCGGCCTCTATGATGACCGCTTCAATCTCCGCGGCCGTTACAAACTCCTGGCCCAACTTCTTGCGGCAGTCCTCGTCGTGGGCGGCGGTTACAGTTTTGATCGCATAGATTTTCTGGGGTTCTCCATCCACCTCGGAGATTTCGGGCCATTAATCGCGGTGATCTGGTTTCTGGGTACGATCAACTCCATCAATTTGCTGGATGGCATGGACGGGCAGGCTGGGACGCTGGGCGTGATCTTCAGCGTGTCCATAGCCTCGATGGCGTGCCTGACCGGACACTTTGCTGTGGCGTTCATTGCCATCGTACTGGCTGCAGCCATTTTGGGCTTCCTCATTTTCAATTTGCCGCCCGCAAAGATTTTCCTGGGCGATGCCGGAAGTATGTTCATCGGCCTCGTTCTCGGTGTCCTCGCAGTCCGGGCTTCTATCAAGGGACCCAGCACCTTGATGGTGGCAGCCGTGCTCCTCCTCTGGTCCCTCCCCATGTTGGACACCGTAGCGGCGATTATCCGGCGGAAACTTTCACGGAGGAGCCTTTATACCACGGATAGATTCCACCTTCATCACCAATTCATGGAAAAGTTGGGGAACAACGTTCGCGCCCTTTTTGTGGTCACCGTGCTCGCGTTCGCCATGGCCTGTGCAGCCGTTGCCACCCTCGTTGTCGGCAATGATTTGCTTGCCGTGGGATGCGGCTTGACGATGGTTGTCGGGCTGGTAGCCACCGGCCTCTTTGGTCGTGCAGAATGCCGCCTCCTATGGGCGGCTCTACGGAAGGGGGGACGCCGTGTGAAAACCGTGTTTTCCCGAGCAGACGGCTGCATCTGCGAAGGGCTGCAACTCAGCGGCCGAGGTACGTGGCAGCATTTGTGGGAACAGCTTATTCGGCCCGCTTCCCAGTACAATCTCGTTTATGCCCGAATCGATCTGAACGACTCCCACCTACGAGAAAATTATGTCGGAGAGTGGCAGAGAAATAGTCTTCCCGTGGACCTTCATCAACGGCCGCTCAGCTACCACAGCATCCCCTTGTGGGTCCAGGGGCGTGAAGTGGGCAAAATCGAGGCCGTCCTCGTCCGGCACGAGGAGACCTTTCAGCGAGACGTAGAATTCGTCCTTTCGCTCGGCGATCCATTTGAGGCCCGACTGCAGCAATTGGCAACTTCCGGCAACGCCACGACGGGACCGGTGGAACACCCGACCCATCCGGTTTTGCCCGCAAGACCATTATTGGACACGGCCGTGGCCACTAGTGGAAACGGTAGCAACAACGGTAAAAAAGAAACACAGTACCATGTTTTAGTCCCGAGTATTCCTCAGCCAAGAGCAGGGAGGAACTATGTCACGACGCAAGAGGCGCCAACTGGCCCTCATCGCCCCCCGTCCTAAACCAATGGACTCCGATGTTGGAGCCGGGGCTGAAAAGCCGCGGCCCGTCATCGCGATCCCTCTCCAGGTGCGGGCTGCAGTTGTGGTGGTCAGTCTTGTGCTCGTGGGTCTGGGCGCCCGCTGGGCGGCGTCTCAGGCCGTCCCCAGCGAGGTCCGTTTGCCCAAACGCGAGCAACTACTCAGCTTTCCCTACCAACTCGGACCGTGGCAGGGCGAGGATGAGCGGGTCGACGAGAAAGTTCTCCAGGTCGTGGGAGCCGAACTCACGCTCAATCGCACCTATCGCCAGTCGGCCGAGCGTTTTATTGGCTTCCATGCGGCCGTCTTCACCCACACCGACTTCTCACTTCCCCACCCGCCGGAGCTATGTTACGGAGGAACGGGCTGGCGGGTCCGAAGCACAAAGGATGCCCGACTCGTCCTCTCCCATGGCACATCCGGCACTGTTCGCATTTTGAGTCTGGAAAAAGAGTCCGGAGGCCAGGCTGCCACCGTGCTATATTGTTATCAACTGGCAGGACCATTCGCCGCCGAGCGAGACGCCGTCCGGCGGTTGTTCTGGCGTTACCGCGGTCAAAAATCCCGGCCGCCCCTTGTGAAGGTCATGTTTCACCTTCCGGGGGCTGGCCCCGACGTGGAAGAGGAGGCCCTCGACTTTGCCCGGCGGGCCCTCGAGAAATTGGCCGAAATGGAGAAGAATTGGTAAATACCCTTAAACACATATCTCGTGCAGGAGTGTGTTCGAGACGTGCCACCATCCGATGGAGCACTGATGCGAGAAGATACTGAGTTACCGGAATCGCAGAGTGAATGTGAAGGGGAACGAACCGCGGCCCGACTCCAGGATGTCGCACTGGAAAGCGACCCTGAAGCCGATGATCTCGCTCTGGAAGACCGCGCTGGGGTTGGACTCGACTTGGAAGAGGGACCGTCAGAAGCGAGCGGCTGCCGGGGGACGGTCTCGCTGCCGCCCAACGTCCCCGTCACGATCATCCGCCCCACCAACGGCTGGCGGACCCTCGACCTGCGCGAAGTGTGGCGCTATCGTGAGCTCATGCTCACACTCGCCTGGCGGGAAATTACAATCAGATACAAACAGACGTTTCTGGGTGCTGCCTGGGCGATCATCCAGCCGCTTATGACCACAGGCATCTTCAGTGTGTTGTTTGGACTACTTTTGGGAAAAGGGAACGAGCCCAGTGCTGGCTCTGTTCCCTACGCGGTCTCCACTTTTTGTGCCATGCTGCCCTGGCAACTCTTCGCCACGTCACTCAACCAGTCGGGCAATATTCTCATTCAGTACCGCAGCATGATCACCAAGATCTACTTTCCCCGGCTTATTTTGCCGATGGCCGCGGTACTCTCCTCTCTGGTCGATTTCGGTATCGCATTTGTAGCGCTTTTGGCGATGATGGCCTTTTACGGGATCTTTCCCGGCTGGGCCATCCTCACGCTGCCGTTTTTCGTGGTGCTGGCCATCGTGGCCTCTCTGTCCGTGGGATTGTGGCTGGCCGCACTGAACGCCATCTATCGCGATTTTCGCTACGTGATTCCGTTCATCATCCAGATCGGCATGTTTGTCAGCCCCGTGGTCTATAGCATGGAATCGATCCAGGAGCGACTTTCTCCCTGGGCATGGACGCTCTATTCCCTCAATCCCATGGCGGGCGTCATCGAAGGTTTCCGCTGGGCCCTGTTGGGGACATCCCACGGGCCGGGCCCCCTTTTAGGCCTCTCGGCGCTCGCCACTACGCTGATCCTCATCGGCGGAATGTTCTATTTCCGCCGAATGGAACGACTTTTTGCAGACGTCATTTAACGCACGGCGACTCGATTGCGGGCTGCTTTTTGCGTCGTCCGGGGCGATAAGCTAGATTACAGCATGAAAGTAAACCGAGACGGAAAAAGGGTTCCGCGCAACCCACGGGCCCGAAGGCTGCGCAGACCTCAGCAGAGCAGGCAAAACGCGTTGAGCGCTTGCTTCTCATCGATGCTCCAGGTTCAATATTTCGAGAGGGATGACTGAATCAGAAATTTTCGGGTTGTGATCGCCGCCTTCCATGTCGGACGTTGCCATTCGCGTTGAAAACCTGACCAAAAAGTTCTACCTCGGCGAGCGGGTTGGAATCAAAACATTCCGCGAGACTCTCCAGGACCTCGTGACGGCCCCCTTCCGCATTTGGAAGAAAAACGGCGACGCGAATGGCCAGGAAAAGATCGACACCGAACGTGAAATCTGGGCCCTCAAGGGGGTCTCCTTCGAGGTCAAGCACGGGGAGGTCCTCGGCATCATCGGCCCAAACGGGGCGGGCAAGAGCACGCTCCTTAAGATCCTTAGCCGGATCACCGAGCCCACCGGCGGATACGCGGAAATCCGCGGCCGGGTGGGGAGCCTTCTGGAAGTCGGCACGGGGTTCCATCCGGAGTTGACCGGCCGCGAGAATGTCTATCTCAACGGGGCGATCCTGGGAATGTCGAAGGCCGAGATCCGCCGCAAATTCGACGACATTGTGAGCTTTGCGGGGGTAGAAAAGTTCATCGACACCCCGGTCAAACGCTACTCCAGTGGGATGCAGGTTCGCCTAGCCTTTGCTGTGGCGGCCCACCTGGAACCCGAAATCCTCATCATCGACGAGGTCCTGGCCGTCGGCGACGCCGAGTTTCAGAAGCGCTGTCTGGGCAAGATGAACGAGGTCTCCCGCTCCGGCCGCACGGTGCTTTTTGTGAGCCACAACATGGC
>NZ_JBAMME010000314.1:0-2824 GCF_039793925.1 Thermogutta sp. | reverse complement strand
TCGCGAAGTACGATTCGGGCAGCGACATGACGACCGTGGTCAACCACCTCATCTATGACGCCTTTGGCAAGGTGACGTCGGAGAGTAATCCGGCGGTGGACTCCTTGTTCCTCTTCACCGCCCGACCCTTCGACCCCGACACCGGCCTTCAAAACAACCTCAACCGCTGGTATGATGCCCGCGTCGGCCGCTGGCTGAGCGAGGACCCGATCGGCTTCGCCGGCGGGGACTTTAATCGGTATCGGTATGTGCAAAACAGTGTCCTGCGTGGAATTGACTCGCTTGGTTTAGAAAACTTCTATGTATGCGGTCAGCCTGTGCGGCGGCAAGACTGTGAAGGGGCGGTGGCGCGTGTTTGTGGTTTCACCCATGTTGCAATCTATGGGGACAAGAGTGGTGAAATCTACGATGGCTGGTTTGGGCCGAACCCTCGTCCCACCGGGACGGGTCTCCCACATGGTAAAGGGGTGTGGTGCAAGAAACTACACCTCGTTACAGAAATCGTTATTCCTGTGCCGTCCACAGTGCCTGTGCCACCGATAGTCCGGGAACTGAAGATAGAATGGGGGCCCCCCGGTGTGCGAGGCAAGTCATGTCACAATGCTACAGAAGCCGACATCATAGCTTGCCTGCGTGCGAAGCCGGGGCGTCCACGTAATTCTTACCCAGCATTTCCTGGATACCTGATTGAGAACTGCCAGACCGACGTTTACCAGGCGGCTACCGGTTGTTGCCTCGGCGGGTACCGTCCCAATACGATTGTGCCGGGAGTTCCATTCACTCGTTGATAACGGGTATTGTGCAGAAGGGTGATTATGTCGGCTCGACGTGACAAGAGCGCCAGCCGCGGGTGGCTTGCACGAATAGTGGTGATACTACTCACATCCGTGCTTGTTGGGATCGTTACGCTAGTCATGTATTTCTTCTACGTACTGGATATATGTGCAAAAGAAAAATCACACTACATCGACTGGGCGTTCACAGTGAATGCAGTTCGCGTTTATGTAGAGAACAACGGCACTTGGCCTACATCATGGTCTGACCTGGAAAAGTTAAAGATGGATTGGCTCCACGAAGAAGGCTGGTCCAAATCGTTCGACGAAGAAAGCTGGTCCAGATTTATCGCGAGAGCCAAGAGCCGTGTTGTGGTAGATTTCGACGCGGATATTTGCGCGATAGCCAGGCAGTCGTGGGAGGAATTCAACGCCATCCGGCCCGCGCAAGGGAACAGCTTATGCGAGAGTCCCGCATGGAAACCAAACCATGTCATCCCCCTGTTACAAGCAGCCCGCCGCGCAGTTTCCCAGCAGAACAACCCTACGAGCGCCCCCTCATTTCACGGCGGCCACCTGGATTTCAAGCGAGGTAACCTCAGGTGATGGCGGTGATCCCCAGGAACTGCGACACTCTGCGACCGTGAAGATCGTTATGTCCAGGCTAGTCGCTCAGGCTTTTTTCGAGAACGGCCCATCAGCTCGATTAGAGCGAAGCCGTAGCCGTGCCTGCGCACCGCAATTGCGGCTTGGTGGAGGTAAAATCCATGAGTAGTGCAAGAGGGGGTGAGAGTTTTCGGCTGGAGGCATGGTGGGATCGCGTGGGGGCATTCGCGCCCGATCAGTGGGGTAATAGAGCGTTAGGAGCAATCATCGGTCCGCGTGATGCTTGTCACCTGGTCCATTTACGGAAATTAGCCGCTGCGTACATTGATTTTGGCCCGCCTAAACCATCAGACGTCTTCATTCTTGGAATTGGGGAGCCGCCATATCGCGATTGGACGAAGATTGGGGGCCTACCATTTTGGCCACGCGGTCGGGCTTGGCCCCATTCGGATAGGGATCTTCCTTTGCCGTTCTTAGCACAGTTCGACTTCCGAGACTCGAAAGATATTGTGGGTGACTTACCCGCGGATATTCTGCTGCTATTTGGTGATAAGCGTAGCCCGTCAAAGGTTGTGGCGAAATGGCAGTCGTCGAAATATTCAGGCCCCCTTGTCCAACCTGAGGATATGCCGATTGCCCCTACCAGTCCTTGCTTTTACGGCGTGCGCTGGCGAACAGAGAGTTTCCCTCATGCTAGGTTGCCGAAGGAGCTCATCCTGGAAGACGGCAGCCGTGTGTTAGAGCCATGGACTGTCTGTGAGGTTGTGGGAATGCAAATTGGTCCTGCACCATATCTCCCTCCCCAGGATCAAGATGTAAGAGAAACTCACAGGATCATGTGTTCGCTCTGTGCTTTCTATCCCCAACCGGAGATCCCTTGGCAATTTATTAATCGGCCAGAACCTTTGAATGAGCGCGAAGCACAAGACCTGATGTTCGAATTAACGGAATTCGAGGGCTACCACTACATGCGCGGGAGGGCGGTGGTCTGCGTTGTGATGGGCTCCTCTGGAGACCCTGAGGTCATTGCTTCTGAAGATGATCTTTAGCAGGGGGCGGTCAGCTCGAGATTTCGGCCGCAATAGGCTTCGCACAACACAACCGCTGGAGCACCCCATCGGCCCCATATTATCGCAGGAGACATTTGACCGCGGCAGGGGGCACCTGGTACAGTGGACCTTGACGGACCACCTGAACACGGTTCGGGACATTGCCAAGTATAATTCGGGCAGCGACATGACCACCGTGGTCAACCACCTCATCTATGATGCTTTTGGTCGAGTCACGTCGGAGAGTAATCCGACGATCGATAGTCTCTTTTTATTCACCGGTAGACCGTTCGATAGTGACACGGACCTTCAAAACAATCTCAACCGCTGGTACGATGCTCGGGTCGGCCGGTGGATGAGCGAGGACCCGATCGGCTTTGATGCCGGGGATGGGAA
>NZ_JBAMME010000313.1:1197-21286 GCF_039793925.1 Thermogutta sp. | reverse complement strand
TTTCCCGCGACCACGAAATCTGCCCACCGGTAGGGGCAATTCATGAATTGCCCCTACCGGGAATACCCATCCCGCGCGAAACACGGGGGCGGCGCAATTCGTGAATTGCCCTCGGCCGGGCTTGCCCATATCGCGCGAAAAACATTTGTAGGGGCGATTCATGAATCGCCCCTACCACACGTTGCGCCTTTGGGCCCTCACAGCTCCAAACGAAAACTAACGATCAGTCTGACGGAAGGCCGATTGGTTGGAGATACCCTGGCAAATCAGATGACGCCTGTCGCACTGTGACGTAGAAAGGGAGCATCCTACGGGAAGTGTCGCAAGAGACGGCAAAGGCTGGCGAATCCTGTTTGTGGCCCCTGATGGCAAGCGAAAAACTCTTCGCCTTGGTCGTGTGGACAAAAAGACGGCGGAGAGCATCCGCATCCACGTGGAGGCGTTGCTGGCTTCCCGCATCAGCGGCGTACCGGTACCGCCGGCCACCGCCACTTGGCTGAATACCATCGGTGAGGCCCTCAACGAGAAATTGTCCAAAGCGGTATGGAGTCCTGGCACCGGCTTTGGCATAACCTGCGGGCATCCTGCGAAAGCGAGCTCGCCCAGGCCTTTCCTCTGGCCGTGGTCACCAAGTGGTTGGGCAATACCCCCTCTATCGCGTTACGCCATTATGTGGATCCCACGGATGCGGCATACCAGGCAGCCCTCCAGTGGAGGCCCAAGACCAAAGTGGACTCGAACCGTGTACAGCCGGACACCACTGGTGTTCAAACGAACAGTGGCACAGAATCCGGCACACGGGCGGCGCACAATGCGGCTCAGCAGGGTCCCGCAAGAGATGGCAAGATAAAAAACTTTTCGTCCCAAGTATCGATGAATAGCTATGTTTTGCAACGGGATGTGAAACGTAACTTATGGTTGTAAGATGACTTAGCGCGCCTCGCAGGACTCGAACCTGCAACCTTCGGTTCCGTAGACCGATGCTCTATCCAATTGAGCTAGAGGCGCCCAGAACAAGATAAACTGCCACATTTCCCGCTTGGCCGTCCATTCGCGAGACCGGCCGCTGGGACCACCGTCATTGGTATTTTAGCGCCGTGGCACGGCCAATCAAAGGGGGAGCCCTTCTCGAGGGGGTGACCCGGCTGCCCTATGACCGGTTTTTTCGCATCTTTTCCCGCGATCCGATTGAGGCTTGCACTCAGGCTTGTGGCTCACAGCGGCACCGTGCTAGATGCAGCTATCGTGGGGCATTAGACCACCTACGAGATGCAGATTGCAGATCTGCCGATGTTCGGCCACCATGGTGACGGCAGAGTATCGCTTTGCTGTGGTGTCGAGCTTCGGCAACCTGTCCCGCGCTTACTACTGGCTCAATGAGGAGAGGAAAAATGGACCCATTCAAATCCGGAAATCTGGAACCGCGTCGCACAGTGTGCATTTTTACATGCGGAGTCCTGTGGCTCGTCGCCGTGACGGTTGCCTCTGGAGAAACGCCCTGGCGGCAGGTTCCGTTGCAGGACGTTCAGATTAAGGGCGAAATGGGTCGGCGGATTGACGTGACCATTGAAAACAACATCCTTCAGATCGACATATCCCGGGACTTCCTCGCACCATTTCAAAGGCGCAACCAGAAAGAGGGGTACGTTGGACTGGGTAAGTTGCTCGATAGTATCGTCCGACTGGCTGTCCATACTGGCGATCCTCGCTTGCGAGAATTAAAAGACACAATTATTCGCGAGATACTCGCCACTCAGGAAGAAGATGGGTATATCGGAATAATGGAGCCTTCCTCCCGAATGTGGAGTTTATGGGATATTCACGAGATGTCTTACCTGGTTTATGCTCTGGCTACGGATCACCGTTTCTTCGGCGGAAAAGACTCTCTTGAGGCTGCACGCCGTTTAGCGGATTATATGATGCGCAATTGGGAGGCTCATCCAGACAACCAGCCCGGCCGTGGTTCCATTACGGTTTATTTGGCCGTGTTGGGCCTGGAGAATGCTTTTCTGCTTCTATCCGAAGAGGCACATGATCCTCGCTATAGAGAATTTGTCGTCAATTTCAGAAAACTTCCCGAATGGCAGGCCCGAGTTGTGGTGGGGCGTCACGGTCAGATTGAAGGGCACATTTACGCGTATCTGTGCCGCTCCATTGCGCAGCTTCGGTTGTCTGACGAGCACGACGACCCGCGGTTGTGGCAGGCCAGCCGACAGGCTCTGGATTTTCTGCTCCATCGCGAAGGCCTGGTCATCACGGGCGAATGCGGTGACCACGAATGCTGGCACGATAGCCAGTCGGGGACGATCAATCTCGGTGAAACGTGTGCGACGGCGTATCTGATTCGCTGGCTGGATGAGTTGCTGCGGCGTGAAAAGAAAAGCCTCTATGGCGATATAATGGAGCGAGTCATTTACAACGGCTTATTCGCCGCCCAGTCTCCAGATGGACGACGTATACGGTACTATACGCCGTTCGATGGGCCGCGCTCCTACTTCCCCAGCGACACCTATTGCTGTCCTAATAATTATCGTCGGATCATTGCTGAGTTGCCCGGGATGGTTGGGTACCGAACGGAGCACGGGATCGCGGTCAATCTCTACACCGAGGGCCAGTTCAAGCTCCCGCTCCCTAGCGGTCAGGTTGTCACGATCGCGCAGCGGACTGACTATCCCCACAACGGCATGATAGCCCTCACCATCAACCTGCCCAAGCCAGAAATGTTCGAGCTTCGCTTGCGGATACCTCGCTTTTGCGAAGAAGCCTCGGTGAAGCTCCCCCAGGAAGACGAGGCCGTCACGGTCAAAGGCGGCGATTGGGCCGTGTTCAACAGGACTTGGCAGAACGGTGACACAGTGATGCTGAGGATTCCGATGAAATTGCGACTGGTGCGGGGACGTCGCGCTCAATCCGGCCGGGTTGCGGTGATGTATGGTCCCCTGGTATTCTGCCTGAGCCGCCAGGGGCACGCGGACCTGAAGGATATCGACCTTCGCTTGATCACCATCAACCCGGAAACGCTGGAGGGCCCATTTCCCGATGAAACGGTTCACCCCGGAGGGGTGGCCTGCCGCGTGAAAGCGTGGGCTCCCGGCGCTTGGTATCCACAGGCTCCAACCAGTTACACGTTGGAGCTTACCGAGTTCGCCGATCCCACGGGGGAAGCAACTTACTTTCATGTGCCAAATCCCTATGACCCGGCGTTCGTGGAGGACGAGCTTATCGGGCCACCGAAGGATGAAAGCCCCTGACAGGGCGGGGTGTAACGCTCAACGCGTCACATCTTTCGATAGAACGATACACGCTCAATAATCGGGAGACAAAAATCTATATGCAGGCGATTAACGTTTACTCTTTGGCAAATTCTGCCCGATAAATGGTGCCTCCCTGGAGGCGAACCCGGCGCTCAAAATGGGTCCGGTAGTCCATATCGTGTTGGGGCGTGTGCTCGGGAACCGGAAATGGGCCCGCCAGTTGGGTGCAGGCTTTGAGCAGTTCCAGAGTCGATTGGAAATACTCTTCCACGTCGGTCCAGAAATGGAGGCGTCCCCCCGGCGTCAATACACGCTCGACATCCCGGAGGAAACTCTCCTTCATGACCCGCCGTTTTTTGTGTCGTTTTTTCCACCAGGGATCGGGAAAGTACACGTGCACGGCCTCAACCGAACGATCCGGCAACCACTCGGCGAAAAACCGCAGGGCGTCGCCGTGGATCACGATCGCATTCCGGACACCCAGCTTGGCCAGACCAGCGGCGGAAAATCGGGCATACTTACCGGAAACCTCCAAACCCACGAAGTCGCGCTCGGGATGGGCCACGGAGACCTGTCGAAGGAACAGGCCTTTGCCGCTGCCCACTTCAACCTCCAAAGGCGCGACCCTCCCGAAAATCTGTTCACCCTGCCACGGTCTGGGGATCGCTTCAAGATCGCGATAGTGGAAGGAAAGATCCAGATTGGGATCTATCTTACGTAAAGCGCGCCGTCCCATTGTCACTATGCCGTTCTTTTGTTACGAAGATGCTGGAATACTAATTGGTCCATCCCAGGGCGATTCGTAGTATGCAACGTTTTGCTGGTTTTTAGTAAATTACTAAAAATACGCTATACTCTCGTGACCGCCAATTTGCGGCTGACTTTCACTTTTCGCGAGGCAGCACGCAACTTCCGGCGGGAACGCATCCCTCACCTGTCGGGGGATATCGAATACATTCCATCGGCAATCCGGAGGTCACAGCCAATAGAATGTTCGTGAACAGTTTCGTTGGATACACTCATTTCGTGCTCTTGCCGCCCTTTTTTTACCATCATATCGCAGAGCGTGGCCGCCATCGAAGAGGCTACCCTGTTGGCCCGGGGGTGGAAACGTAGCCGCCGTCGTCTCCGTGAGCAACTTGCGTCCTGCTTACGCGAGCGGACACATGCCAGCCCAAAGCGGCATTTGCCATGTCCGAGCAAACGGCAACGCGGTGCTGGAACTTCGCTCGTGCCAACGGTTCATCGGAAGATTGCCTGGCTTTTCCAAAGTGCCAGAATGCTTGATTTTTTGATTTGAGATTGACGGAAACCGGTCTTTTCGGTAAATACCTTCCTCCCAGTATTCCGGTGGACAGGCTGAAGCCCTGCCACCGCGTGGCCAACAATTCGTCAATCGTGTTGAGACAGCCCGATAAAGCGAGTCGATATGCCGGAACCACAGGAGCCGGTCCCACAACCCGATCTCGAAAAGTCGCCGGAAAAGGCAGAACGTCCCGCGCCCCAGGCAGGTCGCCAAAAGGGAATTCGCGCAATCTTCCGCTCCAAATGGGGATTACTGACGCTGGGGATTGGTTCGCTGGTGGTGGTTGGCGGCCTGGGCGGGTTCGCGTGGTGGTGGCTGACAAGCAAGTCAGACGACGATGCCACGGCACTGGTTGAGGCGGTGGACGCTCAGGATTGGAACGCTGTGCACAAAATGGCTGAAAAAGCTCTGGCTGATAAGCGTGCGGATCCGGAGTTACTTCGGGCGGCCTTGTTCGCGCAGCTTATGGCGTATGCTGCGGAAGCCGACCGACAGACGGGTCCAGAACGCCGTCGTATGCTCCTTCTGGCTACTCAATTCGGAGATCAGGCGACGATTGTGGGGTTACCT
This sequence comes from Thermogutta sp., assembly GCF_039793925.1. Lineage (GTDB taxonomy): Bacteria > Planctomycetota > Planctomycetia > Pirellulales > Thermoguttaceae > Thermogutta. Next base: position 16,156 of record NZ_JBAMME010000313.1, on the reverse strand, counting down.
CCGGGCCGGGAAGCCGATGGTCTATTCACCCTGGGACGCACGCTCCATTATCTTTCCCGCTTTGCCGAAAGCCGTAAGTACCTTCGTGAGGCCGCCAAACTGGATCCGCAAAAACAGCCTCGTGTGAACTGGCTGATGGCTGAATCGCACCTTTTGGATCCGGAGGGAAACCGGGAGGAGGCACTCCGCTTCAATCAAGCATTTCTGTTAACGCCGGGACTTGATGCCCCTTCACAAAACGCCGGATGGCTGCAACAGGCCCGAATTCACCTGGCCCTGGGCAAACCTGATGCGGCCGAAGAAAGCCTGAAGCACCTCACCCCGAAAGGGGCTGACTCTCCCGAAGCCCATTTGATTCGCGGAGAAATTCTCCTTTTTCAGGCGCAGCAATTGTTCCAGAGTAAAGATTCACACAGTAAAGAAGAGGTCGTCAAATATACAGCGGACGCCCGGGCGGCCTTTGAACGTGTGAAGTCGCATGCGCTCGGTGACGAAAGCACCCGGGCGAAAGCGGCCTACTTGCTCGGAGTGACCCTCAATCTGGCGGAAGATTATGATGGAGCCCTGGCTGCCTGGGAACGCTGTTGCTCAGAGTTTCCGGATTATCCGGAGGCCTGGGCTGCCCGGTTTCAGATTGCCCGCCTCAACCACCGTCTGGGCCGTCACGATCGTAGCGTGGACGAACTCGCGAATTGTATCCAAAGAATGGTCGACGCGGGACGGTTTCTCAACCCCTGGATATCGAGAGAAGATATTCGTCAAACGATTGACCAGATATGGACAGACTGCCTGGATAAAAAACTTTTTGCCCTAAGTCTGAAACTGACTAACGCCATGGAGGGGGTTTTCCCTCCGGAAAATGTCTACACCCTTCGTGCGAAAACCTACATCGCTTGGGGTGAATATCTTGAAACCTCTGAACCGGAAGGTAACACGACCGAAGACAACAAGGCCCGAGCACGACGTTACTTTCGTTTGGCCGGAGATGAGCTAACACGACTGGCACGATCTCGGACAGCGACCCGGTTCTACACTGAGGACCTTTGGCAGGCGGCGGATTATTACTATCGCGGTGGCTCATACACCCGGGCGTCCCGTGTATTGCGCGAGTATCTGAGAAACGAACCCCGGCGTAGAAATCCGCAGGCTCTTCTTCGGCTGGGAGAATGCCTTCTCGCCATGGGGAAGCCGGACGATGCTCTACGCGTGCTCTACGAGTGTATCGAATTCCATTCGAAAGATGCCGCCTCGTATAAAGCACGTCTTTGGGCAGCCTACGCCCACATGGAGAAAGCCGAATATGATAAAGCGGAGGCTGTCCTGATAGACAATCTTGCGGGAGAACTGGCTCCCACAAGCCTTGAATGGCGGGATACACTGTTCACGCTGGGGACGCTCTATTTCCACCTTGGCCGGGATCGGGAAGCACTGGAAAAATTGGAAGAAGCTGTGCGGCGCTATCCCCAGGACCACCGCGCCCCCGAGGCACGCTATTTTCTGGCGGAACTCTATCTTCGCGCCGCGGTGGCCAAATCGTCAATTCAGCCGAACAATACGGCCACGCAATCCGCTTTAACTCGCGATTTGCTTCAAACCGCCCTTCAGGAACTTGAGATTGTGCAGAAGGAACTGGACATGAAATGGGACAAGGGAGCCATAAGTCCGGCCACACAAAAGCTCCTCCGTAACGTATATTTCGCATTGGGCGATGTCCTTTACCGCCTGGGGCGCTTCGGAGACGCGATCACCATCTACGTGACGCTTACCAATCGGCTGCAGTCGGAACCAGAGGTCCTGGATGCATATATTCAGATGGCCCGATGTTACCGCGCTATGGGACGCACCAGGGACGCGCAAATCACTCTTGAACAGGCCAAAATCATGCTGGATCGGCTCCCCCAGGACGTGGCCTTGGAAAAGACGACGTCTTTTACCAGAGGTGAATGGCAAGCACGTCTTGCCTGGTCGACGCAACACTTATAAGTCATATAACATAGTACTGCACATTTACTGTGCAGCAAAGGCAAAAATGATAGAAAACACCGTGTAAAACATACACGTTTTTAGATGACCGCCAATTGGCAATTCAACAGAATACTCTAAATGGAAGCATTGGGGGAATTTTACGAATAAGGTGCGTGATATGCCCGACTTAATAGCGGACCTGTGGTCGGAAAAGCATAGAATCCTGGCCGATATTTGGGACCTTACGCAGCATCAATATGCTTACGTAGAAGACAACCAAATAGATGGACTTCTGGATATTCTGGCACGTAAACAAACCTTGTTGGTCAGATTGCAGCATCTAGATGACCAGTTGAAGTATTATGAAAATCAAAAAGCCCTAGACGGCGACGCACATAGTGCTTCGGAAATTGCCGAAATCCTCCGAGGGTGCCGCGAACTCCTGGAAAAAATTGTAAGAGTAGAACAGGAGTGCCAGATACGCCTCGAAGATCGCCGCGATGCCATCGCGAGGGAATTGAGCCAGCTTCACGAAATGTCGCGGGCGCGGGTGGCTTACACGGGAGGAAATAGCATTACGGGCGGACAACTTGATCTTACCCTGTAAATCGAGTCTCCGGCGAATCAACTACAGAGCATTTGCTTCGGTGGACCGTGCAGACACGCGACATGGAAGATATGACCGAAAAGGACCAACTTGAGCACGTGGAAACCAGCGCTCAGAGGGTACCAAGGGAAATTGACGTACGCGGGGATGGGACAGATCTGGCTGCCATCCTCGAGGCGTGGCATGCCGCGACAATACGCCTGGAACAGACTCACGAAGCCCTTCAGGCAGAAGTCAGGCGGCTTACGGCAGAGCTGGAAAAGAAGAACCGGGAACTTGCCCGGAAAGACCGGCTTGCCGATCTCGGGCGGATGGCTGCCCACATCGCCCATGAGCTGCGAAATAGCCTGGTACCTGTGTCACTCTATGTGAGTCTTTTAAAACGACAACTGAAAAACACAGAATCTCTGCAAATAATAGACAAAATAGAACAGTCCGTCCAGGCTGCACAAAGTGTATTAAACGATATTCTCCAATTCGCTGCGGATCGGGAGTTGCAGGAATCCCTCTTTGAGGTCAAACCATGGCTCACGGCGATTACTAAGGAAATAGAACTGCAGGCCGTTTCTCAAAGAGTGCATATAAAAATCGAAGTCCGCGAGTCGCTTTTTGCCTGGGCAGATCGCGATCTTTTGCGCCGTGTGATCATCAATCTTCTGCTCAATGCTCTCGATGCAATGCCCGGGGGCGGCGAACTAACCGTCCACGCAGCAGCCGCAGGTGGGGATCTTGTAATCTCGGTCGCCGACACCGGTCCCGGGCTCAGCCAGGAGGCCCTTCAGCATGCGTTTGAGCCGTTTTTCACGACCAAGGCGAATGGAACCGGTCTGGGATTAGCGATCGTCGAACATCTCATTCAACTCCATGGCGGCACTGTACTGGTTCAAAATGGGACGCATGGTGGCGCCATATTTGAAATCCACCTTCCCAACCGCTGCGTTATTCCCACTCAGATGGGCAGTCGAGCAGCGTGAGGGCATTACTTATAAAGGAGTATAATGCGAATGGAGTTGACAGAATATGGTCGATGTTAGAACTTCCAAAAGACAGGAACCGGCAAGGACGCATCTTCGGCGGACGGGCAGAATCCTCGTCGTGGATGATCACGCCGCTTCGCGTGAGGCAATGGCCGACATTTTGCGGCGGGCGGGACATGAAGTGCAGGCGTGCGGAAGTGCCGCCGAGGCCATCGACTTACTTGCCCGATCTTTCTGGGACGTAGTCGTCACCGACCTCAATATGCCGGGAATGTCAGGGCTCGACCTCGTTCGACACATTGAAAAGCTGCAGATCTCGACACGAGTCATCATGGTGACAGCCTACGCCACAGTGGCTTCGGCGGTCGAGGCGATGCGACACGGTGCTTTCGACTATATCGAAAAACCGTTCGATGCTGGGCAACTCGAGCGCCTCGTGGCGGAGGCGCTCCGGCACAATCAGGTCCTCCGCCCAGCGGAAACCGCCTCTCCAGCGGGTACGCAGCAGAACATGCCTGTTCTGGTGGGTTCTAGCCGCCCCATGCAGGAGCTCCGCCGTCGGATAGAACAGGTTGCTGCCACCAGCGAAACAGTACTCATTCTTGGAGAAAGTGGCACGGGGAAGGAGCTCGTCGCCAGACTTATTCACTATCTTAGTCCGCGGGCTACCGGGCCCTTTGTCAGCGTTAATTGCCCGGCCCTATCAGCGCATCTGATGGAGAGTGAACTTTTCGGTCACGAGAAAGGCGCATTTACCGGAGCGGATTCGGACCGAATGGGCCGCTTTGAACTGGCCCATAAAGGATCTCTGCTGCTCGATGAGATCACGGAAATTGACACCGCGTTACAGGCAAAACTCCTACGTGTCCTCCAGGAGCGAGCATTTGAACGGGTTGGATCCAGCCGGACGTTACATGTGGACGTTCGTGTTTTGGCTACCACGAATCGGGACCTGGAAAAAGAAATTGCCGAAGGTCGCTTCCGACAGGACCTTTATTACCGTCTGGCTGTTTTGCCCATTTATATTCCACCACTACGAGAAAGAAAAGAAGATATTCCTGATTTAATCGCCCATTTTCAAAAACGTTGCGCGGAGCGACTGGGCCGTCCGGTCCCAGAGCTGGATGAATCGGCTTTGAATAGGCTGATGGAGCACGATTGGCCGGGTAACGTTCGCGAGCTTGAAAATCTTGTAACACGGGTGTGTGTGCTGACCACGGAGGACCGCGTCACGGCGGATCAGATCGGCCGGTGGCTTCCGGCATCCCCAACAAGCCTGCGTCCGGTCGGCATTCCGGTCGGTATCAGCCTTCAGGACATGGAGCGTTATCTCATTGAAGCCACGTTAGAGAAATTTGACGGACACCGTGAGAAAACTGCAAAGGCTCTGGGGATCGGGGTTCGCACGCTCACGGAAAAGCTACGCCAATATGGTTATCCGCCGCGAGCAAAGCGTTTGTCACGAGCAGACTGAGCGGCAGAATCTGCCGAAACGTTTCGGCAAAAATTGCCAGTATTACGGCAACGTGAGGAACAAACGTCTATGGAAGCGAGGCAAAAACGAGCGTCGAATGCCTGAAAGTTTTGTTCGCACTTTTGGCATGGTGATTGCAACGCGGTTGGATGAGGCATCAGGTTACAAACGCATATGTGGAACGGAATCTTCACCGGAACCAGTATTCCTTTATTGACCCGTGTCGCCAATTTTACCGAGGTCAGGCACACAGTCCTGGCCGGCAACTTGGCCAATTTAGATACACCTGGATATCAGGCGATGGATTTGCCGGTGGAGGATTTTCGAGCCCATCTGCGACGGGCGCTGGCAGAAAAGAATACCGCACCTTTGATGTCGCCGGGTGATCGAGCTTACTACCTGAGTGCGAAACCGCCTGACTGGTCGTCGCAGAAACGACCGTTTCTCCGCCATGACGGCAATGATGTGTCGATAGAGGAACAAGTCAGTGAAATGGTGAAAAACCAAATGCTTCACAACACCGCGTTGACCATCATGGCGAGCCAGTTCCGGTTACTCTTGACTGCAATCAGCGAACGCGTGTAAAAATACAACCCGATCTTTTGGGGAAGATGGAAAATAATCGCGAGCTGTGTAATAGAACTAAAATATATAGAACATAGAGAACAGTGAACAGAATAATTCATACCGGGAAGGGTACACACGATGTTTTCGGCTCTGGATGTGAGTACTAGCGCACTAGTGGCCCAGCGAATTCGCATCACGGCGATCGCTGGAAACATTGCCAACATATCGACGACGCATAATGAGCAGGGGGAGCCACAGCCCTATCAACCTCGCTACGTGACGTTTCAGGTGGACCCCAGCGTCGGGGCGTTTGGTGCAAAGGGGGTGCGGGTGTCGGGTGTTCGCGTGGATAATCGCCCCCCACGGTACAAGTACGAGCCCGGGCATCCCGATGCCATCCGGCAGGGGCCTATGCGTGGGTATGTGGCCTATCCCGACATCAACCTGATGACCGAATTCACCGACGCTCTGGAGGCTGCCCGCGCCTATGAGGCCAACTTAGGGGCCATCGAGATCACTAAAGATATGACCCAGCAAACATTGAGGATTCTGGCCTGATGGACGCCATTCGAGGGATCAGTCCGGGTTCCTTACCCGTGCGCGGCCCGCAGCAATTGGGCAGTGCGCAGCAACCCGATTTTCGTGACTTTTTGTTGCGCTCCATTCACGAGGTCAATTCCATGCAGCAGGAGGCGGATCGGGCGGTGGAGCGACTTATGCTGGGGGAGGAAGTGACGCCGGCGGAAGTTCTGACGGCGGTCCAAAAAGCCGATATTGCCTTTAAATTGATGATGCAGATCAGAAATAAACTCATTCAGGCATACCAGGAAATTCAAAATATTCGCGTCTAATAATATCACTAATAGAGTTAGCGACAACTCCGAGGTTTTAGCGGCGTTGCAGGCGACGTAGTTCGCGTCATTTTTGAATCAGGTGTCCAGGGATGGACTTTCTGAACACGACATGGCAGCAATTACGGGATCTCTTCCTCGGCATGACGCCGGGCATGCGGATTACCACGGCATTGCTTTTTGCCGCGGTGATTATCAGCCTGGGTTTTCTCGTCTCCTATTCGCACACCGGTGGCTCTGTTTACTTGATGAACGGGGCTCATTTTTCGCCGAACGATTTGCCGGCAATGGAAGCGGCATTCGCCGCCAAAGGACTCAATGATTATCGGGTCGAAGGCACTCGCATCAGGGTTCCTCAGGGTAAGCACGACAAATATATGGCGGCCCTGGCGGAGGGTAATGCCCTTCCTTATAACTATCTCGATATCCTCGAAAAAACTATCAAGGAATCATCCGCATTTGAGCCGCGTTACAAATTAGAAGAACGGACGAAAATTGCCCTCCAAAAGGAACTGTCACGCGTTATCAGCCAGATGGCCGGTGTCCAGGATGCGGTGGTCATGTTCTCTCGCACCAGCCAAGGGGGGCTGCGTCGGGAGACGGTCACCACTGCCTCCGTCGCGATCAAGCCCATCGGAGGCCAGGAGCTCTCCGATCAGGTTATTCGATCTATTCGTTACTATGTGGCTAAAAGTATAGGTGGTCTGAAGCCCGAAGACGTTGTCGTCACCAACATGGACACAGGCGCAAATTACTATGCCCTGGACGATCAACCACTGCAGGCTGCAGAAGGGACATACGCACTGAAGCGGTCATGGGAACAGTACTTTGCAGAAAAGGTGAAGACGGCTCTGGGATATGTTCCCGGTGTGCTCGTGAGCTGCAACGTAGAACTGGATCCGACCAAGTACCAGCGGCAGGAGCAGGTAAAGCTCGATCCCAAAGGGATAGCCCTTGATGTCACAGAGACAACGAAGACACGCCAGGCAACCACGGACGCCGGAGGACGGGTGGGCTATGTCGCCCAAGGCAACACACCGCGTTCACTTAACTCACCATCCGCTGCACCAAGCGAGACGGAAGAGGAGACACAGCGCACAGAGCGCAACTCGGTGGGCCAGACAGTGATCCAGCAGGAGACGGCGGGCTTGCTTCCGAAACGCGTTACGGTTTCGGTCGCTATTCCTGCCAGTTATTTTAGAAGAATATGGGAGCAGCAGCAAACCGGTTCTAATAATACTAATCAACAGGGGCCCACAGCGCAGGACCTCGATAAAATTAGGACCGAAGAACTCAATAAAATTCGGACGCATATTGCGGCACTGTTGCCGCCAGTAGAGGGTGTGACTGATGCGACCCAGCTAGTTACCGTGACCGATTTTGTGGATATGCCCTCCAGTCCGCCGCCGGAGCCCTCGATCACCGAGCAGGGCCTGGAGTTCGTTCGCCAGTACTGGCCGACACTCGGACTGATGGGTCTGGCTTTGCTAAGCCTGATCGTGCTGCGTTCAACCGTACGGCAAACGCCGCAGCCTGTGTCGGGAAGCACGGCTGTCATTCCCGATACCTCCGTATCCACGGCCGCGGCGGAGTCCAGCAGGGCGGAGACGGAGACACGAACGAAACGTCGTGCGGGCACCGGCACAAAATCGCTTCGTGAAGAGGTCGCGGAACTTGTTGCGGAGGATCCCGAAACAGCCGCGAACATCTTGAAGGCGTGGATCGGTAACCCAATTTAGCGAGCAAGTGTGTGAATAATCCATCAATGATTAACACACAAGGGATTCGCAAAGCCGCTATTTTCATTGATTGTTTAGAACCGGAGGCCGCAGACCGCCTCCTGGAGCAATTACCTCCGGAATATGCCCAGCAGGTGCGAAACACCTGGATGACACTAGGACGAATATCGGCGGAAGAAAGAGACCAGGTCATTCGGGAGTTTCTCAACCGCGTGGACGATTCAAAGATCTCAATCCAAGCATTGACAGTGCAGAGGTCTCCGGAAACAGAAAAGACGGTTCGTTTGGACGCGAGTCGGGAAAACAGGCCGGCGGATACGCCGTTTCGAATACTCCAGGATGCGGAGGCGGATAAGCTCGCCAGTATCCTCGCCGGAGAACGTGCTCCCACGATTGCCCTGGTCCTTGCACATTTGGCGCCGGCTCAAGCCGGGGCGGTCCTTGTGCGGTTTCCGCGGGAAAGACAGGTGGAGATCGTTCGCTGCCTTCTGGAATTAGAAGAAACCGATCCCGACATCCTACGAGAAATAGACAAGGCCCTTCAGGAAAAACTGGCACAAATTAGTAATATATCGCGCCGCCGTGTCGCCGGATTAACGACGATCACCGGTATGGTCGAACACTGTAGAGGTGGAATTGCCGACCAGGTACTTCAGACTCTCTACACGGTCGCGCCGGAAGTTGCTGAGCAACTGGCGCCGTTACCACCCGTCGATTTTAATCAGTTTATTCGTTTTGACGATGTGGCTCTGGGACTGATATTTGAGCACGCTTCGCCGGAAGTTGCGGTTCTGGCACTTTGGGGTGCGCCGCTTGGCCTGCTGGAACGTGTCCTTAAAGAGATTTCTCCATGGAAAGCGAAGGCGATTCAATCCCAACTGGTTGAATTGGGACCGGTGCGTCTTCGCGATGTGGAGGAAGCACGGCAGAGACTTGGAGAACTGGCCCGCAGGCTCGCGATTGCCGGGAAAATCCGGCTTCCGCCGGGCGTAACGGGACGGAGTAAAAATGGCCCGCCAACGGAAACCGGCGACGGCGTCCGCGAGAGTCCCGGCCATTTCGTGAGAGTGGTTGAATAACGCCACCGGATACGTGCGTGATACGCAGGTGAAAATATGAATAAAAATGTTGAGTAGTAACAATGAGCACGCGCGGTACAACGGTGATCAAGATTGAAAATACAGATCTGGCGGCCCGGGTCACCCCGTTTAACTTCGAGGATATGGCCGACCGCGCCAAACGCTACTTGGAAGAGGTAGGTCGGCAGGCGACTCAAATTGTGATGGACGCGAAACGGGAAGCTGAGATCATCAAGTTAAAAGCGGAAGAAGAAGGAAAGAGAAAGGGATTTCAGAATACAGAGCAGATTATTCGTCAGGAGCTAGAAAAAAAGCTGGCCAGCCTGCTCCCTGCGTTGAAGACGGCTGTCACTCAGATCAGTGAGGCACGGCATGAGTTGCTGCGGGAATGGGAACGAAATCTGCTTGGACTGGCGGCGGCAATCGCGGCACGAATGGCACGCCGGACGATAGAAAAGGCACCGGAGGTGATGCTGCCTCTGGTGAGGGAGGCCGTTCAGCTCGCGGCGGCATCACCGACGATGCGAATTCGATTGAATCCCCACGATTGGGAGGTATTAAAGCCGGAAATAGAGAGACTTGTGCGGGAGCTGGCCCCCGTTGCGCACGCGGAGATTACAGCGGATCCCTCGATAAGCCGCGGAGGATGCCGTGTTGAAACGCAGTTTGGCATCATTGATCAGGAGCTAGAAATTCAGGCGAAACGAATCGTCGAGGAGCTGGCAGGTAATGAATAAAGAAACGGGAATGTGAGATAGACGACTGTTGGCATGAATAAGATAGTCGCTTACTTGGACAAGGTACTGCCCGCCGAAATACAGGGAACGGTGGTACAAAGTGTAGGAGTCAGTATCGCCGCGCAAGGGTTCCCTGTGCCAGTGGGATCCCTTGCGGAGATCGAGGTGGGTCACGGGCGAAAGGTCAAGGCGGAAGTGATCGGCTTCAAAAACGATACGACAATCTTGTTTCCCCTGGGTAGTAGAGAAGGAATTCGTCGCGGAGCTTCAGTGCGTTTGTGCCGAACGGTGAGATGGTTGCCGGTCGGTGCGGAGTTACTCGGCCGGGTGGTCGATGCTCAGGGACGCCCGATTGACGGTAAGCCAAGGCCTCTTTTGAGAGATCGTGTCCTGTACGAGCAGGCACCGCCACACCCTTGCGAGCGGCCCAGGATCAAGGAAGTGCTCAGTACGGGGGTAAGAGCGATTGACGGGCTATTGACGTGCGGAAAAGGCCAGCGCCTTGGGATTTTCTCTGCCGCAGGGGTGGGGAAGAGTGTTCTTTTAGGCATGATGGCCCGGTATACGGCGGCCGACGTGATTGTTGTAGGGTTGGTGGGCGAACGAGGCAGGGAGGTCAACGACTTTATTGAGCGCGATCTGGGTACAGAGGGACTAAAAAAGAGTATTGTCGTTGTGGCCACCAGTGCTGAACCGGCTATTTTAAGGGTACAGGCTGCATATACGGCTTCGGCGATCGCCGAGTATTTTCGCGACCAGGGTAAGGATGTCCTTCTTCTAATAGACTCGCTGACACGTTTCGCTCTGGCCCAGCGTGAAATTGGACTGGCTGCCGGGGAGCCACCCACGACGCGTGGCTATCCTCCCAGCGTCTTCGCGTTGTTGCCAAGGCTTGTGGAGCGGGCAGGTCGCAGCCCACGCGGGACGATTACAGCATTTTATACCGTTCTGGTAGAAGGAGATGATCTTGATGAACCGGTTGCCGATTCTGTGCGCGGTCTTTTGGATGGGCATATAGTGCTTTCTCGCCGCCTTGCCGGTCGCGGACATTTCCCAGCCATTGATGTGTTGCAGAGCCTCAGCCGACTTATGCCGGACATCGTTGATCCGGATCATAATCGCGCGGCTATGCGGGTACGAGAACTCCTGGGACTGTATCGTGATCATGAAGATGTGATTACTCTCGGCGTTTATCGCCGCGGCAGTCATCCCGGTGTGGACAGAGCGATCCAATTTCGCGACAGCGTAGATACATTCCTGCGACAGGACGTGAATCAGCGGGCGACCTATGACGAATCCCGCGCAGCCCTGCTCAATTTGGCGGAACAGATTGAAAACTGGAGACCCGATCAGCAGGCGGCCGTCACTCAGCGCCGGGATATGGAACGACCAGCCGTAGGATCCGCCCCACGACGTACATAAATATTTCGAGTATAGGCTTCTATGGCTCAGTTTCAATTTCGCCTTGATACTTTACTGAAAATTCGCGAACGAGAACGTGATAATCGACAGCTCGAGTTGCTTCAGGCACTTTCAGCGGAGGAGATCCTCCTCGAACGTGCGAAGTTACTCGATATGGAACACCAGCGGCTTCAGGAAAATCTCCGGGCTGCGACCTGTGGTGTTCTGGATGTGGATCAGGTGCTGGGATATCGTCGCTATGAATTGATCCTTGCAGCACAGCGCGAGGAGCTTGGGCGTCAACTGGAGGCGATACGGGAGGAGGTCGAAAGACGCCGAGCGGCATTGTTGGAGGCCAATCGGGCATTGCGGATGCTGGAACTCCTTCGCGACAAGCAACGCGAACGGTTTCTTAAAAACACGTTAAAAAAGGAATTTAAGGAGATGGACGAGCTGACCCACCGACAATCATCCGTCGAAGGTGACGCATGGGCAGAATATTAGATGGAATATTGTCGGCCACCCTTTATTTTTTTGCGGCGATGGCCATTGGTGCGCTGTGTATCGCAGGGCACCTTTGGTTTGCATGGGGATTAACCCCTGCCAAGATTCGCCGCGGGTTCGCCGCTATGCGTGGAGAGCAACAGACTGTCGAGAGCTCCAGCCCTAAACTCCAGGAGAACTCGGAGCCGCGGGAGGAGCCATCCTATGAAGCGATTCTTCAACAAAGAACTTTGGAATATCGGGATATTGAATTGAAGAATAAAATGCTGATGGCATATAAAGATGAAATAGAGAATGTGAGGCAACAAGTCGATTATAAAGAACGGATCGTCGCCGAAAAAGAGAAAAAACTGGAGACTTTGATCGCTCAAACGCGACGAGAGGCCGAAGACGCCGGTTTGGAGACCGTTCGGCGAACACTGGAGTCGCTGCGGCCAGCACAGGCCAAGGAATTAATCGCCGAGATGTTGGGTCGCAATGAACTGGATGATGTGGTCCGCTTATTGCAGGGGATGAACGACTCCAAAAGAGCACGAATTATTGGGGAGTTTCGTACGCCACAGGAGGCGGAACAGATCGCGGAAGTGCTGCGGCGATTACGGGAGGGAGGAGCAATACGCCAGAGTGTGGCGACACCTGAGCCGTCGCCAGCCGTTGCAGGCACCGCTTCGGCGGGGACACCCTGAGGGATATCCGCGACATTTCCACGAGGATACACGCTGCGGTTGCCGGTTCAAAGAAGAACCGCGCGTTGTAAAAGTATGTCTATGGCATCGTGAGCGTGTCAGACGGTGTAAGCAATAGTTGAAGCAAAGCAATGTAATTTCTGATGTCATTTCTGGCATCAACCAAGCCGCGGTCTAAGCAATAGTTGAAGCATAACAATGGCGACGGGAATCGACAACCCCGATATTTTGGCTGTCCTGGGACCAACGGGAAGTCCCAGAGATTACGCCGGTTCGGAGATCGGAGCAAAACCGGCAGGCAGCTCATTTCAGGATGTCCTCAATCAACAAGCGGTAAAACAGTCGGAGGAAAGCACAGCAAACCGTGGCATGGAGGCGACGGAAGGGAAAGGTGTGACGACCGGGAAGCCTTCCAGTAGTGATAGAGGTTTCGCCGAGAGACCAGGCCAGGCAGACCCGGGGATGTCTCAGGTGGAGCAGAAAGATGAGGCATTTAAAAAAGAATCGCCTTCTGGTCAGAGCGAAAAAACACACAGTACAAGGGGGAACCGAGTAAGTTCCAGTCAGGCAAACGAGAAAGTAATACTGGAAAGGGAGGATGGTGAGACCAGAACCAAGGCGGGGGAAGAAAATAGAGAAGAGAAAGGTTTTAGATTGCAATGCGGCGTATGTGGGGGGCAACTTCCAAATATGCCGCAGGTGACCACTGACAGTGCGGTGGTCGACTTTTCTGTAGTCGAGGATGTGGGCGAAAACGGCGGTCACGGGGAGCTAGCGCTGTTGGGCGAAGACGTCAAGGCACAAAGGGCCGGCCAGGTACGGCCGAAGACCGTTGGCAGCGATCGGAAAACGACCCCCGCGTTATCTGCAGAACTGGAAGGGAACGAGTCAAAGACTGCTCGTCAGGAAGGAGAACGACAATCCAGCTGGACGTTGAGTCTTGATGATAAATTCACAGTAAATAACACGACAGAGAAAATTCTCGATACGGCCAGCGCAACAATAAACCACACGAATAAGAAAGCTCGTTCGACTGCCGCTTCGGATCGGGGACAAGATCCCGGGCAACCAAGGACGATCATTGCGGAGGCAGATTCGCCCGCGGCGGCAAAACCCGCCGCTGTTTCCGGACTCGAATCGAAAGTCATCGATGGGATTAAAACAGGAGAAATAGTCCGTAAAGACAGCGAAACGAGGGATGCGGGAGAACGGGTGACAGCGTTGACTAATGAAGCGGGCGAAACCGCTCGCATGAAAGGGCACCCGGCATCAACACCCTCACTGGAGCAAAGCTCCAATCCGGAGCGGGAACCGCTGCACCTCTCGCAGCATGATAGGGTTGAGCTGGTTCAGCGAGTCTTTCATGCCGTACGACTTGCGCGGTTACGGGATGGCGAACTACGGTTGCGGCTGCATCCACCGGAACTTGGCGCTCTTAGGGTAGAGTTGCGTGTAGAAGGGGGTGCACTCATCGCGCGGCTGGAAGCCGAGTCGCCAGCGGCACGCGATTTACTGATAGATAATTTGGCCGACCTGCGGCAGAGGCTCGCGGAGCACCGGGTGAGGATTGAACGCTTCGACGTGACGCTGATGTCGCAGTCGGACTCCGGAGGAGGGCAGCACCACACCGCGTCTTTCCACATTCCCCGACCTTCCGGAATGCGGTGGGGCGGGCAAGAAAGAGCCGTTGCCGATGAGCAGGACTATTCACCACAAGGAACACGAACGCTCAATAGTCTGTTTGATGTGATCGCATGAATATAGAAGAACATTTTTTTCCGATGTTCTAGGATAGAAAACAAGGGTGATACTGATGATAACGACACCGACCACGATTAAAGGTCAGGTAGGACCTCAGAATCCAAACGGAAAGGATGCGTTTAAAAATCTCGATTTAAGTGCGTTTCTCGCGATGATGATCGCTGAGCTCCAAAATCAGGATCCCATGAATCCCATGGACAACGCAGAGCTGTTGCAGCAAGTCAGCCAAATTCGGGAAATTGAATCCAATATGCGGCTGGTAAGCACCCTGGAATCCCTGGCCAAAGCGCAAAATATCACCGGCGGTGCAGTTTTGATAGGAAAGCAGATCAAGGGTCTCGATGCGCAGGGGAATTCCATATCGGGCAAAGTAGACAAGGTGACCATGGAAGGACAAGATTTGTTTCTCTATGTCGGCGACAGTAAGGTGCCAATGAAAAACGTGACGGAGGTTAGCCAGGAAGGAAATACCGCGGATATACTCTGAAATATCCGCCGCGGGTTTCGCGGGTGAACCTTTTAAATATTCGATAGAGTCTTTCCGATATCGGAAGCCAGGGGGAGACACGGGACGCTAGGGCATGGTTCAGAATTAATAGAGAAGGGTGATA
>NZ_JBAMME010000313.1:0-1187 GCF_039793925.1 Thermogutta sp. | reverse complement strand
TGATAGAGCTATGGGTCTGGCATCCGCTCTCACGACGGCATTAACCGGCCTGACGGCAGCCGAAACCACAATCGATGTTGTGGGTAATAACCTCGCCAATGCCAACACGGTCGGATTCAAGGCGTCATCCGCGTCGTTCGCAACGCAGTTTCTTCAGACCCTCGCTTTAGGCGCGATGCCGACGGCGGACTCCGGCGGCACCAATCCCCGACAAATCGGCCTGGGGACAATGGTCGCTGATATCACTCCAAACTTCAATCAGGGGACGATCGAAGTCAGTTCTAATCCAACCGACATTGCAATCCAGGGGGATGGATTTTTCATTGTGGAAGGACAGCAGAATGAAAGGCTTTATACTCGCAACGGGATATTCAAGCTTAATTCACAAAATCAACTGATCACAATAACGGGCAACCGGGTTCTTGGTTACGGCATCGACGAGAATTTCCAGGTTCAGGAAACCGATCTTCAGCCGATTACAATTCCGATCGGCTCCGAGGCTGTGGCGAAAGCCACGGAGAATGTCTATCTGGAGGGCACCCTTTCCCCCACTGGCGATATCGCCACGACCGCATCGCGCATTCAGACGCCGATTCTGGGGGACGGAAGATACAGCCGACCGGAAGACCGCCTGACGCCCGGCTATTCACCGGAGCCCAATGTGAGCAGTGTTATTCCGAACAGTCAGAGTGTGGGAGGCGGATTGGTCTCCGGAACCACGTACGAGTACCGAATTGTTTTTGCCCACGGCCAGTACATTCCCGGACCGCCACAGCCGCCGCCGGCAATGAGCGAGGGGATGTATTCGAGTATCATCTCGGCCACCGTTGGTGCGGGAGATGACGCACTCGAATTGACTAACCTGCCTACCGATCCGACAGGAAAATACGACTATATTCGAATTTACCGACGGACAGCCGGTGATACGGATTTCAAATACGTGGATGAGATTCCCATGGGAACCACCACGTACCTGGACACAAAGGCCGACGGAACCCTTGGCCCGGTGATGAATACAACCCTTCTGAGTGGCAATTTTACTTACTATGTTGCTTTTGAAAAAGATGGACGAATCAGCCGACCAGGACCAATCAGCGATCCTATAAATATTCTTAACGGGCGTGTTATATTGAGTAACATTCCGACGGGTAATCCTGCCGAGTGGACCAATCGGTATATTTATCGGT
>NZ_JBAMME010000312.1:0-2860 GCF_039793925.1 Thermogutta sp. | reverse complement strand
TACAACCAGCATAGCCACTAGGAACATGGCTCAGAAGAAGGCCCGATGTCCTGGCGTCCTTCTACGCGGTGAGCTCGCTGCCTCTGTCATGTGATGACTAAATTATACCGTTACCGGTAAGGGCTTCGAGTGAAGGTTGAGGCGCGGATAGAGGCCGCCGGCCCCCATGCCCATATGCCCGATCGGAGAACTGGCGGAGGCAATCATCGCCGCCGGCACGATGATTCATCCCGGTGTTGAAGGGATTGCTGGTGAGCGCGGCATCACGGTGGAACTCGTGGGCGCTAGAAGGAGCTCGGAGCCGATGATGCGCCGTCCGCCCCGCTGGCGACCCCAAGCAGCGCGGAAGCAACCAATTTCGGTTCACGATGCGGCAACCCGTAGCAAGCTTATGAGGATCCGCATGGCCGGCGATGGTGTGTCCGACGACGGATGGTGGTCAGTGGAGCCAGGGGATTATGTTGTAGGGAACCCTGGGTCTGGCTTAGCCATCTCCACGCTGTCGGATGAGGAGCTCCTGAGGTCATTGGCGGAGCGCCTGAACAGGGATCGGTACGCAATACTCGGCATGACTAGGACCCAGAACTAGGGGTCGAGAAGCTGGTGCGCAACGTGGTGGCTAATCCCAACATATACCGTCTGATATTGGTGGGGCGCGACTCGGCCACTGCTCCCGTGGCTCCGGTCGTGCTCGAGCTCAATCGCCAGGGGTCGGCGATGATATGAGCTTGATGGTGCAGGGGGCGCAGGATCAGGCTGAGCAACCTGACCCACGGCGAAATTGATGAGTTTAAGCGCAGGGTGAAGGTGACTGATCTCTCGGGGGTCAGAGATATGGGGACGCTCATCGGCTTCGTGGATGAGCTGCTCCCGCCTCCGTCGCCCAGCTTTAGCGGCGCCTCGCCTCGGGCATCGACATGGCCCAGCCATGCGAGGTTTGACGCAACCGACGATCCCGACGTGATGTTGGATGAGAGTGGATTTTTCATAGTATATGTAAAATGATAAGCATATAATATGTGAACATTATGATAATCAAGGAAGGAAGACCGGTAACTGCGCACACCGTGTGAACGAATTCGGTCGAGGCCCGTGATGGGATGATAGAATATCGCGCCATTGCAGGCCCAAGGCAATGATAATAATAAATAAGCGCCCGGGCAGAGCATCATATGGGCTGCAGGACGTGCGTTACCCTATCCTCGGCTAATTTTTTGGGAACGAGCTTAACGCGCATTCCAACCTTCACGGACTGGGGATCTACGCCCTCCACTCTGGCGTACACGCGGTTTCCATCCGGGAACTGTGCTACCCCCACCGTAACCGGGATCTCTTTCTCGTCAAATCCGGCCGGCACCAAGTATAAAGTCGAGAAACTGGTCAGCTCCCCCTTATCTGCCTGGTCATACTCTATCCATTTCATATCACTGGTTAGGCATGTAGGGCAGAATTTTCTCGGCGGGAAATAGACTGTTCCACATTTTTCACACTTAGTGGCCATTATCTTTCCCTGCTCCAAGTAAGTAACATAATTTGATATGCCGCTATGCTTTATGAATGGGAAATATCCAAACTTTTCAATTTCAGTCATTTTCAAGGCCTCCTGGAAAGCACTACCGCCGCGGCATACGTGCCCACTCCCCCTCTCGTGTATGCGACCCCCAGCTCTGCCGGCACCCTTATGTCGCCGACCGCATCACCCCTCAGCCATCTAGTTATGGCAAATATTTGGGCGGCTCCCGTGGCCCCCACGGGATGTCCCCTTCCAAGTAGCCCACCACTCACGTTTACAGCGACCTTTCCACCCACATAGGTTTGGCCATCTCTTATTGCCCGGTAACCTTCACCCCTCGGGAAGAATCCCATATCCTCGTAATCCAGTATCTCCGATATCGTGAAACAGTCGTGGGTCTCAGCCACCTGTACCTGAGAGGGCTCGATGTTCGCATTTTTGTACGCCATGTTCGTGGCTTCCACGGTAGGTAAGAATTGGGTGAGATCGGGCACGCCCCTTACCGTCTGTTGGCCAGTGGCTAACCCCACGCCCTTTATCCATACGGGCGTGTCTGTCAGTTTGGTGGCCACATCCTCTGACGCCAAGATAACGGCGGCAGCTCCATCCGCGTTAGCGGCGCAGTCCAGCAGCTTGAGTGGGAGGCTCACCGGCCTCGACTTCATGACGTCATCCACGGTGTACTTCTGCCTGAACATGGCATAGGGATTCTTTGACGAGTACTCTGAAGCTTTTACCCTTATCAATGCAAGATCCTCCTCCTTAGCGCCGTACTTCTCCATGTAGGCTTTAGCCCTTAAGGCATAGGCCGTCGGCATGCTCATACCCAATGGAGCTTCCAGCGATGAATCCGCTGACTGCCCCATGACTCTCTGGACCTCTCTCCCGCTCAACTCGCTCATCTTTTGAACGCCAACCGCAGCCACTACCTTAGCGAACCCGGACCTTATGAAACTCCAGCCGGTTATTGTAGCTACGGTGCTGCTCGAGCACTGGGCGTGCACATCGAATCCGGGGACAGGGCTCAGCCTTGCGTACTCGGCCAGCTCTCCCGCTGGATTCCTCGTTGCGGTATATCCCCAGGCATAACCTACCACTAACATATTTATATCTTTCTTGCTAAGCTTAGGCACGTCCTCCAGAGCCACCTTGAGCGCCTCGAAACCCAGTTCCTTCGTGTCAGCGTCCTCCCTTTTACCGAACCTGGTCATGCCAACGCCTACTATGGCTACCTTCTCTGTCAATTTGATCGTGTAGCTTACTTCCAATGCTATAAAAGGTTTTACCATGATTGGGCTGTGGGACAGAATTCTAGTACGGGGCCATGTGGAACAGGTTGTGCCACAG
>NZ_JBAMME010000311.1:1488-2873 GCF_039793925.1 Thermogutta sp. | reverse complement strand
TCGTAGAGCTCCTCCGCGCGTACCCTACCGAATGCCGCCTCGGCAGCGTTCCTCCTCTCCAGCTTCTCCGCGAAGTAGCGTCCAGGGCTCGAGCTCCATCTCGCCAGATAGTCCTCAATGGCATTTATAAATTCGCTTACATCGAATCCCAGCACCCTACCAAAGCGTGGATCCCTTCCCACGATGGACCTAGGGCCAGACGTGTCGGTGCACAGGATCGGCAGGCCCGATGCCAGCCCCTCCAGAAGCGATATGGAGAAGGATTCCATTGTGGAGAAGGAGACCATCATGTTGCCGCTCGATAACAGGTCCGACTTCAACGCGGGATCGTTCACCTGTCCCCTGAACACCACACCCCTCCTCCGCGTCGCCAGCTTGACCATGGATTCCTCCGCCGATCCCGAGCCCATGACCAGGAACTCGATGCGATCGTCGAGCTTCGTCGCCTCCTGCGCCACGCGCTCCAACAGCCTAGTGCCCTTGATCAACCTCTCCAGCCTTCCCATGTAGATTATCCTGAAGCTGGAGTCGTTCCTCGAGACCTTGTACGCGGAGAAGTCCACGGAATTCGGTACGAGGAATATCCTGGATTTGTCCACGCCCAGCTCCTCCAGGAACGAGGCCTGTGATTCATTGAGCACTTGGAAGTAGAACCTCCCGCGCCTGAGCAGCTCCCCGCTCATCCTGAGGTAGAGCCTGATCCACGCTTGGTACGCATCCACCACCAGGTTCTCCACGGACTGCGCGGAGAACTTCTCGAACGTCAGGCCGTGCAGCAGGAATATCGTCGGTTTCCCGAGGTCCGCGAGCTCGCGCAGGAACTCCCTCGCCGGGGGCCTGTCCAGGAATATCATGAGCAGGTCGGCGCGCTCCAAGTGCTCCGCCGGGGGCACCGGCCTCACGAGCGTGTGCGGAAGGACGGATGCACGCCTGAAGGGAATCCTCCTGTAGGAGAAGAGTGCGCCATCCATCGCCGACTTCCTGGTCGTCCTGAGGGTTCCGGCGAATTCCTCCGGCGCCAGGTACTCCACCTCGTAGCGCCTCCCCAGGTGATCCAGCAGCCGCCTGGAGAGAATCTCACCTCCTCCCCAGAACTCGAGCGGGTAGTAGTTGACCACTACTATTCTCTTCCTGCCGGATCCTCGCTGCAACTCGCGCTGCGAACGCGCGCTGGGTTAAAAACGCTCCATCGCTGGAAAGCTTTTCTCACGGTGTGCGCACTCAGGGGCGCGTTGGCCGGATCCTCCCACGCATCCGCTACTAAGAGGATAGCGATAGTGTCTCCCTATCCGCCGCCGGGCGGGCGGAGCCTTCAGGGGAGCGGCGTGGTGCAGTACTCCAAGGGGCTGGCGGAGGCTCTGGCCCGCCACTTCCAGGTGCACGTG
>NZ_JBAMME010000311.1:0-1388 GCF_039793925.1 Thermogutta sp. | reverse complement strand
ATGCACGACCTTCCATCCATATACCAGTTGAACGACGAGGATTTCCTCAGGATGAACTCCCTGCCGGCTCGCAGATCGGTTCTCAAGGCGGGCGTGGCATCGATCAACCGTTCGATCGCCGCGCTGGCGGACGCAGTGATAGTCCACGAGGATTTCCTGAGGGACGTGGCGATCCGCGATTACCGCATGCCTGTTCACAAGGTGATCGTGCGGCCGCACGGCGTGGAGAGGGTCAGGCCGCTCGATCGCGGGCGCGCCAGGGCGAACCTGGGGATAGGCGACGACCGGGTGCTAGTGCTCTTCTTCGGGTACCTAGCGAGGTACAAGGGCGTGGATCTCCTGGTGAAAGTCCTGAGGAACCGGCTCGACTGGCGCAAATACTCACTGATAATCGCCGGGGGGCCGCATCCGCGGGCGCGGGACGATCCGGGATACCGCGAGTGGTTCAGGGATCTTGTGAATAATGTGGATGAACTGAGGAGGGAAGGCGCGGACGTGAGGTTGACCGGCTTCGTCGAGGATCCCTCCCCTTACTTCTCGGCCGCCGACCTCGTGGTGCTCCCATACGTCGAGAGGTTCTCCGCGAGCGGTCCTGCATCCCTCGCGGAGGCGTACGGTTTGCCGGTCTTCCTGGCTGACGGGCAGCTCAGGGCCAGCGCCGACCTCGAGGACGCCATCACTCGCTTCATAGAGGAGCGCGGCGGTGATCCTGGGACTGTACATGCGCGCTTCTGGGATGAGATGGCCGCAGACTACTACTCATTCCTGGTGCGCACTCGGAATTCCGGACCACAATCCCCCGTGCGGCGCTAGATATCGTCATCAGGGGGATAATATGAGGATTTCAAAAATTGTGAGTGCAAATGCTCGTTGGGGTCATTACCCTAGTTCCGGGCTCGATCCCGCGCTGACTGCATCCTCTACACATCACACGTGCACCATATCCGCGCCCATGTGCGGCGTCCGCTAGGGCCTTGGCCCGGAGCAGGAACAGGGCCCTCATCAGATTGAGGGCTACGCAGATAAACATCGCCTTCACTTGGTCCTAGGCATCGTGTTGACTAACCCGCAGGAGAGGTGGAACACTCTCCTCACGGAACGCGTGTGGGTGCTCTAAATAAGTCCTTGGACGACACCGGGAATATCTCCCCGTACAGCTCCCTGCGCTTCTCGGCATCAGCGTCCATTATCCGGCGATGGGAAACCTCCCTGATCAGCGTTGCAACGACTAGTCGTGCATCAGTCCACCTCTACTATTGGAAATTCACCATGATGAATGGCCTCGGATCCCTTGAGATAATATCCATGGAGCATCCCCGGGAATTATTTCTGTTCAGCCCTTCCAGAGCCCCAGCGCAAGCCCCACGAGGAAGAGGACGGGGAGGCCG
>NZ_JBAMME010000310.1:0-21831 GCF_039793925.1 Thermogutta sp. | reverse complement strand
CTCGCGCCTGGAGACGCCCCCGTTATACGACTTTTCGGGGGCCAATCACCACACTGCCGCCCTAAAACCGCGGGCGAATGATATGCCCGATCCCACATCCAAGGGAATCTCCCTCCCGCTGTGGGCGTGAAAGTCATCCCGGCAGGAATACCAGCCTGCCACGGACCGTCTCTCACCGTCACCCTGCGCTGGCGAGTTTACGCGGTTTCCCCGGCCGCTTCAAGCAGGCGGTTGAATTCGGGATCGGAGCGAATGGGATCGAAATCGGTTTCGGCAGGCACCAGTTTCCGGTAGTCTGGCTCCAACGTGAGTGCCTTTTTGAGAAGAGACAGGGCCTTGTCTTTGTTCCCGGCAAGGCTGTAGTAACACGCAAGGTTGTAGCACACGAGCGGATTGTCGGGCTCAAGCTCAGCGGCTTTCTCCAAATCGGCACACGCCAGATCAATCCGTCCCACCCGTTTGTGGCACCAGCCTTTCGCAAGATAGACTCGCACATCATCCGGGTCGAGCTCTTCTAGCCGTTGGAAGACGGGGAGCGCCTCTTCGTATCGCTCCAGTTCCCGGAGGGCCTCCGCCCGCAGTAACAGCGCCACTGGATTGTCGCGGTACAAATCGGGGAGCCGATCGAGCGTCTCTAACGCCTGCTGTGCGAGTCCCAACTCGAGGTAGCCTTCGGCCTCCCTCAACAGGTGCTTCGATCGGATCAGGTCAAACTTTGCCGCGGCCATGTTTGATCACCGCTGGATGCTGCCTCACCAAGCATCACCACGGAACGTTCAAAAGGCTTTTTAGCCTCTCCTCCCTTTTCTATTTTATCCAGAGTGGGTTTGCGGCGCAATTAACCGTGGTCACTCCACCGCCAAAAAGGGCAAGCGAACAGTCAAGACGACACCCGGCAGGTTCAGGTGCGCAACATCGGGACTCTCTGCCCTCAGCTTCCGGCCGTTTTGCCCCTTGTAGCCACTCGCACGGCGCTTTAAGATGCTTAATTCAGACATCCTGTGCGGGCTTGGCGGGAATACTGGGCAAGTTGCTGGCGATTGAAAAAAATGTGGCAAAGCCGAAGCCCGTCCCACTGAGCTGACCTTTCCTGGCGACTTGCTCACGTAACGGTTCGCGATTGTGGAGGCCCGTCGTCGCGGATTCTGCGCACTATCACGAAACGCAAGTACTGTTTTCTGGATTCCCTAAGACCCAAAAGGCCGATTCCATGATGATCTTGTTTATCCCTCTTTTGGCCGAAGCCGGTGGCGGGAACGCTGGCGGTTCCTCGGGCGGTCTTATCATGATGTTGACGCTCTGGATTCCGCTGATCATTGTGTTTTACTTTTTGCTCATCCGCCCGGAACGGAAGGAGCGTGCCCGACGTCAGGCCATGCTCAACGCCTTGAAGAAAAACGACCGAGTCCTTACGATTGGCGGAATCTACGGGGTGGTGACAAACGTTCATCGGGAAGCCAACGAAGTGACCCTTCGTGTGGACGACGCCAACAATACACGGATTCGTTGCACACTGAGCGCGATCGCTCAGGTTCTGGGTGAAGAAACCCCGTCTGATACGCAGAAGGAAAGTTGACTAAACCGCAGTGCTGCGACACGATTCTCGGAGCGAGTCATTTCAGAGATTCTCAAGTGCGAGACCTCTAACGATGGAACGCCGTTCTGCTCGTAGCCGTTTTGGTTGGATCCTCGGAATTGCCGCAGGACTGATTCTGACGGTCGCTTTAGGCGGAGGGAATCTTCCTCCGGGAACCTCTGCCGTGCTGGCCATGGAAACGGCTGCTTCGGCCAGCCAATCCGCATCGACTGGGGAATCGGCCCCGCCCAAGAGCGAGGTCCCGGCTCAATCGGAAAAGGCACCCTCACAAACCGCGGCTTCCTCTCCCACTTCGGGCGAGAAACAGCAAGGCGCACCATCTTCTGTCGCCAATGCGAGTACACAACCTCAGGCGACCGGTCAGGCCGAGACGGTTTCCTCCTCATCAGCGAGTCCTCAGGACACGACAAAGGCCTCGACTGCAGGGACAGGCTCCCAACCAGGGCAGACTTCTTCCCAGGAAACCAAATTGGCCAGACCGACACTCCTGTCTCGCGTTCTCAATATCATCACGTATCTGGTGTTCCTGTTTATCATTTTTGGCATACCGGTGATTGCCGCCTACTTTCTTTGCGAGTGGTGGCGGGCGCGAGAATACTTTGGCCGAATTTCCTTTATCCTCTTCACCATTGTCCTTGCGGTTGTCATTCTTTTAACGCGCTGGCCGCCGAAGCTGGGGATCGACCTCAGCGGCGGTGTGATCATGGTGTATGAAATCGAAGGCGCGGTGCGGCAACCGGGAACGCGGACGCAAGCGGCTTCGGATCAAATTGACATGGACCAGCTTATTGCCGCCCTCAACCGCCGGGTTAACCCCAGTGGTGTGAAAGAGGTGACCATCCGCCGCTTCGGCCCGCAACAAATCGAAATCATTGTCCCCGAGGTGGACGAGGAAGAAGTCGCCCGCCTGGAACGCGTTATCAGCAGCGTCGGTACGCTGGAGTTCCGAATCCTCGCCAATATGCGAGACCATCGGCGGCTCATCGAGCGGGCTCTGGCCCTTCCCCCCGACGAGAACGAACTTTATGACGATCGTGGGAATCTCCTGGCGTGGTGGGTCCCGGTTGCCAAGGGCCAGGAAGAAGCCATTGGCAACTACGGCGAAATTGCTGTCCGTAAAGGCCGTTATCGTAATGAGGATTGGTTAGAGGTTCTCGTCGTCAAGGACCGTTACAACGTCACTGGCGCTGACCTGTTCCGGGTCCGCGAAGGCGTGGATGAGCAGATGCAACCCTGCGTGGAATTCATCCTCAAGGCAGGGAGTGCCCAGCAGCGATTCGGCGCCCTTACGAGCGACAATCGGCCGGATCCCACCACCGGTTTCACCCGCCGACTGGGCATCATCCTTGACGGATACCTCTATTCGGCACCGCAGATCAGAAGCCCCATTTTCGATCGTGGTCAAATCACGGGTATCCCTTCCCGCGATGAAGTTCAGGCGCTCATTCAGGTGCTTCAGGCGGGAAGCCTGCCTGCCGTGCTTAGTCCCACTCCCATCAGTCGGCTCGTCACGGGCCCCCAGCTTGGGCGGGACACAATCCGCCAAAGCGTCATCGCCATGATTGTGGCGGCGATTATCGTGTTCGCTTTCATGATCGCCTATTACCGGTTCGCCGGTGTGGTAGCCTGCCTGGCCGTCATCCTCAATTTGCTCATGCTGGTAGCGTTGATGATCCTCCTCAAAGCCGCGTTCACGTTGCCCGGCCTGGCAGGTTTGACCCTGACGGTCGGTATGGCTGTGGACGCCAACGTGCTCATTTACGAGCGCATCCGCGAGGAACTCTCCCGCAAAGCGACGTTGCGGATGGCCATCCGTAACGGCTTCGAAAAAGCGATGAGCGCGATCATCGACTCCAACCTGACCACGATACTTACGGCCGTGATCCTTTACTTCGTGGGAACCGACCAGGTCCGCGGTTTCGCCGTGACACTCTTTTTGGGCCTTGTCCTGAACCTTTACACGGCGGTTTTCATTGCCCGCGTGATCTTCGAAATTGGCGAGCGTCGCCGGTGGATCAAGAACCTTACCATGATGCAGGTCATTGGCGCCACCAATTTTGACTTTATGGGCGTGAAAAAATACTGCATCGCTGGCAGCCTCGGCCTCATTTTGTTGGGGCTTGTGGCCCTGGGTGTGCGCGGGCAGGGTGTGTTGGATATCGACTTCACAGGCGGGGTGGCAGTCGAGATTCTCTTCAACAAACCTAAAGATATCGCCGAAGTGCGCAACCGTTTGAGCGAACTCCGCGACCTCGCGGTGAGTGACGTCCGCATTGAAGGTGAAGAAGCAGGACGTCGCTATATGATCAACACATCGAGCCCACCCGGTACGGAAGCCGAAGAATATCTCAAGCAGGTCAAACAGAAAATTGCGGAAGTGTTTGGTGACGAGCTCGTCCATTACAGGGTGGAAGTGGAGCCGATCACGCACACGAGTTTCTGGCGAAACATGTCGGGCGAACGCTTGGCCGCTGGTCCAGTATCCGGCTGGCCATCGGCGATTGCGGGCATGCTCTGGGGTGAAAATGCTCCCGCGCAAGAAAAACCGAATACCGGAAATGGGCCGACAATTCCAGCCCACGAAACAGCGCCTCCACAGTCTGCACCGGCCACCTCCTCAGCTCCGAGTCAGCCAACCGTTCCCCATGCTGTTGGGACGAACGGTGAGCGAGCGGGTACGCCGTCGGAAACGACCAAATCAAGCGCCCAGCGTTTCCCCACCAGGGTCCTCCTGAAATTCGATCACAAGCTCAACTACGAATCGCTGGAAGAGCTTGTCAAAAATATCCTAGAAAAATTGCCTGACCCCGATCGCCACGCCGATTTCGAGCTGTATAACGAGAAGTATCGCCAGGGCGACACCACAGCTTACAACCAATGGGAACTGCGGCTGGCACTTCCACCAGAAAAGGGCGTGCAGGTAGTCCAACAGATCAAAGCCGAACTGGAAAAGACCGTTTACTACCCCTCTTCCAACACCATCGGCGGAAAAGTCGCCGGAAGTACCAGAATCCGCGCTCTGTATGCCCTTGTGCTCTCCGTGGCCGGTATGATCATCTACCTCTGGGTACGGTTCACGCGTGTGAGCTTCGGCGTGGCCGCCGCCATTGCCCTCGTTCACGACGTGCTCATTACGGTGGGCATGATTGCCCTGAGTGCTTACGTGGCCAACCCGCTGAGTTTCCTTCTCATCGATGAATTCAAAATCGGTCTCGCCGTGCTCGCGGCCTTGCTCACGATTATCGGGTACTCTGTCAATGATACGATCATCATCTTCGACCGAATTCGCGAGGTCAAAGGCAAGACACCGTTCTTGACCCCGCAAATTATCAACACCAGCGTTAACCAAACGCTCAGCCGAACGCTGCTCACTTCGCTCACCACCCTGTTCGTTATTATTGTCCTCTACATCGGCGGGGGGGCCGGAATTCACGCCTTCAGCTTCACGCTTTTGGTGGGTGTGATCACCGGAACCTACAGCTCAGTATTCATCGCTTCCCCGATACTCCTGTGGCTCTCGCCACGTCCCACCGGCCCGGCCTCGCAGGTTCGATCTCTTCAGTACGTTTCCTAGGATCGGGACAATCACTCGCGTGTGAAAATTTCTACCCAGGTGACCACCAAATGTGTGTCCCTGGGTATTTTTTCTTCTGCTTGCGCACATTGTGCCGGTAGATCGGTCTGTCTTCCGCACGCTCACAAAACGACTGTCGGCCGGTCGATTTCTGGTAACAGAACAGAATTCCTCGTACAGAAGTGGGTGTTCTGTACCCGAACCAGGGAAGATCTTTCACCAGACACGGAGGTCCAGAGCAGCCATGGCGTTCACGACAACATGGGTGTGGACCGCGGACTCATTGTTTTTGTGCTCGTTGCAGCGCTGTCGGCGGGAGCAGTGTGGGGCTTGCTTTCCCGCCCGCGGGGCTCCTCTCTGTCCGATGCGTTGAACAGTGCCGCTGCTCCTCCTGTGACTTCGACCTTAATCCCCTCCCCGCCGAGTTCGCCCCTCACTCCAGCCAGCCAAACCCTCCCTTCTTCCGATGCCGATACCTCCATCCCACCAGACATCATCGCGGCCCCAGAAACCCACCTTCTCTTGTCACTTGGCCGTCAAAAGCCTCCGGCCATTCCCGAGCGGTACCCTGCCGGCCATTTTTCTGGCCAAGAGGGAGGCAGCAGAACCGGCCGCGAGTCTCTCACCGAGGGAGATCCCGGTGATGGACGGGGGAAACATTCTCTCCTTGCTGACGCTCCACTATCAGTGGCGGGCGGCCGCAAACCTCTCAAAGCCGCAGAAAGTCGCAAATCAGGCGGGAAAATGCTCTCCCATTACCATATCCAGGACGGCGATACCCTCCCGGAGCTCGCCCGCCGATTCTACGGCGACCCGGGCAAATGGCGGATCATCTTCGAAGCGAACCGGTCATTAATCCAAGACCCGGACCTTCTCCCCATCGGCACGGAGATTGTTCTGCCGACAGTCGAATCTCCATCCCCGGATACACGTTAGGCGGAGCCGCACGCCATCTCCTTTCCGCGCGGCAACATTTCGCTAAGCTTCCCGTGCTGCAACAACTAAAAGGGCGTCCCTTTGTAGAGAATGGGCCGCTCTTGTGTCACAATAATCTTCGCCGCCGGTATCGGCAGTTTGATCATTCTTCTTTCCGACGTGAGCGGTCCTGCCACGGGAACGGCTGCTTGGCTACCCGGTGCTCGACAAAGTAGGCAATCGATTGAAAGAGCGGTTGTTCAAACCGAAGTAAAAGATCCTTGCCCTGAACCGAGCTCGGAAGCTTTGCGAAATAAAGGTCTTGCAGCTCGGGATTCTCGTCTTTCGGAGTGGGGTGAAACCGCGAAAAAATGTTGTACATCCGCTGCGCGTCTGCCAGATCTTTGCTGGAATCCTTCCCCACAATCAGAAAGATCGAAAGGGCTTTGGTGACAGCAGGATGGGACATGGCGGCCTGGACACTCAGACCGGGCACCGACCATTTGGGAGAAACAAGAATCAGAGCCTTCACATCCTGGCCTTGTTTGAGTCCGGGGTACACCGGCCAGCTCCAATCCACACGGGCCCAATCCAGGGCCACGGTCGCTCCCACATCCAATCCCAACAAACAAAGCTTTTCAATGTTGAGTTCCCCCGCATTGTTCTTTTGAAGTAAAAATCGCTTGCAGGTTTCCAGGTCCATTTCCACCATCCGCGCGACTTCGACCGGCGGCATCTTGTCTACCGTAATTGTGGTCGGTGTGGGAAGAAGCCGCTGGGTGCTTCCCCCATGACCGCGCAGGTCCGGTACAAACACCGCAAATCCCTGTTGCTGGAGAAACGGTGCCAGCCGATCGAAATCTCTGCGGCTCCCTTTCCAGCCGTGGATCAGCATGACGACGGCGGCATCCTTGCCTTTGTTGCTGGGATAATAGGTGGCCTGCAGTTGTACCCCGTCCTTGGTCAGAAGATCCGTCCCACTGACTTCCACCGGAGCGGGAAGCCGCTGCGATGTGCTTGGAGGAGCTGGTGGCTTAGGGGCTGGTGCCGTGGCCGGAGCAGCCGGTCGTTGTGGTGCCGGTTGTGCCGGCGGATTAGGTGGTTGCACCGGCCGGGGAGGCTGGTTTACTGCCGGCGCTTGCGGCCGAACCTGTGCGTGGGCGCATGTGTTCAGTCCGCACGTGGCTATCAACCAAAGCAGCATCGAAGCCCCACCAACCGCAGTGGCGACTGTTATTCGGCACATCAGATTCTCTCCCCGTGCTCGTAGCCCAGGATTTCCACCAGGCTCCGGTTCACATGTTTCGCGCACCTGGACTGCCCTTTTTTTTGGACGATTCCCGACTTCTCCTCGTTCCAGAAACCCCCAGTCTTCCCCCAATCGTACCCAGCATGAGGGGAAACCGTCAACGCGCCGACTGGTCAAGGCGTTCCCGGTCTGTCTCGTGAGAAACAAATAGGGCGGATCCCTGGCAACCGTTTTACGCGGAAAATTTTTTACGCGGAAAGGTTTGGAGCCTTACCGGGCACGACAAGCGTGCCCCTCCGGAGGGCCCCCTCTTCAACTTTCGCCAATTGACAGCGCGGATTCGCCTCGGATGATTGGCGACACGCGGGATTTCGCGCTATGATGACCGCGGAATAGGAACGGAAGGCTATTAGGAGATTGCCCGGTTCCGGACTTCTGCACAGGCCTGTTTTCCCGACAAGCAATTTCTGGACCGCGTCATCCCTCGTCAGACATACTGACTACCAACGGGAATGGTCAAGGATCGAAAAAGTTCGCTTCGCTGCGTTCGTAGGTTTGCTCTTGTGTGCGAAGGGAAAGCCGGTCCCTAATGAATTGCCTTAGCGTCCAGTGCCCAGAACTCACGCGGATCATAAGAGTGGAACAAGCGTGCGACAGCGGTGGCCAGCACCGAAATGTACTCCTTCCGAAAGTCCGACTCCGGCAGCTCGGAAGTTGGTATGACACTGTTGGGAGGATAATTGATCTGGTCGAGAGTCTTCTCAAAGAGCTGCTGATTTGTAGCACAATCGTGGACGGTGACATGAAGAGTTGCCGTTCCCTGGTACACCGTCTGGCCTTTGTAGAGGCTAAAGGCCTCGATGTCTACTCCGATCACCAAATCCGCACCGACACCGCGTCCTACCTCGACATAGCTTTCCCAATCGTGTTCGTCGGTCCACTGCTCGACCTTCTGCGGATCAATCCACTGAGTCTTTGGGACTCGCTGCACCAAAATGGCGTGAATCCGCCGGGCCAGCGCCTTATCCACATGGGCATCTCGATAACTGAGGCTGATCACAGGTCGCGCCACAATGGCCACTTTCTTGTCCTTAAGTCCTGCGAACTCGGGCTTCACGTCCGATTGACCTGTGACCCAAAGCGCTGTCGCCAGAGCACTGCAACCACTGCAGCCCAGCATCATTACAAGACAAACCATCATCCACGCGGCTCGCCGATCAGCACTCCAAATCAACCCGCTCATGGCCATCCTTTGCACAGGGAAGAAAGATGACGCCCCGCCGCCGGTTGTCCTTTACATCTTCGCTATTTACCACAACCTGAACACCAGCCGGATCACCCACTCCGTCACGATCACCCCCAGCAAAATGATGAGGGTGTTGTTAAAAGCTGCCATGGGGATTTTTGGTCCCCGGAGCCCGGTCAAGCCGGACACCACAACCGCCAGTCCCATGACAGCAGCCGCCACCGCCAGGATCGTGCCGCTGACGCTGGCCTGGAGCGCCTGTCGCCACTCACCTCGCACACAGTGCGACCACGCCGTGGTCATCCCGCAGGTCGGACACCGCACTCCGAACCATCGCACCATCGCGCACGGGGGCAACCCCAGTTGCTCATGTGTTCCGAACCCGCTGGGGGAAGGCCGTAATTCCCAGGCCACTCCCAGCAGTGCCAGTACCACAAGACCAAGCACCACACGCGCCATTCGCTCCAGGGGGCTCAACCGCCAGTGGCGACGGCGTTTACGGAACTTCGCGGACGACGAATCGCACTCGTCACCGGTTTTCAGCGACTCGGTCATGACAACTGTTGGTGGGGCGAAGCATAACGCGAGAAGCGATTTGAGACAAGGCCGCTTCCCGCAGATCTTCCTCACGCAAACAAATCCGCCAAATTCCCTGCGTTTTGCCTGTGGTGGGATCTACTTCCACGATAGTACCATTCAAACGCACATCGTCGGTGGCCACGTCAAACGGAGTGGGCTCGAATGTCCGGGTGGTGTGAAGCACCCGGTCGATCCGCCGTCCGATGATACTTTCGTGAGGCCCCGTCATACCCACGTCGCACTGAAACGCCGTCCCACCGGGAAGAATTTGTTCATCGGCCGTGGGAACATGCGTATGGGTTCCCAGCACGGCGGACACCCGCCCATCTAGATATCGAGCCAGTGTCTGTTTGTCGCTGGTGGCCTCGGCATGAAAATCGACCAGAATCACCTTGACTGAACTGGAGAGGCGACTGAGAACCCGATCGGCAGCCGCCAGGAAGCAATCCACTGGGCGCATGAACACCCGCCCCAAAAGACTGATGACGGCCACAGGTTCTCCGTTAACCGCCGATAGAATGGTGTACTCCCGACCGGGTGCCTCTGCAGGGTAATTGGCAGGCCGTACGATGCGGGAATCCGACCGCAGAACAGGTTCCAACTGTCGACGGGCGTAAATATGGTCCCCCATCGTGATACAATGGGCCCCCGCTTCCACCAGTTCGTAAAAAAGCTCGGGAGTCAATCCGGAACCACCGGCGGCATTCTCGGCATTGACGACGATGAAATCCAGCCGGAAGATTCGCAGCAGAAGCGGGAGGGCCCCGCATGTGATGCGCCGTCCCGGTTTCCCCACCACGTCACCGATCAGCATCAGTCGCACAGAAACACCTTTCGTTGCACGCGATCACGAGGCTCTTGTCGTCCCTCGTTCCGTACGTCCGACCCGCAAATTGGCACACTTTGGCCGAGTTGTTGTCAACGTGCGATTTCCGTACAGCGAGTTTCCCGAAGCACCGTGACTTTGATCTCACCGGGGTAATTGAGCCTTTCTTCGAAGGCCCGGGCGATGTCCCGGCAGATCTTTGCCGCGATTTCGTCCGTGGTTTCTTTGGCATTGACCATTACGCGAAGTTCTCGCCCGGCCTGAATGGCATACGCTTGCTCCACACCCGGGAAGCTGCACGCGATGCTTTCCAATTCCTCCATGCGCTTGATGTAGCGCTCCAGCGTTTCTCGGCGGGCTCCGGGTCGGGATGCGCTACAGGCGTCCGCAGCCGCCACAATCACCGTATAAGGGTTCTCGACCCGCAGATCCTCATGGTGTGCGGCGGCAGCATGGATGACCTCCGGCGGTTCGCCATAGCGACGGAGGAGATCTGCCCCGATTTTCGGGTGTCCCCCTTCCGCCTCATGGTCCGCAGCCTTGCCGATGTCGTGCAGCAAACCGCATCGCCGGGCCAGGGCTCCGTCGAGACCGAGTTCGTCCGCGATCATCCCTGCCAGGAAAGCAACCTCAATGGAATGGCGAAGCACATTCTGACTGTAGCTGGTGCGGAAGTGGAGCCGGCCCAACATGTACACCAGACGCTCGTGGAGCCCCCGCACATCCACCTCCTGACAGGCCGCCTGCCCCGTCTGGCGAATGAACTCGTCCATTTCCTGCTGGGTCTCGGCCACAACCTCCTCAATTCGGGAGGGATGAATCCGTCCATCAGCGATGAGTTTGTTAAGAGCGATCCGTGCAATTTCGCGACGAACGGCATCAAACGCACTGACGATCACCACACCGGGAGTATCGTCGATGATAACATCCACGCCGGTGACCTTTTCAAACGTGCGAATGTTCCGGCCCTCCCGACCGATGATCCGCCCCTTCATCTCGTCGTTGGGGATATCAACCGTACTTGTCGTTGTCTCCGCTGTATGGGCGGCTGCGTAACGCTGAATGGCCGTGAGGAGAATATCACGGCTTTTCTGCTGACACATTTCCTGCAGCTTTTGCTCGTATTTGAGGATCAAAGAACCCACTTCTTGCTGGAGTTGTGATTCGAGGAGCTCCAGGAGTCGCTTGGTTGCCTCTTCACGGCTCAGGCCGCTCACCTCATGGAGCACCTGCCGTTGCATATCGAGTAGTTTTTGAAGCTCTTCTTTGCGACGGTTGACCTCCTCCAACCGCTCGCTGAGGCGACGCTGTGTGGTCTCCACGATTTGTTCCTGACGGCGGAGCTGGGCCGCCTGCTCTTCCACAGCATCTTCCCGTTTTTCCAAAGCCCGCTCCCGTTGATGGAGTTCCTCGCGGATTTTCTGGAATTCCGCCTCGCGGGCTGCCCGCTCCTGAAGATCCCGCTCCTTGAGTTCCAGCTCCGTTCGCCGCTTGAGATCCTCCGCCTCACGCTGGGCTTGCTCGACAATCCTCTTCGCCTCAGACTCAGCGTCTTTGCGACGCAGGTAGTCGATTAACTTGGTGACGGTGAACGTCAACCCCGCTACAAGAACGCAAACAACTGCCAGAAAGATAAGCTGATTAGGTTCGAACACGGCCAACGCCCTCACTTTCTCTCGGGGCGAGGGCCTTGATCACCTGAGACTCAGAGCAAGTTGGCGGAACCTCAATTCAGGGCAGGACCGTAAAGATTCGGAGGAATGTTTCCCAGTCCGGTTCTCGGCACCCAACCGGTTTCCTTTTTCCTGCACCAAAGGGACCACGCAGAGAAACGGCGAGAAGACTGCCCGGTCGGTCCTGCTTGGATTTGCCAGCTAACTGTTTCACATTTGGCTGATCCTGATGGAGGAACCGTCCATGTGCGAGTGAATTCGCCCTCCGCACGAATCGCGTAGGCTCGTCCAACCATCGAGTCGACAGCACTGGAAACAGGCTGAGCCTGGCGCCGCGGATTCGATACGGACTGCACATCCTTCACGGAAAGCAACCCGCTCACTTCGCCGGGCGATAAAATCCAATTCGGGCAAGCGCCGACTGGGGCTGCCCGTCCGCCGGACAAAGCTCCCGCGCCGCCCACCTGGATTTCCCAGGCGATCCAAGTAATGACGAAGACTACCAGCAGGAGAATACCGACCATAACCTGTGCGTCAAAAAGCCCCGGTCGCTGTGCAACCGGAACTCCAGTCAGAGGTTACTGAACTGATCCCTCCAGAAACTCCGGAGGTAGCGTCTTCTCGGCCTTTGCTCACCCTCAGGAAATCGAAGGCCTTCGCATCCCGTCTACTTATGACGATCTGCTTATCACCAAACTCTACCAGAGCGTTTCAACCAACCCCACTCGGGGCGGTGACCGCTCTTTTGACTCACTGTTATCATATACGAGGTTCAGCCACCCCGCAACTCCAGTTCCAACGGACTGTGAATTTTCTGTAAACGCTAATTTACAACAAATGAACGCCAAATGAATTTGCCATGTCGCTCCATTCGCTGGAAAAAAAATTCCTGGACGCCTTTCCTGTTGATCGCCGCAACAACTGGCCGATTGTCGTGGCAGTTTCCGGCGGTCCCGACAGCGTCGCCCTTTTCCATCTTGTCCGTCGGACCCAACCACCGACTTGCGGGCCTGTAGTGCTGGCCCACGTGAATCATCAGTTGCGGGGTCCAGAATCTGAGGAAGATGCCCAATTCTGCGAAGAACTCGCGCGTCAAGCGGGGGTCGCTTTTCGCCTTTTTGTCCGACCAATTCGGCCGGAAGACACGTCCGGCCTGGGCCTGGAAGCGGCGGCTCGTCACCTTCGCTATCAGGCCCTGAAAGAAGCGGCAGAAGATGTCGGGGCGCGATATGTCTTGACAGGCCACACCGCTAACGACCAGGTCGAGACGATCCTGTACCGGGTGTTTCGAGGAGCCGGGTTGCGCGGACTGTGTGGCATTCCGCGCTCACGAGCATTCGGTCCCGGCGTCCTTCTTCGCCCCCTCCTGGGCATTTACCGCGAAGAGTTGATCCAATACCTCCGCGAGCACAATTGGAGTTACCGCTCCGACAGGACCAACGAATCCACAGATTTCGCCCGCAATTGCATTCGCCACGTGATCCTCCCCGAAGCCGTTCGTGGCGTCCATCCTGCGGCGATACAGGGGGTGCTCCGCGTCGGGCTCAATGCCCAGGACGCCTGGGCTTTTCTGGAAGCCGTCGTCAACGAGGCACTCACCTGCTCTTTGGTGTCACAATCCCCCATAGAAGTGGTTCTGCGCCGGGATGCCATTCGCTACCGTCATCCTTTTCTGGTGCGGCAAATGATCCTGGAACTCTGGCGTCAGCAACAATGGCCGCTCCGCAAACTCACCCGCGATCACCTCCTGGAACTCACGGACCTTATCCGTGAGGGCACCGCACCATCCTGCCGACACTTTCCCGGCGGGATTGAGGCACGTCTCACGGGGGATCGAATCGTTCTGTGTCGACTCATCGGGTGCCGACCTCTTGAGCCCCCCGTCGATCATACCGGGAGCGATTGAGCCGGAGAAGCCAATCCGGAAACCGAGGCTCAGTAGAGCGTTACTTCCCGGTCCGATCGCGCATCATAACAAGTGAGCCTCTGTAACGATGGCAGGGCGCGCTCGCCATCCCTTCGCGCGGCCTAATGGTCGGAGATGCCCACAAACTTCCCTAAAAGTGCTGGGCAGGCGCTCTGCCCGCTTCGGTCGGCAATTCGTGGCTATAATGGCATACGGGATCACGGGGCAAACGGAAGCCTTAGAACGGCTCGCGCGAGCCAGGCCGGAGCGGTGCTTCGGGGCTGCACTATTTCGAGGTTGCACCATCTAGACTGGATTAACTGGGAGGGTTACCAATCGATGCCGATCTACGAGTACACCTGTGAGAAATGCGGTTCTCAGTTCGAACTCCTGATCAGAAGCAATAACGATGAGCCACGGTGTCCTCAGTGCGGGAACACAGATGTGCTCAAGCGGTTGAGCAAGCCCGCCGTTTC
The DNA here is from genome assembly GCF_039793925.1 of Thermogutta sp. Classification (GTDB taxonomy): domain Bacteria; phylum Planctomycetota; class Planctomycetia; order Pirellulales; family Thermoguttaceae; genus Thermogutta. Next base: position 7,790 of record NZ_JBAMME010000310.1, on the reverse strand, counting down.
AATCAACGCCGGCTCTTCATCCGCCGCCGACATTCCGCCCTGCGGCGCACCCCCCGGCTGTTGTGGGGGAAATTGCAACCTCTTTGATCAGAATTAGGCCGCCCTTGCATCGGCGAGGCCAAACCGCTTCTGTAGACCGTTACGGAATCGCGAAGGCTAACGCGGTCCAGTAACCGCCTTCGGCCAGCGCCGCCCTGACACTGAACGGGAAGGGATCGAGAATCCAGGGCGCGCAACTCCCGGGACGGTAATATCCAAGTGCGTAAATGCACTCGTTCGGTGGATTCAACCCCATCTTGTAGGGCAGCATCGGAACCGTTAGGAAAAAGTGTGCCGCCGATGCGAACGGCTGCACGAGAGGTCCGAGATTATGCCCGTACCGTTCGACGGCCACCTGTTCAAAGTAGAGCGGTTTATGGCAAAGGGCGGATGCCGTCCAGGTGAAAACGATTGGCTTCCAGTTTCTCTCGACGAACTCACCGCCCTGAAGTGGGCATTCGACGGGAAACTTCCCTGCCTGCGGGGCAATATTGTTGGTGATCTCCGTAATTTTTCGCAGCCGGTCCGGTGGGGGACATTCGTCTTTACCAACACCCGGCACCTCCGCAAGCTGTTCTTCCATGGGACGCTGATCGATCGGTCCCTGCGGCAGGGTTTCTAAAAGCTGACCCGGTGGCGTGGGAGGAACAGGCGGCTGGCCCACCGGCGGGGCTGTCTTCTGAGACTTTTGGGCAGACGAGCCCGCCACACGACTCTCTTCCGGCAAAGGTGGGGGAATCAATTCCGCCGGGGTTTGCAGCGGTCGAGGCGGTGGAACCTGAGCGACCTGCCCATCGATCCTCGTAGCAATTCTGCCTGGCTGAGTGGCCTGACGATCCCCGAACGGGTCTGCCAGCGGATCATCGGTCGGTTCAGCATTCCCGATCACGGGAACTTCCAGAACAACCGCCAGAGCCCCGTCGGTTCCGGTACCCGAATTTGCTGCCCGATTCGCGACCCGCCCTTCCACCGCGTCCGCGGGAAAAACCTCCGCCGTCTCGGCTCCATCGGGTGTGACGCGGGAGGGCATGAGCCGATCCGGCGGAAGCCACCGGAGTTGTCCGCCTTTCGACGGCAGGCCCGGCGATGGATCGGGAGCGAATCCTCTTTCGTTAGTTACAAGACCGTTCACAGAAGCCGAGCGTACATTCCGCCATTCCCCCGAGAAACAATTCACTGGCCAAGCACCTGCCACGGCAAGCCCCAGAAATGCCGGCACGACAAGGAAAACACGTAAGGGATGACTGGCGGTCATCGTGGGCCTCCATGCCCGGCAAACCTCAGGATTCTTCGCTCTCGTAGTCCACGGAGTAATTGGGTGACTCCTGCGTAATGGTGATGTCATGAGGATGGCTCTCCCTCACCCCTGCCACCGTCACCTGGATGAAGCGGGCTTTCTCCCGCAGCTCCTCGATGTTTCGGGCACCACAATACCCCATGCCGGCCTTCAGCCCTCCCACGAGCTGATAGACGAACGGCCCCAATGGTCCCCGATAGGGAACTCTACCCTCCACTCCTTCCGGCACCAGCTTTTCCGGTTGGTGCTGCTCTCCCTGGCGATAGCGTTCGCTGGAGCCCTGGATCATCGCCCCAAGGGACCCCATTCCACGATACGCCTTGTACACACGTCCGCGGTACAGAATGCGTTGTCCAGGGCTTTCGTCCAGTCCCGCCAGTAAACCTCCGAGCATCACTGCGCGAGCGCCCGCCGCAATGGCCTTGGTGATATCCCCCGAGTAACGAATTCCTCCGTCGGCGATGACGGGAGTGTCGGTTTCCTTTGCCGCTTCCACAGCCGCCATGATGGCCGAAATCTGGGGAACTCCCACCCCAGTGACCACGCGGGTGGTGCAAATTGATCCCGGTCCGATCCCCACCTTAACCGCGTCGGCACCCGCCTCAATGAGGGCTTTCGCCCCCTCGTAGGTGGCCACGTTTCCCGCGATGATGTCCACGTCGCGATTCTTCCACTGGCGTTTCAATTCCCGCACTGTCTCGATGACGTTGGCGGAATGCCCGTGGGCGCTATCCACGCAAATGACATCCACCCCTTTTTCGATCAGTTTTTCCGCTCGCTCGTAATCGTGAACGCCAATGGCCGCTCCCACCCTAAGGCGTCCCAACTCGTCTTTGCAGGCGTTGGGAAACCGCCGCTGGTTATCGATGTCCTTGATCGTTATAAGCCCCGTCAGTCTAAATTCTTCGTCAACCAGCAAAAGTTTCTCGACCTTTTTTTCCATGAGAATCTTCTCAGCCTCGCTGAGCGTTATAGTCCCCGTGGCCGTTACAAGGTTCTCTTTTGTCATCACTTCAGCCACAGAGACATCGAGATTCCCCAGAAAACGGAGGTCCCGTCGCGTGACGATACCGACGAGTTTTCTGTCCGGCAGAACAATGGGAATTCCTGAAACATTGAGCTGGTCCATCAGTTCCCGAGCTTGCCGGGCGGAAGCCGTCGGGGGAAGCGTGGCCGGATTGTCGATGATTCCGTTGGCTGTCCGCTTGACTTTTTCAACTTCCGCCATTTGTCGGGCAATCGACATATTCTTGTGAATAACGCCCAGTCCTCCCTCCTGGGCCAGCGCGATCGCCATCGCGCTTTCCGTTACAGTGTCCATCGGCGAGCTGAGGATCGGAATTCTCAGACGGATACGGGGCGTCAGGCGTGTGCTCACATCGACATCAGCGGGAACAACATCGCTATACGCCGGCAGCAAAAGAACGTCGTCAAAGGTGATGGCGTGACCGATGATCTTGGGATGATTCTGCATCGCGAGGCTCCCCGGAAAAGCACGACACGACACTCAAGGTGAGAATTGTATTAGTATCCGGGATCCCAACGGGAATGGCAAGGAAGAGGCGGAAACCGAATCGTCAGCGCTCGGAGCCGTCTTCCGCGGTGGACCACTGGAGTCCCTGAAATTCGGGGAGAAGGCCCGGTCTGATCCACTCGGGAGGGAGTTCGGAAACTCGTCGGGGAAGGAAATGCCAACGGAGACCACCAGGGTGCCGCAGTGTCGGCTGCAAGCCGTAGTCGATAAGTTCTACGGTCGTGCGGCGGACCAGTTGGCCTTCTCGATCCACCTCCCGCGAAGTTTGACACACGATCGCTCCCGGCACTTCCGGAGAGAGCAACGACAACGTTGTGACCGTTCCACGGTCATACTGTTGCACGGTTTTCACTTGAGAAGCGCTCAGCACTTGACGTCCCACCCGACAGGGAACGTCCAGCACTGTGATCTCGGTGGTCGATTGTTCGAGGATTCTACCTGTAGCGGTATCCGTGACCGTTGTTTCCTTCTTCAGAACATATGGGGGCACGACCGTGGAATACCAGATTTTGCTCACCGTCCGCATCGTAGAAAGGAGGTTGTTGACCTCCATAACCCGACAATCAATATTGCGTCCCTCAATGGAGAGCTCCGCGCTTCCCAGATCTTTGATCTGCAACGTGCCGCCGAGCGGTTCGCCGTGAAACCCCTGACGCACGACGTGCGGTTCGGTCCGAAACCGTTTGCCCGCCATCTCCACCAGGACTTCCACACGAATGGCCAGGGAGCTCTCGCTCACTCCTTCCAGTGTGAAGCGGGTTTCCGTCACGCTCACCGTCTGACGCCCATCCTCCATGCTCTCCGTAGTGGCGCGGAGTACCTTCCACGCCCCCACTTCGAATTTCCCCCAGGGATGGAGTTGCCGGGGCACATTTGGCGCATGGGGACTAGCGGAAGGCTGCTCCGCCACGGCCACGGCTGTCAGTCCGTATGTCACAGCCGGCACCAGGACCAGCCAGACCCATCCGGTCCGTACCCGCGAGCGGTCTTTTACCCCGAACAACGCACGAAAATGGGGGTCGAAACCAACGCGGCGCAGGCCACAAGCTGAAACGTCGTATCGATCGGCCATCAGGGCGGGAAAATGGCAAGACATGGAAGTGGAAGGCGGGAACAACGTTACTCAGAACAGGACAGGGCCATGGTACACTGGCCCACCCTTCTCGTCCGTGCCGGAATTCCAAGCTGCCCCACCTGTCATTTATACGACTTCAGAAGCCGGTGAACAAGCCCTTTGGGGGGACCTGCCTCACCACTGCGTAAGGTTTGGTTGAGCAGGCCATTTATGGCTCCTCGACAGTGAGAAGCTCATTTTCCCGCCACTGTGACAACGTTTGTACGAGGCCACTGGGCCAGAAAATCGAAATCTTTTTGACCTCCCCCAATCCATTCAAGCCGATCGTGACAATCGGCTCCACCTGCGACAGATAGCCTCGTGTCCGAGTGACATCCCGACGAAGCACAGCTTTTTCCGTCTGCACTTCCATCCACGCTCCGATGCCCTCCCGATTGCTCTTTCGGCCAACAAGCCGCAGTCGCAGGAAGTGCTTGGAGGCCAGAGAATTCTCGAAAAACTTGGCCGGCCGATCAATCTGAGTGACCACCAGATCGAGATCTCCGTCGTTATCGAAATCGGCATACGCCGCACCGCGTCCCACCAGCGGCTGTAAAAATTCTTTTCCCACACGGTCTGCAGGGGTCGGAACAAACTCTTCGACCGCGTCCGGTCCCGCATTCCAAAAGAGCCGCATCGGTTGAGCAAATTGCTGAGTGCTTTGCACGCGCGAAATTTCAGGCTCGACGTGCCCATTTACCGAAAGGATGTCCAGACGCCCGTCCAGATCGTAATCCCAAAAGAACGTGGCGAAGGTCAAATCAGGTCGGGTTAAAGGCCCAATTCCACTTGAAACGGCCTCATCGGTAAAAAGCGCGACGTGAGGATCGAGCACGTAGAGAGCCGACATTTCATTGGCGAAATTCCCAATCACCACTCCCAGGCACGGGTCATTCCTGTAAAAGGCAGCGTCGATCCCCATGGCCCCTCTGGCGTGGCCATCACTATCGAAGGCGATCCCTTTTTCCAGCCCCATTTCTGCAAACGTTCCATCTCGGCGATTCAGAAAAAGCAGGTTCTGCACCGTATCGTTGGCCACCACCAGGTCAGGATAGCCATCCTGATTGACGTCCACGGCCCGCACTCCGAGCGTCTTTGCCAAGCGACCGCCCGTGGCGGGATTCTTGACGTGCATGCCCGCCTTCTCAGAGACATCCTCGAAGGTTCCATCTCCCCGGTTATGGTAGAGGTAAGGAAAAGTCGCGCCGAAAGAGAGCGGCGGCCCATACGCCCGCCCCAGTCCGACCAGTTGAAATCCCTGCTGGAGATCCAGTTCCCGCGACCACTTGACGTAGTTACCCACAAATAGGTCCAGAGAGCCGTCGCGATCGTAATCGAAAAATGTGGCGGCTGTGCTCCAGGCATCCTCCGCACCCGCCACACCGGCCTCTTCCGTGGCATCAATAAAGTGTCCCTTGTTGTTCCGGTAGAACCTGTTCGGCCCCACCGCGGTGATGAAGAGATCAGGCCAACCGTCGTTGTCCACATCACCCACCGCCACCCCCATCCCGTAGACCCGCACACCACCCAATCCCGCTTCCTCCGTCACCTCGCGAAAACGCCAGTTTCCAAGATTCTTGTACAGCCGAAGGCTGCCGTGATAAGGTGCGGGCACCGGATGCCACGGCCAGGGCATTCCACTGACGAACAGAATGTCGCAGAGGCCATCGTTGTCGTAATCAAAGGCTGCACATCCATCCCCCATCGTTTCCGGCAGGAGTTTTTCCCCGTAGGCCCCGCTTACGTGAACGTAATCCACCCCCGTCTTTTCGGTGACATCATGAAAAATAACGACCGGTGGTTCTCGGGGCGGCGAAGGACGAAATTGGGGAACGCTCACCACCGGTTTCGTTTCCGGCGGCTTGCTGAAGGGATTCCAGAGCGATAGTACCACGGCCAGCCCCAGGCCACCGGCAACGACCGCTCCGCTCACCCAGGGGACACCCCGCCATAGTTTCTTATTCAACTGGTCACTGACCATAAGCTGCACGCACTACCAAAGCGCACCGCGACGGATACGAAATCCTGTACATTCCTTGCTTTTTCCGCCCTTCCTCAACACCTCTCCCTTCTTGCGCGCCAACGCTGGTCCGCAACAACCCGCCATTAGGACGTTGGCCTACCGACACATCCCACACGGTGCTCCTAGACCCGGACCCTCCAGCCAACTGCAACGATCCACACCCTGCCAACCTGTTCGCGAGTATTCTTCACGGCACTTCCCCTCACCGAGTCGGGCGTTTGCCGCCGGTCGGTTCCGTGCGCGGGAACTCCTCCATCACAGCGGCCACCGTGGTTCTCATTTTTTGCTCCAACGGTGGTTTCAAGCGGTAAACCGCCACAGCCTCTGCCGCCCGATCTGCCCAGGGGTACTTGGCTCGGGCCGCGGCCACTGCGTAATCGCGCGCATTGTCATCCGGTTTGTAACGCCGATGAGCCGCCCGATGAGCGTTCGCCACCTCATCCTGGCCCAACATCTGGTACAGGAGTGCGAGATTGTAATGCGCAGTGACATTCTCAGGATCCAACCTGAGGGTCCTTTCAAACACGTCAATCGCTTCCCGGAGCAACTCGTCCCTCTGCGGACGTTGCGCTGGACTTCGATAGCGCCGCGCCAGATCAAACAGAGTCTCGCCGAGCAGATTATTCACCTCGTAATCGAATCGAAAATCAAATCGGCGACGAACGAGTTCTCCTCGCGGCTCCTGCTGGAGGAGTTGCCGCAGCGTATCTGCCGCCTCCTTGATGTGGCCCTGCTGGCGATTGATCACCGCGGTCAACCAATTGACAGTCCACCAGGGTACTTCCTCAGCAGGCCAGCGCGTTGTGCGTTGCAAGGCCGCAGTGGCCGCGTCCAGCTCTCCTTCTACCTGATAGGCCCGAGCCAGGTTGATCGCCCCATGCACTACACCCAACTTCTCCACCTCTTCAAAGGCCTCCCTGGCTTGCCGCAACTGCGACTTCCCTTTCAAAAGCAGTCCAATCCCATAATCGTTCCAACGTTCCCAAACCGCCACCGCTGGAGCCGGCTCTCGTGAATCCCGCCAAACCACGCGGTTGGTCTCGGCATCTTCCGCAGGAGCGACTTGATCCGCGACGGGCAGCGTCACAGCATCCCGGCAAATCTCCGTAATGGGCAGGGTGTTGATGTAGCCCTGAGGTGTTTCTCCCCGAATCGGCGGCTCATCGGGTTTTCGCTGACTGACCACGAAATGCATCAGCTCCCAGTCGAACTTTCGGTACAGAACCCTGGCTTCCAGGCGGATTTCTTTGCCCGCCCATTCCCGCGGAACATCCACCAGGTAATGCACAACGGCCGCGGCACCGGGGGGAATTTGATGGTCGTACAAGGGGACGAAAATGTCCTGCGGATTCCTCCGCGCAATCCGATTTCCATGCCTGTCGAGCATGAACACATTCAGGAAATAGCTGTCCCGATCCACTTCACCTTTGGCATCCAGCGCACCGCTTTCCGCCACTAGTTTGCCATCCACTTCCACTCGCAGGTTGAGCCAGACCTCATTAGAATCCGTTGTCCCCTGAGTGAAGGCGTGACCAGTTTTTAGATTCCGCACCACCACCTCCAGCACATATGGTTGCCCCGGTAGAAGGAGCGGCACCCGCGGTCGCAACGGCGCCGCCAGTGGCCCGTCCACAGCGGTCCCCCAACGCAGGCCAAACAGATCAATCCGCAGAACGTCTTTCAAAAAGGCCTGATGTTCTGCTACAATATCGTCCCGTCCCCGGAGATAAGGAAGCGCCGTATTCGCTGCCGGAAACAGATGGCTTTTGACGGCCAACCCAGG
>NZ_JBAMME010000309.1:0-2979 GCF_039793925.1 Thermogutta sp. | reverse complement strand
CACCACATCCCCTTCTCAAGCTCCCTCAGGGGACCCGTGCCTCACTCCGCCACAAAACATAAGGTCCTAGCAGCTCTTCACGATCATGCTTGGCTGCTTCCTCGACGGTGAAGAACTTCCGCACAACCTGAAAAGGCACCTTTTCAGATAGAAACCACACCTGCCCGTCCGCAAAAATGACGTGAAATCCTCCCTCATGCTTGCTGGAAATGCCTCTGCCATCCGGAGGGTTGATGGTTCGGGGCATGGTGCGGATGTCCAAATCGCCCGGCGCTGGCCAAGGGATCCCCGACGCGCGTACCTCTACGACTATGATCACGTCGGCGGGGCACTCCTTCCGCCGCTTGGGCTCCTCTCCTGGACATCCAAACGCCGTACCCGGGCCAGTGATCGCCAACGCAATGGCATCCGGAAATCGATCAGGGTTTTCCCGCAATTGCCTCGCTTCAGAATAAGAAAAGAAGTAGCTATATCTTGCCAGAACTTTCCGGTTCGCCGGTGCCTGCCAAGGCTGGGAATAATCTAGTGATTCGCCTGCGCATTCCAAGTAGGGAGTGATTTCCACTCGCCAGCTCCAAAGTGGCTCCTTGGTACCGTTTTGCAAGAACCACGAGTCTCCCGACATGTCTTCGGGAGCACGTCGCACAATAAACGGCAGTCGCCCTTCATCCCAGGGAACCTCCTCCAGCCGTATCACGTGGGACTGCCCGGTACATCGCTGCTTGTACTGGGATTCAGCATCGTTATCCATGTAAGCCTGCAACGCTAGTGCGATTTGCGTGAACTTCATGTGCGTTTCCTTAAGTTCGTCGGGACCACGGCAACCGCAAAGCAAAATCATATTGGATTGAACCACAAGCATGGCAATCGCCTTTCTTAGGTACCAGCCGCCGCGGGTATCAGCCCCACACAGGACGGCACCGAGTTGAATACCCTCTTCTCGCGATGGGCCGCGCACCTTTTTGTATTCCTCAGCGTACATCTCGCACCTCACGGACCCAACGGCTTATATTCTGCTGGTGGAATAGGCCATTTGAACCTAGCGAGCTTGCCCGGGATGACCATGAACTCCGTTTTTGGAAATTGGGGTAAGCGACGGCTATGTATGATGAGTGCGCCGGAGGTTGACTCTTGCCAACCGTGGTTAGCGTATCCCCAATAGGCAGGCCCGGCTTTGTCCCCTGATAAAGTTGCGTAGTTCGCCGGAGCGCCCGCGGCGCCGTACTGAATGGCGATAATCAACCCACCCTCATCGCCGAGCGCCTTGAGTGCCTCGACGGCCTCCTGCCAGGTGGCATCCTTCTGGGTGCCGGGGAGCCGCTGAATGAAAGCGGGATGATACTGATTCACGCCATCCGGGTCGAAAACCTGGCATCCTGCCCTCCACGCAGCCAGACCGCCACATCCGAAGCGAGTTTGACGTATTAGCGGTGACGGAAAGAGCCCAAAGAAGCCCGTTCCGAAAAACTTTTCCGGCGTCCAGTTGCCCTCGGGCTCGTTGGGAATCTCTTGAGAAGCAGAGATTGCCAGCTGCTGATGAGATCGCCCATGCTCCGATGGCCGAACCCGCGGTCGCACCGGCGGATCCACCAATGCAGACGTATCACGAGCTGACACACCAGTGCCAACTGCCTGCCTTTGCTGCCCGCCCCCGTTTCTCCCAACACCCAAGGCCCCACCACCGCCCTGTGCCTGGCCAGACAAGAATTCCTCGTCGCTATAGGCGAAGGGGAACAGGCCGCTGCCGCTGGAGCCGGGGGAAGAGCCGCCGCTAAAGGCATCGCCGATGTAGGCGAAGTACTCTTCCGGGCTGCCCCCGCCACCAGAGTAGCCGCCGGAACCGCCCGCGTAGTACGCCCCTTCGTAGAAGCCGGGGTAGCTGACCGTTTCGTCATACGACTGGTACCAGCTTCCGCTCCAACTGGTGCTGGAAGAAGTCCCGCTACCCGAACCCGAGCCGCTACCGCTCGCGCTGACAGAGCCGCTGCCGGTTCCCTCGGGAACCGTCTGCGTCCACCAGCCGCTGTCGGAGCCGTTTTTCAACCCACTGACGTGATTGGTCGCCGAGCTACTCACCGCACCGTCCCCCTGGCCTTGCCAAGTCTTGGTCCACTGGTACTGGTAATTGCAGTCGTCGTAGGTGCTGTTCTGCCAGGTCCCGCCGCTGGCCCAGATCTCCGGGCCAGTCCACCAGTGGTCTTCCCAATCGCATTAGTACAATGCATCGAGGAAGCCCGTGACCAAAATGCAGCACGCATGCGCATCCACGACACTGACTTGGCGGACGCGGCGGCGTCTTTCATCGTGCACTTGAACGCTAACGATCACATCCTCCGACATTCGCCTATGCGCGTATGCTGTTCTCCTCGCGGTTTGCATGTAATTCAACGTTGAGCTTAGCAACGTGTAACCGAACCACGACGGGTATACAACCGATAATCGTAAGCGTTTTGCCCACCGGGTCGAAGCGAATCTGGTCAATGTCGTAATAGCCTACATGCTCCGTGTCTTCGACCACTAGTGAGTCCACGTGTTTGATCACCAACGTTGCGATTGGCAGTTGCTTTCGGCTCAAGGCATTGGGCCGCCCATAGAGAGGAATGGTGACGACTCCCTCGGAAAAAGACCCTTTCAGTGCATCAACATCGAACCAAAGATCATGCACTGCGTCGACAAGAGTGCCAAGCTGGGCCAGATCCGAAACCATCATATCGCTTATCTCCATGGAAGTGGAATCCTCAGCACTCGACCGCTACCTTTCACCCCGGATCTCCACCAGTTGATCTGAATATGTGCTAGTCGGCCTAACGATCCGAAGGAATGATGCGCGCCGTGTATCGCAACTTTGGTGGACACACCGCTCGCTGCTATTCCACCGGCTGCGGCGTCGGCTACTGCGGCTCCGGCAAGCGAAACCTGCGAACCAAGCAAGACCTTGTCACGGATCTGCAACTCGCGTTCTGACGCTCGAATGGCACT
>NZ_JBAMME010000308.1:2673-22404 GCF_039793925.1 Thermogutta sp. | reverse complement strand
CGCGGGAAAAGGCCCCAGCGACTGTTGCGGCTTCGGCCGGACGAGAGGGAAAGATCCTCGAGCGCTCTGGGGAACGGGAAGGAAGTTCCCCAGCTCGTGCGTCGACCGCAGCCCAGACGACAACGGTTCAAACAGCATCCGGAGCTACCGCGATTCTACCGCCGAGCCTTCCTCCGGTGGCTCCTCCCGCGGACGACGGTGCGTATTTGGTCGCCGCACACCAGGGTCCCCCTCCAATTAAGGGGCACCACACCAACTTTGGAAGATCTAGGAAATTTGACAGAGGGTTTTGGCTTGGATTCCTCGCCGGTATGGCGTGTATGCTGTTTCTCACTGTTGGAGCAGCCCTGGGCATCCGGTTCGTACCAGAGGGTAAGATTCTCAGTGGCTTGACCGAGCTCATCACTTTTGGGTCAGGTAGTCAAGAAGGTTCTGGCAAGGAGTCCAACAGCCTCATTGGGGAAAATGGTGAGCTTGACAAAAAGACCCCGGCGGGGAAAAACACTCCTCACAGCATCGCCGAAAAGGACAATCAGATCTCGCACGGCAAGGCGGCTTCATCTCAAGGCAATCGAGGAAAACAAGGTAGTGCGGCTCACAATACGGAGAATAATTCCGAAGGATCAAAATTGCCGAACGACAGCAAGAATGAGGGAATTCGCGATAAATCCTCGCCCACGGCGGCGCCGGGAACTTCAGCGGCAAATGAGGATTCTCAGAATGAACAAGCCCGGGAGTCTTCGGAGTTGAAACAAGCGAAAACGCCGGCAGACCGTGAGGCCGCTTGGTCACCGAATAGGACCCCATCCCCTGCCCCGTCATCGTCGACATCGCAACAACGAGAACAACCGGCTGCAGGTGATGTACAAGGTGATAATTTGAACCACGACCTGGAGGAGGCGCTCCTTTGGACGCACTGCCCGATTGACTCGTTCAGCATTTACAGCGTCGATCCGCCACGCGACCACCGCGAGAAAATACCCTTAGTCATTGACGCACGGCCTAAATACAGCGTCAGCCGCGAATCCGCGGGGGAAAGGGGTATCGAGCTGTTCGTGGTGCGCTACTCAGATGAGGCGAAACTCACCCAAGTTTATTACCGTGCACCTGAAGGCTGGCCTAGAAAAGAACGCATCGAAGCCAACGGTCAAATTTCGATACCCAGCCCACCGGGTCCGATCCCTTTACAGTTGAAGACCGTGGATTCCTGGAAGGGACAGTTTCCAATATACAAGTATGGAAACGGCGATCGGGATCTCATCACTTTGACCCTCGAAGGAAAGGGCGGCAATATCATCATTAAGACACAGCTCGAGAAAGATGCGGAGGAGAAACTGCCTGAAAGTATCATTGCAAAATTAGGATTTTGGGTAAAAGCACCTGAGGTTTTACCGCGGGCGTTGTGGGTAACAATGCTGGAGCTGGAAATCGCCCGGTCGAAGTAGGCCGCGAAGAAGGGTGGTAGCGATTTGATAATTAGGTGGGCCTCATGGATTACCAAGCGATTGCGGACAAGATTGAGCTGGTTCTGGCTTCGCTCTCGAGCGTTTCAGACGAGGAGCTGCGCGACCTTGCGGAGACCTATGCGAAGGCCTGTCAGGAGGTCAATCAACGTCTACAGGACATCCATCATCTCATTAAGGCGGGTGAGCGAAGTGAGGCCATCCGCCGTGCTGACATCGCGCCTCGACTTCTCGATGCCGTCGATATATTAGACCTTCCCGATCGCGACGCATGGGTAGATATTTGCACCCTGAAACGACTGCCGCAACCGCCCGAGCTTTTGACGCAATACGTCGCCGAACTCAATGAGGCGTATGAAAGCGAACAGGGATTGGCGGGGCTTTTGCGACAGCACCGGCTGTTGGCCCTTGCCCGGGCGCCGCTGGCCAAACGTGCCGCTGTATTGAGGCAGCTTGCCGAGGCCGAACCGGAAAATCCGGTGTGGGTGGAAGACCTCCAGATGCTGGAAAGATTCTGGCTGGATCAGATTTCTCAGGAGATTCAGGATCACCTGAAAGCGGAGGATCTTTTTGCTCTGGAAGAGACTTTGAAGGAGCTTGAGTCTGGAGAGTGGCGTTGTGCTCCGCCGGCGACGGTAATTTCGCAATGTCGTTCGGCCGTGGAAATGCTCCGTGGAAAGGCCTTCCGTCGCGAAATGGAGCATCTTGCCGAACTCATTCGCGAGGCCATGGAACGGCGGGATCTGCCTCGAGTGGAAGAACTGCTTCGAGTGTGGCAAGAGCGGGCGGCAACGGTTCCTCAATGGGTCGATTGGGAACTGCAAAACAAAGTGCAGGCTGCGATGCTTTTGGCCAAACAGTTGGAGGCGGACCGACAGGCCGAACGCCGCCGCCGACAGTTGTTCAATCAGTTCCAACAAATGCTTGTGAATCCGTCTTCCCGGGCGGAGCTGCAAAAGCAGTACCTGGCACTTCAAGAGTTGGGGGTGACACTACCTCCAGATGTCGAGGATCGCTACGCGGCAGTGATGGATATGTATCGTCGCCGTGCTGCACTGTGGAGAAATATTTTGCTTGTGGTGATGGCACTCGTCTTTATAGCGGTGGGCGTTGTTGTCTGGACGGTTCAGGCTCAAATCCGGACGAACCACCTTGCCGCGAACGCCGTGGCCGCGGTAGAAGCCTACATCGCAGGCAACCGTTTTAAGGAGGCGGAAGACTACCTCGCGGAGCTCGAAAAAAAGCATCCGCAACTGTTGGAAAGACCGGAATTGATAGCTATCAAAACTCGTTTGGAAGAAGCGCGTCAGGAAGAGGAATCCCGGCAAAAGAAGTTTGCCAATCTTTTGAGCATGATTGAGAGCTCCCTGGATAGCGTTCCTAATGCACCTGCGCTCGAACAGGCCACCAGCCTCGCGCGAACCCCAGAAGAAAAGGAACGAGTTGCGAGTCTGAAAGCGCAAGCTGAAAATCGCTGGGCGGCGTTGCGGGCTGAGGCGGAAGAGGAGTTTCGAAAACGAATTAATCAGTTGGAGGGAGATCTCAATCGGATCGTCCACAGCAATAATCTGTCGGTGGAAGAGGAATTACAACAATTGTCCCAGTTAAGCGACCGGATTAAACGATTGGAAACGGAAAACCGTGACAAGGGGTTGGCATTCGACAGGGAGTTAAATCAACTTCGTGATCGCGCCGCTGCCCGGCTTATGGAGGTGGCGAAAACGTCGAAAAAAGAAAGGGCTATCCGCGAACTTTGTTCAGCAGCCGCTCAAGGAACTGAGGCCTATCTGGCGGCTGTTCGGAGAATCGCTGCAAGTGCGGACTCTGCGGGTTTAACCGACCTCGCGATGGTCGAAGGAGAGCTTCCACGCCTTGATGCCCTGCCTGCGTGGAATAATGCGGCAAGTTTATGGAATGATCCGCGAACTGTGCTTTCGCTCCAGGTCCGGACAACCCTGGTCGAACAAGTCAATTCTCTCCAGGTCGACCCGATTGAGGCTTTCCCACTGAAACTCCAGGAGCGCCAGAAGCTGGAAACCTATTTAGCGAGTATCTCTCGACGTGATCAACTGGCGCTGACAGCCGTGCCTGCCTTGAATCAGGAGTGGAAACAGCCACTCATTAGCGATGCGTGGCTCGTCCAATTGAAAAACGGCCGGCGGTATTATTCGCGCGAACAACCAGTCAAAGTCATCAAGGTAGTGCGGAGCCTCAAAGGCGGAGAAGACGACGTTTTGCCAATCATACCCAACATGGTGGCGTATCAGGGACGTGCCCCTCACACGGTTCTCTACAACCGCGTCGAAAAGGCGTTGGCGGACTGGAGTCCCAGTTCCTGGGAGACATGCGCCGACACGGTGTTATCCGAGATCATTCGGTTTTCTCGTAAGGAACCGCCCGAACTTCCCGAGCCTCCCCTCCTCTTTCACCTATTTTGGGAGACATTAACCGTGGCCAAAGATGGCGATCTAGGTTGGGAGGCATTTTGGAAGGCTTCGCAGGAGTCCCTTCAAAAGCTGCGCGATCAATACCCGGCCAATTACGATTGGCCGCGTGTGGCCCAGGAGAATACCAGCAACTTTGACGACCTCCGCTCATTTTTCGACAAGCTGCCGCCGCCCGAAGAGATTCTGAAACAGGTAGCTGCTGCACGGGAGGAGTACCGTGCGATTCCCTGGCCCGGGCTGAAATGGGTGGGCATCGTGCTCGAGGATGAGCAGCGGGTTTGGTACGTGCGCCCCATTGGCAGTGAAAATATGCAGGATGGGACGCCACTTTTCATTCTTGAACCCCCTCCGGGTGGGCAGGGGCTTTTTTTGAAGCGCATCGGAATGTGGAAGGGCCAGCGAGGGGTGGTCGAAAGAGCGGGCTCTGTGAGACTGTATAATGGACGGCCTGTCGTGGCGTTTGTACCTCCGTCACGTAACTGACCCAGGGCGGCTCGGAGAACACCAGGGGAGTTGACAACCATTGAGCCAAACAGACTGGCTGGGGAGAAGTCGTCGATGAGTTCGTCTCCTCATGACCTCCAGATCCATGTGCGGTTTCGGGGAAATGTCTTCGGCCCGTTCACGCCGGATGAACTCCGTGATCTCGTCCGTCGCGGTCGATCAGCTTCCACGTGGGAAATTTCCCTGGACAGACAGACCTGGCGTCCCATCGGCGAACTGGAGACTCTGGTACGCAGTGCTTGTCTGCCTTTGCAGTTCGATGTCGACAAACTTCCCGCAACCATTGATGAAAACGGTGCCCCTTCCGCGGTTTCGGTCTATTCACCGGGGCAATCGGCTCCTGGGTCTGGCACCTCAGAGGGGACCAACGCCACGTCCCCGGGAACTGGCGAAGCGCTTTGGTATTATGCGGATGGTGAAGAGCACGTCGGACCTGTTCCAGAAAGTCGCATCATAGCCCTGATTCGGGAGGGCGTGCTCAAAGCGAGTTCGCTCGTGTGGACGTTGAATATGGAAACCTGGCGGCCTGTATCGGAAACCCGCCTTAGAAGAGTGCTTCCGAAAGCGGTCGCCGCCGATCGAACGCCGATGCCCATGGCAACGGGAGATACTCCTGTGCCATCACTACCGTCCGTCTCGGGCATATCAGTCAGCTTGAATCGGGATCGTCTGAAGTTTGGACTCGTTGCCTTGGCGTGTATTGCGGGCGTGTGCCTGCTGTTGAAGCTCCTGCTACTCCCTTCCAGCGGTGGTGGGCTTCACCTCTTGGCTGAACTCAGCGAGTGCGGCGTGCTGGTGGGGTTGATTCTGGTCGCACTTGCCGGCCGAGCATGGCTTAACGAAATCTTTCCCACAGAAAGGGCAAGAGATCGTATTCCAGGGTGGCACGGTCAGGACGATGTTTTTCCGGACATCCTCCCGTAAAACCTTTTCGTCTCTCTGGGTCGGTGGAGAACAGAAGGGATCGATGAGGATTTGGAAAGGAATCCGAGCGCTCCTTGTCAGCTGTGAAGCTCAGGCATGCTCACCGGATGGGAACCGGAATCTCGATCTCGGCCAGGTCATATCCTGCCCAGGTCTGATGATTGACACGTTGATAGGCATGGATTCTTACCGAGCGAGCGATCCGCGGTGCAAATTTCACGCGATGAGTGGCCTTCCATGGTTGCCAGGGTAAATCTTCCAGAACGCTGACTGTTTCCCAGGATCGCTCGGTGTCCTCCGGGGCTGTGCTGCTGATCTCCACAGCGAACTTGGCCGGGTGGATTTTCCAGCCCCAAATCAAGTTGACCTGAGACACTTCCACCGGCGATCCCAGGTCCACCTCGATCCAGGCCTCTTCCGCGTCCTTGGCTGCACGCCATCCTGAATAGTAGCTTCCGTCAACCGCCGCCTCGGGATTGGTGCCAGATGACGCACGAACGGGCCGACCTCGTGCAGCGTTTCGAACGCCGACGGCGATGTGGATGCGGTTGGAGAGATTTTCTTTGCCGGCAGCATTGCAGACTCGGGCGGATAGCTCGAACGTCCCACGCAGGTCGTCCGGCCAGGTCCACGAGAAGTTGCGCGGGGGCTGGCGTATCTCACCAACGACCTTGCCGTCTGCCAGAAATTGCAGGAGAGTCACCGGGCTACCTCGGCCAGCAGTGAAGCCCTCGATGACCGGCGCAGAGGTCTGAAACCATGCACTTCCGTCGTCCGCGGGACGCAAAATTCCCAGTTCGGGCGCATAATCACCGTCATCAAAAACGGGTAATTCGTCCAGTGTGATAACCGTGGAATGGCCCATCGTGAACCGGGCCCAATCGACAGAGCGGCGCGGGTGAGGACATCCCCACCAGGGTAGCGCGTAAAGCCAGCACGGTGTTTTGCCTGTGGACATCTTGTCGGGATTGGGAATCGCGTCGCATTCGCACAGGGCCAGCATTTTCCCGGGACAGACTTCTTTCATGGCACGGAAGTAATCCCAATAGGGTGTCTCGTCCTGTTGCGGATCAACTCCGTAGATATCGATCCCCCCGATATCGACATATTGCTCTCCGGGATAAAACCGGCGGCGCCATTCCGAGGGTTTCTTTTTCAGGTCTCCCACCCCGGCACTGTATACCCAGATAAGGTTGTTGAGCTTGCGTTCTTCCGTGAAGTACCGAAACATCACTCGCCAGAGTTCCGCCGTATTTTCTGGATGCTGAAGGTCCGTCCACCAGAACCAACCGCCGTCGATTTCGTGCAGCGGACGCCACAGCACCACGATGCCAGCTTGTTGGAATTTCTCCAGCACGTCAGCCGTCTTAGATAGTTCTTGCATGAGGGTTTCATGCTCCGCCGTCCCGGGCTGTAATAGACGATCCAGGGCCACGGGAACCTTGCGCTCGCGGGTCCAGGCCGAATCCCCGCCGAAGAACCAGTGCCAGTGGAGCGTCAATATATAACCGTGCTTTTGAATGTGGGCTATAATCTCATCGACATTTCCCAACCACTGGATGTCCCGACCCCAGATGGCCGCGTGTCGCCCGGTCTGCTCGTAATCGTCCGGGGTATGCGGATAAACGTTGTACCCGGAAAGAACTTGCTTGCCGTAAATGCTGCGGAAATACCGGAGGAGTTGTCGCCCTTTTTCGCACAGATGCGGGTTTGCGAACTCGCTCGCGTTGACCGCTCCCACGAGTGCTACCGTTCCCACAATTACCAGAATCCATTTCCGAAGAATTCGCTTGCCAGACATCGTTGTTACCTCATTCGGGATTTTCGGGCGTGCATTCTGTTGGGAAGGTGGGGCGCTCGGGTGTGTCAGCGCTTTGGAACTTGGCATTCAACGGTGGCGTGCGACCACCGCCGCTATTGTGTCACGTTGGCCCTGGGGTGGCAAGAATCTGTGCCTAGTCCGTCCCGATGTTTCGTGTACCGCCGTACGGTGAGAGGGACTTCGGTAAAGCCTTGCGCGGCGGTCAGCGTCAGCTAGAATGGATTTGCTTGTCAGCTCCGCATTCCAGGGCGCGTGTTTATCTCGTCAGCTTTTCGACGTTGGATAAACCATTTCTTTTGACCGGTCACGACAAGCGTGCACCTCTGGACCGCTCTTCGGAGGGAAGCGCTTGTCACGTCCGGGCCGAGCGTGATGAATTCGGAGTTCTCTTGTCGAAAAAAACTCCCTCGGGTAGTATCACAATTTTACGAGTGGCGAGAACAAGGCGCGCGAGGCGGGCGTTTTGCGCTGGCGAGTGCGTTCCGCGGGGGCTGGACCGGGATGTCTGGGTTCTTCCCATTCTTTTTTGCGGTGGCGAAAAATTTGAAACTGTCGCCTCAAAAAAATGAATAATTTGGCTGAGGTCGTCATAACAGGCCTGGGAGTCGTCAGTCCGATTGGAACGGGACCGGAGGAGTTTTGGCGCTCTCTCTCTGAAGGCCGGTCTGGCGTTCGTCGGATCTCGGTGCTTAACGGGCAGTCTTTCCCGTTTTCAATTGGAGGTCAAATTCCGGATTTCGATGCCACCGACAAGATTCGGCCGCGCAAAGCGCTGAAGGTGATGAGTCGTGATATTCAGCTCGCCTTTGTGGCAGCCGACATGGCCCTTCAGCAAGCGGGAATTGCAGCATCGGGTGTGTCGCCGGAGCGGCTGGGCATCGTGTTTGGTGCAGACCTCATCCCCTGTGAACTGGACGAAATTGCAAACGCGATTCGTAGCTGCATCGTGGACGGCCGATTTGATTTTAGTTTGTGGGGAACCCGGGCTCTCTCAGAGTTGTATCCTCTTTGGCTTCTCAAGTACCTTCCCAATATGCCTGCGTGCCATATTGGGATTGCTTACGACGCCCGAGGGCCGAACAACTCGCTGACTCTGGCGGAAGTGTCGAGCCTGGCGGCGATCACGGAGGCAGTGCGCGTGATTCAGAGGGGCGATGCGGATGTCATGGTGGCCGGGGGGACCGGCTGTCGGATACATCCCGCAGTTTGGGTGAGAACGGGAGCGTATCAGTTGGCCAGCCGGATCGACGAACCCGAAAGGGCATGTCGGCCGTTCGATGTAGACCGGGATGGAATGGTCCACGGCGAGGGTGCCGGAGCGGTGGTTCTCGAAAGCCGAAAGCATGCTGAAGCTCGCGGGGCAAGAATTCTGGCACGGATTTTGGGGTTTGCCTGTGCCTTCGAGGCTCGGCGAGTTGGTCGACCGTGGTCTGGAGAGGCGATCAAAAGGGCGATCAGCCAAGCACTTCGCTCTTCAGGGCTCATTCCACGCGATGTGGGACATGTCAATGCCCACGGACTGTCCACGGTGGAAGACGACATTGCCGAAGCCTGCGCGATTCGCGCCGAACTTGGTGATGTGCCGGTGACAGCTCCGAAAAGCTTTTTCGGCAACCTGGCGGCGGGAACCGGGGCCGTGGAATTAGCGGCTTCTATCCTGGCATTTCAGTATGGACGAGTGCCTCGCATTCTTAACTGTGAACGTCCCGATCCGCGGTGTCCGATCAACGTCATCAATAAGGATCCGCTGCCGGCGGCACCACCCGTGGCCGTGGTCCTCAATCACTCACGGATCGGTCAAGCCATAGCTCTGATCGTTGCGGCGCCTTAAAGTTATCAACGTATGTGTTCCCAACGGAATCGCGGGAGACTTGACGGTCGGGTAACACACTATATCACGGTGATATGCTCCTGAGTATCAACCGCACATCAATGAAGAGGACGGTACATGATGAGTGTTTTAGTAGGAATCTTGATGGGAAGCGACAGCGATTGGCCTCACGTCAAGGCGGCGGCCGATGTTCTGAAAGAGTTCGGAGTTCCATTTGAGGCGCACGTTATGAGTGCCCATCGCACTCCGGACAAAGTGGCTCAGTACGCACGGGAGGCTGAGTCTCGAGGGATCAAAGTGATCCTCGCTGCCGCAGGTGGGGCGGCACACCTGGCCGGTGTGGTTGCGGCCCACACCACACTTCCAGTGATTGGCATCCCAGTCCCCACGAATTTGGCGGGTGGGTTGGACTCGCTTCTGTCAATGGTCCAGATGCCAGGAGACATCCCGGTGGCCACTGTTGGAGTTGGGAGTGGCGGACCGCGGAATGCCGGGCTTCTGGCCATTTCAATTCTCGCGCTCTCCGAGGCGAAATTGGCAGAAAAACTGAAAGATTTCCGAAAGCGGCTGGTGGAAAAAGTCACGGCGAGGGATCAGTCGCTGCAGTCCAGGATCAACGAGGAATAACACACAGGCGTGAGAGCGCTGGCGCAGCGAGCGGCAGCTGTCCCAGTTTCGAGTTCGAGGAATGAAAGGTGCCCCAGGTAGTGGCATGACGAAAGAAGTGGCGACGCTCGTGTGGATCGGAGACACGGACGGGAGCTTGCGGATATTGGATCAAACGCGGCTGCCGCGGGAAGTGGTCTTTCGTGAATGCCACGACGAACGCGCTGTTTGGGAAGCGATTAAAACACTTCAGGTGCGGGGAGCCCCGGCCATTGGTATTGCTGCTGCTTACGGGGTGTGTTTGGGAATGAAATTCGCTCCCAACGACGAGCGGGCTTTTTTCCAGCGGCTGGACGAGGTCACTTCATATCTCGCGTCCTCCCGTCCCACAGCGGTGAACCTTTTTTGGGCGCTCGATCGGATGCGGCGCCGGGCTGAAGCTCTGCGGGGGCAACCCCCTGACACCATAAGGAAGGCCTTGCTGGAAGAGGCACGTGCCATTCACGAAGAGGATCGGGCTTTGTGCCATGCGATTGGGCGGTGGGGGGAACGCCTCATTGAAGATGGGTCAGGAGTTTTGACGCATTGCAATGCCGGTGGCCTGGCCACCGCAGAATATGGTACAGCTCTGGCTGTCATCTACGAGGCGTCTGCCAAGGGAAAACGCATCCATGTCTACGCCGACGAAACCCGTCCGCTCCTCCAGGGGGCACGGCTTACCGCCTGGGAGCTCAAAGCACACGGCATCCCTGTCACCCTGATCTGCGATGATATGGCGGCCGAAGTCATGAAGGAAGGAAAAATCCAGGCGGTGATTGTTGGGGCAGACCGAATTGCTGCCAATGGGGATACTGCCAACAAAATCGGGACGTATGGTCTGGCTATTCTGGCGCGGTATCACCGTATTCCCTTCTACGTCGCAGCACCCAGTTCGACATTTGATTTGCGGCTCTCACATGGCGGGCTGATCCCGATCGAACAGCGCGATCCGCGAGAAGTCACGTGTCCATTTGGGATTCCAATTGCTCCCGAAGGTGTGGACGTTTACAACCCCGCTTTCGACGTCACCCCGGCGGAGCTCATCAACGCGATCATCTGCGAAAAAGGCGTTATCCAACCCGTTAACAGGGAGACCATCGCGGCGGTGTTGAATGGGGCGGCAGAGAACCCCACGGGGCCACAGAGGATGCTGGAATCGTCCGCGAGCAGTTGAACTTTGGTCGGGATAACCGCTCTCTGGCTCATCACGACTGGGGAACGGAAGCAGCAGCAGGTTGCGAAGTCGCGACGCGCCCTGATCGTTCTGTGACCTGACGAAGCTTCTCGGCGAGGCTTTTGGTGAGCGACGTCGGGGAAAAGCGCCACCGCCAGTTGTTGGAGGGTGTCCCAGGGATGTTCATTCGAGCCTCTGATCCGAGACCCAGAACATCCTGGAGAGGCACAATAGCGATCTCAGATCGGGACTGAAAGGCCAGCTCGATCATATCCCAACTGATGCTCTCAAGCTCCGCACGGCAATACTGGCGAAGACGAGCGACAAGTTCGGGATCGCTGCGTACCTCGTGCTGGAACCAACCCAAGCTCGTGTCGTTATCGTGCGTTCCAGAGTACATCACGGTGTCAGGGGCTACGCGGTCAGGGAGAAATTGATCCACTTTTGAGGGGCCAAACGCAAATTGAAGCACAGCCATGCCAGGAAACCCAAACATTTTCCGAAGGGCGATCACATCCGGGGTAATGTAACCAAGGTCTTCGGCGACGATTGGGAGCGTTCGCTTGTTGGGAGCCGTCTCTCGCCAAGGACCCTTCCAGGATTTGAGGAGGACTTCGAAGAAATGGGCACCCGGGCCGAGGACCCATTTTCCGTGTTCGGCCGTCGGATGACCGGCCGGGACCGCCCAGTAGGCTGCAAACCCTCTGAAATGGTCAATTCGTGCCAGGTCAACTCGTTCAAAAACGGAGTGGAACCGCTCGATCCACCAGCGATAACCGTCCCGACACAGAATATCCCACCGGTAGACAGGGTTGCCCCATAGCTGCCCAGTGGCATTGAAATAATCGGGCGGGACGCCGGCGACCTCAACCGGACGGTACTCGTCATCGAGGAAAAAATACTGCGGATGAGCCCAAACGTCGGCACTGTGGTAAGACACGTAGATGGGCACGTCTCCGAAGATTTTCACACCCTGACGAGCCGCGTACCGGTGCAAAGCGTCCCATTGGCGGCAAAACAGAAACTGCACAAAACAGTGAAATCGGTAGGTTTTCCGCAGCGCCGCTGGTAGGTCTTTCCCGAGCGGATCAAATTCTCCGTTTCGCAGTATTTCCAGCGGTATGCCGCTCGCCTTCAAATGCCACTCCGGCCAGGGAATTCCGGGAAATAGCTCCGCCAATGTCTGGTACGCGGCGTAAACTTTCAGCCACCAGGCCTCCTCAGTGCAGAACCGGGCGAAGTGTTCCCAGAGTGAGTGATCCCCGTCAGATTCTTGCAAGCCGCTCATCGAAAAAGCATGCTGGAGGAGCCTTCGTTTGGCATTCGAGACGGTCTGATAATGCACGGGGCTGTCGAGGGGGGTGGCGGATATTTCGCCGTCATTCAAAGCAGATGGCGGGAGCAACCCTTCTTCCACAAGCAGCTCGGGGGAGATAAGCAATTCGTTGCCGGCAAAAGCGGACACAGAGCTGTACGGTGACCCGTAACCGTCTACGGGACCAAGCGGGAGAATCTGCCAGTAACGCTGCCCCGCTTCTGCAAGCCAATTGACGAAGGCATACGCGCTGGGACCGAGATCTCCAATGCCATATTGGCTGGGTAACGATGTCGGGTGCAGGAGGATGCCGCTTTCCCTCATAAAGACCTTCACGATAAATGTAAAAAAGTGTTCGCGTGCACCAGTGGAGTCCGTTTTTACGGGGTGCCCACCGCGGAGATTTCCCAGACTGCTGCATTGTCACCAGTGGTTAATCCTGCCGGCATTTACCGGCTCTCTACTAAGATGGGTTGTCGGACCATAAGCTCATTGTAGGACAGTGAGCTAATTTCGACACCCTCAAGATTCTGCATTCTCGAAAGATTTCGGCAACGCTCCACCGGGATTTTACGTGTTCGCCAAACTGGAACGATCTAGCGACCAAAAGGACGAGCCCCAACCGCACGGGCGCTTCCGTCTTGACCCCGAACGCTGTAGTGCGTGCAGATTTGTTCAACGTGGCAGAAAGAGGAGACTTAACGGTAAGAACAGGCAAGGCAATCAGTCTCCACCTTGAAGACAGACTGGCCAAGAGTAGAATATTGGATTATAATCATTAAAGTGATCACTTAACTGACTTATTTGCAGCCTCCAATGTTGTCTGGGGCTGAGGACCGAGGGGTGACGGTCAGCCAGGGGCGAAAGTCTCGCGTTGAACAAGTGCCGGAGATTGGAAGGCAAAGTGCGTCGCCGACAAAAAAGGTAAGATAAAGGAATGACTCCGCCAGCCGGCTTGAGTACTCGGCGGCAACGGCTGCACATTTCGCACGGGCTGCCCTTGGAGCCGGCTGACTACCCGAACCGCGGGTTCGACTTGCCTTATTTGACCGCGACCGATCGAACGGGTGTCAACGGACATGCTTGAGCTTGGAGCTGCTATCAGCCTCGCAGTTGTCGGGTTGATTTTTCTCTTGCTGGCCACTACTCGACTTGCTCCAGACGTAGTTCTGATGGGGGGGCTGACTATCCTGTTGCTAGCGGGGTGCGTGACCAGTCAGGAGGCGCTCCAGGGGTTTTCCAATGAAGGAATGATAACAATTGCAGTGCTTTTTGTGGTGGGCGCGGGACTCGTAGAAACAGGCGCGGTTTCTGCGCTGGCAGATACGCTTTTCGGTCGAGCGAAATCCGTCACGGGGGCCATCGCGCGGGTAATGGTTCCGACGACGGCGCTGAGCGCGTTTATCAATAACACTCCCGTCGTCAGTATGCTGATCCCTGCAATCAACGACTGGGCGAGGCAAAACCGAATTCCTCCCTCCAAGTTGTTGCTACCGCTAAGTTATGCCGCCATTTTAGGAGGCACATGTACCCTGATTGGAACGAGCACTAATCTAGTTGTGAATGGACTCCTGATTCGCGCTTATGACCAGGGACAGCTAGCCTGGGCACCCCACGTGGAGCGGGGACTGGCGATGTTTGACCCGACGTGGGTGGGTTTGCCAATAGCAATAGCGGGCATCGCGCTCGTGCTGGCAACCCACCGATGGCTGCTACCGGCGCGCGACCCCATCACGCCCATCCGTGAAGACCCAAAGCAATACACCACCGAGATGCTCGTGGAGCCAGGAAGCCCCCTTGTGGGTAAGACCATCGAAGAAGCGGGATTGCGTCATCTTCCCGGGCTTTATTTGGCGGAGATTAATCGGGATGGGCAGGTCCTTCCGGCGGTTTCTCCCCAGGAACGCCTGCGGGCGAACGACCGCCTGATCTTTGTGGGTGTGGTGGAGTCGGTCCGCGATCTGCAGCGAATTCGCGGTTTGGTACCAGCGACGAATCAGGTGTTTAAACTCGACGCTCCCCGTTCCCAGCGGTGCCTTATCGAGGCTGTCATCAGCGAACGCTGTCCGATCGTGGGGAAGAGCATTCGCGACGGTCGATTTCGCTCCCGCTACAACGCGGTAGTGATTGGCGTTGCTCGGGAAGGCGAACGCCTGCGGGGCAAGATCGGCGATATCGTTCTCCGTCGCGGCGATACAGTCTTGCTGGAAGCACATCCCTCATTCGTGGAGATTCACCGGCACAGTCGAGATTTTTACCTTATCAGCCGTTTGGAGGATTCCAAACCTCCCCGTTTCGAAAAAGCGAAAACGGCTCTTTTCATCCTCGCAGCGATGGTGCTGGTGGTGACCGTCAGCGAGTCTTTTGGTGATCTGGGGCTGAAAATTGGCTCATGGGAGTTGGTGTTTGGGAAAATAACGATGCTCAAAGGGGCCCTTCTGGCGGCAGCCGCAATGCTTGCTTTTCAGTGTTGCACTTTGAGCGAGGCCCGTCGAGCGATTGACTGGCAGGTTCTCGTAGCCATTGGAGCAGCTTTTGGTATTGGGACCGCCCTGGAACGCACCGGGGCAGCGTCGTTTGTCGCTCATCATCTCATTCGTTGGGTGGGCGAAAATCCCCGTTTGACGCTTTTGGCGATCCACATCATCACGTCGGTGACGACGGAAATGGTCACCAATAATGCAGCCGCTGCGTTAATGTTTCCCTTTGCCCTCGCCACTGCCCAGGAGTTGCAAGTCAATCCGATGCCGTTCGTGATCAGCGTTCTCACAGCGGCCTCCGCATCATTTGCGACTCCGCTTGGCTATCAGACCAATTTGATGGTCTATGGTCCCGGGGGTTACAGGTTCACGGACTATCTTAAAATCGGTATTCCGATGAACATTCTGGTCACGGCCTTGACTGTGACGCTCGCCCCACTCATTTGGCCCTTTCGCTTGTGAGACATGAGGCGTCAACCCTGGACAGCTTTTGCCCTCGTTCGTCCCGCTGGTTCGGCGACGGTGTGGCACTTTTGAATCCGGTCAAGTTCTGCGGGGACTCAGCCGCAACGTGCACAGAAGGAGGTGGAAGTTGTGGTTTCTGAGCCGTGAGGGTACACTGGGCACACAAAGGACCGGCGACCGGAGCCCGGTCCACTTCACGACAATGTCGTCCGCGGGAGGTACTCGCCATGCAAGCTCGGTACTCGTTATTTTTCCTGATCTTTGTTGGACTAACGGCTCCCATTACCCGTGCTGAATTGCCTCCGGTGAATTACGACGAGAGCAAGGTGCCTTCCTACACCCTCCCAGACCCTTTGGTATGCGCGGACGGCACGCGGGTCAGCGACCCGAACACGTGGTTTTCGAAGCGGCGCCCCGAACTTCTGCGGCTTTTCGAGACCCATGTATATGGGAAGGCACCGGGAAGACCGGAAGGCATGTGGTTTGAGGTTCGCGAGGTAGATCCCGATGCCCTGGGAGGAAAAGCTATTCGCAAACAGGTGACGATTCATTTCACACCAAAAGGGCAGGATGGCCCCATGGTGGACGTACTCTTCTACCTACCGAAGGACGCTACTCGGCCTCTGCCCGTATTCTTGGGGCTGAATTTTGGTGGCAATCAAGCGATTCACAACGATCCCGGAATTTTTATCTGTCGGAGCTGGGTTCGTGACGGGCCGGGGGTCATCGATCACAAAGCTACCGAAGCTACTCGAGGGAAAGCCAGTAGTCGCTGGCCGGTTGAGATGATACTTTCCCACGGTTACGCTCTGGCCACGGCTTATTACGGCGACATTGACCCTGACTTTGATGATGGATTTCAGAATGGGGTGCATCCGCTGTTTTACAGACCGGGACAAACCCGGCCGGATCCGGATCAATGGGGGTCCATTGGGGCCTGGGCCTGGGGGTTGAGCCGGATCATGGACCTGATCGAGACGGATCCGGAGCTCGACAAAACGAAAGTGGCGGTGATGGGACACTCCCGCTTGGGGAAAACGGCCCTCTGGGCCGGGGCACAGGACACGCGGTTTGCCATCGTGATTTCCAATAATTCGGGCTGCGGTGGTGCTGCCTTAAGTCGCCGACACTTTGGAGAAACTGTGGCCCGAATCAACACCGCGTGCCCCCATTGGTTCTGTGAAAACTTCAAAAAATACAACGAGAACGAGGCGGTCCTCCCTGTCGATCAACACGAGCTGATCGCTCTGATCGCACCGCGTCCCGTCTATGTGGCGAGTGCTACCGAAGATTTGTGGGCCGATCCCCGAGGCGAGTTTCTGGCCGCAAAAGCCGCCGATCCCGTTTACCGCTTATTGGGGACCGACGGGCTCCCCGCTGATGAAATGCCCCCTCCCGATCATCCGGTGATGGGTCAAATTGGTTACCACATCCGCACGGGCAAACACGACGTCACGTCCTACGACTGGGAGCAGTACATCAAGTTTGCAGACAAACATTTCGGCCGTGCGACTTCAAGAAAGTAGCCGGCAAGAACTAGTCAGCCCTGGATATAGTCCTTCATAAACCGATTTTCCATTGCGAGCCGCTCCAACTGGGCCTTGACAGCGTCCCCAATGGAGATGATGCCGACCAATCGGCCGTCAACTACCACCGGGAGATGGCGAATTCGGTTGTTGGTCATGAGCTGCATGGCCTGCTCGACAGAGTAATCTGGATGGGCCACGACCAGGTTGCGGGACATTGCCTCCTCCACCCGGATGGAGCGAAGCGGGTGCTCGGAAAAAGCACAGCGGCGAAGGATATCACGTTCCGTGATGATGCCCAGAATTTCCTCTCGGCCCTCCCCAGGATCACGGCGACAAACCATTAGGGCGCCGATGTTATGCTGGACGAGCTCTTCCACCACGTCCTGAAGAGTGGCCTCAGGATGAATCGTGTAAACGTGGCTACCTTTGGCCGCGAGAATTTCCTTCAGTGTCATGGACGTTCACTCCGCTCGTTGAGGCTTGTCATTGAACACTTCGTTCCACTGAGTGCGTCAAGGGCGCTACCATTTTAGCCCGGAAAAATTGAATGGAACAATAGATCGACCGGCGCCGAGATTGGGCGTCGGCTGGAGATCGGATTGCCTTGGGGATTGACACGGGAAGTGAGAGTTGTATATTTGCGAAATATTGCAACTACTATCTTGCTTTTAGGAGGATCAGAGAAATGGCATACACCCTCGGATTTGCTGGTGGTGGACGAATCGCGCGAATCATGCTTGGAGGCTGGTTCCGGAGTGGGGCTCCGATCGCTCGGGTCAAGTTTGCAGAACCGGACGACGGAGCCGCGAACTTGCTTTTATCCCGTGTGTCCGGCACGCTAGAAAGGGTTTCTCAAGTTGCAGAGCTCATCGATAGTCAATTTATTTTCCTGGCTGTCCATCCACCGGCGATTCCGGCTGTCACTGCAGAGCTTTCCGGCAAACTGAACCCAGGCTGTGTCGTCGTTTCATTGGCTCCTAAATTTACGCTGAGTCAGCTTCGGCGTCAGTTGGGGGATTTTCCGAATATCGCTCGGGTGATCCCCAACGCACCCTCCCTTGTGGGCAAGGGCTACAACCCGGTTTGTGTTGCGGAGGGACTCTCGGAAACTCAGAAGGCGAGCCTGTTAACGCTCCTGGAGGTACTGGGAAAATCGCCATTGGTGCCAGAATCGCACCTGGAGTTGTACGCGCTCCTTACCGGGATGGGCCCGACGTACTTCTGGCCCCAATTCTATGAGTTGCGCTCCATCCTGACGGGCCTCGGTTTACCCCCCGAAGATTTCCAGGCAGCCCTGCATGACCTGGTCCTGGGTGCTCTCGCCACGATGAATGATTCCTCCCTGTCAGAAACGGATGTCCTGGACCTGGTTCCCCTCAAGCCACTCGGCGAGATCGAAGGTACGCTTCGACAGGCCTATCGGGACAAACTGCTGGCAATTTACGAGAAAATTCGACCCGTTGCCGAAAGGTAGAATGGATCATCCACCGCAACCGCCTCCTGGTGCCTTGACCGCTTTAAGGAGGTGGATTTTGGGAGTGAATTGACGAAGCGTCACAAGTTTCTGGTCTGGTCTTGATACGTCGATGTTGGTCCCGGGACTGCCGGGAATATTCAAGCCAACTGGCACTGCAGCGGAAGCACACTGCCGCAATTTCATGAATGCGTCGGCGTAGCGAAATTCTTCGTCTCCTTGCGACCCGAATTCCGGTCCCGGGACGTTAAGGTTGCCCGCGAAATACACGTCGCACCACCGATTGACACCCCCGGCCAAGATATATGCGTTTAGGTTTCGAGAGATGGCCAGGTGCTTCCAGGCCTCGATGGCGTCACGTTCGTCGTTGGACATGACAACCACGACCTGCTCCGCCGTTAACCGAGGGCGCCAGTACCGATCAATCTCGTCGATCGTCGTATGGATGGCGTCCTTCAAATGGAAGAGGTTGTAATCCGATTCGTTTCGAACATCGAGGAGAATTCGGTCCACCTGATTGTTATACATCAGGTCCAAAAGTTCCGCCGGATCGATGAACACTTTGCGCGATTGAATCGTTGCGTCGAGTCGTGCCTTTTGCAGAGCAATTTTTCTCTCAGCGTCTGGCTGGCCGATGACCGCAGCGACGAGTGCCAGAATGAAGCCCGCCGCAGCGAAAGCGCGTAGTACGACCCGGGAATTGGCCGCAGCGGATACCGGCGGTTTGGCCCATTGAAAGCGCCTCTCTGCCCATTCTGCCGCGGCAAAGGCCCCGACAGCCATAAGGAAAACACCAAGCACAATCGGACCGGCATCGAGCCCCAGCCAATCAAAGATTGTCAACCGTCCCAGCGCGCCCGTGACAGTCCAGAATTCTTCCACATAAGGAGAGGTCAGTCCAAAAAGGAACATCCCTGCCGCCACACCCGTGGCGAACGCCACGCCGTCGAGCTTCAACGTTGCCGAAGATACAAGCGATGTTCCAGGACAGTAACCGCCGATAATAAAGCCAACACCCAAGGCTAGCCCTCCGGCAACTGAGGCGGCCAAGTACGTGGGGGGAACGAAGATTTGTTCGAAGTCGACCCAGCCTATGGCAGATGCAGCAAATACGAGCAGCATCGCCGTCACGATCGCAGAAAACATCACTTTTAAAACGCGCATGTCGGAAAGATAGAACTGCGCAGCAAGATTGCGACAGTCACCGAAACCGGCCTGTTCGAGAATAAACCCAAACCAGAACCCGATCACTACAGTCACCAACACTTCGGCAATACCCGTCAAATGCAGGGGAAACATTGTGCCGCCTCCAAAAATAGTTGTTCCGGCTTCCACATTTGCAGATCAAAGCCAGATGCGCCGAAAAGGATACGCCAGTGCGTACCCGGCTGCAAAAATCATCATCATGAACACCCAGCTTCCCAGTGACAGCACGGCCCCACCTGACAACGCCTGTCCAGACGTGCAGCCGCGTGCCATCGCGGCACCCCATCCCATGAAGGCGCCTCCAATGAATGCCAGAACAAGTCGCTGGGCTGGTCTGACCCGCGGTCCACGACATACTTCCACGCGACTCCGGCCGGAAACAAGTCCCGACACAAAACCCCCAAGAAGGACGCCCAGCACCATCCACACGATATAGTTGTTGAGCGGATTGG
>NZ_JBAMME010000308.1:0-2663 GCF_039793925.1 Thermogutta sp. | reverse complement strand
TCCGCCTCCCATCGGTGCGAAATATGAATTTCGATCAACCACCGTGGGGGCGACCACCTTCAAAACCTGCACGACGACTCGGGCAATTCCTCCGGATGCTCCCAGACCACTTCCGCTGAGCAAAAAGGCCAGAAACAGCACAGTTCCGAGTGCCACCCCGGCCACATACGGGTTCCAGTACTGTTTGGGGATTTGATCCTTTGGGGTTGTGTCACTGGCCATTGCTTCGTCTCCCAAGATAGAGGAATGCGGCTTTAATCTCAGGTCCTGTTACGCAAGTGGTTTTCCGTTCTTATGCGATTTCGTTTTGCTGAGCCGATGTTGCGTCGCCAGCGGAAGGCTCTTCGACGATTTCATACCCGGTAATCATCGTTACAAAATGTTGCCACAGGGTTGGGCCCGTCGTGGCCAGATAAATGTGTGCGAGGACGAATGCGGCAAAAAACCATGCGCCCAGCATGTGTACGGCGGCGAGGTTGCCGATTCCCCCCACGCGGTGCATTAGCTCCGGAGAATATTGCATAAACCAAAGAGTCACACCGGTGACAACCTGAATAGGCAACAAGATATTGAGAATCGCCAGGTACGTGAGCTGCTGTAATGGATTGAGCCTCCGCTGACGTGAGCGCTGAAGCGGGTGAGGCTCGCCGTGGAACATTCCGTAGAGATAGTAACGCAGCTGCCGCCACGCCAGAACGTGCAACTCACGTGGCTCCGGTATCAGTTGCCTGACAGTGCCCGTCGTCACGTAGTAGAAGAATCCCAGAAAAGCATTGATCACAAGCAGCCATCCCACGACGTTATGCAGTCGCACGGCCGTAGCAAATGAAATGACACCAGCACTCCCAGAGTAGTGCACAGAAAAACCGGTAAAAAGGAGCGTCAGAATCACCACCGCCTGAAGCCAGTGCCAAAATCTTTCATAAAGTGTATAAATAAGCTCTTTCTGCATGGCTATGCCTTTCGCTACGTCAATGGATCTCCGCTTTCTTCTCAGCTTGGCGCGTTAATCGTGGCCACGAAAACCTCTGAACAACGACAGATGCGGAAAAACTCGAAATGACGCATGGACTCCGATTGCCATCACGATTCCCATGAAAGTAAGGAAACCAAGCCAGTCGACCCAGCCATGCCGGCTTTTCCCCAGAATGTAGAAACCGGCTTTTTCAGGCCTCGGGGTCAAAACCAACGCGGGATTTTCAGACGAGCGAGAAATTTTGAGTTCGTAAGCTTCCGGAATCTCACTACCCGGAACGAAGCGAGCCGAGCGCGATAGGTTGTCATCCCGAACGTTCCCCAAAGTGAAGCCTTGCCCAAGCAACGATTGCGAACTGTGGCACGTCTGGCACTGGCGGATCGCTAACCGCGCCGGCGCCACATCGTGGTGAATGCCAAACGGCCAAATCTCCACGACGTGTTCCGGAGAGGTTACGCCCACATTCTTCAGTCGGGTGGCGACTTCCGTCGGGGAATAACGGGGCGGCGTGTCCCGGTTTTGATAAGTCATTGAAAAAACGTGGGAACTCTCACCCCTACTCCTTTCAGCACTGTGAGACACACCGGAAAGAATTGCTTCCAAGTCCCGCAGTCTCACCGGTCGAGGGCTTGCTCCGGTATCGACCCAGTAACTCGCTCTCACGAGATTGTATGGCCCAAGTCTGAGCTCGCCGTCAACGGCCTTTCGCGGGAGAATAACAGGCCGAAAACCTGTGATCAGTGGGACCGTAGTCGAGTTGGACCAGGTGACTCCTCGCCACTGCAAAAAAGGCTGACCGTCAGCAGGGGCCGACCAATCGATCGCCTCGAGGGCTGGAGCGTAAACCGCGGGAATGTGGCATGTTTCGCATTCCAGTCTGGCGAGGTGCACCGCTCGGAACGGCAACCACTCGTGGGCCTGGGTGGCGTCGTGGCAGTCCCGACAGGTTCGCATCGTGCCGGTAAACTCGGGGGCGATCTTTCCCTGAGCGGTGTCACCTTTTGCAAATTGATGACTCGGACGCTCCAGATACTCCGCAAATGACAAGCGCCGCGGTTCGAACCGGAGATGCTTTAAACGACCCCGCCCGGGCGGCTCAAAAAGCGCCGGATTGTCCAGGGGAAAATGACAGTGGCGGCAATCCAGAAGGGATGCCGCATGAATATCCCACGGGCGGGCCAGGTTCTCTTTTCCAGCGACGTTCAACTCCGAATCACTTATCCGTTGCGGCGAAAAAATTTGTCCCTTCGTGAGCGTGGACCAGTCAGACCAGCTTATTTCCAGGCACGAGAGTCGTTCGTGGGAAGCGACGACTTTTCCGTGGCACAGGCCGCAGTGCGCGGCGGTGGGCCGTTCGATGCGAAAAGTTTGAGCAACCACCGCCCCGCGTTCAT
Source organism: Thermogutta sp. (assembly GCF_039793925.1). GTDB lineage: Bacteria > Planctomycetota > Planctomycetia > Pirellulales > Thermoguttaceae > Thermogutta. The sequence goes on along the minus strand of NZ_JBAMME010000308.1, from coordinate 293 downwards.
CGAACGCCTGCTTGTTATATTCCCACTGGGTGCCCTTCCGTACCACTGCACCTGTGTTGACCAAGGTGGCCGTCACCGCCCAGGCAAAACGCCCGGCTTTGATTTCCTCGATTCGAGCGGTATTATCCGGGGAGTGGAGATGGCACACGAAACAGTCCATCTCTAGTGTGCCCGAACTGCTCCAATCCCACCGCACGGGTTGATTACCGGACAACGTGGACATCAGGTCGGGATCCCAGCCTGATTCCGATGGTATGCCAGGCGTTGAAGAAGATGCCTGGTCAGAGGCAGAC
>NZ_JBAMME010000307.1:76231-87399 GCF_039793925.1 Thermogutta sp. | reverse complement strand
CAGGAGAATTTCCATGAAAGTTGTCCATTTTGAAGAAATCCCTCTTCAGGAGGTGACGATGGAAGGTGCTCAGGGGTGCAAGATGCGCCACCTCATTGGGGAGCCCGATGGGGCACCCAATTTCACGATGCGTCAGTTTGAGGTGGCGCCCGGCGGACATACGCCCCATCATCAGCATCATTACGAACACGAGGTGTTTGTGCTCTCAGGGCGCGGAATCGTCATTCAAAACGGCCGAGAATTCCCAATCGGGCCGGGATCGGTCGTCTTCGTGCCGGGCGGTGTCCCTCATCAGTTTCGCAACACCGGTCCTGAACCGTTGCGATTTTTGTGTCTCATTCCCAATGCCATGCGGGGTGGGGCGGTTTCCTGCGTGGTGGCCTGCGGGTGCGATTGACGGCCGTTGACTAAAACGGCATACCGTTTGTGGGCCGGAATTGTCCGACAAAGAGTTTTCGCCAATTCTACGAGCGGCTTTTATTTGGTCGGGCTGGTTGGTACAGTGTCTCTTTGCGGCTGACCGTAGTGTGACGGTTATTCTCTCTGTTCTGATGTGATCAGTCCGTCCGTAGCCTGGCAGGCAACGATCGCCAACAGGGAAAGGGTGCGCCATGAGCGAGAATGTGGCGGAGGAAATCCAGCGTCTCCGGGAACTGATCCGCTACCACGATTACAAGTATTACGTGGAGGCCTCGCCGGAAATCTCGGACTTGGAATACGATCGCTTGATGCAGCGGCTTCGTGAACTCGAGGAAGCGCACCCGGAGCTGATCACGCCGGACAGTCCCACGCAGCGTGTGGGGGAACAGCCGATTGACACGCTTCAGCAGGTCCCGCACCGAGTCCCGATGCTGTCGATCGAAAATACCTACAGTGCTCAGGAGGTGCGGAATTTTGCCCAGCGGGTTCAGAAGCTCCTCAATGGCGAGCCGGTGGAATGGGTGGTGGAGCCGAAAATCGATGGGGTGGCGGTGGCCATTCATTACGAAAACGGACAACTTGTCCGGGGGGTCACGCGCGGCGACGGATTCGTGGGAGACGATGTGACGCACAACATCCGCACCGTCCGCGGAGTGCCGCTTCGGCTGCTCGGAAAAGGACATCCCCCCATCGTGGAAATCCGCGGCGAGGTCTACATGACCAACTCCGACCTCGTCAAACTCAACGAGGAACAGAAAAAACGCGGTGAACCTCTGTTTGCCAATCCCCGCAACGCCACCGCGGGAAGCATCCGGCTTCTCGATCCCCGCATCTGCGCTCAGCGGCGACTGCGGTTCATTGCCCACGGGCTGGGGTATTCCGAGGGATTGGATGTGAAGACGCACATGGAGTTTCTGGAGAAAGTCAAAGGTTGGGGAATTCCCATCCCGCCGGGAGTTGCCTGTTTTGACGATATCGAGAAGGCCATCGCGTATTGCGAGGAACAGATCGAGCACCTTCACGAACTGGACTTTGAAATCGACGGCCTCGTCCTTAAGGTGAACCGCTTTGATCAACGCGAGCGGCTGGGCGCCACAGCAAAAAGTCCGCGGTGGGTCATGGCCTACAAGTTCGAAAAATACGAGGCGAAAACGCGGGTGCTACACATTCGGGTGCAGGTAGGGAAAACGGGAGTCGTCACGCCGGTGGCCGATCTCGAGCCGGTGCTTCTGGCGGGAACCGTGGTGGCCCATGCCAGCCTCCATAACGCCGACGAAATCGAGCGCAAAGATGTCCGGGTCGGCGATGTGGTGGTGGTCGAAAAGGCTGGCAAAATCATTCCCCATATCGTGCGCGTGGAAAAGCACGAACGCACACGGCCTTTGCCCAAATTCAAGTTCCCCACGCATTGTCCCGAATGCAACACCCCCTTGGTGCGTGATGAGGGCGGGGTCTACATCCGCTGTCCCAATCATGAATGCCCAGCACAAATCAAAGAAAGGCTGCGGTATTACGCAAGCCGCGATGCCATGGATATCGAGGGACTGGGTGAAAAACTAATCGACCAGCTTGTGGAAAAGGGACTCGTCCGCAGCTATGCCGATCTCTATCGGCTGACCAAGGATCAACTGGTGAAACTGGAACGCATGGGAGAGAAGTCCGCCACAAAGTTGCTTAAGAATATCGAGGAAAGCAAAAACCGTGGACTGGCGCGCCTGCTGGCGGCGCTGGCGATTCGGCATGTGGGCACGAAGGTGGCGGCCATCCTGGCGCGGCACTTCCGCAGCATGGACCGCCTCCGTCGAGCCACTGTTGAAGAGCTTTCCCAGATTAACGAAATAGGCCCCATTATCGCGAAGAGTGTTTATGACTTTCTTCACAGCGAACGCGGTCAGCACATCATCGAGGAGCTCCGCCGCTGCGGAGTCAAGATGACTGAGGACGTGCCAGAGGAATCTGCTCCCAAGCCGCTCGCAGGCAAGAGCATCGTGGTGACGGGAACGCTCAAAAATTACACCCGACAGGAAATTGAAGAGCTGATTGAACGGCTGGGCGGCCATGCGGCCTCCAGTGTCTCACGGAATACGGATTTCGTGCTGGTGGGGGAAAATCCTGGCAGCAAGCTGGATAAGGCGCGGGCCCTCGGCGTTCCCACGATCACCGAAGAGGAATTCGAAGCTATGATCGGGAAACCGCGAAGATGAGGTCTTGCTGAGGCCTCGATTCCTCATCTCAAAGTGCGATCTGCGTCTTACGCACGGGACGCCTCATCTCATTGCCCCGGCATGACCTCGGGTGTCTGGTGTTCAAGGGAAATGAGGATTGGCACCCATTGCCGAACCTGAACCGGTCCAAGGAGGCCGGAAGGCTGAAGCGGATCATCCTTTTTCCACAATCTCCAGGTGGTAAACGTCTGCCGTCCGGTAGGTGAGGGCTCTCCGCGGAGCAGCCAATCGGGCCAGCGCTTGAGCGTCCCATTTGGGTTTCGTTCGGAATCTTCTGGCAGTTGTTCGTCTCCGATCATGCGATTGATCCACAAGTTGACCACCTCGATTTCCAGCGTATTTGTGCCCGGCCACAAATGACTCCCGATGTCGATGCGATACGGCGGATGCCACACAACACCCACGGGCTTTCCGTTAACAGAAACCTGAGCCGCCACTTGCACATCGCCGAGGTCCAGCTCCACGATCCTCTTACTCCGCATAGTACTCCGACTCGTTGGTTCCGAATATATTTCTGTCGAATACACCGCCCGGCCTGAGTAGTAACGGTACTCGGGCTCCGGGAACTCCGTCCACGAGATCAGCTTTTCCAGCGTGATCGACTTTGGCTGGGAGGACGCCGGGAGGAACCGCACCTCCCATTTACCTGAAAGCGAGGGGCAGGGAGGCAGTTGCGGGACCGTGAACGAGATTTCCCGGCCGCGGGACGTTTTGACGGTGTATTTTCCCGGCTGCGAGACGGCTAACTCGTACCGGCCCACCGCAATCGAAAACAGCTTCACCACAGGCTCCCGCACGGCGGCTTTGGGAAATTGAACAGTTTCCGGATCAGTCGCTTCGATGTGCCCGGGTTGACCATCCACCTCATAGTCGAGGATCAAGCGTTTCACGATCAAATAAGCGGGGTCATCTTCCTGAGCAAGCTCAGCAACCTGAAAGCTCAGCCGGCCTTCGTTAACCCACTGCTGGATTTTTTCCGTCACATTCCTCGTCCGCTGTGGATCATCCAGAACACCATACAAGGCCTTGCGGATAAGGATAGTGCCCCGCTGCTCACTGGGCCAAACGACGTCGCGACCCTCATGGAGAATGCTGACGATATACTCGGGGATCGGAGGATTCGGCATAAACATCACGAACACCGATTCGTAGCCTTCCAAGTGCAGCGGTAGCTCCGTCCCCTCTTCCGATGTTCGGTAGACCACCACGGGTGCTACCGTTTCCCCGGTCTCGGGGTACCACAGTTCCGGCCGCTTGTCCTTCATCCGGAAAAAGCACAATGCGTCGATCGGATGGGCGGTTTTATTGGCGACGAAGTATACGTCGATGTCGTCGATTCGTCGGTGGATATAACGAAGGGCCTGTTCCCCGGAGACCGTTTCGTAGCGGAAGTCGGGAATCAGACCCAGCTTCGGGGCCAGGGCAAAAACCTCATCCAAATCGGGAATGAGATTGGGGTCCGCGCCCACGTCGCTCACATCGCCCCAGGGGGCTATTCCAAGTGGCCCAACCTCCTGGACGGGTTTCCAGTCACCGGGGGCTGCGGGATCATTGTCCCAGGCGGGCGGTGGTGACGCTGCCCATTCCCATTGTTTATCGGTGACAATCGTTGCTTGCTGCCCGTTGTCAAACTTGAGATGGAGGGCCGCGATGAGTCCGGCCGGGTTGGGAGAGTCCGCTGCATTGAACGCATCCACTGCGAGGAGGTTTTTCCCTGGCCGAAGATGGCCTGTCACATTCATGCGATAAGGCCGGTGGAAATCATCACCGCGGCCCACCCGCCGGCCATTCACTTTGCATTCGAATTCATTGTCTGCCGTGATCACCAACCAGGCTGCGCTGAGTTTGGCATCCGCCGGAAGTTCAAAGACCCGTCTGAAATACCGATGACCGACCGGGACCGCGCTGGTCGGCTTGCCCTCCGTGGTCCAGACCCATTGGGCCTGGTCAAAACCGGGATTTTCCGAAGCTCCTCCGGCGGTAGAGAATGGTCCGCCAAAGATGATTCGGCCGTTCCCGTAGTTTCTCACCGTGATCTCGCCCGGGGCCTTCGCTGTTCCCCAAACTTCTTCCACCAGTTTGCGAAGCTCCGCGTCAGCATCGGGATATCCGGCGAGCCCGGGCGTTTTGGTCGGCGGGCCGCCGATGACCGTGGCTCCCTGTTTGATGAATTGAGTAATCTTCTGGACAAGAGGCAGAGTCATCCTCTCCACGCGAGGTAGAACGAGAACGGCATAGCTCATTCCATCCGGAAGAACCAACCGACCATCTTGAACCGCCATCCGGGTGAGAACCACTTCCGGAGGACAAAAGTCGTAATTGAACGGCCCGCGTTCCCGAGGACGGCCGAAGCGCGTGATCGCGGTTTGTCCGGCCAAGGTTTGCGGAACGGCCTCAGGTGTTAGCAGGCAAAAGTCGGCAACAAACAGCCCCTGCTGGAGCAGGTACTGGCAACGAGCAAGATAGTCGTGCCACGGTCGGACCAAAGACCACCAGGTTTGCGTGCGCTCGTAATGAAGACCCCACGGACCCATGCTCATGCCAGGCATACGCGGCGGGTTGGTCCACGGTTGCATCGCATAGCGGTGAAACACGAAGCGATTGATGCCCTCGCAAAATGCCCAGTCGCCCAGTTCCTTGATATTGCCGGGATGCCCGAGCCAGCGTTCGGCATCGGTAGCCGTGAAAGCCTCAGCTCCTACCACCTTCTTGCCATAGACGTGCGCGGCGGAGGCCATCTCCGTGCAACTGAAAGCCGCTCCATATTTCGACCAGGACCAGAACTCGCCCATCGGCTCGTCCGCCCGACCCGCATATGCGAGTTCGTCCACAGGGCACGTCGTGTAGGCTTCGATGGTCAGTTCCAGGCCATTTTTTCTGGCCAGGCTGCGGAATCGTCCCGCGTAATTCTCGAGAACCAGTTCCCCGATGGTTTGACGGAAATCCCAGAGAAACCGCTCGGAGATCTCCCGACTGCCCACCACATACCCTGCGATCACCGGCAAATAGGGACGGAGGTCATAACCCCGTCGCCGGGCAAACTCTTCAGGCATGCGGGCGGTCCAGTTCTGCGAGCCCACCTCCCAACTATCGATATGCGTTCTGATGAGCACACCTCCCCGGCGCAGGTTTTTCGGCCAGTTCTTTAATAACTGGCCCATCAGACCTTCGAAAGCTGCATCCGCACCTTCTGGACTGAGCTTGTCACATTCCAGTCCGCGACCTTCTTCGGGAGATGGGTGGTTGCGAGCACCGGTCGGCGTGTGACCGAAACGGAGGATGGTCCATTTTCCTTCCGGTACGTTCCACTGGAGACGGCCTTCCGAATCCATCTTGCCGGTGAGATCGACGATTTTTTCTGCTGGGATGACCTGGTTGGCCGGTGGCTCGGGAACTTCACCAGGAACCACGAGGGTGGCACCAGGCACCTGGGCCAGCGACTTGTAAGCAATTCCGTCGATCCGGGCAGGATTGGCAGGACGCGGAAAAGCCAGTACCGCTACCTCACGGTAATAATTTTCAACAACTGACGGCTGAGGAAGAGTGATTTGTCCGGCCTGCGGACCCTCCACTGTGATTTCAGACCAGACAATCCGCTGCATCGCCTGCTCTGGCTTGATCCATGGTCCTCCGCTGCCGGTCCAACCGGCATCATTGTTCATATTGACCTGGATTTTTCTTTTGCCCGCTTCCGCCAGCATGAAGTAAAACAGCTCCTGCCACTCCGGGGAACCAAACCGTACCGAACCAGGAGGCGTCCCCTGATCGACTTCCATGATCAAAACGCCACCAATTCCGGCCTCCTGCATGGCTTGGAGGTCCGCCTCGATTCCCTCGCGGGTGAGATTGCCGTTCAGCCAGAACCAGTACACCCAGGGCCGAGTTGAAGGAGATCCCGAGCGGAAAAGGCCGCGCATCCCACTGCCTGGGTCCGGGGGTGAAGAGATCACCTGTCCCCATACGGAACTCGCTATGAGAAACTCAAAACCCAGCGCAAGGGTCAGGAAAGACATGAAGCGACGCATGACGTGTCTCCCGGCAACAAGGTCAGCGGTTATCCCTCTGTCCTTTTGCGGTCAGTGATTAACTCTCCCCGGCCGCCGTAGATTTTTCTTCAAATGGTCTGCAAATTCAAGGCGTCGAACGAAAGGAACTCGCGGCGTGTGGCGTAGGTGCCAAAATGTGCGATCACAGGGACTGCGCAATGCCCAGATCATCAAAATTTTCCGTATTGCGTCCCCTGCCCTGTCCCGCTAGAGTATTTTCTCCCCAAACCACAATGGGGGGTTGAGTTTCTTCGCCGGCGCGGGGATACTTTGATGGTTGCGGGCAGGATTTGGCTAATTGAGGAAAGCAATTGCGGCCGATTGGAAGGTGAAGCGGAGCATTTTTCGCCCGGTTGGCAGCGGAAAAAGCCTTTTCCCGGCTGCATCAGACGGGTGGGAAGGTCACAAACGCAACGGCACCAGATAAAGCAAAGGAATACTGAAGGCCATGTCGGAAAATCCGTCCGCCTCAGCCGTTTCTCAGTCTCAGGGCGCAAATAGCTGGGAAAGCCTCACCAAACGTCCCAAACGGGGGGTACCCGCCGGTCTCTGGTTGCGCTGTCCAGGTTGCGGAGCTACGGTCTTCCGCAAAGACGTGGACAAGCTCCTCGGTGTCTGTCCAGAGTGTGATTACCATTGGTATGTCTCGGCTCGGGAACGTATTCGGCAACTTCTCGACGAAGGCACGTTCGAGGAGTGGTTTGCCGATCTCGAACCGTGTGACCCCATTGAATTCGTTGACAAAATGCCCTATCGGGAGCGACTTCGCCGTGAGCAGGAACGCACTGGCCTGCGGGACGCGGCGGTCGTGGGCACGGGAATGATTCGGGCGCGCCGGGTGGCGATCGGTGTGACGGACTCCGCCTTCATGATGGGAAGCATGGGCTCCGTCGTGGGAGAGAAGCTCACGCGGCTGATCGAACGGGCTCAGGCAGAACAACTCCCCCTCATCATCGTCTCCGGTTCCGGTGGGGGAGCCCGTATGCAGGAGGGGGTCTTCTCCCTCATGCAGATGGCGAAGGTGTCGGCGGCCCTTGCTCGATTCGACGCGGCTGGCGGATTGTATATCTCCGTTCTCACAAATCCGACGATGGGTGGCGTGGCGGCCAGCTTTGCCTCTCTGGGAGATGTCGTCATCGCCGAACCGAAGGCGCTCATTGGCTTTGCTGGTCCTCGCACGATCATGGCTACCATCCGGATCGAATTACCAAAAGGCTTTCAAACCAGTGAGTTTCTCCTGGAGCACGGCTTCATCGATCGGATCGTTCGTCGGCCGGAACTGAAATCCGAACTCGCCCGCATTATCGACTACTGCGGCAAATAGCGACTCCTGCTGTTCGCTCCGGCCGTCCGGCATTCGGCCGGGCTTCTTTTTTGCGGCGGCAGGCTCGTTCTAGTGACCTCTCCCTTTAACACACTCACATACCGGTACATCCTGGGTTAGGATTGCCGTTGTTTCCGGTCGCAAAAGTCGCTATCCTTTACGCAGAAATCGGCGGTGAACGACCGTACTGCTCGGTCCGCAGGATGCCCTGTTCGCTTCAATGCAGCTTCGGGGCCACAACCTTTGTAGTTCTGCCGGGGCTCTCCAGGATGCTCTTGATCCATCCTTCGGGGAATCCAAAAAAGGAGTGACCACCACCATGCCCACCGCAACACGGACGATATTGACTGCAGCTTTCGGCACTGTGTTTCTTTTCGCGTCAGCCAGCGCCCGGGCACAAAAGTGGGCGGAGGCCATGTTCGACCATACCAGCCACAATTTTGGAATGGTTGCCCGGGGCGCCAAAGTCGAACATGTTTTTCCGCTCAAGAATATTTATGTGGAAGACGTCCACATCGCTTCGGTAAGAACCTCGTGCGGGTGCACGCAGCCCCGCATTACAAAGGACACCCTCAAGACATTCGAAACAGGTGCCATCATCGCCACGGTGGATACGCGAGGCTTTTTGGGCCGTAAGGACGCCACCATTACGGTGACATTCGACAAGCCCTACCCGGCCGAGGTGCAATTGCACACCTACGTCTACATTCGCAGCGACGTCGTCTTCGATCCGGGTGTCGTCCTATTTAATGCCGTGCCTCAAGGCACCGCTGCAGAGCGCACTGTCAAACTTCTGTATGCAGGACGAAGTGACTGGCAAATCGTCAAGGCCGTCCCCAGCGCCGAGTTCCTCGAAGTGCAAATCAACCAGACGGGACGCGGTGCCGGCGAGGTAACCTACCAGTTGGTGGTTACCCTCAAACCCAGTGCCCCGGCAGGATATCTCCAGGAGCAAATTGAGCTTTTCACCAATGACACTCTGGAAGAAGCCAGACGACTCGTACTGCCGGTGGAAGGTTCGGTGGTTCCCCAGGTCACCGTTCAGCCGTCGCAGCTCGCACTGGGAACGTTGTCGCCCGGGCAAACCGTCACGAAAAACCTCGTCGTTCAAGCGCGGGTCCCTTTCCGGGTAACGGGACTTCAGGTCCCCGATAAGCGATTCAGCTTTGTGTTACCGGACACGGAAAAGAGTGTCCAGGTCATTCCTGTGAGCTTTACGGCGGACGAAACAGCGGGCCCTATCCACGGAGAAATCGTCATCGAGACGAACCTGTCCGGGTACGAACAACTCAAAGTCCCTGTGCTTGGCACGATCAAGGTAACCGGGCAGTAGCAAACCGCTTTTGTCCCTTTTTCGGGCACCGGACGACTGCTGCGGCCTTTCTCCAACGCGCCCCGATGGTTGCAAATACAATCATCCCTATGACTGTTGCTGACCGTGTCGCGCGGCGAATGACGATCGACCGTTCATTAGCAGGCCGCACCGATGGGTAAGCGTCAATCTGCTCAAGACGGATTCCCGCCGGAGCTGAGAATCGGCACGTCCGGCTGGACTTACGATGACTGGACCGGCAAGTTCTATCCCGAAGAAGTAAAAGGCCCGGCCCGACTGGAGTATTACGCTACCCAGTTTAACGCGGTAGAAATCAACGCCACCTTCTACCGTCTGCCCACCGCTTCCATGATTACCGGGTGGAACCGCCGAATGCCGGACGATTTCCATGTAGCGGCAAAGGGATCCCGCCGCATCACCCATCTGAAGCGGCTCCACGATTGCCAGGCTGAGCTACGGGAATTCGTCGAGCGGGTGGCGCCGCTCCGGCAACTGCGAGTGATTCTCTGGCAGCTTCCCCCCTCGTTTCGGCCTGACCTGCCTCGCCTGGAGAGTTTTCTCACTCTTCTCAAAGAGGAAGCTACGGCGATTCCCCATGTCCGCCACGCTCTGGAATTCCGACATGCTTCGTGGTGGGATGCCGAAGCGGCAAAGATCCTCCGGCAACATCAGATTGCCTTTGTCGCGGTGAGCCATCCCCGGTTGCCGGACGAGATCATCTCCACAACGGATTTCCTTTATCTACGGTTCCACGGGCTGGGACGCCAGCTCTATCGCTACGATTACTCACAGGAAGAGCTCCAACCGTGGGTCGAACGTGTGGTTCAGGCGGCCAAGACTTCCCCTGTCCGCACAGTGTACGCCTTCTTCAATAACGATTATGAGGCCCACGCAGTAGAAAACGCCCGCGTCTTTCGGGAGCTTCTCGGCCAGGCTCTGAAGGAAGTGTAACCGAGCGGATTGTGCCGGGAAGAAAAACAGTGACCGACTGTTACAGCACCCAATTAGGTTGGGACTGATTACCCTTCCAACGCGTCCGCATGTCGCCGGACCTGTGGGCTTGACGCCGGCACCATCGGGGGGCAAAGTAAAAGAATTCCTCAAGAAATTTGTTGACGCTGGATTATCTTGAGCCCACGCCGTCCTTTCTGTGAGCTTGTTCAGTTTGGCGTGGCTCAGACACATTTTTTTTCTGACATTGGTCGAGAGCATTAGCGGATTGTGCGGGAGGGCTCGCGTCAACTTTCACAAGAAAGGAGAAATGCTCCATGATGCGGGGAAACGCGATTGTCGGTCAGAGCGGTGGTCCGACGGCCGTCATCAACGCCAGTCTTTGCGGTGTGATCGAAGCCTGCCGCCAATATCCGGAGATCGAACGCTGTCTGGGGATGCGGTTTGGCATTCAGGGCTTTCTGGAAAGTGACGTCATCGACCTCTATCAGGAGGCTCCCGAAACAATCGAAGCCCTCAAGCGAACACCCAGTTCCGCCCTCGGGAGCTGTCGCTACAAACTCCGGGATGAGGATTTCCCTCGCTTGCTGGAGCAACTCCAGCGCTTCAATATCCGGTATGTGTTCCTCATCGGCGGAAACGACACAATGGACACCATCCACCGCCTGGAAGAGTTCTGCCGCAAGCGAAACTATCCGATGCTCGGGGTGGGCATTCCCAAAACGGTCGATAATGACCTCTTTGGCACCGACCACACGCCTGGCTACGGCAGTGCCGCACGGTATGTGGCCATCTCTGTCCGGCAAGCCGGCATGCTGGCGCGGGACATGCGCCGCGTGGATCAATTCGTTATTTTCCAGACGGTCGGT
>NZ_JBAMME010000307.1:0-76221 GCF_039793925.1 Thermogutta sp. | reverse complement strand
GGTCGCTCCGCCGGTTGGTTGGCAGCGGCTTCTGCTTTGGCTAAATCTGCGGAAGATGATGCACCGCACATCATTTTGCTCCCCGAGCGCCCCTTCGATCGCGATAAATTCCTCGCCGACGTCAAACGAGTGTATGACCGCTTCGGCTGGTGCAGCGTCGTGTGCGGAGAGGGGATTACATATCCCGATGGACGACCGGTCAGCCAGGCCACCGTCACCGACCAATTCTCTAACGTAGAGTTCGGGGCCATGGGGGGCACCAGTGCCGCGATGATGCTCCATCGCATGATCAGCCAAACTTACGGCTGGCGGGGTGAGTTCCAGGTCTGTGAATCTCTTCAAATGTGCGCGGCGGATCGGGTAAGCGAAATTGATCTTGAAGAGGCCTATGCCTGCGGAAGGGAAGCCGTTCGCCTGGCTTCCGAAGGTGTCAGCGGCATGATGGTCTCAATTCGCCGAGAATCGAATCAGCCTTATTGCTATCGACTGGACACGGTACCACTAGCCGAGGTCGCTATCAAGGCCAAACCCATGCCCGATGACTTCATCAACTCCGAAGGCAACTATGTGACGGAAGCGTTTCTCGAATATGCGCGACCCCTGGTGGGCCCCCTGCCCGAGTATGTCCGACTCAAAGGCCACAAAGTCCAGGCGTAATCCGCGAATTCAGGTCCTCGGCATCCACGCAGACTGAGCAGCAATCGAAGAAAGTCGGGCGTGCTTTGCATCCGAGCCACGCTTAGATATTCTGGGAGAATAGCCAGTGGCAAAGGTGGATGCTTCCTCAGTGGGCAATCTCGCCCGCGCAGGGTTTATTTTTAGAGATACCGCCAGGCGTTGATCGCCCGGTCTCCGGGAGTGAATGGCAACTCGACACAGGTGACAGGCATGGAACTCAAGTTGATTAGCAAACAGCAGGCCCAACCGCCGTTTTATGTGGGAGTGGACTTGGGAGGAACGAACATCAAGGCGGGCGTCACCGACGACCGTGGGCAAGTGTTATGGGTCGGTCAGGAACCCACCCTTGTTGAACGCGGGCCCGAAGATGGCGCACGCCGTATCGGCGCCCTTATCCGCCGCGCCATCCAAGAAGCGGGACTGCGACCTGAAGAAGTGGCGGGTGTCGGACTGGGCTCGCCCGGCACAATGGACATTCCCGGGGGCCGGCTCATGGTCCCCGCCAATCTCAAAGGCTGGGAATACTTCCCCATCCGCGACCGGGTTAGCGAACATTGTGGCATGCCCGTCACCTTCGCCAATGACGCCACGGCCGCCGCTTTCGGCGAGAAATGGGTGGGAGCAGGACAGCGATTCCACAGCATGATCCTTCTCACCCTGGGAACCGGAATCGGATGCGGGATCATCGTGGGCGATCTGCTCCTCGACGGAGAGCACAGCCACGGCGGTGAATACGGACACACCGTCATTGATTGCCGCCCCGATGCGCGGAGTTGCTCCTGCGGCCGGCGCGGGCACTTCGAAGCCTACGCCAGCGCCACGGCCGTGACCAAACGGGCTCAGGAAGCCCTGGCGGCCGGACGCGTCAGCATGCTCTCCCGGCGACTCGCCGAAGGGGCCAAACTAGAGCCCAAACTCATCGCCGAAACCGCCGAAGCCGGAGATGAACTCTCCCGCCAACTGATCCTCGAAACCGCCGAGTACCTCGGAATCGGCATCGTCAACCTGATGCACACCATCGACCCCAACGGAATCCTCATCGGCGGGGCCATGACGTTCGGTGGAAAAGAGAGCCGCATCGGCCGGATCTTTCTGGAACGCGTCAAACAAGAGGTCTTCCTCCGCGCTTACCCGGCCGTGGGAGATACCACCGAAATCGATTTCGCTGCACTCGGTGGCAATGCCGGATTCATCGGTGCTGCGGGTATCGCCCGACTGGAAAAACAAAAGAAAGCCTGAAGTCCAATCCGGAAAAACCATTGCCCTGGAGAAATCCATTGGGAGGTGTTAGTCGTCGTGGGGGAAAATGCTCCGCAAACGTCAACTGGCGCCAGCCCTTCCGTCCAGGTGGACCTCGTTCGCCGCGAGATCGCCACCGAAACGCACCTGCTCGTGGTCAAAGTCGGCACCCGGGTCGTTACCCACCCTGATGGCCGACTCAACGAAGAACGTATCGCCCAGCTTGCCGAGGAAATTCACGCGGTCCGGAGAACCGGACGAAAAGTCGCCCTCGTCAGCTCCGGTGCTGTGGGGGCAGGAGTGGGGCGTCTCGGCCTGCCCGGTCGTCCTGCCGACCTCGCCGATCTGCAGGCCGTCGCTGCCATCGGCCAGAGCCTCCTCATGCAGGCCTATGACGTTCATTTCCGAAAGCATGGCGACATCGTGGCCCAAATCCTCCTCACCGCCGACGTCATCGAACATCGCACCAGCTATCTCAATGCCCGCAACACCCTCCTGGCGCTGCTCAACCGTTTCGATGCGATCCCCATCATCAACGAGAACGACACCGTCGCCGTGGAAGAGCTGCGGATGACCTTCGGCGACAACGACCGCCTCGCGGCCCTCGTCACCAACCTCCTCCAGGCCGACCTCCTCGTCCTCCTTTCTGATGTCGAAGGTCTGTACACAGGCGATCCCAACGACCCCCAATCGCAACTCATTCCTTTGGTGCGCAAAATCGACGATTCGGTTTTTTCCCTGGTCCGCGACAAAAAAACCGGCCTCAGCAAAGGGGGCATGGAAAGCAAACTTCGGGCCGCCCAAATCGCCACCACCGGCGGCTCCAACGCCATCATCGCTTCCGGCAAACAACCCGGCGCATTGAAAAAAATCATTGCCGGCGAACCGGTGGGCACACTGTTTTTCGCCCAGGGGGCCACGGTGAAAGCCCGCAAACGGTGGTTCGGGCTGAGTATTCAACCCCGCGGCCGGATTATCGTGGACGCGGGAGCCCGCCAGGCTATCGAAAAACAGGGCAAAAGCCTGTTGCCTGCCGGAGTGGTTGATGTGGTGGGACAATTTCAGAAAGGCGACCTGGTTTCCCTCTGCGATTGTGACGGATGCGAATTTGCTCGGGGACTCACGAACTACTCGGCCGAAGACATCCGCCGGATCAAGGGCCTGCGTACCCGACAAATCGCTCAGGTTTTGGGATGGCTTCCCTATGAAGAAGTCGTGCACCGGGATAACCTCCTGGTGACCCGTTCCGCTTAAATTGGAGGGTTATCAGTCTCCAACCGGCACGTGTAAAGCCTGTTGAGGAAATATTAGTGTCTTAGTAAAATCAAAAGGGGTAAAAGAGCGCGGTGCAAGATCGGGATAGGGCGGCAGCGAAACGGAGCACTCGTCATGAAGGGAAGGGTCAGGCTTGTCTGGTCTATTGTCGCGGCAGGTATTGCCTTGCTTGCTGGCATCAGCCAGTCCGGCTGTTACACCAGGACGGCGAGCAAACCTCGAGAAGAGTCGACGATCAAAATTCTTGGTCTGCTCTATGGCCAATACATGGGCCAGCACATGGGAAAAGCCCCACCCAATGAACAGGCGTTTCGCGAGTTCGTTCAAAGGCAGACCGGGTTCCTCAAGCAGTTTCACATTGAGAATTCGGAGGACGTTTTCCGATCAGCACGGGACGGGGAGCCCTATGCTGTCCTGTATGGCGACCTTTCCAGGACTGGCCAGCTTTTGGGAGCCCCGGTCATCGCGTGGGAGAAGAAGGGCGTCAATGGGCGCCGTTACATTGTCAACACGCTGGGAAGTGTGAAGGAGGTGACGGAAGAAGAATTCACAAAACTGGTCCCCTCATCGTGACCTTTTCGCCTTTGGTGGCAAGGCGTCGATCGTAAGGCTGCGGCCTCAGAACAGGGGAGGTGAATGGATTTCGCGTTTTTTTCAACCGGCGGTTGTCGTTCTTAACCATCTCGGGTTGAGAGGAGGTGATCCCATGTCTCGGAGACTGCTTAAGGACCCGACGGGCTTCACCCTCGTCGAGCTGCTGGTCGTAATCGCCATCATCGGTATTTTGATTGCCCTGTTGTTACCAGCAGTTCAGGCGGCGCGGGAAGCTGCACGGAGAAGCCAGTGCAGCAACAATCTCAAACAAATTGGGCTGGCGCTGCACAATTTCCACGACGTGCGGAAAACATTTCCCACGGGAGGCACCCATCCCTGGCCACCCTATGCGGGGGAAGAAGAGTACGAATGGCGGCCGATCAATGGGGCTCCTTTCGGCCCGGACAAACAGGGGATGGGATGGATGTATCAGATTCTCGATTACATCGAGCAGTCGGCCGTCCTGCAGATCACCGATTGGAACAAAGTTCGCGAGACGGTCATTGTGACGTACAAATGCCCGTCGCGCGGCGGTATTCGCAAGCAGGGAAACCGGTTTCTCAACGATTATGCGGCTGCTGTACCCGGCACGGATTTCTGGAACGGGGAAACCTGGAACGTTCCGCAGGGGCGTCGATATCGGGGCGTCATTGTGCGAACGAACTGGCGGCAGTTTGGAACCCGTGACTGGCGTCCCGCCGATTCCACGCAACCCATCTCCATGGCCGACATTCTCGATGGAACCAGTCACACCTTCGTGGTTGGAGAAAAACGCCTCTTTACAAGGAATTGGGACTCCGGCGATTGGCACGACGACTGCGGCTGGGCTGACGGCTGGGATCCCGACACTTTGCGGTTAACGGGGTTTGGGCAGGATCACACAGGCTTTGGCCCCGACGACACCACCATTGATGGTGATGATCCCGACGCCGATAAAGACGACGATCCCGGATATCATTTTGGTGGCGCTCATCCGGGCGGAATGAATGGACTTTTTGTCGATGGGACCGTCCGCTTTATCTCGTGGACGATTGATCGCCAGATCTTTGACTGGCTCGCCGATCGCATGGACCGCAATAACACTCCCGGTTGGTAAATCACTCGGAAAGACAAAAAGCCCTACGCAACAAGTGCTGCTCTTGAATGGGCCGTCCACCAGCCAAAGCGGGTCTCACCCGGGTCTCGGGATTGCCTGTCCACGTCCCATTCTCAGTCGAAGTCCAGCCACTCTGCCGCGGAAGGAGTGTCAGATGGTCGCTGATTGTGTGGATTCTCGACTCGCGGGGGCCGCTCGCGAATGGAATCGTGGGTCGAGTCTGCGACGAGCCTGTCTCGGTATTCCGAAGCAGTTTCCCGCTGCCCTGGTTGATCGGCCGCTATCTCGTTTTTGCGCGACGCATTTCGCCAGTCACGCTGTCCCGGCACGGAACCGACCAAGAACAATTGCTTTCGGCCGACAAGCGCGACTCGCCGGGCCCGCACCAGATTGAGAAACTCCTCGCCACCCACCTGGGCGACAAACCGGCCGAGAGGCAGAGTCAATCGCTGGGGAGGAAGAATCCACAATTCGGGACGGCGCCCCAGGCCGCGCAAGCGCTTTCTGAGACTGTGAAACACTTCTTTCGAGGCACCCGGCCCCACCGGCAAGAGAGTCACCTGGACCACGCCCCACCGCAGAAGCTCGCTCCACCGCTCAGGGGGCACCCGGTCGAAACGGACTCCGAAAGCCACCACGGGGTGGAGACCATGCGACCGCAGGGCCAGCGCATCGAGAAGCCGTTCCACCGCCAGCACATGAGGTGGTCGTGCACCGGCCAGCACGTCGACCCCAAAAAGACCCAGTGCATCTTGCCAGGGATGACGGAAAAGCCAACCGGAAGTTAGCTGACGGAGCGGCCGGGCCCATATCGTGAAGAGTTCCCCAGCCGCATTGTGAATAGGGCCAATCAGGCTGTTCTCAATGCGGGGGTCTTTCAACCAGTACTCGAGCGCATACCGGTCGGTGTGTCCCGTCTTGCGGTAAACCTGAAAACATTCCTCCCGTGAACCCAGGACACCGATCGACAGCGGGCCGACGCCCTCCCAATTAACCCCAGCGCTTACCAGAAATGCCTTGGCCGCCAGAGCGAGTTCCTCCTCCTGCGCGAGCAGTTTCTGCTGGGCAAAGGCGAGCAACCATTCCGCGGCATGGAGTTTGGCGGCATCAAGCTCCCGCTCCGCCACCGCGCGTTGTTCGCCAACGCTTATTGCGGAATGGTTGATGGTAGCCGGGTGCTCACGAGGATTCTCATCCGCGGAAGAGAACTCCTTGGGATTAGCCCTCGTCGGTGCCGGGGTTGCTGATTCTTCAGAGACGGTTGTGTTGCTCTGTTTCGCAGAGTTTGGTTTCTGCCGGGGACGCCGCGGACTCATAGGGGTCTCCTCGTCATCCGTTCTTGATGCGATTCCTCGTTCTGTTCAACTGGCGCGAAAAAAACCGGAACAGAACCCCTTTCGTGCCTCGGCTTTGCCCATCAACCCGCCCCATGGGCAACCTCACCAAATTTTTCTACCTGATAGACCCAGATTTTTGCATCGGGCTGACGCCACGTCTTGCTGGGAAGTCCGGCTTTCTGGCAGAGCCGGTCGAGAAATTCTTCCGGATCGGGGAGCTCTTCCCAGACCTGGGGGAGAAAGGTAGCCCGCGCTCCCCGCCATTGAAAGATCACCCCATCCACGCCCGGTCGCAGTTTCTGAAGCAGCTCTTCAGGTGTTTTGTATTCGAGCAATTGGGGCTGAGAAAGCACGCTGATTTCCACCGTGAGATCTGCCAGTTCCCAATCTTCCAGGGGCAAAAACCGTGGATCCCGCGCGGCATTGCGGGCATTTTCCATGACGGCCAGGTACAACGGCTGATCGGCCGTCAACGTCCCGATGCAACCTCGGAGGGCGCCCCGCCGTCGCAACGTAACAAAACAGGCCCAGGGTTCGCGCAGCCGGGGCGGTACCGCCTTGCTGTCGATGACGGGTAACCGACCATCCTGCACGAATCGCCGCAACGTGGCCCACGCCAGGTCGAGCAGGAAACGTTTCTCTTCCGCAGTAAGGTTGGGAAGGTGGGCTAATTGTCCAGAATGCGATTCCACTGTCTCGCTGGCTGTGATGTCTGTTTTCTTTTCCGCCGACGCATCGGCGTCCGTTCTCTCGATCTCTTCTTCGGCTTCCAGCTTGCGTGGCGCAACACCTCCACAAAATGCCACCGCCCCGTAGCCGACCACCGCAGAACGGTCTCCGGAGGTATCCCCGCTATTGCGATAGTCGAGCAGAACAGGTTCCCACTGGTATGCCCGCGCCAAATGGAGCGCTACGAGAACTCCCGTGCTGCCGCAGGGACTCAATTCCGGCTCGTAACGAAGGCCCTCCAGGTAATCAAAGTCAAAGCTGACAATGGCGTCCAGCGTGCGGCGATCCACATCACAGGCACGCCGATAGGGCTGATAATGGGAAAGGTCGGTGCTCACCACGAGCAGCGTTTGGTCATCGAGGATGGTAGCCAGGGCCTCCGCCGCTTCGCGGGGATCCACCTTCCCAAAGACAATCGGGACAATCTCGAAATCGGACAAAACGCTCTGCAGGAAGGGGAGCTGCACCTCCAGCGAGTGTTCATACGTGTGAGGCGTGGCTCCAGCAGCATAGGCTCCCCAACCCCCTGGGGGTCTAACTCGGGCCGGTGGATCAAAGGCAAACGGCGGATGTTGGGCAAGAATGGCCGCCTTGTTGGAAAGCGGCACTTCTCCCAGGGGTGTTTGAAAGGCGTCGACATCCGGAATGGCAGCCCCCTCGAAGTAGGCATAATGGGAGGGGCCTAAAAGCACCACCGTTGCGTACTTCCTGCCGACAATCTGCTTGTATGCGACACCCGCGACCGGCCCGGAATAGGGATAACCCGCGTGTGGAACGACCAATCCCCGAAGAGCTACGTGCGCATCGACGATCAGAGGAGCATCAGCCAGATATTTCTGGATAGCGGCCGACAGGCGATCAGGGCGGCCCGGGTAGAACGTTCCGGCGACGGCGGCTGGCCGAATCCGATCGGAAAGGTGTGCGTTCACGGCAGAAGACCTGACTCCTATTCGCAAAAACCAGGCGACCGTCCATCTATAAGACCATCCGCACTCCCCAAACCGTCGCCCGTTCTGCGAACACTTTCTGGCCCCCACGCAGACGGCTCTGTTTCCCCCAGATGCTCGTTCTCATTTTACCCGTTTTCCGGAACAGCGCTTATCCCGCAAGCTGGGGGAGGTGTATGCAAACGCAGGTGGAGTGACTGCGAGGCGGCTTTCTGGCGTTCCCGTCAGGGCAAAGTACAGGAAATTATGGATCGGTCGTTCGACGGCATACCGGTGGCGCGAGCCGCGGGCCTTGCCCGACGCTGTCCAAGTGCTGAAACAAAGATGTTCCAGGCGGTTGCACCTTGCTTCTTTGCTGAAAAACCCGACAATGCGATGATGAAGAGGAAAAGTCACGGTAAGCAGCAACGGGGTCACTTCCCGGGGTGCTTTGGTGCTGGGCTGGAGATCACGCATTGGCAGTCAGGCAACAGCCCGACAGGAAAAGCCCCCGCGACGCCGTTGTCCCGCCTGTTCCGTTTGGCTTCTTGCAAGTTCTTGTGGGATCAAAAATCCTTCGGAAGCGAACAATGCACGAGTTTGGTGAACGTGTCTTCCATGTCCTGCCACGGCAGGTGGACCAGACGGTGGCGGCCGCTCTCCGCGAGTGGCTGCCCGGTGTCTCCTGGTCACGGATCAAAAAGCTGATTGCCGGACGCTATGTCCAGGTGAGCGGGAACCTCTGCCTGGATCCTGCTCGCCGACTGAAACTCCAGGATGTCGTCAAAATTCTTCCGCGGCCTGCCCAGGCTCCGCCCACCCCTCATGATGTCACCGTCATCTATTTGGACGAGCATCTTGTGGTGGTAGACAAGCCGCCCGGTATGACGACCAACCGCCATCGGGACGAGTTGCGGGCATCTGCTCGCCGACGTCAACTTCAGCCCACACTGGACGAAGTACTCCCCCACATCATCGCCAAGATCGAGGGGAAGAAGAAACGCTACAAGGGCGTGCCCCCACCAGTTCGGGCGGTCCACCGTCTGGACCGCGAGACAAGTGGACTGATCGTCTTTGCCCGCACCGGCGAGGCCGAACGCGGCTTGATGGAACAGTTCCGAAAACACACCACAGAGCGGAAATATCTGGCGATTATTCATGGGTATCTTCCAGCGCAGACGATCAAGTCCTACCTTGTGCGAGATCGGGGCGACGGCCGACGCGGGAGCACCAAAAACCCGAACGAGGGTCGGCTCGCCATCACACATGTGCGACCGGTGGAACGCATCGGCAATTACACCCTCGTTGAATGTCGCCTGGAAACGGGACGCACCCACCAGATTCGTATCCACCTGGCAGAGGCAGGCCATCCCGTCTGCGGGGAGAAAATCTACAATCGGCCGCTGTTCGGCGAACCCGTCCCGGACCAGAGCGGGGCACCCCGACTGGCCCTGGCTGCCGTCGAACTGGGCTTCATTCACCCGATCACCAAGCAGCCCATGAAGTTCGAAATCTCGTTACCCAAAGACCTCAGCGATTTTCTCCACGAGCTCCGCCGGCGTGCCCGGCAGGACAAATCTTCGCGGGCTGATAGTAAAGAACCGCCACCACCGTGAGCACATGAGAATACTTCTTTGAGGCCTCTTTGAAGTCACTCAGCACGGGACGCTGCCATGCCACTTTTGGGTGCTCATCAGTCGATTGCCGGGGGATATCATCGGGCGGTGGAGCGGGCCGTGGCCGCCGGCTGCGAGTGCCTCCAAATCTTCACCAAAAGCACCAATCGCTGGGAAAGCCCACCTCTGACGGAAGAGCAGGTCGCCCAATTCCAGACGGCCCTGTTGCGGTCGGGGATTCGCCGGGTGATAGGCCATACGGCCTATCTCATCAACGTGGCAAGCCCCGATCCGACTCTGTGGAAAAAATCAGTAGAGAGCCTCGCCGAGGAGTATTCTCGAGCCGACCGACTGGGATTGGAAGGCCTGGTGCTTCATCCGGGAGCCGCGATGACGGAGGATCGCGACGGGGCAACCGCCCGGGTCACCGAAGCCCTCAACCGCGTGCTTGATCGCTTCCCCGGCGGGAAACCCCTTATTCTCCTGGAAACCACGGCCGGACAGGGCACCAACCTGGGAAGTTCCTTTGAAGAGCTCGCTACCATCGTGGAAGCAACCGAGCAATCGCACCGATTGGGCATCTGCTGGGACACCTGCCATATGCTGGCGGCCGACTACCCCATCGACCATCCCGACGGCTGGAATAAGACCGTGCGCTGGTTTGACCGCGTCCTCGGCCTGCACCGCCTGCGAGCGATTCATCTCAACGACAGCCGAACACCCCGGGGCAGCCGCGTCGACCGTCACGAGCACATTGGCCGTGGCCATGTGGGCCTGGAAACCTTTCGCCGCCTGCTCCACGATCCCCGCGTGAATCACCTGCCCATGTTTCTGGAAACTCCCAAGGGGAAAACGGACGACGGGCAAGACTGGGACGTTATCAACCTTTCTGTCCTCCGCGAGCTCCTGGTGCGAGCTCCCTCGTCCTCCTCTGAGGAACCCCTTTAATGGTGGAACTTCGCGCGCGGAGCCGGTGCATCGGCAGGGTCCCGGATCCCTTGCTTACGGCCCCGCGACACCGGGCGGCAGAGCCGCTTTCCAGCCCGCGTGGAGAAGATCCGCCATCTCTTTGCGGACCTGCTCATAAGCCGGATCATCCACGACGTTCCTGGTCTCCCAGGGATCTTTTTCCAAATCGTAGAGGGCCGCGGGGATGGGACCCTTTTTGAACTCCATGTAACTGTATTTTTTAGTCCGTACGCACTCGCCGAAGGCATCCCCGTCATCTTCCACAATAAAGGCAGCCTTTTTCCAGGGGCGTTGCGGATTCACCAGCAATGGTGCGAAACTCGTGCCTTCCAGGTTTTTCGGAAGGTCTAGCTTGAGCAGCTCGCCCAGCGTGGGCACGAGATCGACGAACTCCACAATCTCGTCGCAAGTTTTGCCATTGGCCGGCGCCCCGGGAACACGCACGATCAGCGGTGCCCGATGCGTCGCTTCCAGCATCGAATACTTGGACCAGAATCCGTGGTCACCCAAATGGAATCCGTGATCCCCCAGGAAGATGACGATGGTGTTCTTGTCCAGGCCGGTTTCTTCGAGGGCGTCGAGAATCATCCCGATGTTATCATCCACAAACGTCAGGCATGCGTAGTAAGCCGCAATGGCTTCTTTCGCTTGCTGCCGCGTAGGCTGTTTGACAGTGAAAATGTCCGGGTTACCTCCAAACGCCCGCTTAGGGTAGGGGAAGTTCACCAGGCTTTCTGGTGGAGCAGGTGGATCTGGGATTTTTGCTGGATCGTACATGTCAATGTACTGCTTTGGGCAGATGAGGGGAGTGTGCGGTCGGGATTGCGCCACCGCAAGAAAGAATTGCTGCTTGGATTTGGCAAATTCCCTCAACAGGGCCGCTGCAGTCGCAGCCATCCGGTAATCGCCTTCCTGTTCGCGGGTTCGGCCGGAGTCCCCGTAACGATCCGATTGCTTCCGGCGCCATTCACGATACTCACGACTCTTCTCGTCTTTAGGTGGAGGTTGCCAATCGGCGGGACGCGGAACGGGCGGAAACTTGATGACCGGCCCCGGGCCTTTCCAACCGGGGGGAGGCGTGTACATCTCGATGCGATCAAAAACAGAAAGCTGCTTTTCCGCATAGTCCGTGCGGTGGAATAACTTGCCGATCACCGCTAGATAAAACCCTTTGGCTTTCAAATATTCCGGCAGAGTGAGAACCCCTTCCGGTAAATGGGCGTCCATTTCCTGTTCGTTGCGGGTCACCCGGGTGGTCAAGGGACGCAGACCGGTAAGAAAGGACGTTCGAGAAGGATTACAGCAAACCGCTTGCACGTAGGCCCGATCAAAACGCACCGCAGTCCGGGTGAATCGATCCAGGTTGGGCGTTTTGCAGATTGGATTCCCGTAACAACCAAGGGCTGCGGCGTTGCAGTCCTCGATGTCGATCAGGAGCACGTTCATGTGCGAGGTGTTCGGCAAAGCCTCCACCTCACCCGCCAAACACGTCGCCAGAAGTAATCCGCACAGCACGGACATACATCACCTCCCCAACTACTCATAAAAACCATCCCATCTCAGAAAAGCCAGTCTGGGAGAAATCCCACCCACCGTTGCAGCCGGTGCCATTATACCTGGGTTCTGGACCAATATAATAGCCCTTGCAGAATGGCCCCACGTCGGACCTTTGAGAATGCCGCAGAACGCGCATCGAAAACGGGAACCTCGGCCGCTGAAGCAGAGATGGCGCCAATTGAAACCGATCCACGGCCAAAATAGTCCATACAGCACGACCAGTGGAACTCTTAGAACCTTCGGAACTGTGCTTGTCAGGTCCCTTTTTTGTCATTCACACCGGGCGGGCGCAACCTCACACGCTCGCTGTACCCCGCGACTCCTTCAGCATTCTCCTTCAGCTATTTAGAATGAAGGATTTGGAAACACGAACGGAGAACTTTGGAGGTTCACGTGATGGTCATCAAGCCGCAGCGGGCGCTGATCAGTGTCAGCGACAAAACAGGTCTGGCCGAATTCGCCCGGCAGCTCCACAAACTGGGAATTGAGATTTTCAGCACGGGCGGCACCCGCCTGTTTCTCGAGCAGGCCGGTATTCCGGTGAAAGACGTGGCGGCCTACACGGGATTTCCCGAGATGATGGAAGGTCGGGTCAAGACCCTCCATCCGCGGATCTTCGGCGGGATTCTGGCACGACGCGATCGGCCGGAAGACCTCCAATCCATGGCGGAACATGGGATTCTGGCCTTCGATCTGGTGGTGGTGAATCTTTATCCCTTCCGCAAAACGATTGAACGGCCTGGTTGCACAGAAGCGGATGCGATCGAGAACATTGACATCGGGGGACCTTCCCTGGTGAGGGCAGCGGCCAAGAACCACGCGTTTGTCGCTGTCGTGACGCAGCCCGCTCACTACGCCGAGATTTTGGGCGAACTGCAAACGCATGGTGGAATCACACTGGAGCTCCGACGGCGTCTTGCCGCCGAGGCCTTTGCACACACCGCCGAGTACGACCAGACTATCGCGACGTGGTTTGCCAAACAGGTGGAACCCAGTGTCTTTCCACCACGCCTGTTTTTCCGCTACGATCGGCTGTTCACACTGCGCTATGGAGAGAACCCCCATCAGCAGGCGGCCGTGTATGCGCTTCCGGAAGCGAAAGGACCATCTGTTGTCACAGCCCGACAACTCCACGGTAAAGAACTTTCCTATAATAATCTGCTCGATCTGGAATCCGCCCTGGAAATCGTTCGCCACTTCGAGGCACCGGCGGTCAGCGTCATCAAGCATAACAACCCGTGCGGGGCAGCCCTAGCGGATTCGCTCGCCGAAGCGACCCGTAAGGCCCTGGCCGGAGATCCGGTAAGCGCCTTTGGTTCCGTGTTGGGGATAAATCGGGTGGTGGATCGGGCGACGGCGGAAGTCCTGTGCGAACCGGGGCTTTTTATCGAGGCCATTATCGCTCCGGCTTTCGATCGTGAAGCCCTGGAAATGTTGACCACCGTCCCCAAGTGGAAAAAGAATGTGCGGCTCATGGAAGTGGGTGAACTGACCAGGCCGGCCCCCTGCTGGAATTACCGTCCGCTTCAAGAGGGATTGCTCGTGCAGGACGCCGATAACCTTCCCGACGACGAAACAGGGTGGAAAGTCGTTACCCAGGTTCAGCCGGATGACGCCCTTTTTCCTGATCTTCGCTTTGCCTGGGGGATGGTCCGTTTCGTCAAATCCAACGCCATCGTCCTTGCCAAAGATCAGATGCTGGTAGGAGTGGGTGCCGGCCAGATGAGCCGCGTGGATTCCGTGGAAATTGCGATCCGCAAAGCGGGAGACCGGGCGGCGGGGAGTGTGCTGGCCTCAGATGCCTTTTTCCCCTTTCCTGATTCCATCGAGCACGCGGCCAAGGCGGGGATTCGCGCCATCATTCAGCCGGGCGGCTCTGTGCGAGACGATGAGGTCATTGCCGCCTGCAACCAGTACGGCATCCCCATGATCTTCACCGGAAGACGCCACTTCCGACATTGAGAGCGCGCTATCGCAGGGGAAATGCCCAACTTTTCAGCCTGGCCTAGGTCAGATACTTTTGGAGCACGTCGGGCAAATCATCCACCGTGATCAAGCGGCTAAAGTCGAGCAGACCGCTGAGCGCCCGGGAGTAAACCTGATAGCCAATTTCCTCAAGAATGGCGATCGGGTTGAGTCCGGCGATCACGATCACTCCCACACGGCCTGAAATGACGGGGATCCCGAGCACGGGTTGCGAGGGAAGCCCCACCGTCATCAGGCCGCCCAACCCGATACGGGCCATCTCTTCTTCTAGATGAAGGACCACTTCCCGGGCGTCCTCGGGAATTTCCCGGAAGCTCGCCCCGATCAACCCATTTCCATCCGTGATTGCCCCTCGGTAATTCGTCATTCGGCTGCGGATGAACACTTCCAATGGATCAATACTTGTTCCGTCGTAATGAATGATCTCTGCGAATCGCACGGGCTTGCCATTGCGAAGTTCCAGCAGGCCGCCAAATCGCGAGGCGGTGGGAATGCCGTGCTTGAGCAGCACACTGTTGAAGGTGATGGAGCAGATCGTGCAGAATCCAATTTTCCCGGGAGGAATCTGAACACCGCCGATTGTTTCGCCAGGTTCCAGGATGGCCAGCCGCCGGCCCATGCCGTAGCCCTTGTAGAAAACCTGGCACACCGCATCCAGACACTGGGCAAGATCCCGCGGATTGACCACTGACGTATTGACCACCACCGTGCCCGTGCGGCGCTCCAAATCAAAGGTCATCTTGTAGGTCATTTCGTCGATACGGGCGGAGAGATATCCGACCCGCTGAACCGTCTGAGCAATTCGCAACTCGGCGAGGCCTTTATCGGAGATCGTATGACCGCGATGGCCGTAGGAGATTGTCAATCCTTCGCGATCGAGTTCGTTGAGGTAGAGGCGGACCGTCCGTTCGCTGATCAAGTAGCCCGACGAGGCCAGCGCCTCGGCAATCTCACCTGACGTGAGAGGCTGCTGCGACTTACGAAGAACGCGGAGGATTTCCATCCTATGGCGGGACTTGCGCTCTTCCCGACGGGAGACGGGCATTTCTTCAGGCATTCGCGGTGATGACGATTTTCGTCTCATGAAAAAACCTCGTGGCTCGACGCATTGGTTGGGAATTCCCCGAAAGACTGCGCAACCGCCTGGAATAACCTTTGGCAGATGATTGGCAACAAACCGATCTGACTTTCCGAAACCAGGGTTCATCTGGCATTCAATTAGTTTACAAGGCAACAATCTTGCCGAAAACTGCCCAAGAATCGGCAATATTGCCAATTCTTTTCAAATAGCAACATTTCCGATGTGTGAACTGCTAAACTGAGCGACGGAGAATTTGCTGATTTCCCTCGTAACATCGGGTTGACGAATTCTGGAGAATTGGTAAGATAATACCGATCCCTTTTCTATCTTGTTGCCAATTGCTCGGCAGATCTGCGGTTTTTAGACTTCCGGGAGACGTACGATGAGTTTCATTCAGTACCGCAAGCAAAACGATGTTCTGGGAACGGTGAACCGGGGGAACCCAGCCGATTCTGGTTTGTGCACCCTTTGCGAATCCGACTGCAAGGGGAAGTGCGAAACCTGGCTCAGCTCGCTGGTCGGCAGAAAGTTGCTCTACCCACGAGACTTCGGCAATGTGACCGCCGGCTCCGCCAATATTGTGGCTCTGGGCGTTGGGTATCATGCTTTACGCATTCAGGGTTACGCCTACGATGCCACAGGTTTGCCACCGGGGATGACGGACTCCCCCGACGACTGCGTCTTTCCACGCGTGGATGTGTCCACCGAATTCGGCCGCGAGGTCAAAACCAAGTGCCGCGTCCCGATCATGACCGGTGCGCTGGGCTCCACATTTGTGGCGGCCAAGTACTGGGATTCCTTCGCCATCGGCGCCGCGCTGTGCGGATTTCCCATTGTGGTTGGTGAGAACGTTGTGGGAGTGGACCGCAAATCGGTGTTTAAAGACGGCCGGGTGGTGGAATCTCCCGAGATGGACCGCCGGGTCAATTCATTCCTCCGCTATTACGACGGTTACGGCGCCATCATTGTGCAAATGAACGTGGAGGACACTCGCAATGGTGTGGCGCAGTACCTGATCGAAAAATTCGGTGATAAGGTCATTTTGGAGTTGAAATGGGGCCAGGGTGCTAAGGACATCGGGGGCGAAATTCAGGTGACGGATATCGAATACGCGCGGTTCCTCAAGGACCGTGGTTACATTGTGGATCCCGATCCCTATGATCCGGTCGCTGAAGCCGCCTATCGTTCCGGTGCCCTCCGTTCGTTTGCCCGACACAGCCGCCTGGGGGCTTCCCACCTCCACTCGGCGGAAGACGTGTACGAGGACTTTATGAACTCGATTGACTTCTTCCGGAAACTGGGCTATAAGCGGATCTCGCTGAAGACGGGGGCCTATGGGATGGAGGCCCTGGCCCTGGCGCTTCGCTGCGCCGCGGACGCCAAGCTCGATCTTTTGACCATCGATGGCGCCGGAGGCGGTACGGGCATGAGCCCCTGGAACATGATGGAATACTGGGGCGTCCCCTCGCTCCATCTCCACGCCAAAACTTATGAATACTGCCAGGTCCTCAAACAGCGCGGGATCCAGCCTCCGGATATTTCACTGGGTGGTGGATTCGGTCGCGAAGACCACATCTTCAAAGCACTGGCCCTCTGCGCCCCCTACACAAAGCTCGTGTGCATGGGCCGCGCCATGATGATTCCCGGCTTTTTGGGCAGCAATATCGAAGGTGTCCTGCGGCCGGAACGCCGAGCTGCCGTCAATGGCAATTGGGAGAGCCTTCCTCCCAGCGTGACGGCGATCGGCCAAAAGCCGGAGGAAATCTTTGCGGCCTGGGAGACTGTCAAAGCCAAGGTCGGTGCCGAAGAAATGAAAAATATCCCGTTTGGCGCCGTGGCCGTTTGCTGCCTGGTGGATAAGCTCATGGCTGGACTTCAGCAACTGATGGCCGGTGCTCGTCGGTTCAGCATTAGTGCGATCCGTCGGGAAGACCTGATGGCCGCCAACCGCGAGACGGCCGAGGTCACGGGCATCCCCTTCATGCTCGATGCTCAGCATGATAAAGCGCTTGAGATTCTTAAGAAGTAGCGCCAGGCCTTAATCTGCACAGGACATCCAAGAGGCGACCGTCGGCCCATGCCGGCGGTCGTTTTTTATATGGAGGACACTATGCCTATGCAAGAGAAAAGCCACTTACTGCGACTCTGAGGCCTGCCGCTCGCTTTCTTCAGCACATTTGACGCAGGTCGTCGCGTAGGGGATGGCTTTCAGGCGGATTTTGGGAATTCGCTGGCCGCACATCTCGCATTTGCCGTAGGTGCCCTCTTCGATGGCCTTGAGTGCAGCGTTGACGCGCTCGAGAACTTCCCTCTCGTTCTCCACGAGAGAGAGCGTGAATTCTTGCTCATAATTGTCGCTGCCCAACTCCGCCGGATGGATGGACGATCCTGCACGCCCCGCCAGCCCTTCTTCGTTTTGATTGAGAGCGGCCTGAGTTAGATAACGAACGTTGCCCGAAATACGCTCCCGCAGGGCCAGCAACTCCTTGCGGAAATATTCCAGTTCTTCTTTTTTCAACGACTCATTCTTCATTGTCCACACCTCACCGGTGCCAAGCAAAACTGTGGCCACTATCAGGGTCAAAATTCGATTGTAGGTGGCCATCGAAAGACTGTCAAACAGCTACCTCGCCTTCTTCCCGCCTTTTCAGAGCTCCAGATTCCCAAAAGTTTTTGTACGAAATTTTGTTGATCCGGCCACTAATAAGGTGGTGGGGTGGTCTGGCAGATTCGGCGTTTCCCATTGAGCCGGAAACCTCACCGGGAAATTTGAGGTCAACGGTTTCCGGCCGAGACTTTGTCGAGAGAACCCCTCACACCTCGCGGAGGCGAACCCATGCGGTTGACCCTACGGACACTTCTGGCCTATCTGGACAACGTTCTCGAGCCTGCAGATGCCGCTGAATTGGGCAAAAAGATTGAAGAAAGCGAAGTGGCGAAGGCCCTCATTCGGCGAATCCGGGAACTTCTCCGCAAGGACAAGCTCGGGGCCCCAGAGGTCCTCGATCACCGTGAGAGTCTCGACCCCAACACCGTGGCGGAGTATCTCGACAACACCTTGCCTGCAGAGAAGGTCGCCGACTTTGAAAAGGTATGCCTGGAGTCGGACATCGAACTTGCAGAAGTAGCAGCCTGCCACCAGATTCTCGCCCTTGTGCTGGGAGAACCAGCCGAGGTGGCCCCGGCCCTCCGCGAAAAGATTTACAAACTTCCCCAAGTGGCAGCCCAGCAGGAATCTGCCGTGGAACGAATTGCGCGGGACCTCACTGCCGACGTGGAGGGATTTCCACCGGCCGAAACTCAGCCAACCGGCGCCTCCCCGATCCGACCGCGGGCGGAAGCCCAATTTGTGTCCAATGTTTCCGAGCGCAGCTATCGGTGGTGGTTGTTGGGGCTTTCCGTGCTGTTGATTTTGGGATTTGCTGTGGTGGGTGGACTGCTTGTCTATCGAATGTCGTGGCCATCTCCCAGTCAGTCGGAAACCGTCCTGGCGACGAAAGGTCCAGAGGCTGGCCTGGGAGAAAGTCAACCGACTTCCCCAACCAAACCCGCGGATTCGAAGGCGACTGGCTCTACGGAATCTGTAAATCAGCCGTCGCAGGAAGAGGGTGTATCTTCTCGGCCTGCCGCCGAAACTCCTACGGGGGATACCACGGAAGTGCGTCCCGCTACAGGGGCCTCCAGCCCGGCTCCCCCAGATATGCCCTCTGAAACAGGCCAGCCTGTCCAGCAGGCTTCCCCAGGAGTTCCGGTCGCTGAAGCACCCACTGCCTCTCCTCAGCAACCGATGATGCCACCGGCAGAGTTGTCTGCGCAACCCAGTCCGCCGCCGACCGACGTGGCGGTGTCGCCACAACTTCCGCAGTCACCCAGGCCGCCGGTGGGTGATCTCCTTCCGGCACCTCTACCCGTCCCCCCGGCACCATCAACGAGCTTACCTGGAGGCACAATTCCGGATGCTGTGCCGCCGGTCGACGTGGCGCCCCTCCCCCCAGAACCCATTGGGTCGCTTCTCCCAGATCCCCGGTTGCCGCAGGTCCTGTTCCTAACCCTGCCGAATCGCCCGGCGCAACGGGTCTCTCCGGAACAGCAGGTGAAAACGGGCGACAGTTTTTTGGTACCGCCATCTTTCCGGCCCAAACTCCGGTTGGGTGAGACCCTGGAGGTTGAATGCATTGGCCCTGTTTTCTGGGAACTGGCCCCTGTGGACGCTCAGGGGCGCGTGGGTCTGCGTGTCACCTACGGAAATCTGGCCATTACAGCCACGGCACCCAACGGAGCAAGTCTCCGGCTCACTTGCGGTCCTCTCGAAGGGATCTTAGAACTCAACGACCAAAACACCATGGTGGCCCTGGCGGTGCAGCGCAATCAGGATTGCGCCGGTGATCCGGAAACGCAGCCCGTCCCCTGGGTCACCGATCTTTACGTGCTTGGTGGAGCTGCCCGATGGTTGGACAGCGGGCGAACACGTCCGCTCGTTCTCCGCGCACCGGTTCAGGTCCGATTGAGTGAATCAGAGCTGCAGACAGCCCCGCTGGAGAATCAGCCCGAGTGGATTCGGCCCGCTGCTGAGACTGCGGCGATCATCGAAGAACGGGCCATGGCTGTGCTGGAGCGAGCGCTCCGTGATACCGAAAAAGATCCCCTCCAGGTGCTCCGAGAAAATTCCGCCGTACGTCAGCGAGAAGTGGCCTGGCTGGCCCGCCGAAGCCTCGCCTATTTGGGAGTCCCCGACGATCTCTGGAAAACGCTGGAGGACTCCGATCAGCGCGCCTATTGGCGTGAGACGTGGATCATCTTGCGTCAGCTCGTGCGTATTTCGCCGACTCTGGCAGCCAGCGTCCGTCGTGCGGCAGAGCGCGTTCTGGTCTCAGATGGGGCGATTGGCTACGCGATGCTCTGGCGCTATCCCTCCACGCAACTCACACTCGCCCAAGCCGAGGAACTCATCCAGTACCTGGATCACGAAAAGCTGGCCATCCGTGTCCTGGCATCGCTGATGCTTCGACAGGTGACGCAAATGACGCTCACCTACGAGCCGCAAAGCTCCCCCACTGAGCGGCGGCGGGCCATCGAACTCTGGCGCAAACGGCTCAAGTCGGGCCCGGTACACGGCGTCGTTTATGAGCCAGCGGCGGAACAACCTTGACGCAGCCGGCAAGCTGCGCATCGGACGAAAAAGCAGATGCCGCCGGGGCCAATCGGCTTGCGATTCGAGGGATCCAAGGCGGTTCCTGGGTCTATTGCCGCGACCGGCTCGCGCTCGAAGCACCGACGAAGAATGGTGAGAAAGGGACCCGACGTTGTCTGGCAAATGAAAAAGGAGCCCGCGGTGGGCGCGAGGAGGGTACCCCTTCGCGTTTCCCGGAGGGACGTACTCGTCACGTCCGCTTTTCGCGCACGCCAGATCGACCCAACGAGACGGACTGCCTGAGCGCGCCGATTTGTTGAGCAGGAGATTGGGGATAGGCTAAAATGCCGGTATGAGTCGGGATGACCCTGCGTATCAATACCCGGTGGCCTGTCAGCGATGTGGCGTGGAGCTGCACCTCGGTCGGGGATCCTGTTATCTCATCAACATTGAGGCCATGGCCGACCCCTCGCCACCCCAGTTCGACTTCGACGATTTTCCCAGCGACCTCAACAAGGCTTTCCGGGATGTCCTGGAAGAGCTTTCGCAACTGTCGGCTCAAGAAGCGATGGACCAGGTCTATCGTCGGATGAGCTTTTACCTCTGCGCACGATGTTACGCCCGATGGATTGAAAACCCCACAGGCTGACACCGTCGGTATTTCTCTTACCCTTGTTGCAGGCAGAAGTTACCCAAGTGTACTTTTCTGAAATTCACCGACTCAATATCAAGAAAGACACACCTGATCGGTGCTCGCGTTGCACAGGCATGGAGACCTCTATACGATTGAAAGGGGATAGCCTCGGTTTGGACAGAGCAGATTTGCGGTCGTGCCGGCAGGTGCTCAATTCATGAGACGATTTTCTCAAAAAACGGCCGTTCTGGCGACGGGACTTCTTCTGGTAGGACTGCTCCTATTCACGGCAGCAGATGGGCTGCTCTTTCCAGGACCAGCACTGGCGCACGAACCGGCCGGCCGTTCCTGGTGGTCGGCACTTCGAGAAAGAGTCCTGTCACTTTTCGGGGAAGACGAGGGGCCGGCTCAGGGGACGGATGCCTCGTCACGCGATGAATCGCTCCCGGAAGTCTATCGGGAGGGCGAGCACGAAGCGGGGGCCCTTCGTATTATCAATCACGTGCCCGTTCTGATCCTGCGCGGTGATCCGGAAGCAATTGCGGAGCAGGAAGCGGTCCTGACCGGAGATGGGACGGCGAATCTGGTAGCGGCACCCCAGGATTTTCTGGCCACGCTGGCCTATCCAGGCGGTTGGGAAGGCCTGGTGGTCCGCGGCCGGAACCTCTGGCGATTTATTCCCGAGGATTACCGTCGAGAATTGACAAGCCTCGCAAAAAAGGCTGGTGTTTCCCCGGACGAACTGCTGGCCGTTAATGCCCTTCCCGATATGTATCGCGATCTGGCGTGCTCGTCACTGGTGGTTTTACCCGAGCGAAGCGCCACCGGGACAATGCTTTTCGGCCGAAATCTCGATTTCTTCTCGCCGCGTCAACTTTATCGTTACACGATTGTGAAGGTGTATGATCAGCCGGGTAAACGGTACCGTTTTGCCTCGGTGGGATTTCCGGGTTTCATTGGTTGCCTGTCGGGCATGAACGAAATGGGCCTGTGCCTAGCCGTGCATGAAGTGCGTACAACAGCGGATAGAGCCCCCATGTTTTCGCCCCAGGGTATGCCTTATGCAATGCTCTTGCGTCGGATCATGGAACAGTGCGCTAGGGTGGATGAAGCTATTGAGCTTTTGCGTTCCTCTCCACGTACGACGCTGCTCAACATCGTCCTTTGCGATCGGCAGAAGGCGGCCGTGGCGGAAATCACGCCGAGGAGTGTGGAAGTTCGCTATGCCGAGGATGGGCTGCTCGCCTGTACAAATCACTTTCGCACGCCACGGTTACGCACACTGATGTTCTCCTGGAGATACGAGCGATTGATGGAGGCGGCCGATCTGCCGCGAATCGACCTGCCCACCCTCGAGCGGAAGCTGGATGAGGTCAACCTGCGTTTTCTGACGATTCAATCGATGGTTTTTGATCCGGAGTATTTGACACTGCATCTGGCGCGGGGACAGCCCCCGGTGACAAAAAGGCCCTATCATCGCGTTGAACTGTCGGAGTGGCTTCGAGGGAATTCACCGGCAAGCGGGGGGGAGAAATGACGGCCAATGGATCCCGTCGAGCGTGAGGAACATTTAGAGAAGGTTCTCCAGGCCCTTGACCGCAAGGAGTATCTTCGCGCTCTGAGTGAAGCCGATCAGTGGTTGGCCGAAGATCCTGGGGATGCAACGGGGTATTCAACGCGGGCACTGGTGCTGATTCGGTTGGGGCGATTCCGGGATGCGTTGGAGGATGCTCGCCGGGCCCGGCAGCTTGAGCCACGCGATCCCCAAGTGGTGATGGTTTTCGCCATGGCTGCAGAGGCTGAAAACCGTCTCTCCTGGGCTCAGGAAGCCTGGGAAGAAGCGGTGCGGCTCAGCCGGAGCGCACCGGCCGTCCTCCGGGAATTCGCGCGTTTCATGGTGGATCATCGGGGCCCCAAGCCTGCCCTGGAAGCAGCGCGTCGGGCGGTGGAAGCCGATCGAAACAACTCCCAGGCATGGAGTCTCCTGGCAGCCGCCCAGCTCCGCATGCACCAGTTTCAGGAGGCGGAAGAATCACTCAAGCGGTCACTGGCTCTGGATCCTAACAACGTGCAGGCCCAGGCTCTCATGGCGCAGTATTGCCTTCTCAGAGGCAAACAGAATGAAGCCCTGGCCATCAGCAAGTTGCTTCAGGACCACGAGCAGGCCCGCCCCATCGTTCAGTGGATCCGGGACGAGACCAAAAAACGAAACCTGGAACGGATTTTAGTCGAGCGGGCACTGGATCTGGAATCGCGGCGGCCGGATCCCGGCTCATGGCGATGGTTTTCTCTGACGTGGTGGGCACTGGCCTATACCGGAGCCCTGGCGGTCGCCCTTGTTCTGGATGTGGCGGGAATCGGCAACTGGCTCTTTCTGCTGGTGCTCGCTTTTCTGGGAATTCACCTAGTGCTTTGGGCACTGCTCTTTCGAGGTTGAGTGTCCATTCTTCCCCATTCCATGTGGCCTTTTCCCCGTCGAATTGTGATTGAGGAAGACAGTGCACAAAGATCAGCCTTCCAACACGTCTTTTTCGCGATTCTTGGCCAGTTCGTTGGCTTTTTCTTCGTATTCTTTCGTCAGTTCCTGGATCCGCTCTTTGAGGCGTTCACAGTCGTCTTCGGAGAGCAGTTTGTCTTTTTCAGCCTGGTCGGCCAGTTTATTCCCTTCACGACGAATATTGCGAATGGCGATTTTGGCCTCTTCGCAGAGTTCGCGAATGCGAGCCACCATCTTTTTGCGAACTTCCATGGAGAGCGGGGGAATATTGACGCGAATGACCCGCCCGTCGTTCTGGGGGTTGAACCCCAGATCGGATGCGCGAATGGCTTTCTCGATATCTTTGAGTGTGCCGGGGTCGTACGGTCGGATGACGAGCTGTTGCGGTTCAGGCGCTCCCACGGCGGCCAACTGTTTCAGCGGGACGGATGTACCGTAGGCTTCGACCTTGATCGATTCGACGAGTCCGGGATTAGCGCGGCCTGTGCGGATGCCCGCCAGGTTTTCCTTGAGGACGGAGATTGCTTTCTCCATTTTTTCTTCGACGGTCAGAAGGATTTCGTCTTCCGTCATGCAGCACACCCTTTCCTCGAGCGTCGTCCAGCACGCCAATCACGCAGCTTACCCGGACCCTAGAATGTGCCTTTTTCGATGATTGTAGCGGGCCGGTGGGCACTTC
This sequence comes from Thermogutta sp., assembly GCF_039793925.1. Taxonomy (GTDB): domain Bacteria; phylum Planctomycetota; class Planctomycetia; order Pirellulales; family Thermoguttaceae; genus Thermogutta. The sequence continues at coordinate 52,197 of NZ_JBAMME010000307.1, read as the reverse complement.
ACCAGTTCACCCCACATACCCCATCTCATGTGGGAGTGGTGGAGAGTTCCGATTCGCGAACCGGGGTTTCCGTCTCGGTGATGAGGGTTCCAACCCGTTCGCCACGCACGGCCCGTTCGATATTCCCCGGCCGTCGGAAGTTGAAGACGACGATGGGCAGACGATGCTCGGCACACTTGGTGATGGCTTCCGGGTCCATCACGCGAAGGTTTTGCCGCAGCACGTCACGGTAGCTGATCTGACTGTAAAGAATAGCGTGGGGATTCTTGGCGGGATCGTCGCTGAAGACTCCGTCCACTTTGGTGGCCTTCATCAGGATATCGGCCCCGATTTCCAGGGCGGCCTGGGCTGCCGCTGTGTCGGTCGTTACAAAGGGACGTCCCGTGCCGCCGGTGAGGATGACGATCCGGCCTTTTTCAAGGTGCTGCTGGATGCGGCGGTGAATATGGGGCTCGGCCACGCCTTCCATCGGCACCGCGGAAACGAGCCGGGTCTCCACGCCCAGCGATTCGAGAGCGTCCTGGAAAGCAAGTCCGTTGATGACGGTGGCAAGCATGCCCATGTAGTGCGCCGTGGCCGGTTGGATGCGCGTTGTCCCCGCCGAGAATTGGGCCCCCCGAAGGATGTTCCCACCGCCAAGGACAATCGCCAGTTGGACTCCCGATTGAGCCGCCCGATAGGTCTCCTCAGCCAGCGCCACAACGGACGCCATATTGATACCGCGTTCACCGCTGCGGGTAAAACCCTCTCCCGAAATTTTCAGGACAATCCGCCGATACGGTGAACCCGACTTTGCAGCTTCGACCACAGATCACTCCTTTCCCACCTCCCAGTACCAGTAGCGGACAAGTTTAAGTCCGGCCTCTTCGGCCACCTTGCCCACGGTCTTCTTGGGATCCTTGACAAACGGTTGATCCACCAGGCAGTGCTGAGAGTAAAAATCTTTAAGACGGCCTTCGACAATCTTAGGAATCATATTTTCGGGCTTGCCTTCCTTTCGGGTGGCCTCAGTGAGGATTTCACGTTCTTTTTCCACGAGGGCCGGGTCCAAATCCTCCCGACGGAGTGCTGTTGGCCGCATCGCCACCACATGCATGGCAATCTCCTTGGCCACCTGGAGATTGTCTCCCTCGACCTGCACGACGGCCGCCTTACTCCCATCGTGATGGAGGTAGGCGCCGCATGTTCCCTCGACGCGAAGAAGCCGTCCAATGCGGAAGGCCTCGCGAATCCGGTTAATCGCTTCCTCGTAAAGATCGCGGAGCTTTTTGCCCGGCTGACTGGACGGCTGATCGAGGAGTGCTTCTGCGTTGGAAGCTCCCGGCCCCAGAGCCAGTTGCCGCGCTAACTCGTTCACCAGGTTGACAAAATCCTCGGCCTTGGCGACGGGCGCGCTCTCGCAGAACAGCTCCACGAGGGCCGTTTTGCCCTGGTCGCTGTAGAGGCCAATGCGGCCAAAAGCCGTTTCTCGACCGGCGCGTTTCTCCATCACTTTCCGGCCGGACTTACGGAGGATTTCAATGGCTTTTTCGGGATCGCCGCCAGCTTCCTCCAGAGCGCGCTTGCAATCCATCATGGGCAGTCCCGTGCGTTCGCGGAGGGCCTTCACGGCGGAAGCGGTGATTTCCGGCATATCAGTTGTCTCCTTGCACTCTGGACGGTGAATGCTTCACTTGCAGGACGCACATCAGCTTGAGGACCGATCACTTTGGCACAAAAGTTGGTGCCTATGCAACCTCTGAAGTGGTGTCCACAATCACACTTGGGAGGCGACGGGTTGCGGCTCTTCTTTGGAAATCGCGCTTGCTTTGCCCTCGAGAATGGCGTCCGTCAGATATCTCAGAATAATTTCGATGGAACGCATGCTGTCATCGTTGCCGGGGATGGGGAGGTCAACTTCGTCGGGATCGCAGTCGGTATCAATCAGGGCCACCGTGGTGATCCCCAGCTTTCTCGCTTCCCGCACGGCGTTCTTCTCTTTGTTGGGATCAACAATGATGAGGCACTCGGGAAGACGATCCATTTTCCGCAAGCCGTGCAGGTTGCGGTAAATCTTGCGGTATTCGCGATTGAGCGCCGACTGCATCTTCTTGGAATACGTGTTGATCGCCTCGCTGTGGACTAGGGCCTCTAATTCTTCCAGTCGGGCAAAGCGACTGCGAATGGTGGCGAAATTCGTGAGCGTTCCGCCCAGCCATCGGTCGTTGACGTACGGCATGCCACAGCGTTGCGCCTGCTCCGCGATGATGTCCGCCGCCTGCCGCTTGGTCCCCACGAAGAGAATCATCGAGTTTTTCGCACCGAGCTGCTGGAGATATTTGCGGGCCCGCAACAGACCACGCAGCGTTTCCCGAATGTCAATGATATGGATGTCGTTTTTTCGGCCGAAGATATACGGCCGCATCTTGGGATTCCAGCGACTCGTGCGATGCCCGAAGTGGACTCCCGCTTCGATCAGATCTTTGACCAAAATGTTACTCACACGTTTCTCCTACCACAGGCACAGCGGCTATGTCCCCAAAAGAGGGGCGTCCGCCGTTAGTTCCACAATTCACCCGGTCTACCAACTTTCCCACTCCGCCTTGGACCGCTCAAGGCAGAGACTTGTAGCATACCCGCTTTCACAAAATGGGTCAACCAGCGGTTGGAACAGGGGAGATGGTCGGGGCAATTCATGAACTGCCCCTACCGATATTGGGCCCGTTGCGCCCCGTTCCCTAACTCGTAGGGGTAACTCAAGAGCAAGCGAGATGGATTATCCTACACGGAAATAGGAATTCCCCACAAAAGGGACTTCACTCGAAATAACTGACGGCGTTGCGAAAGATGAGCAGACCGTGCGGGGGCTCATACCGCTCCTCCCTGGTCCAGCGGGGATGGTGCGTCACATCAATGAAACGCTCCGGATGGGGCATCAACCCGAAAATTCGCCCTGTCGCGTCGCACACTCCGGCCACATTTCCCATCGAGCCATTCGGATTCCAGGGGTAGGGGACGGCCGTCTGCCACGGCTGCGAGGTCCCAGCTTGTGCGGAAGTTCTTCCAGACTCATCCGGCATCTGGTAGCACAGCGCCACGTGCCCCCGGTGAGCCAACCGTTCGAGCCAATCCGCGTTACGGACGACGAACTTCCCCTCGGCATGAGCCACAGGCAACTGAAGCTCCCGAATTCCGCGGAGAAACACGCATCGGTCGCTGACAACGCTCAGGTACACCCAGCGATCTTCGTACCGCGCCGTGTCGTTCCACGTCAGCGTCGCCACGGGTTTGCCGTCCGCATCGGGTGGAAGGATAATCCCGGCTTTCAGAAGCACCTGAAACCCGTTGCAAATTCCCAGGATGAGCCGATCTTGCTCGTGGAACTCCTGAATGGCTGGCAGCAGGTGGTGCCGGATTTGCAGCGCCAAAATGCGGCCTGCGGCCACGTCATCTCCGTAGCTGAATCCCCCGGGCACGCAAAAGATCTGAAAATCCCGAAGGAGGGCCGGCCGGTCGAGCAGCCTGGCGATGTGCAGGCGTTCCGCAACCGCTCCCGCCTGTTCGAAAGCATAAGCGGTTTCAATATCGCAATTGGTTCCTGGTGCGCGCAGCACCAAAACGCGTGGTTTTGCCATCGTGCCTGTTTTCAGATTCCGACGGAGTTGATCCAACAGATGAATTCAACGCGGATGGTTTACGTTATTCTGCGCTCTCAGCCACAATTCGAGCACGTCACCAAGCAAGCGGTTCCTTCCAGGCGCGTTTTAACTTGTCGAGCGGTGTATCGATCAACGTTTGTCCTCGCCATCTGATAACCAGGGAGGGCCTTTCCATCACCGTACCCAATTGCGCTACTGGCAGTCCCGCAAATATGGCTTCAAATGCGGAGACTTGATTAACGGGGACCTCGCAGAGGAACCGCGAGTTGGATTCGCTGAACAATCGGGCAACCGGTCCGAGATCGGAACCTGCGCAGGGAACGGCGTCCAGGTCGATTTCGGCGCCGAACTCGCCGGCAAAGGCCATTTCAGCGACTGCAACGGCCAGCCCTCCTTCACTGAGATCATGGCATGCCCGGACGCAGCCCGACGTGATCGCCCGGTGCATGGCTTCAAACACCCGTCGTGCCCGCTCTCCGTTCCACCGCGGGACGGTCCCGCCGGACAAGCCGTGAATTTCTGCCCAGTGTGAACCCCCCAATTCGTCAGCCGTGATACCCACAATGTAAATGGCGTTGCCGGGCTGTTTGAGATCCATGGTGACACAGCGGCGCACATCGTCCACTTGGCCGAGCGCGCTGATCAAAAGCGAGGGCGGAATGGCGATCGTTTCGGTTTCCTTGAGCCGAAATTCGTTGTTGAGGCTGTCCTTGCCGCTAATGAAAGGCGTTCCCAGGGCCACCGCCACATCGTGGCAGGCCAGTGCTGCCCGAACCAGCGAGCCCAGCACCTCCGGTCGATCGGTATTGCCCCAGCAGAAATTATCGAGAATGGCGATGCGGCTGGGATCAGCGCCGACAGCCACACAGTTCCGCACCGCCTCGTCAATCGCGGCGGCCGCCATCCAGTAAGTATCGTGGTCCCCGTATTTGGGATTCATTCCGCAGGCGATCACCAGCCCCCGGTAGGAGCTGAGAACAGGCCGGAGGACAGCGGCATCTGAGGGCCCATCGTTCCAGCGTCCAACGAGCGGTTTGACAGCGCTCCCCCCTTGCACTTCGTGATCGTACTGGCGAATGATCCACTCCTTGCTGCACACGTTCAGGGAACTAAGAATCGCCAACAGGTCGGCCGTCCAGTCGACCTCGCTTTCCGGTGGCAGCACCATAGGCACCGAGGGTGCCGGTTGATAGACGGCCTCGCGAACAACGGCCGGCCGGCCCCTGTGAAGGAATTCCATGCTCAGGTCGGCCACCTGATGACCCTGGTAGCGGAGGACCAGGCGACCAGTGGGAACGAATCGCCCGATGGCCGTGGCTTCGACACCCTCGGACGCGAAAAGCTCCTTGAGTTCCGGCCATTTGTCTTCCGGCACGGCCAGAACCATTCGCTCCTGCGCTTCTGAAATCCAAATTTCAGCGTAGGAAAGCCCTTCGTATTTAAGGGGAACGCGTTCGAGATCCACCTCCGCACCGATGGCGCGTCCCATTTCGCCCACCGCTGAGGAAAGCCCCCCGGCACCGCAGTCCGTCACGGCATGGTAGAGAGCGCGATCACGGGCCACAAGGAGAACGTCGAGGAGCATTTTTTCCGTAATCGCATTGCCGATTTGGACGGCGCCCCCGGAAAGCGTTTCACTCTCGGTCGTCAATTCGGCCGAACTGAACGTGGCGCCGTGAATCCCGTCCCGCCCAGTCCGACCACCGACAAGCACAATCAGATCGCCGGGTTGGGCCGCCTTGTGCGCTTTGTCCCGAGGAAGAAGTCCTACATTGCCACAGTAAACCAGGGGATTACCCAAATAGCGCCGGTCAAAATAGACCGCCCCGTTTACGGTGGGGATGCCCATCCGATTTCCGTAATCGCGGACGCCCGCCACCACGCCCTTCATCACCCGTCGTGGGTGAAGGACCCCAGGGGGAAGTTCATCATGGGAAATGTCGGGTGGGGCGAAGCAGAAGACGTCAGTATTGCAGATCGGTTTGGCACCCAGCCCCGTACCCATCGGATCGCGAATGACGCCGCCAATTCCCGTGTTTGCCCCTCCATAGGGCTCCAGCGCGGAGGGATGATTATGTGTTTCCACCTTGAAGACAACGTGGTAATCCTCATCGAACTTCACGATGCCCGCGTTGTCTTCGAAGACACTCACACACCAGTCGCGATCGCCCAACCGGCGGCGGATTTCGTGAGTTGCGGCGAAAATGGTCTCTTTGAGCATGTTTTGAAATTGAATCTGCCGCTGCTCGTCGCGATAAGAAATCTGGCCGGTGAGTGTCTTATGGCTGCAATGTTCGCTCCAGGTTTGGGCCAGGGTTTCCAGCTCCACATCCGTTGGGTCGCGTCCGAGAGAACGATAAAACTCCCGAATTGCGCGCATCTCCACCAGAGACAGAAAGAGTTGACCTTCGCGACTCAGTCGGAGGAGGGCCTGGTCATCCATGTCGCGGAGCGGAACCGTGATCAGGCGGAATTCGTAGGGACGCCCTTGCTCCAAAGTGCGAAAGGGAAGCGCGCCGAAGATGACCTGCTCGATGGCGTCGTTGGCAAGGATTTTCTGACAGATGCGTCGCAGATCGCTCGGCGACAGTCCAACAAACCAGTATTTACGAAAAGTGCGCACCGCTCGGGCGTGCCAGCCAAAGTCTTCAATCGCCGCGGCCGCACTCATCGCCACGGGGTCCATCACGCCGGGCTTGGGAAGCACATAAACGGGCTCCATATCGGGGCTAGGTGGTTCCAGCAGACTCGAGTCCCCGACTTGCCCGATCACAAACCGCTCCACGACCGGATCGGCAAACAGTTCCTCGGCCAGCCGCTGCATCTGGGCGTGGGTGAAATCGCCTTCGACAAGGTACCCACGACCGGCCGCCACCTGCCAGCCACCCTGTATCCCCAGGTCCAGTCCATCGTGGCGTACCTGCTCTGCCACGACATCCGGTCGACCAGGAGCCGGATAAATATCAACCTCCCAGAGCATCGCGATTCTTTTTCCCTCGCGTCAAGATTTCCTCAACAACCAATTCATTTCCGTCTCGTAGAGCCTGGGCCGCTCGGAGCAATTCCTGCGCCAGGGTCTGGCAGTTCTTCGCCACATTTTGCCGATTCTGCATGAAAATCTGCTTCCACAATTCAATATCCCCGGCCGCAATCCGCGTTGTGTCGAGAAAGCCCGTTCCGGTAAACCGAAACCACTGCTCGGGCAACATCCCCGCCAACAGTGCCGCCACCAGATGGGGAAAATGGCTGGTCATGCCGATGGCTTCGTCGTGCTCTTCGGGCGACATCCGCACCACCACCGACCCCAGACCTCTCCAAAATTCCTCGAGCGCATCGAAGTCTTCCGCCCGGGTATTGCGAGTAGGAGTGATGATGGTAACCCGGCCCTCAAACAGCTCTGCGTCCGAATAACTGGGGCCGGTTTTTTCGCTCCCCGCCAGGGGATGGGACCCCAGAAAGCGGCAACCTCGCGGCAAATTGTTATCAAGAGCCGCCACAATTGCGGCTTTGGTGCTGCCCGCATCGGTGATGAGGGTCCCCTCGGGACAGTGTTCCGCGGCGCGGCGCACCAGTTCTGGGATGGTGGCGACCGGTGTGCACACGACGATGAGGTCGGCTTCGGCCACCCCTCGGGCCAGATCAATCGTGGTGTGAGTGACCGCGTTAACGCGGCGGGCGGCACGAAGGGTCGTTTGCCGTCGGGCGATACCAATGACATCATCAGCCAGCCGCCGTCGTAAAAGGGCTTGCCCGATGGACGCCCCAATCAATCCCACCCCAACAATCGAAACTGTTTTCCAGCGTGCCATGACATTCCCCGCTCCATGAATGCGTAAACGCCCTATTTTAGCACGTGCTGCGCGATCAGTCGCCCCGGGGCTTGGGCTTTCGCCCAACCCTGATCCCCTCGCAGGGCGGTGACAATTGCGTGGCCACCCCGCCAAACGTCGGTTGACGGCAGGGCCGGAAATCGGGATACTTCCTCAAGGGAATGTCTAGACAGTTCGCCGCCGAGCAGCCGCTCGGAAGTCAATGAAAAAGCCAAACCATTTTCGCAACAGGAACAACCATTCGCAACCATGAGTAACGACAACGGGATTTTCGACCTTAAAGAATACTGCCTGGAAGTGGCGCGGCGTGCCCGCGCGGCTTCAGTTGAACTGGCACGGCTCAGCGGTGCGGTGAAACAGCAGTGGCTGTATCGCTGCGCCAAACTGATGAAAGAGCGGATGGTCGCGCTGACGGACGCCAATCACAAGGATCTAGCTGCTGCGCCCTCGTTCGGCTTAACAGACGCTCAAATCGATCGTCTCAAGCTGACGCCTTCCCGCATCGAGGCCATGGCCCGCGCTCTTGAAGAAGTCGCCATGCTCCCGGAGCCGATCGGGGAGGTGATCTGGTCGTCGGTACGGCCGAACGGTCTGCTCGTGCAGAAGGTGCGTGTCCCCCTGGGAGTGATCTTTTTCATCTATGAATCCCGACCCAACGTGACGGCCGACGCGGCGGCACTCTGTGTGAAAAGCGGTAACGCAGTCATCTTACGAGGCGGGAAAGAAGCTGCCCACTCCAACCAGGCCATTGTGGACATCATGATGGAGGCCGGGGCGGACGTGGGACTTCCCACCCATGCCATCCAGCTTGTGGCGACGCCTGACCGGGAAGCCGTGGGACACTTTCTCAATCTTCCGGAGTACATCGATCTGACCATCCCCCGCGGTGGAGAAAGCCTCATCCGTCGGGTGACGGCGGAGGCCAAAATGCCGGTCATGAAGCACTTCGCCGGTAACTGCCACGTGTATGTGGATGCCAGCGCCGATCCAGAGATGGCTGAGCGGATCGTGGTCAACGCCAAATGTCAGAGGATGGGCGTCTGCAATGCGGCGGAGTCGCTCGTTTTCCACAAGGCTGTGGCAAGCACACTCCTGCCCCGTATTCTTCAGGCGCTTGCCGAGCGCGGTATTGAAATCCGGGGTGATGAGATCACCCGGCAACATTTCCCGGCTGCTAAACCTGCCACAGAAGACGATTATTATGCCGAGTACCTGGGTCCCATCATCTCGGTGAAGGTCGTTGAGGATTTGGACGCAGCAATCGAACATATCAACAAATACAGCTCCAAGCATACAGAGGCCATTGTGACGCGTGATCTGATCGCCGCCCAGGAGTTCACCAAACGAATCGATAGCTCGGCCGTAATGGTCAATGCCAGCACGCGTTTCAACGACGGCGGCGAATTCGGGCTGGGTGCGGAAATCGGGATCAGCACCGATAAGTTCCATGCTCGCGGTCCCTGCGGAATCAATGAACTGACCAGTTACAAGTACGTGGTCATCGGCAACGGTCAGGTGCGGGAATGACACAAAAAGCATCCTGGCCCGGGGAATCATTTCCCACCGGCTGAGAACCGCGTACCGAAGTTTGCTGACGGCATCTTCACACGGAGGTGTTGGAGGCGGAGGATCGCATGTCGTCCGACGAGGTTCTGACACAGGCCGAAATCGAGAGTCTTCTCGCGTCGGTCGGAAAAGGTAAGCCCGCCGAGGCTCCCCGCGATGTTTCCAGCGCGCCGGCGGCTTCTTCGCCACCACCGCCGCCGGTCAGAATACCTCGGGAAAAGATCATCACTTACGATTTCAAGCGTCCGGAGCGGGTCGGCAAAGAGCAAATGCGATCGCTCCAGACGCTTCACGAGGGCTTCAGCCGCAATTTTGCCGCCGGTCTTTCTGCCATGCTTCGCTGCATGGTGGAAGTGAAGCTCACCAGCGTGGACCAACTGACCTACAGCGAATTCGTTTTCAGCCTCGACAATCCCACGTGTTTCAACCTCATTCGCGCAGAGCCCCTGGAGGGACACTTCATCCTGGACATCAATCCGACCATCCTCTATCCGATGATCGATCGGCTGCTGGGGGGTGGTCGCGAACCCACACCAATCACGCGACGGCCGCTCTCGGAAATTGAACGGCGACTTGTGGGACGAATCACCTCCCTTTTTCTGGAGGAATTGAAACGCGCTTGGGAAAATGTACTGCCTCTGGAATTGAGCGTCGTCCGCGTGGAGAGCAACCCGCAGCTCGTTCAGATTGTGCCCCCCAACGAAGTGATTGTGCTGGTCAGCTTCGAACTCGCGCTGGGCGAAGTCCGCGGCATGGCCAACCTCTGCATCCCTTACAACAGCATTGAACCCATCGCCAATAAACTCTCCGCCAACAGTTGGGCATCTTACGGTAAGCGGCAGGTCAGTCCCGATGCTGCGGAGCGGATTGGTCGGGCTCTCCGTACTTCCACTGTTCAACTTGTCGTCCAACTGGCACGGACCACCATCACCACGCAGGACCTCATCGGTCTTCGGGTGGGTGACATCATCACCACCAAAAAAGACATCCACACACCGCTTCTTGTGCGGGTGCAAGGCATCCCCAAATTTCTTGCCCGCCCCGGCATTTTCAAGGGCCACAAAGCCATCTGCATCGAGGACGTCATTTCCGATCCCGCCCAGGTGACCGGTGAGTAACTTTGATGAGGACGAATCGTCGGGCGATCAGGCAATCGAGCTCGGTTGCTACTGAAGCGAGTCGCAGCAAAACCCACCATTTGATCGCCCTGCAAACCGGAGTGGCCGGCGGCTGCTTTTCCGGGCCGGGTGCAGTTCTTGTCATCAACCCGCTTTGGCGATGTAGCTGGCCTCCGCTGGTGAATGCTCGCAGACATTTTGCCGGATGGCTGATCGCAGGGGGCCACTGTTTTTGACAAGCGCTGTGGCGGCGCTGCCTCGCCAGCCGGCCAGCCGTCCGGCCACGTGCGGCCAGAGCTGTCCTCGAGGGAGAGCAGCCAGTGTTTGACCGGTCAGCAGGGCCAGATGCCGCAGAATCGTCGAGCCGCGGCGATCGCTCCAGCGCCAGAAGAAACGCTCGGCATCTCGGGCAGCCGCGTAGTCGAAGCCCACAGGTTCCAGAGCGGGATCACCCCGGACCACGCAGGCTGGCTCGAGAACACTGGCAAAACCGGCGCGGAAAAAGCGAAGGGTCACGTCGGCAAGGACCCAGCCGTCCCCCAGCGACTCGTCCGCACCTCCAAGCGACAAAAGGATGTCCCGGCGGAAAAATGCCCCTGAGAAGTGCGGCAAAACGCGGCTGCGGTGGGCGAGCGTCGTCCCCTCCACAGAAACCCCCTGTTGGAGATGGACGAGCTGTCCGGCACTATCGTAGCCCATCCCGGCCGCGAGAATCCGCGACTCATCCCGAGCATCCACCGTCAGCGGAACCACGATCCCGATGCGTCGGTCAGCAGCATGGGCAAGCGCGTTTTGCGCCCAGTTCCGCGCCACGAGATTACCACAGGGGAGAAAGTGGATCCATTCGCCATTTGCCGCGCGACAGCCCAGATTGAGCGCCCGGGCAAGCTGCAATCCTTCCCCCGCTCGAATAAAAGTAATTTCCCCTTCCAGGCCATACGGATCGGAGTAGGGCTGATCAAGCACCACGATCACTTCACATCCGTCCGGTCCGTACTCCAGGACAGGAACGAGGGTGTCTTCAAGGCGTGGCAGCGTGCGGACAACGGGGATGATCACCGAAAGTCGCAACACCGGAAGGTCCTCTTCAAAAGCACACGGAGATGGTCACCTGATGCGAGTGACTGCCCAATTTGCAGCGGGGCCGTTGCTGGGTTCTTGCCAAGTTCTTCTCTTTTATGAACACCATAGGCTGTGAACTTGTGCCACCTTCGCCCCTTGTCGCCCGGAAAACGCGCCGAGTAGCACCAGCCCGGCACGCCACGAGGTACACCCGGGATTTTCCCTTTCTCCTGTCAGCCGGCCTGCCGCCGCTCTGCAGAGCGGGCATTGACCTCTCGCTTGTTTTGTCGGTTAACTTGATGTTGGAGTTTACTGCGGTTTCGTCAATATCCGCAAGTTTCCCCCATTTGCCTTGGCAACCGGAGGGCACCCGCCAAACCCATCTCCTCCAGTTTGCGTGGCTGACACAACAGTTTATCTATGGCACCCGCGTCACGCAAACACCCCAAACTTCCCTCCTCGTCCCGTATGGTCTCTCTCCGCCGATGCCATTCTCGATCAGTGGGCAGCAGACGCTGGTCGAATGGCCAGGGCAAGAAAGGGGTGTAGCCCAAGGTCCGGGCAAGCTTTGAGCTGTCCATCGCCACGTTGCCTGCTCGGGGTGGGATCGGGCCGGCCATGCGCCGCGGAATTCCAAAGAGAAGGTCGGGATCATAGCCTCCCACGCAATTGATAATTTGTCCGATCTGGTAGAGGCTTAGTCGGACCGGTCCACCGGCGTGAAAGATGCCGGCCATCGGCCGTCGCAAGGCTTCCCAGCATACACGACTTAGGCAGTCAACATACGTGGGAGTACGAATCTCGTCCACATAGAGCGTGGCCGGCCGGCCCGCCGCAAACCGCGATTCGATCCAGTCGATGGCTCCTGCATGGCCATTGGGGCTGCGTCCCATGGGAAGCGAAATCCGCAGGACACAGGCCGTGGGATCGGCGTCCAGGAGAATCTGTTCCGCCACCGCCATGGTTTTGCCGTACACGCTGACGGGATCCGGCGGATCTTCTTCAACATATCCTCCATCTTTTTTCCCAGAGAAAACGAGATCTACCGATAGTCGCACAATTCGCGGACGCTGGTGCCCCGCCGCCTGCAGGATGTTTTTCAGTCCCTCCACGTTGATCAGCCAGGCGATTTTGGGTTCAAGCTCACATGGTTTGAGGGCACAATTGCCCACCGCATCGAGCACCGCCGCGAATTGATACTGGCGGAAAAGGGCTTCCAGGCACACCCGATCTTCAATATTGCCACAAAGGATGTTCACTCCCCGCACGTGCGGGTTTCGAGAAGGAATCAGCCCATACACCTGGCCCGGATACCGCGCGGACAGCCATCGAAAGGCATGATAGCCTGCCACCCCCGCCAGACCTGTCACTAGAATGGGCAATGGCAATTCAGAACTGGGTACAGGTTCCAGCCCTACTAGCGGGTCCGTTTCGGGCCACGTTGTGGTTTGAGAGAGGCCTGGTTCAAGGTCCATTGTCAACGCTTTGGGCAGCCGTCAACCTGAGGTTTTTGACCATCCGACTCAGGGAACACCTGAAGACACTTGCGGGAAGCTCCCGTCTGGGGGGCTATCTTGACGATGGTAGTTTGTCCGGGCACGATACCACAATTGTGTCTCTTTCAAGAAAGCGCGTTAAACCCCGCGGCAGAGGTTTTAGGGGGTTGAAAATTGAGAATCCGAGTGCAACTCGTTGTGTCTGCTTAAGGGGTCTCGGTGATCTGTTGCATCGTTGAATTTTTCAGTCTTCGTTGCGAGCCATGAAGGTGGATTTACAGAGTCTCGTCACCTTTTTTGAAGAAAAATGGGAGGGAACTCCCGATGTGTGTGTGCGGGCCCCGGGGCGTGTGAATCTCATCGGCGAGCACACCGACTATAACGACGGCTTCGTGCTTCCCATGGCCATCGACCGGGCGGCGTGGATCGCCTTGCGACGGCGTCCCGATCGATGGGTTAAGGTTCATTTTGCGGATACCCAACGATATGGGGAATTCCACCTGGATGCCATTCGCTATACCGATTCGGGGTCTCTGGAATATGTGAAGGGCGTGGCCTGGGCCCTCCAGGAAGAAGGTTTTTTTCTGCGGGGGTGGGAAGGCGTGATAATAGGCGACGTGCCGGTTGGGGCAGGTTTATCTTCCTCCGCAGCCCTTGAGGTGGCCTGTGCCAGAGCATTTTGTGCAACTGCCCAAATCCCCTGGGATCCGGTCAAAATGGCCCTCCTCTCACAGAAGGCGGAAAACCAGTGGGTGGGGGTCCAGTGCGGCATCATGGATCAGCTCATTTCGGCCTGCGGCCAGGAGGGACATGCCCTTCTCATTGACTGTCGGTCGCTGGAATTGACCCATGTGCCCATCCCGGATACCGCGCGGATTGTCGTCCTCGATACGGGCACACGTCGCGGGCTGGTTGATTCTGCCTACAACGAGCGTCGCGCCGCATGCGAACGTACGGCCCGGCAGTTCGGAGTGAAAGCCCTCCGCGACATCACGATCGAGGAATTCGAGCGACGGGCGAACGAACTGGACGAAATCACGCGGCGACGTGTTCGCCATGTGATCACGGAGAACGACCGCACACTCAGAGCGGCTCAGGCCCTTCAAACGGGCGATCTTCGGGAGTTTGGTCGCTTGATGGTGAAAAGCCATGAGAGCCTGCGGGACGACTATGAGGTTTCCAGTCCGGCGCTCAACGCGATGGTGGAGATTGCGCTCCAGCAACCGGGCTGTCTGGGGGCACGCATGACCGGAGCTGGTTTTGGTGGGTGCGCCGTGGCCCTCGTGGAAACCGCGGTGGCGGAGAGATTCTCCCAGACCGTGGCAGAGATCTATCACCAGAAAACGGGCAACGAACCCAGCGTGTACATCTGCCGGGCCAGCGCCGGAGCCTCCCTCGTGGAATCCTGTTGCACGGCGTAAACAGACACCGAGACCAAGCGCTGCGGGAAGCCGTTCCAATTTCTTAAAATCACCTTGAATTCAAACGGTGTGAGCGAAAATGGCAGGCTTTGGAAATCGTAGGGACAATTCATGAATTGCCCCGACCGCGGTTCGACCGGTTCGGCCATGCCACGCGATTCCCTTTCCTGAATTTCTCACGAAAAGAGCGGGGATGGTCGGCTTGGTGCCTACTTGTCAGATCGGGTCAAAGCGGGGAAGATAAAGGTTTTCCATCAAGCCATGCGCGGTATTTGTCGCGCCGCGCCTGGCGGGCGTCGAAACTTTTTTCGGGGGACGCTTCGCCCTTCGGCACCTTGGAGCAGGACAAAGGAGATCGCGTACCATGCGCCGTCCGTTTGTTGCAGGCAACTGGAAGATGCATATGGACCGCGCTTCTGCTGTGGCGCTGGCCGAAGCTGTCGCGGAAGGGGCTGGCGCTTACCCCGGTGTGGACGTCGCGGTCTGCCCCCCGTTCGTTTATCTCGAAGCAGTAGCCCAGGCCCTCGTGGGAAGCCCGGTCGCTTTGGGAGCCCAGAATCTTTACCCCGAGCCGAAGGGAGCCTACACCGGGGAGATCAGCGGCCCCATGCTGAAGGACATGGGTTGCCGGTACGTGATTCTCGGCCACAGCGAACGTCGGGCGATGGGCGAATCGAGCGAATTTGTGAACGAAAAAGTGTTTGCCGCTCTCGAGTGTGGTCTGCAACCGATCATTTGTGTGGGAGAAACACTTCGACAAAGAAAGGAGGGAAAGACCCTCGCGGTGGTCCGTCGTCAAATTGATGGCAGCCTTTCCGGCCTGTCAGCCGAGCAGATGCGCCAGTGCGTCATCGCCTACGAGCCCGTATGGGCGATTGGCACAGGGGAAAACGCTACTCCCGAGCAGGCCGAGGAGGTTCAATCCGAAATCCGCCGGCTCCTTGCAGAGCGATTCGGAAGGGACGTTGCAGATTCGGTGCGAATTCAGTACGGTGGAAGTGTCAAGGCAGCGATTGCGGGAGACATATTCCGGCAGCCCAATGTGGACGGCGGCCTGATCGGCGGTGCAAGCCTCAAGGCTGACGAGTTTTTGGGGATAGTCGCGGCCGCCCAAAAGGTCAAAGTGGGGGCCTGAGGTGCCGAGGAATGCGGTGAAGTTATGAAATTTCTCATTCTGATTTTGCTGGTCCTGACGGCCATTTTCATGATCCTCCTGGTGCTCATTCAGCGGGGGCGCGGGGGTGGACTGGCCGGCGCCTTTGGAGGACTCGGCGGCCAGAGTGCGTTCGGTGCCAAGGCCGGGGATACGTTCACACGGATCACGATCGGGGTGGCTGCCTTCTGGATTTGTCTGTGTATCCTCAGCCACCTGTATTTCCGGTGGACCCATCGATCGCGGCTTGACCTGGGACCCACGGCACCGACGGTCACCAATTCTGCCCCCCTGGAACCCACAACACTTCCCGAGCCGTCTGGCCAGGGAACAGGGAGCGCCACGGACAATCCCGGCAGCGGCGCTCCGGCCGCCCCCACATCTCAGTAGATCATGAACGGAACAGAACGGTCCGTCCCGCCGGGACTTTCGTTTGACAAACGTTGTCACGTTTTTCGAGTGCTCTGGCGCGGAAGGCGAAAGGCTGTGCTGTTTCAAAATCCCCAGTTGAGAGTGATTCGTCCCACGGCGAATTGACCGTCGCAGAGCAGGTTATTGATTCGGAGTGCGGAGGTAGCTCGATTGCTTTCCAGCATGACCGGTTTCGGCGAAGCCCGCTTGCAGAAGGACGACACGTCCTTCCGGGTGGAAATCCGTGCGGTCAACAATCGATTTTTGAAAGTACTGATCCGCTGTAACGAAGGTCTCCCTGCGGCGGTTGAGAGCGCGATCGAGAACCTCGTTCGGAAGCAGATCCGCCGCGGCACAGTGCAGGTCACGCTGTTTCTGGATCGGCACCCTCGTCCCGGAGATTACCGGATCAATTCTCAGGTTTTGCTGGGGTATTATCGGCAGGTGGAAGCCGCGGCTCTGAATGCCGGTTTAACGCCGCCTTCTGGCATTGAGCCATTCCTGATGCTTCCCGGCATTGTGAGCGAGCTGGTTGATCCCTCGGCCTATGTGGCGGAAATCCTGCCCTCGCTTCTGACGGTGGTCACTGAGGCCCTGGAACAACTCCAGGCGATGCGCATTCGTGAGGGCCATGCGATGGCCGCGGACATGCGGGCCACGTGTTTGCGGATCTACTCTCTGAGCGAAGAGGTGGAGCAGCGGGCACCTTTGGTGGTCGAGAATTATCGGCAGCGGCTCCAGGAGAGAATGGCCCGATTGTTGGGGGAAGCGGCAGGAGTCCTCAAGGCGGAAGACATTCTGAAAGAAGCGGGACTTTTCGCGGAACGGGCGGACATTTCGGAAGAAATCGTTCGTCTGCGCAGTCACATCCAGCAGTTTCTCTCCGTGCTCGAGGAACCTGGCGACGAGACGCCGGGCCGACGTTTGGAATTCCTGACGCAGGAGATGTTCCGCGAAATCAATACGATGGGCGCTAAGGCCAATGACGCCGAAATCAGTCGTTGCGTGGTGGACATGAAAACCCAGGTGGAACGGCTGCGGGAAATGGTCCAAAATGTCGAGTGACCGTCCTTCACAGGGGCCGGAACATCGCCCCGGACGTATTGTCATCCTTTCCGGGCCTTCGGGAGTGGGTAAGACCACGGTGGCCAATCGGCTGCTGGCAGAATCCCCGATACCACTCGTGCGGAGTGTGTCGGCCACCACGCGGCCTCGTCGTCCGGAGGAAATCGATGGTGTTCATTATCGATTCTTCACCCCGGAAGAATTCGATCGACTCCGACAGGCGGGGGCCTTTCTGGAATGCTTCCAGGTGTTCGAGGACGGCCACTGGTACGGAACCTTGAAAGAACCGGTTCTGGCCACATTACAATCAGGTAAGTGGGTGCTTTTGGTCATCGATGTGCGGGGAGCGCTGACTGTTCAAGAGCAATTCCCCGACGCCGTGAGTATCTTTCTTTTGCCCACCAGTTGGGAAGAATTGGAAAAGCGACTTCGAGGACGCGGTACGGAACCGGAAGACGTCGTACGGCTGCGTCTGGAACGGGCAGCGGAGGAGCTACGGCTTTCCGAGCGGTACCGTTACCGTGTCGTGAACGATCGACTGGATGACACCGTCCGCGCCATTTGCGACATCCTGAAAAAAGAAGCGGGAATTCCCCCAAGCGAGACCGAAACCGATCAGCCAGCACTTTCCCAGTCGGAAACAGGAGGTCAGGTCCATGTACGAAGAACTCAAAGATGATGCCCTCATCGACAAGGTGGGAGGCCGTTTCAAGCTCTCCACCCTCATTCAAAAACGGCTGGTGGCGCTTATGAAGGGAGCCCCGCCGCTTGTCGATCTGGACACCAAAGATCGCATGAAGATCGTCCTCCGGGAGATCATGGAGGATAAAATCTACCTCGATATGGGCGGCAATGTTCGCACTGTGGCCGACCAATCGGATCAACCGCCACGCAGTTTGAGCTCCTTATGAAAGGGCGTGAGATAGTCATAGGTGTGACCGGGGGTATCGCAGCCTACAAGACGGCAGCCCTGGTGAGTCGTCTCGTCCAGGCCGGTGCCGGTGTCACCGTCATCATGACCCAGGCCGCAACTCAGCTCGTGGCGCCGAAAACGTTCGAAGCGCTGACAGGTCGGCCCGTCGCGCTCGATATGTGGGCTCCGCTGAGCGCACATCCGCATATCGATCTGGCGGAGAAAGCAGACATCCTCTGCGTGGCACCGGCGACGGCGAACTTTCTGGCCAAGGCTGCCTGGGGATTGGCCGATGATCTGCTCTCCACGACGGTTCTGGCATTTGCCGGTCCCATCGTGATTGCCCCCGCCATGAACACACGGATGTGGCAGAAACCGGCCGTGCAGCGAAATGTCCAGCGACTGCGGGAAGATGGTTTCATCGTCATTGATCCAGAGGAGGGCTACCTCAGTTGTGGTATGACCGGCCCGGGCAGGATGGCTGAGCCGGAAACGATTTTCGTGCGTTTGAAGGCCATTCTCGAAGAACTGACCGGACCGCCAGCGGAGCCCGGGTAATCACGGCCAATCGACAACCGGCGTTGTCTTTTCAGCCTCGTTCTGTTCCCACAATAAGCAACCTCGTTTGGCCTGGCGGGTCTGCGGCCGTATAATTTAGGTATCAATGGTACGACAAATTCTGGATTTGAAAAATTGTTTTTGCAATCGGTAGTAGAGCGGTTCTGGTCGTTCCGCTGACACTGGCGGTTGGTTGTCCAGCGCTCTGGGCATTCCCCTTGCGAAAGAGGTAACCCCATGACCGGTTTGGTTCGTATTTCAGAAGCCGCATCTCTGGCGCTCCACGCACTAGGAGTGATGGCGCGTTCGCCACAGCGGTGGACGACCGAACGCCTCGCGGAGGTCCTCCGAGCCTCGACGCACCATCTCGCCAAGGTCATGCAACGTCTTGTCAAGGCGGGTCTTTTGCGCTCCGTACGGGGCCCTCACGGTGGTTTTGAACTGACACGCCCGCCCGAGGAGATCACGCTCGCCGAAATCTATCAGGCGATTGAGGGACCGCTTCCCACAGCAGGGTGCCTCTTGGGCGAGCCGATTTGCCGAAACGGAGCAGCCAATTGCATGCTGGGTGATCTGGTGAATATGGTCCACCGCGAGGTGCACGATTATCTCTCTCACACTACTCTCCAGCGGATGGCGCAGGCCCTGGACCTGGTGACCATCTCCGCACCCGGGGACGGTGGGTCGCAATCCCTCGACCCGCCCTGTCAGTTCACGCCCCTGAGCTGAACCGGGGCCGCCGTTGCCTGGCACTGTTGTGGCAAAGTTTCGCTCTCCGCGAGTCGTGTCTGGTTCACCGGTTCAACTGATTGATTCGATTGCTTTGCCGGTTGGGGCAATTCATGAATTGGCCATACCCGAAGTCTGATCAACCCGTCCGCGGGCACCGTGCTCTCCACGCGATCAATCAATTGCCCCTGCGGTGCAAGATTCTTCCCGGATGACTTGCGCGGGACCTTCGTAAAAAATTCGCCTTGACCCTGGTCTCCAGGGGGTGCTATATTGCGGCGTCTCGGTGGAGACGCGTGTTTCTTGACCCACTCTGTTCCCCATGCGCTCGGTTACAGGAGGGACCGACATGCAAGGAAAGGAATTCCTCTCTGCAGGGAAGCGTCACATCCGCTGGAAACTCGTCCTGGTGCCTCTCGGAATTATCGGCGCGGCAGTAGCCATTCGCTGGTTTTGGGGAAGCGAATGGGCCACAGCGCAGGGACCGGGCACCAGTCCCGCGAACACTGCCCGTTCAACCCCTGAAGCCATTCCTGCTCCCGCACCTCGCGGAAATTCTGCAACATCCTCGCCGACCCGTAGTGAGGGTGCTGTTTCGTCACAATCAAGCCAGCCCCAGATCGTGGCGGTAGTCAACGGGGAACCCATCACCCGTGAGGAACTGCGTCGGGAATGTCTGCGTCGCTACGGCGAAGAAGTTTTGGAAAGTGTGGTGAACAAGTACCTTATTATGGAGGAGTGCCAGCGGCGCGGCATCTCCATCACGGCGGAAGAAATCGACGCTGAAATCACGCGGATGGCCACCCGATTCGGTATGCCTGTGGAAGCCTGGCTGAAACTTCTCAAGGACGAACGTGGCATCAAGCCCGAGCAATACCGGCGCGATATCATTTGGCCGATGCTGGCCCTGAGAAAGCTGGCGGGGCAAAAGCTCCTTGTCACGCCCGAGGAAATCCAACGGGAATTTGAGAGTCGCTATGGGCCGGCCGTCAAAGCCCGGATGATTGTTGTTAGCCGGCGCGATTTGGCGGAACGGCTGCGGAGCGAAGCGGTCGCCCATCCCGACCAGTTCGGCGAACTGGCCAAGCAGTATTCCGAGGACGCGGCCAGCGCCAGTCTTAAGGGGCTCATCCAGCCGATCCGCAAACACGTGGGCCAGAAAGAAATTGAAGACGTGGCCTTCCGTCTCAAACCGGGGGAGATTTCTTCGGTTATTCCCGTGGCCAACCAGTTCGTCATCCTGAAGTGCGAGGATCAGCTCCCCCCTGTGAAAGTACGTCTGGAAGACGTGCGGGCGGAACTGGAAGAAATGGCCCGCGACGCCAAGATGCGGACGGTCGCCCAGGAAATCTTTCAAGAGCTTCAAAAACGGGCCCAGGTGGTCAATGTCCTCAACGATCCCCAGAAGCGGCAACAGATGCCTGGCGTGGCTGCCCTCATTAACGGTCGGCCGATCCGACTGGAAGATCTCGGTGAGATCTGCATCGACCGCCATGGGGAAGAAGTGCTCGAGTTGACCATCAACCGCAAACTCATTGAACAGGCATGCAAGAAGAAAGGCCTCACGGTCACCGATGCCGATGTGGACGCGGAAATCGCGCGTCTCGCCTCACAGAATCTCCCCCCGCGGGCCGACGGCAAGCCTGACGTGGAACGATGGGTGGGGATGATTTGTGAGCAACAGAACATCACACCGGAGATCTATCGGCACGACCTCGTCTGGCCTGCCGTGGCGCTGAAAAAGCTGGTCAACGCTGATGTTCAGGTGACGGAGGAAGACCTGAAAAAGGCGTTTGAAGCGAATTACGGTCCGCGGGTGCGTTGCCGGGCCATTGTGCTTAACAATCTCCGCCGGGCCCAACAGGTATGGGAAAAAGCGCGCGCCAATCCCACAGAAGAGAATTTCGCCGACCTCGCGGAACAGTATTCCATCGATCCCGCCACGCGGGCCCTCCGGGGCGAGGTGGCCCCCATCCAGAGACACGGCGGTCAACCCAATTTGGAGGAAGAAGCCTTCTCGCTCAAGCCCGGGGAAATCTCGGGAATTATTCAGGTGGGACCGGAAACCTACGTCATTCTGTACTGTCTGGGCTTTACTAAACCGGTGGATGTGGACTTCGCTTCTGTAAAAGACATCCTCGTGGAGGATATTCGAGAAAAGAAGCTGCGCCTGGCGATGGCGGACTATTTTGACAAGCTACGAGCGGCCGCCACAATTGACAATTTTCTGGCCGGTACGACGCAATCTCCGAATCTGACCCGGCGTGCCGCTGCGGGAACAGAATCGGCCGTCCGCTAGACTCTTCACTGGGGTGATTTTCCATTAGGAGAGCATAACGGCGGCACCGACGCGTTCTTGGGCTCTATTCAACCCGCCTCGAGAAGTCGCGTGAGGTGGCGGAAGACCTCACGCACAGAGACCACCCCCACGACCTGGCCATCGCTGAGGATCGGAATGTGCCGGTAACCACCGACCGCCATGCGGTGGATCGCAAACGCCAAACGGTCTTCCAACTCAAGCGTCTCTACAGGCGAGGTCATAAAATCACGAACAGGCTTGTGTTCCCACTCCGCCCGATCGAGGCTCAGCCGAAGCAGGGCATCGCGTTCTGTGAAGATGCCCACAAGTTGCGCCCCTTCCATGACCAGCGCGCAGCCGGTGCGTGCGGCAACCATCCGCCGCAGGACTTCCCCTACCGGTGTTTCCGGTGATACACAGACAGGATCGCGGATGTCCAGCCGGCCGATGTGATCGTAGGCAACGCTCCGCTCTAGCTCATTCTGGGGAACAAACGTCTCTTCCTGGGTGAGCGGTTGATGGCAGCGGACGCACTCGTCGGCACCCGCCAAGTTCTCGTGGCCACAATCGGGGCAGATAATCCGCGCCATGCTATCCTGTACCTGTTTCTAACATCGTCTTTCAAAGGTCAAAGCGTCGCGTCACATCACGACTGAGAACCACTCTCAGGCACCTCCCAGGTGTCGCCTTCGTGAAAGAGATCATCCAAGGACCGATGTTCCCCGCGGGCCGCGATCGCCTTGGCCATGTGCTCGTTGAGCAGGCCGTCATAGGTTGGCTGCTCCACCGCACGGAATACACCAATCGGTTCCGGGAAATCAGGATAACGCATGCGGCTGAGGACATACGCCAGAGTGGGATCGGCAGCCTTTTCATCGTGGACAGCGATGTCCGCTTCTGTGACGCCGTCTCCCAGTTCCACGATCTCGGGGGCACATCCACGGAATCGAATGCCTTTGTTTCGATTCTTGCCGAAGATCATCGGCTTTCCATGCTCGAGTTCCAGAATATGATCCTCCTTAACCTGGCGATCTGTGGCGTATTCCCAAGCCCCGTCGTAGAAGACAACACAGTTTTGGTAGATTTCCACGAACGATGTGCCTTTATGGGCAGCTGCCCTTTCCAGCACCATCGCCAGATGTTTCTGGTAGACGTCGATACTCCGCGCGACAAATGTGGCCTCCGCACCGATCGCGAGTGAGAGGGCATTGACCGGATGTTCTAGCGTGCCAAAAGGGTTGCTCTTGGTGGGATGGCCGAGCGGTGTGGTCGGAGACGACTGGCCTTTTGTCAGCCCGTAGATCCGGTTGTTGAACAGCAGGATGGTCAGATCCACGTTTCGGCGAATGACGTGCATCAAATGATTACCGCCGATACTCAGTCCATCGCCATCCCCGGTGATCACCCATACGTGAAGGTCCGGACGGGTGCACTTGAGCCCGGTGGCAATAGCCGGGGCCCGGCCGTGAATCCCGTGGATCCCGTACGTATTCACGTAGTACGGAAAGCGGCTGGAACACCCAATGCCCGAGATGAATACTGTCTTCTCCCGAGGCAAACCCAGGCTGGCCAGCGTTTTCTTGACCTGGGCGAGGATGGCATAGTCCCCGCAACCGGGGCACCATCGCACCTCCTGCCCACTCGCATAATCGTTGGGGGTCAGTTTAGCTGCTTCGATCAGAGCATCGACCGACATGGATGGATCCTCTCGCAGAATGAATTTCAATTGCGTTCGCTGTTTTTGTGTGATCGGCTCAACCTCGGTTTTTTCAGGGTGAGCGACCTTTCACTTCACATATTCAACAATCACATTCTCCGACGATTGGGGAGCCTTCTCCCCGGCTTCGAGAATTCCCAGCGCCGCCTCCACCAGCTCGTTGACAGTGAAGGGCCGACCCTTCACCTTATTCACCCGATGCACCGGCCGGAGATATTTCGCCTGGAGCAGCAGGGCCAGTTGCCCGAGGTTCAACTCCGGCACCATGACGTGCTCATAGCGGGAAAGGATATCCTCCAGATCGAGAGGCAGGGGATTGAGGTAGCGGAGGTGCGTGAAGGCGACATCCTGGCCCGTTGCCCACAGCTCCTGCACCGCCGAATACACCGAGCCGAACGTGCTTCCCCAGCTCACGACGAGGAGCTTCCCCGACTTGGGGCCTTCCACAATTTGCGGGGGGTAATCCTTGGCGATGAGGGCCACCTTTTTCGCCCGCAGTTCCACCATCCGCTGGTGATTGTCGCCGTCGTAACTCACGCCTCCGGTGCCGTCCTGTTTTTCCAGACCGCCGATGCGGTGCATGAGCTGCGGTGTTCCCGGGATAGCCCAGGGACGCGCCAGCCATTCGTTCCGGGCATAGGGGAGGAAGGGCTGTCCCTCGACGGGCTGGGGATGTTCCACAGGAATCTTGGGCAGCGAAGAGATGCTGGGAATCCGCCAGGGTTCGGAACCGTTGGCCACATAGGCGTCGCTAAGAATGATGACAGGCGTCATATGTTTGACGGCGATCCGCCAGGCCTCGATGGCGATGTCGAAGCAATCGGCAGGACTCCGAGGAGCCACGATGGCCACCGGGCATTCCCCGTGCCGTCCAAACATCGCCTGGAGGAGGTCGGCCTGTTCCGTCTTAGTGGGCATCCCGGTGCTGGGCCCCGCACGTTGGACATCAATCACCAGAAGCGGCAATTCCAGCATAACGGCCAGACCAATACCCTCGAGCTTGAGGGAAATCCCCGGCCCACTGCTTGCGGTGACCGCCATGGCACCTCCGAACGAGGCTCCAATGGCCGCCGCCACAGCAGCAATTTCATCCTCCGCCTGAAACACACGGACCCCAAATTCGCGGCGGAGGGCCAGTTCATGGAGAATGTCACTGGCGGGCGTGATCGGGTAACCGGCAAAAAAGAGATCACAGCCACTGAGCCGGGCGGCCGCCATGAGCCCCCATGCCAACGCCTGATTCCCCACGATATTGCGGTATGTTCCGGGCGGGAGCTTAATGGGAGGTACCACGTAACGGTGATGGATAACCTCCGTGGTCTCCCCATAGTGATAGCCGGCCATCAGCGCCCGGCGATTGGCCTCGGCGATGATTGGCTTCTTACCAAATTTGGCCTCGATAAAGCGAAGGGTGGGTTCCAGTGGCCGGTCAAAGATCCAGTACACCAGCCCCATCGCGAAGAAGTTCCGACACCGATCTGCCTCCTTGGTCGTCAAACCGAGATCCTTGACCGCCTCGCGAGTGAGCCGGGTGATCTCCACGGTGACAAGTTGGTAATTGGCGACCGTGCCGTCTTCGAGAGGGTTGGATTTGTATCCCGCCAGCTCCAGGTCGCGCTGAGAAAACGAGTCCACGTCCACAATCAGCAACCCGCCCGGCACCAGATCCGGAAGACTGGTCGCCAGCGCCGCAGGATTCATCGCCACCAGCGCATCCACCTGGTCACCAGGTGTGTATACCCGCTTGGCACCGAAGTGCACCTGAAAGCCGCTCACCCCTGCTTTGGTGCCCCGCGGAGCGCGGATTTCAGCCGGAAAATCGGGGAAAGTGACCACATCGTTGCCCGCGACCGCCGAGGTATGGGTGAACTGCGTCCCGGCGAGCTGCATCCCATCTCCCGAGTCCCCAGCAAATCGCACCGTCGCTTCTTCCAGCTCAATCACCCGTTTTTCCATAACGCCCTGGCCTTTCGGAATGCCACCCGGCGTTGAACTGTTGGAGGTCGAAGAAATTGGAGGTTCCATGGGATGTTACCTTTCAAGGCCCTTCACGCTCGATTAAAACATCAGGAGTTGGGGGTAATGTATACACGGCCCGCGGAAAGTGCTCCACAAGCCACTGAATGATGTTGATCGCATCGACCATCCCTACGACCTGTCCGTCCTCATCCACCAAGGGCAGATGGCGATATCCACGGTAGGACATGCGCGAAATGGCTTCCGCCAAACTGTCCTTCTTTTTCACGGTTACCGGGCCGGGAGACGCCACATCTCCTATCGGGGTCTCCAAATCCGTGGCTTCCGCCAGACAGCGGAGGGCGTCCCGTTCTGTGAAAATCCCCACGGTTTGACCACGATCACAGACGGTCACGGCGCCCAGCTTCTGATCGCGCATCAGCTCGAGAACAGTCCTCAAAGGAACGCCTCGGGTCACAGAAACAACAGGAGACGTGGCCAGCCGTGCCACAGCTTCACGTGAGATATGGAAGGTGTTTAAAAGAGACGCCATGGCCTTCGTTCCGAAATGGCGTGGCGAACCACCCTTCTTGCGGCTCCATCTCCGAAGAGCGGCCCGACAAAGCAAAAGCTGTTAACGTAACTTCTATCTGTACTCCATCGCCCCGCTTTTTTCGCCTGCCCCCTTATGCTTTCCGTCCTGCGTGAGCGAATCCCGACCTCACCAGGCTCTCGCTTCGCTGCTTTTCCCCATCATCTGCTGAAGCCCATTCCTTTGTCACCCCTTTAAGCAGCCATCGACAAACATTCCTTCCGGAGGATATCAATTTTGCCACTCTTAATTCTTTCATTTCGAAGAGGGTATGTCAATGCAACGGACTTGCCGCCCCGTTCGGTCTGAGGTTTACTGTGTCCCACGGTCGCCATAAGGTCACATTGAGACCTGGGAGCGCCAAAGTGTCGTTCCTACCGCTGGTGATGGTCAGCGAAGCGGTCAAATTTCGGTAAGGGTGATTCACGAATGGCCCCTCCCCTCCGTGTTTCCCCACCTGGCCGTAACCCCGCCAGGGCCAATCCATGAATTGCCCCTCCCGGCGGCTGACTTGAGCGATTTGTCACTAAATCGATGATGTTTGCGCTAGTGTTCGGAACGTTATTCCCAGAGCCAGTCCAACTGCGCCACGGCGGCTGGGATGGAAATAAAGAATGGCAGCCACGCGGCAAACGCCGGCGAGAGCAGGTAAATGTTCCCCAGATATTCGCAGGTAAGAACGACGGCTGTGAAAAGGCCAACGATAAGAATTCCCAGCCCCAGTGCGAGGAAGACGTTTCTCTGTTCCCGACGCACTACCAGGGGTAAACCCAAAAATAGGAGATTGAGATCGCGGAGGGGCTGCACAATTCGGGCATGGATCCGCACCCGCACATCGGCCCCCAGGTCCAGACTCGGATTGTGCAATCCACGGATGAGTCCCAGTGTGGAAGAATATTCTCGCCACGCTCGCCCCCCCGTCAATTGTTCAAAGTCGATGTTGCTGACCACAAAACACTGATCATCCTTGAGCCAGGGATGATCGTGGGGCGTGAGAATGACGGGGCGTCCTTTGAGATACAACGACGGTTTATCCTTTAAATCCTTGGGCCGGATCATCTTATCCAGTAGATAACCACTAGGATGCTCCGCGGTGGCGGGAAGGTAATAGCCATTCTCGGCCTGAAGCTGGCCCCCGTACTGGTCGAGACCGGGCGGCAGGAAGAAATTCGGTTCCGCAATCCGGTAGTCTTTTCGATAAGCGGCACGACCGCGGAGCAGAATATCCGTCTCGTTGTCATAGCGGGCCTGAATGGGCCACCCTTTCTCGCCTAGCAGGTCGGTGTTGGTCCGGGCAAGCAGGTGAATCATGCGGGGAAGAATCAATTCGCGATTGCAGACCCCAAAAAGAATGAGCGCCACCGAACCGATGATCACAGGGGCCGTTGCCCGGGCGCGAGAAATCCCTGCCGCCAGAAGGGCCGTCATTTCCTGCTGTCGCTGGAGCCAGGCCGTCGTGAACATGGCGGCCGTGAGCACCAGAAGCCCAAGAATCCGGTCGAGAAAGGCCAGCGATTGGGGACCATAATACAGAAGTGTCAATTTGAGCAGCCCACCGCTTGCTTCAGCAGCGCGGAGGAACTCGTCCAGGTTCGTGAAAAAATCGAAGACCACAAAGATACACACGAGACTGAAAAAGCATACAAAGAAAGACTGGAAGAAGTGCCGGGCGATGTACCGGTCAATGATGGTGGTGAAAAACATCCAAGTTCCCTCCGTGACGTTTCGGCCGGTCCATCATTTCGATTATCTTGGAGCGGCACTCCCACATCGCGTGATCGCCCGTGCCAGGCGTTCCATCCCCTTTTCTAAGTTGATGTCATCCGGCATGGCGAAACTCAGACGCAAACAACATCGCAGCGTCGGCTCGCCTTCCTCGGGAAAACAGTATTCCCCGGGCACATACACGACCCCGTCCTCCACGGCCGCCTGGAAGAGTGGCCCTTCCACACCCGTATCCCATTCTTCTGGTAGCTGCAGCCACACATACAGACCGCCACGAGGCGGTACATACTTGACCGCCACGACCGGCCGCAGCATGCCCTCCACGGCTTTGAGAGTGGTCTCCAGTTTGCGGCGGTAAATTGATCGCAGCCGAGCCACATGTTCTTCCAGCCAGCCTTCCTCCAGGATCGTGGCCATGACCATCTGGTTGAAGTTGGGCGATCCAAAATCGTGATGTCCTTTGAGGACCAGGACTGGATCGAGCAGGGCAGGAGGAAGCAGCCCCCAACCCACCCGCAGTCCCGGAGAAAATGACTTCGAAAACGAGCCCACCATCACGACGTGCTGGCCGGTGACGTCATAGCTGCGGATGGAGGGCCACTCCTCTTCGTAATACGAGAGATCGCGATAGGCGCAGTCCTCGATGATGTAGAGGCGATGTTTTCGCGACCACCGCTGGGCCACCTCGAGGAGGGCAGGACGCCTCTCGGGCCCGAGGCTCAGCCCCGTCGGATTGTCGAAATAGGAGGCCACGTAGATGGCCTTGACGCGCTCCAATTCGCCGCGACGTTCCAACCACGCCAAACGGTCTTCCAGGGCTTCGGGGATCATGCCGTCACGGTCAGAGGCCACTCCGACAGTCCGAGCCCCGAAACTTTTGATCATGCCCAGGAAAACGAAATAACTGGGCGTTGCGCAGAGCACAATATCGCCCGGATCCAGGAGCGCCTCAGCAACAAGATAGAGCAACTGGTTGCTTCCCGCGGTAATGACGATCTGCTCCGGACCAGCGTGGCGGAGTCCCACCGCGGCCTCCGCCTGAGAGACGCGATCCCAAAGAGCCCGGCGCAGGCGGGGATGCCCCAGCGTGGTCCCGTACTGGAGCGACTCGAGGGCCGTCGCCCGGCTGGAGAAAAGTTTCTCGATCGCTTTTTCCACAAGTTCCACAGGGAGGGACTGATGCTCTACGAAGCCGGCCGCCAGCGAAATGAGATCCGGCTGGGCGAGGGCCTTGGCCATCAGGACATTGGCGATCGGTGGCCCCCCGGACCAAGCGGCTCGCCGGCTGAGTCCCGAGAGCACTCGCTCCACGTCCCCGTGTTCCTGTTTCAGTAATGACATCATTCTTTTCGGCCGACTTTCAGTATCCCGAATGCATCACCGTTCCCCACTCGTCGAGGCCTGCCCCGCCATCGGGCTCCCCTCCCCACGGAAGCCTCACTTCACCCGCTGGCCCTCCGCCGATGCTTTGCCGCGTCGCTTCAAAATGATTTCGCGCCAGCGACCGCGAACAGCTTTCCCAATCTGCATGCTGACCTGCATGCGAAAAAGCGAGTTGGAATCTATCCTCGACTCCGTTTATCGTAACGCTACGGACTCAGGTCAATCAATGGTTTTCGATCAGACGTTGTCCTGCAAATTAATTAATGCGATGCCGACAAAATGTTTAATGTCGCGAGCCCCAACAAAGAATGACGGACTAAGAACGAGGAAAGCGGGGTCCCAGGAAGACAGAAAGCATCCTCTCTAAGGAATGGCTCACTTGCGCCCATAAACGTCGGGCACCCCTTATCTCGCCGGGGCTGGTGGGTTAAAACCAAGGGGAGGGAAAGCATTCCCGCGATGGGCCGGTCCGTCGTCTTCAGCGTCCTCAGGGTGTAGGGGGCTGGTCGTGGAAGCGTACACCAAAAAACCACACGATCGGGGATGAACTCGCACAATCGGCAGAAGAATTACTGGCTGACTCGGCGTTCGGCCCCTGTGACGGGCAATGGCCAGCTACGGCGGAAGGACATTCCTGCGGGAGAAACGCTTTGCTTCTACTGCCCAGCCAAGTGCTGTCATTACATCGCTTTGACGATTGATCGCCCCCGCACTTGGGAGGAGTTCGACACAGTTCGCTGGTTCCTCCTTCACGAGCGGACAGCGGTTTTTGTGGACAATGGGCAGTGGTACCTCCTGGTGTTTCTCACCTGCACGAAACTGCAGCCGGACGGCCGCTGCGGGATTTATCCCATTCGCCCGAAAATCTGTCGCGATTACGATACAGATATTTGCGAGTTCGAAGAAAACGCGGTTTACGACCAGTTCTTTGAGCTTCCAGAGCAAGTGGAAGAATACGCGGAGGCGCTCCTCGGACCGCGGGAGGGAGGATCCTTGCGATCTCCCCGGCCGGAACTTCTTCCCGTCCTCCCCTGAGGGAGTCGCCACGCCGTCAGCCATCGACTGGCCGTTCCCGGACGGCGTGAAGCTCGCCCAGCCGGAACGGTTTCGCCGCACGATGTTCCATAGTGGGGTTTTGCCACCATGGCCGAAAAATTGATTCCCCCTCGGACACTGAAAGGTTTTCGCGATTACTTGCCGCAGGCGATGATCCCGCGGGAACGGATTATGGAGATTGCCCGGCGGGTGTACCGTTCCTACGGTTTTGCCCCGATCGACACGCCGGCTTTGGAATATCTGGAAATCCTGGCCGGCAAAGGAGGCGAAGAAACCGACAAGCAGATGTACCGCTTTCAGGACCACGGTGGGCGCTGGGTCGCGCTGCGCTTCGACCTCACTGTTCCGGTCGCCCGCTTCACCGCCCAGCACCTCAATGAACTGGGCATCCCGTTCAAGCGGTACCACATTGCTCCGGTGTGGCGGGGAGAAAACACCCAGCGGGGTCGCTACCGGGAATTTGTGCAGTGCGACTTCGACACGATCGGAACGCGCTCCCTGACCGCCGACATCGAAACAACCCTCGTCATCCACGATCTGCTCCGTGCCATCGGTTTTCACGAGTTTGTCATCCGCATCAACAACCGTAAGCTTCTCAACGGTCTTCTGGAGCGCCAGGGCCTGGCGGACCGTGCGGCGGGGGTTCTGCGGGCACTGGACAAATGGGGCAAAATCGGGACCGAAGGAGTCAAACAGGAGCTTGAGCAAACCGTGGGACTGACCCCCGCTCAGGCCGCGGCGGTCCTGGAATTGACCCAGATCCACGGCGACCATGATGCCGTGCTCGCCCAGGCGGAAAAACTCGTCCAGGGCAGCGTGGTGGGCGAAGAGGGAGTCCACGAACTGCGGGAAGTCCTGCGAGGTGCCACCGCAGGGGGAGTGTCGCCCGGATATCTCGTGCTCGACCTGGCCATTGCCCGCGGTCTCGACTATTACACAGGGACCATTTACGAGACCTATCTGACCGCCCTTCCGGGAATTGGTAGCGTATGTTCCGGTGGTCGGTATGACAATCTTGCGGAACTTTTCACGACGCAGTCCCTCCCCGGAGTAGGGGCCTCTCTGGGGCTCGATCGGCTGCTCGCTGCTATGGAAGAGCTGGGGATGCTGGAGACTGTCAGCACACCCGCCCCCATCCTCCTCGTGTTTTTCGATCCCCAGCGGCGGGACGATTACCTTCGGCTGGCGGCCCAGCTTCGCTCGGCCGGTTTCAACGTCGAGTTCTACCCCGAACCCAAAAAAATCAGCCAGCAACTGAAGTACGCGGATCGCCGCGGGCATCGCGTTGCCCTGGTGATTGGCGAGACCGAATTTGAAAAAAAGGTCTGCCAGGTCAAAGACCTGCGGGCGGGCACGCAGAAAGAGGTCCCTCTCCAACTGACAGCCCTCGCGGAGGCGATCAACGAAATCCTGGCCCGCTGATCGATCCCCCGGGCATCCACGGTGACAGGGTCTGGGCCGGAATTTTGGAGCGGTTCTTAGGACACCGGAGCGAGCAACGCCTGGTGGCAACAGGAGTGGTTATTTTCGAGGAGTCCGAATAACTCCTGGACCGGTCGAGCGACCGCCCGAAAATCGCGGGCCGAGACCGCCAGCGTCTGCCATTGGGGTGAGATCACCCGGCACAACCGCCGATATTCTGGTAATTCCACCCCTAGGAACGCGTAGCGCTCCCCGCGAAACGACACGACCAGCGACTCCTCAACTGGCAACCTTTTCGCCACAATGTGAAAGGCAAACACAAATAGACCGCGAAATCCCTCCCCAAAAAGGGATTCCCACTCAGCCAGGCTTTCCAGATCGTCCCGGGTGGACCAGTTTTTCCAGTACTGGAGGTGCTCTTCACCGGAGGGAAACCGCCTGCCTTTGACGTCGACAAGCCAGGTTGTGGCACCGCGAGGGGCCACCAGGAAATCGAGGCTTTTCAGAGAACGGCCGTCGGTCAGAACGGCCCGGCGGGCCTCGTCCACCGCCACGTAGGGAATAGCGGAATCCCGGAGGAAAGCCTCAAATGCCGCTTCGTAGTGATTCCCGCGCTTCGCCACGCGCCACTTCCTTTTCCTTTTCCCGAGACCTTCTTCCTTCCCCCACAAGCATATGGCGATTCTGCCCAAATTTCAATCCTGATAGAGGAAA
This sequence comes from Thermogutta sp., assembly GCF_039793925.1. Lineage (GTDB taxonomy): Bacteria > Planctomycetota > Planctomycetia > Pirellulales > Thermoguttaceae > Thermogutta. The sequence goes on along the minus strand of NZ_JBAMME010000307.1, from coordinate 20,373 downwards.
CTGCCGATGCTGCAAGCACTTTAAGATGCTAAGATCGTGCTCATCAAAAGCACAAAGTGTATTTATGATGTGGTGCTGGGGCACTTTTTTCTAGTCTCATTGTCCAGCGCAAGAAAAAGACTGAAGAGCCGGACGGAGCGGTTCCGATACGCTCTATGTGGATGAAACCAATTTTGTCGGCTGTCCGGTTCATTTCGCTTTTGCACCGCACAACCGGGCCGCAACGCCGGGCAAGGAAAGCACGGATCTGTAACGCATACGGAGTGTGAGCAATGAGACACTGGTGCGTGTTTTTGGGATGCATAATCGCGGTACTTGTGGGAGGTTATCTTTGGGCAGGGGAGACGGCCTCAGCACCCGCACCCCGCGTCATTGACGTGGCGCTTCATGATGGGGGAGTGCTGCTTGGACAGGTCGTCACGCCGGAGGGTCGTCCCATCCCCCAAACCACCGTGGCTGTGGAAAACGGACAGCAGCAGCTTCTGGGAGTGGTGAAAACGGATGATAACGGCCGTTTCGCCATCAAGGGCCTTTCCGGGGGTGTTTATCGTTTGTCAGCGGCTAATGGGACAGGCACCTACCGGCTGTGGAGCCCCCGCACCGCTCCGCCGGGCGCCCAGCAGGCTACCCTGATCGTGGCTGGTCAGGACATTAGTCGCGGTCAGGCCCTGTCCCGAATCGGTCAGTGGATGCGAAACCCCTGGATCGTTGGTGGCGCTATCGCCACAGCGATCGCCGTGCCTGTCGCTGTGGCCGAGCATGAAGAAGGGCCCTCCAGCCCGTGATCACGTTGCCCTGTCACAATTGACGTCCCGACATATCAGAACCAACAACACCAATAGTCAGGGTAGTGCGTTTACACCAGCCCTTACCCGGTTCGACATGCCGACACCTCCCGATCCTACGGACCTTCCGGCCTTGTCGTCCCGCGACAAGGCCGGTGGTCGTTCTTGATGGAAGCCTCCTCACGGGAAATTGCCTCGCTCATCTTCCGCTCCGCCGCCCGATTTAAAAGTTCCATGAATCCCTAGCAGGGGAGATTGCTATTCGTGGCTAAGAGCTCAATCCGGGCGGGGCTGGCTTCCTCCGTGATCGTCGCATAAAATGACGTGCTTTGTTCCGCAGACGAGGCTGTGATTCACTCGAGCGTCCAACAGGACGCTGGTTTCACGCAAGTTGTCTGGCACTTATTGAGTCACCAACGAGGTCAACCATGCGCTCGGATCAAATCAAACTCGGCGCTGCTCGGGCACCCCATCGCAGTTTGCTCCGCGCGACTGGGGTCCAAGATGACGATTTCCGCAAGCCTTTTATCGCTATCTGCAACAGCTACACCGATATCATCCCCGGTCATGTGCATCTTAACGCGGTGGGTGAGTTTATCAAAGAGTGCGTCCGCGAGGCCGGTGGGGTGCCCTTCGTTTTCAATACGATCGGCGTCGATGATGGCATCGCAATGGGCCATACCGGAATGAAGTACTCGCTGCCTAGCCGGGAACTCATCGCCGATTCTGTGGAGACGATGCTCCAAGCACACTGTTTCGACGGGATGATCTGCATCCCGAATTGTGACAAAATTGTGCCCGGGATGCTCATGGCGGCGGTGCGGTGCAACATCCCCACGATCTTTGTGAGCGGCGGTCCGATGGAGGCCGGGCGAGCTCCTGATGGGCGAAAGGTGGACCTCATCGACGTGTTTATCGCGGCGGCAGCACGTCAAGATGGCAAACTGACTGAGGAAGAACTGGCAGAACTGGAACGCCTCGGGTGTCCCACCTGCGGCTCGTGCTCCGGCATGTTCACCGCCAACAGCATGAACTGCCTGTGTGAGGCCCTGGGCATCGCACTTCCCACCAACGGCACGCTCTTGGCCACCAGTGCCGAGCGGAAGCGTCTCTACCGACGCGCGGCCCAACGGATTGTGGAAATGGTGTGGCAGTTCGAAAGATTGGGCCCGGGCCATGGTCTGCTACCGCGGGAAATCATCACCGCGGAGTCGATTGATAACGCCATGGTTCTCGACATGGCGATGGGCGGAAGCACCAACACCGTGCTCCACATCATGGCGGTGGCCAAAGAAGCAGAGATCGATTACGACCTTCGGCGCATCGATGAACTGAGTCGGAAAACCCCCAATATTTGTCGCGTCGCGCCCAGCAGCCACTACCACGTGGAAGACGTACACAATGCCGGGGGTGTTCACACCATCCTGGGTGCCATTGCCCGGGGCCGTCCCGGTCTTTTGCATCTGGATTGCATGACGGTGACGGGAAAGACGCTGGGCGAAAATATCGCCGAGTACGACATCCGTGCGCAGACGGCCAGCGAAGAGGCACTGGAACTTGCAGCGGTCACCGCCGGGGGCCAGCGAAACGTGCCGGGCTTGAGTGTGCCGCGCAAGGCCCGGTCAATTCGGGAACTCACCCCAGAACAACTCGGCTTCGATCCCTATGACTGCATCCGTGAGGTGGAAAATGCCTACAGTCACGAGGGCGGCTTAGCCATCCTCTACGGCAACCTGGCGCCCCGGGGAGCAGTGGTCAAGACGGCAGGCGTTCTCCCCCATATGCTCCGCTTCACTGGCCCGGCGGTCATCTTCGAATCTGAAACCGAGGCCTATCAGGGAATCATCAACGGAAAGGTGAAGGCCGGCGACGTGGTGGTCATCCGCTATGAAGGACCGAGAGGCGGCCCGGGAATGCAGGAGATGCTGGCCCCCACCACCGCCATTAAGGGTGTCAAGCTCGACGACAAGGTGGCCCTTATCACGGACGGTCGGTTCAGCGGAGGAACAGCCGGGGCCTGCATTGGACACGTCAGTCCGGAGGCCGCCGCAGGGGGGCCCATCGCTCTCCTGGAACCCGGGGACCTCATCGAAATTGATATCCCCGCTCGCAAGCTCAACGTCCTGGTCAGTGAAGAAGTCCTCGCCGAACGACGAAAGCGCTGGTCACCACCGCCGCCACGATTCGTCAAAGGCTATCTGGCGAAATACGCCCGGATGGCCACCAGTGCGGACCAGGGCGCCGTGCTCCGCTGGGAGTGAATGCCCGTCGTTTTACACAATTCACCGGCTGTTTCCGGATCGCCCTGCAACGAAAGCTGACCTACGCTCCATACTGAAGCGGCCTCAGAGGGGCGGCTCGCCAATCGCACGGAGGTACTCCGCAAGTCGGGCATACAGGTCCAGCAGGCTCTGCCACTGCCGCTGGTCGAGCGTCACATGCTCGTCGTCGGAGGCCTGATGGACCGTCCCCGTGCGAATGACCCGCCGCAACCGGAGGTGGAAAAACTGTAAAAGTTCCGCTAATTGGGCCATCTGAGCGGGAGACAGATCGGCGGGGAGTTCAGGAGGAATGAGTTCGGCGATGGGCCGCAGACTCTCCGCTTCTTCTTCCCAGTGAAGCTCCGAATCGAGCGACGGCGAATACCAGGACGAGCTCCATTCAGAACTGGGAACCGCTTCCTCCGGCGCCGCCCGGCCTTTCTTCTGACGCTCCTCTTCCAACCTTTTGCGAAGTTCGGCAAGCCGCTGGGCAATTTGCTGCCGGGATCCCACCAGAATCACCGTCTTGCCGAGCGTGATGAGATCGCCGGGCCGAATCTCCGCCACCTGGACAGGCTCTCCATTGACCCGCGTGCCGTTTGTACTGGCCAGATCGGTGAGGACAATCCGATTGCGGTCTTCCTGAATCTTCAGATGAAACCGGCTCACCCGCTCGTCGCTGAGCCGCACCACATTCCCTTCTTCCCGCCCCACGGTGATGGGGGTTGGCAGATCTTCATACACCCGGCCGCGATCCACTCCGTCCACGATACGAAGTGTCACCAAGGCCATGGTCGTTACCTTTTTGGAGATAAAGGTGGTCCCTTACCGACCACCAAACCGTGCTTAAGTTTTGCGATTTGCGGTCACCTGCCGCCCGACGACGGCAAGAACAGATACGCCAGCCGTCCCAAAGCCACCGCACTCCAGCATGTTCCATTCTAAGCCGTCTTGGCTTGACAAAAAAAGCACCCCAACGACGGCGCCTAGCGCCGCCGTCAGTTCCTGGATCGAGGTAAGCGAACACCTCCGAAAAGCCCATTCACCACGCCTGCCGCAAAGGTAGTTGCGGTGCAGGAGGTGGCAGAACCGCTGGGGAGCCGCTCGGCAAAACGGTCGCCTGAGGGGTGGCCCACGACGGAACGGAGCTGGTGCGCGACGTAAAAGGATCAGAAGCGGGAGGTGGGGAAGCACGGAAAACGCCTGGGCGAGGCTGCCCTCCAGGCGGCAAAAGGGCCGCGCGGCCTTGCACCCCCTTGGGGGCCGTCACGTCTGACCACCACTTCTTGACCCGGTCCCACACAGAAGGCCTGGCCCCTGGGCTGGCAGAGCTCGCTCCGACAGTTCCAGGATAAGGTGGCAACTGCAATTGTGACCCCGGTGAGGAAGGCCAGGCGGGTGGAGAGACGTGAGCCGATGGGCCGGTAGCCACCGTTCCGGAAGCGGTGGCCGAGAGATTTGTCGCGGAAGCGCCCCAGCCTCCGGAGAAGGTGTTTGGGAAGGGGGAATCGGAAGTGCCGCTCGCTCCAAAGGGAAGGCCCGGCACACCTGTCCCAGCACTTTTTGAGGCTGGAACCGCTGGTGTTTGGACAGCGGGTGTCGCGGTGAGTGGGGGCGGCACGAGTGTGGGTGAACTTCCAGATGGCGGAAGTGCATAGGGTACAGCATACGCCGACCATCCCTGCGCGGCCAGAGGGTTCCCACCGGAGGTCGTGGAAGGTCTAGGCGAACCCGGAGAGGAAATCACTGTGGCTGATCCGCTACCGCCACCCCAACTTGGAGACGTTGCCGGGGCACCCGGCCCGGCGATCACGGTCCCGGACGGCGCGCTGGAACTGGGTGGGCCTTGGAGAGCGTTCGCCGGAGGTTTTCCCCAAAGCGAATTCCACCATCGAGCAAACGGTGAAGGCTCGGCACTTCGATTGCGGTTGAAGAGACGAGGCAGCGAAATGCCTAGGAACGGACGCGGCTGCTCCTGAAGAGGAGGCACCGGGGCCGGTGTTCCGTAGGGATAGGGAACAACCGAGGGGGAATACACTGTCCCCGGCGGCACAATTGTCGGTGTGGAAATGCCGGAAGAAAGGGGCACAGCATTCCGCGGAGCTGTTATCACAGCCGGTGGTACTTCCACCTTGCGCGCGGAACCTGTGTCGCTGGGCCGTGAATGGTCCGCTGCGGCTGCGAATGGTGCCCGGCCTGCGGCCTGACCCTTGGCAAACCATCCGTCGGACTCGGCGCTCGACGACACTGAACCGCTGCGGTTGTCCCCGACTTTGCGCTGAATCTCTGCGGATTGGTACGCCCTGGGTAAATCGTCGCGGGAATCGGCAGTGGCCGGGCCAGCTCCCAGATCAGCTTCGCTAGGGGCAAAGAGGACGGGCCCGTTGTCAGAAGCCCAGGCGCAGGGCTTGCCATCGGGATGGCTCGCCGCCAACGCAGCCAGCGAAAGAATTGTCAACAAAACAGCAAAAGTGGGGACGGCAGAAGTTTCTTTCGGACGCATCGCATGCTTCTCGCCCGGAATGTGGCGAGCGAGCCGCTACCTCCCTGCGCGACTGGCCACCGTTATGGATAGGCCGTCACGTCCTTTCGGGGCCTTCCCCGGACGGCCAGAAATCGCCCACACACCACCCTCTCCTGCGATCTCGGCGGAATGTCCCAAGGAACTTGGAGCAAATGTCCTCCAGCGCTCCAGCCGCTATCTCCCGATCACTTTGCCCTGACGGAAAAAGGAAACCTGGATATGGCCGCCGCAGTATGGACACCTCAAACGGGTCACCGAGAGTCGATGAAGCTCGCAGAGGAAGACTCGCGGGATTCTCACAGCCCTTCCGGCGGGACCGGCTTGTCAGGTTCGCATTGGGATGGCGGCTCATTGACGCCGATTCATTGATCACCACACGCGTGATCCTCCGCAGGAAAGCAATCGGCTATCTCGGACATGTGGGAGGGCAATTGCGAGGGTCCCAGGCCCGACGACGCACCCGGGAAAGGCCGGGGGCACGAGAAGTGTTCGCACCTGCCGGCCGTTGGCCGCCTGCTAACCGACCGCTGCGATGTCGCGTTCCGTCACAGCCACCACGTGAATCCGGTCGCGGAGCGCTAGCTCCAGCACGCGATCGGGATCGAGAAGAATCGTCTTTTCCGCCTCGACGGCCAGAATAGCCCCTTTTGCCGCGGCGAGGACCTCGAGCGTGTTTGTCCCCACCGTGGGGACGTCGAAGCGCATGTCCTGCTGGGGCTTAGCGACTTTGACCACGGTGAATCCGCCCGAGGCACACAGTTCCCCGGCCCGGCGTATGCAGGCGTCTGTTCCCTCGATGGCCTCAACCGCCAGAACGGCCTGGTTTTTGACGACCACCGTCTGGCCGATGTCGAGACGCCCCATTTCTTTGGCAACTTGCCAGCCAAATGCGATGTCTTTCCACTGGGCCCGCGTCAAATGCCCCGGTGTGAGTGGCCCCGGGCCAACGAGGACATCGGGCAAATAGGCTGTGGCGGGTCGGACGGTGATCCCGGCACGCTCGATTTCACGGCACACGGTGGTCAGAAGCGTATCGTCCCGATTGTCCCGAGAACGAAACAAGAAATGCGGCCCAAACGCCCGCACACCGCCCCAATCCGGAAAATGGTGCAGCCACATCCACGGTCGAAAGAGTGTCACTTTGTGAATTTTCCCGGCCAGCGTGGCTTCTCGTACGCCCCAGGTGCGGAGCAGATGCAAAGACCGCCCGACTTGACCGAGCCCAATCCAGGCAAACTTTGTACACCATTGAGCCAGGACCGGATCGGCATGGTCCCTGACCGCCAGGCAGCAGACCTCGTACCCGCGTGCCTGGAGATGCTGAGCGAGGAGGAGAGGATACCGTCCCCAGCCGGCTATGAGTCCAATCCGTGTGGGCCGGGGCCGGGATTGGACCGTGACAGCGTCCCTGGAGCTGATAGGGCGGATGGTGGCGCGTCCGCCTCCCATAGGTGAGTTCTCCTTCACGCGGCTTCCTTGGACTGATCAGACTGATCAAGCCGGGCCACCAGCCGACGAAGGGTCTCCTGAATTTCTTTAAGCTGCCGCCGCATCTCCGGCAGTTTGGCGAATGCCGCCTGCTTGAGCATCTGTTCCCGTTCCGGAGTGGCAGGGATTCCCACGAATCGCGCATTGGGAGGTACATCATTGATGACCCCCGCCATGGCCCCCAGCACCGCCCCGTCCCCGATATGAACATGGTCCCGGACACCCACCTGTCCAGCCATGACCACGTAGTCACCGGTCGTTGTACTGCCGGCGATTCCCACCTGCGCGCAGATCAGATTATGCCGGCCGATACGGCAGTTATGCCCGATCATTACGAGATTGTCGATCTTCGTACCCTCGCCGATTGTGGTGGAACCGTAGGTGCCCCGATCGATCGTGGTGTTGGCTCCGATCTCTACATCGTCGCCCAGCACGACATTCCCAAACTGGCTCGAAAGGACATGCCTGCCATCTTCGCAGCAATATCCAAACCCGTAAGCCCCCAGCACAGCCCCCGCATGGATGATGCAGCGGTCTCCCACCACGGTATTCTCGTAAAGGACCGCATTGGGAAAAATCGTGACCTGACGTCCGATCTTGCAGCCGGCCAGAATTCGCACACCGGAGTGAATCGTGGACCCTTCCCCGATTTCCACATCATCGCCGATCACCGCGAGCGGGTGAATTTCTACGTCAGGACCGAGCCGCGCGGTTGGGCTGATAATGGCTTGCGGATGAACGCCTTTCCGCTCGTTCTCCCGAGGGGGTCGAAAGAACCGCACGATGAGACTGAATGCCCGGTGGACGTCTTCTACCCGAATAATGGGAAAAGGAGCGGCTTCCACCTTGCGGGGAACCACGGCTGCGGCAATTTCATTTGGGAGAATTTTAGACAACCGTTCCGGACGGTCGATAAGCGTGATCTGACGGGGCCCCGCCTGCCCGAGTGGGGCAGCACCCTCAATAATCATATCTGCCGGGCCGATGAGGTCCCCTCCAACGAGGGCGCTGAGTTCACCCAGGGTGGTCGGCATACGGCGTCCTTTCCGTTGCTCTCGGGTCGAATCGTTGTCTGCCGGGGCTCGTTCCCCGCACCGTTGAGTGATTGATATGCTATCTCAAAACCCGCTCGGCCGGCAAGATCAACTCGGCCGCAGCGCCGGGAAAGTCAACACTTAAGCCCATCAAGGGTGGAATTCGCGTTCCAAATCCTTCCGCCCGACCCGGGGATCGAAAAAAGCTTTCCGTTCGGCTATTTGGCATCTTTCCTAAATTGATCGATTCCCTCATAATAAGTGTTTTTAGTTGCCCGTCCTTAGGGTTCTTAGTAGGTTGGGTAAAACAGGAAAAATCGAAAAACAAGAAACGGACAGTGGCCCGATTTTGGGTTGGAGGCTGGGCCAGAATCGGGCGTGAAGCACTCAGTGAACGAAGGTTCAAACCAGAACTTACGCGGAACAACAAGAGGAAACCTATGAGCACAGGTGAGGCCAAGGTCTTCTGGCACGAACATGCGGTCACGCGGGAAGAGCGGGAAAGATTGAACGGCCACAAGGGCTGTGTGCTTTGGTTTACGGGCTTAAGCGGCTCTGGGAAAAGCACCCTCGCCAACCTCGTGGACCATCGGCTCTATTCACTCGGCTACCATAGCTTCGTCCTCGACGGCGACAACATCCGCCACGGTCTGAACGCCAGCCCCGCCATGCTCCGGGAACGGCACGGCGAAGAATTTGCCAAGCGATTCGGCCTGGGATTTTCACCCCAGGATCGGGAAGAGAACATCCGTCGAATCGGAGCGGTCGCCAAGCTCTTCTGCGAGGCGGGCATCATCGCCATCACTGCCTTTATCAGTCCCTACCGAATTGACCGTGATCGGGTGCGGGCTACCATGAACCCGGGGGATTTCATCGAGATCTTTGTGGATGCTCCCCTTGAGGTCTGCGAAGCGCGGGACCCCAAGGGGCTCTACAAAAAGGCCAGAGCTGGGGAGATCAAGGGCTTCACGGGGATTGACGATCCCTACGAACCGCCACTCAATCCCGAGATCCACCTCGATGCCGCGCGCCATTCTCCGGAAGAACTGGCTGACATCGTCCTAGATTATCTGAGAAGGCACGGCATCATCCCCGCCGACAGATAAAACCGCAAACTATGGCGCTTTCGTGGACTGGATCCGCCAATGACGCCGCTGCGCCGTAACTCTTGAAATTTTTGGAAGATACGACATATCTGTTTCGCCCTTGATTCCGTTCGATTCGAGTGGTAGGATTGTGCTGATCATCCTTCCCGCAGGTGCCTCTTCAACAACCCTGCCGAGAAGGGCGAGTCTGCCCTGATGATCCTTAACACAGGTCTTCAATGTTGGTGATTTTCTGCGCATTCGGATAGCTGGTTTCTGGTGAGGCGAAAACGACATTTATGGAGAAGCTGCTGCCCATCTTTCTGTTGATCGGTTCCAACATCTTCATGACGTACGCCTGGTACGGACATCTCAAAGATCTCAAGAATGCCCCCATTTTCCTGGCCATTGTGGCGAGTTGGGCGGTGGCATTCTTCGAGTACTGCCTGCAAGTACCTGCGAATCGTATCGGCAGCCGGTATTACTCGCTGCCGGAACTAAAGGTGATGCAGGAGGTGATCACGATGGCCGTTTTCGCGGCTTTTTCGACTTTCTACATGCGGCAACCCGTCAACTGGAACTACGCGATCGCCGGGGTTTGCCTGGTGGTGGCGGCATTTTTCATGTTCCGCGGAATCACCCACGGCGCGTGAGTCTTCGCCCAACCTTCTGGAGCTGCTGCATTAGGCCCCCCGTCCGAGGCGGCGGGCTTAGTCTCTCTACCACGTGTTTTTCTAACTACCGGGTGTGCTCAGGCTCAAAATCGGCTGTCGCTGGTGTTTGCCCTCGACCCAGGACGGCCACGAAGACTTCCTGGGCACCAGCCTCGAGAAGAACCTTGGCCGCTTCGTGACAGGTCGCGCCGGTCGTGAGCACGTCATCCACTAGCAACACCCGACGGCCGGCCAGCCGGGGATGAACACTCGGCGAACGCCGTGGTTGTTCTCTCCTCTGCTTGTCGGTGTCGTCCGCTCGGTGAAGCTTCTCTTTTTGACGGAGATCGCCCGCACCGGGAACCCGCTTACGCGTCCAAACCATGATGATCCGGTCCCAAGGCGTGAATACCACGGAAAATGCCCCGCGGACGTTTTTCCATCGCTGGGCTGGCTTAAGCGAGGACTGCGGCAGAGTTGGCCGCATGCGGTAGAGGACATGTTTTCCTGTGGGAATCCCCAGAAAATCTGCCAGGACGTCAGCGAGGATCTCCGGGCTATTCATCTGTCGCTGACGTTTGCGCCGCCTGTGCATGGGGATCGGAACCACGCAATCCGGTGCCAATTCGCGAAGTTGCGTCCCTCTCTGGCACCAGAACACGCGGGCCATGGCCTGGGCAAGCCGTTTCCCATGGGGCTGTTTCATCGCAGTGATCACCGCGCGAAGAGGCCCCCAATACGGCCCCAATGAGACTGTTCTCGTAAAGGCAAACTTTTGCCGATGACACCACGAGCAACCGTGAGGCAGCAGATTGGCCGCGTCGGCCCTTCCTCCACATCGCGGACACGCCTTCCAGGCCGGAAACGACAACTGGGCAAGACACGCCGGACAAAGCAAATTGCTCGCACCCCGTCGCGGTGGCGCTCCCCACTCCCAAAGGGCTTCGTAGAAGCGATCTGGATAGGCCCGCACGTGCCCTTCAAAGACCCAATCCCACCCGGGAGGCTCCGCGTCCCAGAACACGGGCTCACCGCACGCCGCACACAGTGGCGGAAAAAGGATGTTCAGAAGTGACATGGCATTCCGAGGGCTCGCGACACAGGCGGAGCAAGGCCCCCTGCCGGAGAACCTTCAACTTTTGTCAACCAACCGCAACGCGTGCACCTTTTTTGGTGTGACCATCCTCACATCCTATCCTACTGTGCGAGATACAGCCCGCCAGAGAGAACTCCAAGGTGAAGAGCGACGGGTTGCTCGACGTCCAGCCATTGAATAGCCCAAATGGGTATTTGCCCAACTTCTCATGGAAACATGCTCAATTTCTGAGCAAAAAACCGCGATGTCTACTCCTGAAAACGCCAAGGTGTTGCAAGTTATCTTCGGACAATACGTTAGGGAGAACATCAAATCTCGAAAGCCGTTGGCACACGAAATGCTTCATGCTGACACATCCATCGCGACTCATAATTAAAAAAATGAGCTGAGCATGCAGAATAACGAGTTGCACAAGATAAGTCTGCCAAAATCTTGACAGTGTTTTTGTCCGCTTGTAGAATGGCCCCAGCCGTGCGAAACGGAAAAAAGGGGGGCCTAGTTTCGCAGTGAGAGTTCTTAGTCGCTCGTCTTCTGAGTCGAGGAGGTGCGCTATGTATCGCAAGGGTTTTACTCTCGTCGAATTGCTCGTGGTGATTGCCATCATCGGGATTTTGATTGCGCTTCTTCTTCCAGCGGTGCAGGCTGCGCGGGAGGCAGCGCGACGAAGTGACTGCTCGAATCATCTTAAGCAGCTTGGCTTGGCCCTGCACAATTATCACGACGCTCACAAAGTCTTCTGTGCATTCAACGCCGGGACGACAGGGTGCGTGTGGCCTAATCATTACGAGTGCAACTACGGTTACATGTCGGGGTGGGTATCGCTCTTGCCGTACTACGAGGAGACTGCCCGATGGCAACAAGTGTCGTCACCCATGACGGTGGGCGGCCAGTATTATCCTGCGTTTGGTCCGTATGCCTACGAAGACTCTGGAAGAGGTTGGCCACCGATTCAGGGCCAGGTATCGCTTTTGCTTTGTCCGTCGGACGGACCAGCGCATCAATTGCCCGCTCCGACCCGCCAGGGTTTCACCAACTACCACTTGAGTTTCGGTGATAAGATTTACAACAACTATTTAGCCACCAATCCTCGGTCCCCCTTTGGGCGCCTCACGTGGCGGGGATTCCAGGATATCACAGATGGTTCGTCAAACACGATTGCCGCTTCCGAAGCGCTTGTTGGGGCGGTCGCCAATCGCTCCCGCTTTGTTAAAGGTGGTGTCGCCGCCATGCAAAGCGGACTGAGCCAGAGTCCCATCACCTGCTACACCCGGGTGGATCCCAACGACCGCAACCTGCTCACAGGGACCGTCTGGGCGACACGTGGACGCTACTGGGCCGAGGGACATGCCCACGTCCAAGGCATCACGACAGTTTTGCCTCCGAATGCACCCTCCTGCGCTTGTGGCGAAGCTCAGTATTGCTATTGGGGCGTCTATCCACCCAACAGCAATCATCCTGGCGGCGTCAACGTGCTGATGTGCGATGCTTCGGTTAGATTCGTCAGCGAAACCATTGACACTGGGAATCTGTCTGCACCGGAGCCCGACGGCATCAGCGGATTTGTGCAAATGAGAAGCCCGTATGGCGTTTGGGGGGCGCTTGGGTCGATGGCGTCGGGGGAAACCATTCCCAGCTTCTAAGCAACTTCCGCACCGGCGTAGCCCCCTGGTTAATTGCCGCGGCTTGTGCACGCAGCGGCCCGAAAAACCTTGCGGTCAAAAGGTGTGATATTAATAACGCCTCATGCAAATGAGGCCGCGCATAGGCAACTCGGTCAATGACACGGCAGATATCTTTGCCAAGACACAAAGATATTCGAAAGATATTCGAGCGTGTCACATCTTTTTGGCGCTGGGCTGCGATTAAGCGCTACCCGGTTCGCGGTATCTGGAAAAGTTGGGGAGCTGGAGAAATGTCTTGTCGGCGTTCTGCGTTCTCAGGTGCGACGGTTGTCTCCGCTCTGATGATGGTAACTCTTGTCGTATCGGGGTGCGGGAAGAAATCTCCTCTCCCAACGGTGAAAACGAGTGGACAGGTCATGTATAAGGGCCAACCGGTGTCCGAGGCTTCCGTCATGCTCGTGCCGCAGGAAGGGCAGCGGGCGGCGGTGGGAAAAACGGACAGTCAAGGGAGGTTTGTGCTGACCACCCTCACTGCGGGCGATGGTGCGATGCCGGGCAAATATAAAATCGTGATCACCAAGACCGCCGCCGTGGAGGCCGCCGCCGACGCCGCTGAAATGCCAGACATCACAAAAGAGCAAGCCATTGTGAAGCCCGCTGCCGCGGCAATACCGGCTAAATACTCTAACCCTAACACGACACCACTCGAATGCACGATCCCGCAATCGGGACAGCATGACCTCGGCGTGCTGGAGTTGAAAGACTAAAAAAACAAAAAGAACGGCAAACGACGTTGGGACAATCTTTCCCCTACCGTGGACTGGCTGTCGTCGATGGGGGTATTTCCCCAGGGCCTAAGCCGCGTTCGTCCCGCCACGGAACATCTTTGACTGACTGGATATGCTCCTCCAGGAGCTGCACCATCTCCCGAAACAGTTCCGGGCGGCTCGTTCGCAAATCGTTCTTCTCGTAAGGATCGGTGGCCAGGTCGTACAGCTCATCCGGTGGCTGCTTTCCCTTTTGCGGTGCTGGCCGAATGAGCTTATAATCTCCGCGCCGCGCGGCATAGCTGAACACACCCCCTTCCAACCGAACCCAGAACAGGTCTCGCGCTGGAAGGCGATTCTTTTCTCCTTTCCAGATTGGAAGCAGCGTCACACCGGAGCGGCCCTCCGGCGTGGCCACACCTGCTGCATCGAGGATACTGGCGAACAGGTCCATGGTCAGGGCCACCGCGTCACTCTGCGTGCCCGGGGAAATCTGCCCCGGCCAGCGAACCACCATCGGCACCCGAATACCGCCTTCATACATTGTCCCTTTGCCGGCACGATACGGGCCATTACGAGCCCCCACATCAAGCTGGCCACCATTGTCACTGGTGAAAATGACGAGTGTTTCTTCGGCCAGGCCAGTTTTATCCAAAGTATTCAGGACCTCACCAACACCCCAGTCCAAATGTTCGATGAATGCCGCTAGTTTGGCCCGGCGCTCCGGCGCGTCGGGATGGCGCTGGCGGTATCGGTCCAGCCATTCCTCCGGTGGCTGGATGGGAACATGCGGTGCGTTATACGCAAGGTAGAGGAAAAACGGTTGGCCCTGCCGGGCTGAATCCGCGCGGGACTCGATATATTCACAGGCCCAGCGGGTAAAAAGCTCCGTGGCATGGCCGACGGGATCAATCTCGACCTCGTTTTCCCGCATGTAATTGATGCCGTGCCGGCGATGGTTGAAATAGTCGTCCATCATGTCGCCCAAAAAACCGTGAAAAAACGCGAATCCCCGGGCGGTGGGGATGTTGGGACGATCGAGGCCCAAATGCCACTTTCCCACCAGTGCGGTATGATATCCGCCGCGCGCCAAAATTGCGGGAAGCAGTTCCACCTGCGGATTGAGATAACCCCAGGAATTGTTACTGTGTGTGCGGATGACACCCGGCACGCCCACCGCATCCGGATAGCAGCCTGTCAGAAGCGAGGCCCGGGTGGGCGAACACACAGGGCAGTTGGCGTAAAAATTGACCATCCGCATACCTTCCCGGGCGAGGCGGTCCACGTGAGGCGTTTCCAGGTCCGCAGCCCCAAAGCACCCTAGGTCACCCCAGCCCAAATCATCCACCAGAATGACGATGACGTTGGGATGTTTTTTCGCCTCTGCCCAAAGAATGCGATTGCCGAGAATGACTCCCAACACAAAAAACGCGATCAACCCAATTCGCATGCACCTGGTCACTGCTGCGCTCCTTGGCTGGAGAGGTCCAAGTCACTTCTGTCGATGGCGAAACCGAGGCTCTTGCACCGCCGAGTGCTCGATTGACATTTGGCCAACGCGTGTATTACTATACCAGGCGTCTGGGACAAAGTGATACCGTGTGACATCGGATTCTCACTTTGAAGCGCAAAGGTGCGTGGGAAGTGACCACTCATTGGGGAGGGACTGGACGATGGCACTCGAACTCAATCGGCGCGAATTTGTCCAGGGGACCGTCGCAGCGGCCGCCAGCACCGCTCTGGGGTTGCAGGGGACATTCACGGTGAGGGCCGGCAATCCCGAGAATGTGGATACCAGCAAAATCCTCAATTACAACCCCGATATGGAGTACCGCCGCTGCGGAAAGACGAATCTGATGATCTCCGCTGTGTGTCTCGGGGGACACTGGAAACGTCTCAACCAGGTTGTCCCGAGTTCCTTTCAGGGAGGAAACTGGCTGGGCGCAGCACTGGACGATCCAGACTTCCAGAAAAATCGCTACGATGTGGTCACCCGCTGCATCGAACGCGGCATTAATTACATTGATGCGTGCACCGGCCAGGAAGTCTTGGCGTATGCCCGGGCACTGAAAGGCCGCCGCGACAAGATGTACCTCGGCTATTCCTGGTATCAGCGGGAAGTTCGCTTTGCCGAGTGGCGAACCCTCGAGAAACTCAAGCAGAGTCTTGACATGGGTCTGAAAGAGGCCGGCCTGGACTACGTCGACATCTGGCGGATCACCTGTCACGAGCAGAGTAGCCGTCACACGGAGGCCGAAATCGAGGCCGTGATTGCCGCCTTGGAATGGGCCAAAAAGACGGGTCGGGCCCGATTCACGGGCATCTCGTCCCACGATCGTCCCCATATCAAAATGCTGCTCGAAAAATATCCCCAGCAATTAGAAGTGATCTGCACACCTTACACCGCCAAGACGAAGGTGGTCACCGACGAAACCGGTTTGTGGGCAACGATCCAAAAGATGGACGTGGGTTGGTTCGGCATCAAGCCGTTCGCGAGCGGTTCCCTGTTCAAAGGCAACAGCTCACCAGACAGCCCGTATCGTGAGGAGGATGATCGCATCGCCCGATTGACCATCCGCTACATCCTTTTCAACCCTGCGATCACGGCTCCCATTCCGGGGATGATCACTCCCGAACAGGTTGATAACGTGGCGCTGGCCGTCAAAGAGCGTCGCGAACTCGATCAGCATGAAAAAGCCCTTTTGGAACGCGAAATGGACCGCGTCTGGGCAGAGCTGCCGTATCATTACCGCTGGCTCAAGGACTGGGAATACGTCTAGGACGAACGTCTCGGATTCTGAATTCTTCCGATCTTGCGACTCCTGGTGTGCAGGGGTGATCGATCAGTTGTAGCGCCCCATACCGGTGGCCTGGCGGTGGCGGTACTTCTCGTTTCGGGAACCAAAGTGGATCAACTCTGCGCGGGGGAACCCTTGACTCGGCCCTGTCGCTGGACTCTCTTTATAAAGTACGCGGTATTTCGGAACATAACTTGAGAAACAGGAGCACAAGGTGACGACAAGTTTCCCAAATATTCCAGTGGCCGTGACGGTGGCCGGGTCGGATTCCTCGGGAGGGGCCGGCCTCCAGGCGGATTTGAAGACGTTCCATCATTTTGGCGTTTATGGTGCGAGCGTGGTGACGCTCCTGACGGCGCAGAATAGCCGTGGGGTATGGGCTGTCCAAACAGTCGAACCGCAGTTTGTCCTTGCTCAGTGGGATGCTGTCACAGAAGAACTTCTCCCGCAGGCGGTCAAGACGGGCGCGTTGGGCACGCCGGAGATCATCCACGCGGTGGCCGACCGCCTTCAGGCACTCTCCTGTCCGTTGGTTGTCGATCCCGTCATTCTCAGTAAGAGCGGCAGTCCGCTCCTCGATGAGGACGGTGTGCGCGCGATGCGGGACCTTCTCTTTCCTCTCGCGACATTGCTCACGCCGAACCTGCGGGAAGCGGAATTGCTCACCGGAACAAGCATCTCCGATTTGCGGACCCTGGAGAAGGCCGCAGCTATCATCGCCCAATGGGGCTCCCGGCACGTCTTGGTCAAAGGACCCGGCGTCGATGGCGAAGCCGTGGACGTGCTCTTTTCCGACGGCCGCTTCGTGTGGTTCCATCGTGAACTTGTTCCCCAGGCACAAACACACGGTTCCGGCTGCGTGTTTTCAGCAGCCATCACAGCACTGCTCGCTCAGGGGAAAGAACTGGTGGAAGCGATCGACGTGGCGAAAAGTTACGTCACGCAGGCCCTTCAGCAGGCGGCCGCCGTGGCCAGCGGCTTCCAGCCCATGAATCTTCACGTGCCGATTCCTCCCGGAGAGCGCCGGGCATAAACTCAAAGAAGGATGAGCCGAAGAGCGGCCCGGCGGGTACAGGAGAACAACAGCGTTTGACGTGCCGTGGTCATCTTCCTGTCACTCAGCTCTACCGTTCCATAAAGGCTTTATGAGGAGATCAGCCGATGGACCTCTCATCAGTGGGAAAGATGCTAATTCTGCTGGGCCTGGTGGTGATGGTCCTTGGTGGGATTCTCTGGCTGCTTCATTTTGTACCTTTGCAGGTGGGACGATTGCCAGGCGATATCCACATCCGGGGCGAACGATGGTCGTTTTATTTTCCCATCACAACCTGCATTCTCTTGAGCATCGTGCTCACCATCGTGCTCAACGTGGTGCTTCGGCTCATGCGGTGAGTTTCTAAAGGTATTGGTCATCGAGGATAACCCGTTCCTTTGGCAGCCCGGTACCACACGACCGAAATTGCCCAGATGGTGCAATCCCACCTGAAAGGCGTTCCCGCGCCAACACAAGGTTCCCGGCGGATTTTGCTTTTCTCGACGCAAATCACATGGGGAGGCGGCGAGGAGCAGCTTCGCCTGCTCGCCGAAGGCTTGGTGGCTTCAGACTGGAGGGTGCTTACCGTGGCACCTGCCCAGAGCCGCTTGGCCCAATACCTTGAGGAAGCGGCCCAAACTGTGCAAATGCTCCGCGGCCGCGGACGAGGCCCTCGGAATTGGTGGCAGATTCGACGAACCCTGCGAGATTTTCGCCCCCACGTCCTGTGGATGAATGATCCCCACGCCATTCTCCACGGGCTTGTGGCCGCCATTGGACTGCGGTTGATCCGCGTGGGCGCCCGGCGGACGATTTTCCCCCTTCGCTCCGGACGGCTTTATCGATGGGGTCTCCATTGCGTGGTGTGCCCCTCGCGGGCTTCGGCGGCGGCATGTCAGGCAGCAGGAATCCCCCAGTCGCGGATCGCCGTGATCCATGACGGAGTAGATCCTAAACGCCTGGCAACCGCCAACAAACAGCGCGGACGGGAGAAGCTCCGGAATCTGCTCAACCTGTCACCGGCAGTTGATTCCGCGGTTTTCGTCGTCCACGTAGGAAAGCTCACACCCGCCAAAGGGCAGGAAGATCTTCTGGAAGCCTTCGCGGATTTGGCGGCTGAGTTCCCACAAAGCTTTCTCGTGTTGGTCGGCGAAGGCGAACAACGTCCAGTTCTGGAAGCTCGCATCCATTCGCTGGGTTTGGACAGTCGAGCAGTGCTGGCAGGTTTTCGCGAGGACGCCCTCGAGCTTATGGCGGGGGCTGATCTCTTCGTGTTTCCATCCCGTCAGGAAGGTCTGGGCGGCGCAGTGATGGAAGCCCTCTTTCTGGGACTGCCCGTCATCGCCTCCACAGCAGGTGGAATCCCCGAGTTATTCGAGGGGCTGGAAGATATTTCTTCCGTCGTCCGCCTGGTACAGCCGGGCGATGTTCCCGCTTTACGGGAAGCGCTAGCCCAATTGCTCCGATTGGAGCCTCGCCTTCGTCATCGCTGGGGCGAACTCGCTGGAGCCTACGCCCGTGAGCATTTCACCGCATCGCGAATGGTAGAGCAAACGGCAGCGCTTTTGGACCGTCTGGTAACAGGAAACGCTCACTGACTGGCCCTCAGCGCGAGCTGGGCATACCGCTGGGGATTCTGTCGAAACCGAGCCAGCGACTGAATGCCGGAAAACATATAAAGACGCCCATCATACACCACGCAGTGCTCGATCTTGCCATCCACCCGAACGCCCTGGTCGAAAAACACCACGGGGTCTTTACCGTCCAGAACGGGAGCATACCGTTCCGGATTCGTTTGAAACTTGCGCTTTTGAGCAGCACCGGCACAGTAGTAGACCTGCCCGCGATGTTCCACTGCGAACCGTTCTTCACCTTTCATCCAGGTTTCGTTTTCCACCAACTCGACCGGACAATAGCCGCCCAGAGCGGGCGTTGTAGAATGGAGTGGGCTTTCCGGGGCAGAAGCGGTCGGGCGGGCTGGAGCCACGCCTGGCGAAGGACTTCCACTCGCCGTGACATAACCGGCCGGTGAGATCGACTGCGTTGGCGAGGAATCCTCGGCCCATACTGTGTCGGACACAGCCGGCGGGGAGTTCACGGATGCCGCTACCGGAAAGCCAGGCGGAGAAGGCTGGGGTTCGGGCAAAAACTGACTCTGCGGAAGAGGGGTGGTGGAAGGCCCTAATATTCGCCCGGGAAGAGCCGGCACGCGACTCACGGCCAGCTTATCCGGAGTGGGATCAATCCTTGGGCTTGGGTTCGGCGTAAGCGCTGTGGTAACTGTTGGGTTTTTGACCACAAGAGGCGCACCCGGCGTGACATTCGCAAGAGGAGTTGAAGTCCTTTGCGATGGAAGCAGGATCTGTGTAGTGGCTGGTGGCAGGAGCGCTGTTTCGCCACTGGCCGGAATTCGCGCGGAGAGGGCCGGTCCGTCGGGAAGCATGACTGATGAATTACCGTCCGAAGAACCGCTCGGCGTCGGCGGCACTGCCGGGGCCGGGGCAGGGGAAGGGGGCGCTCCCTGCGGGACGGGAACCGGTGGCTGCGCTCCCGAGCTGGGCAATCCTTGCGACTGCGGCGGCGGTGGAGTCGGAGGAGGTTCCGTTTGGAACGGGGAACCGGGAGGAAGATTGGCCTCATTCATGGGCGCGGGCACCCCCGTCCCTCCCGGTGGAATATGTTGGTTTTGCATTTCGCCCGGCCCAACTCTGCCGGGAAGATCAGGAGGAGGAACTGCCGGCTCCAGAGGAGCTGGTTCGGGAAACGCCTGCCCGGGCTTGGGAATAATGGGTTCCAACTTCTCGTGGGGTAGAACGGGCGGAGTTTCCCCGGCAGGCCGCTTGATCGGCTCCGCACCGATCGATTGCGGAAAATGAATGTCCGGCCGAGTTTCCCCTGGCCAGGGCCGCCACCGCGTGGGATAGTGGCCAAAGAATTGGACATTGGCCTGGCAGGTTGGACACCCGTAAACGGTTTGCGCGAACGCCTTTGCCCCAGGACCAGATGTCAAAGCAGCCACAACGCAAATAACCTTCGCTGATCGCAAAAGCATCCCTCTCCGCTCCATTTTCCCATCCATCCGTGTCATGGGTGTTTGTTTCTCCATCTGCTATTCGCTAAGAGAGCAACCCAATCGGTGGTTTTTTCAAACGCATGCGGTTTGCCCGTAATTTCACACCTCAGAATCCGATGCGGTTGCGGTTAAATCCACGGCCCATGGTCTGCAG
>NZ_JBAMME010000306.1:0-2997 GCF_039793925.1 Thermogutta sp. | reverse complement strand
GCCTCACCAAGTATAGGGTCGGTAAGGTCTAGCCATTGCAAGTTTTTCAGCCCGGCTAGTTCCTTTAGCCCTGAATCCGTGATGCCGCTTGCGGAAAGGTCCAGCCCAAAGGGTACCGCAGGCGGCGGGACGTTCGCCACGCGCCCGTCTTCCCACCGAGAAAACTTAAAAGCGGGTAAAAACTCCACCTCCGCGTTTAGAAAATCGGGCAGCCAGCGAAGCCCCTCTTCTTTTGTCGCCACAAAGCCGAACTGGCCCTTCAGATTGGCCATCCAGCCGAACTTAGCCCCTGCCTCTTCCCAGGCCCGAACGATCTGGTCGGGGATTGAAGGTTCGTTCTGGGGTATCGAAGGCTGTTGGGACATCTGGGCAGTCGGGGAAGACGTAGGGGAATCGGGCGCCTGAGTGTTCCCGCAACCTGCCAGCAGGGCCAACAGGACCGCCAGACCCACCAACTCCGGGCGTACACACACCAGATCCTTACGGACAGAAACTCGGTGCATGCTAGTACCCTCCCTTCCAAAAAGGCCACGGATTCGCGCCGGCGATTTTTCCGGCAGTTTTGACCAAGGGCCAGTTTTTGCTCTCTTGGGATTTTTTGAATACCCGGCGCCGCAAAAAGAAGGCAAACACAGCCCGCCCGCGGGGGGCCGCCACTACTTAGAGATGAGCCTAATCTCTCCTTGGGCGTTGTCAAGCGGGCGTGAAAAGTGAAAAAATTTTCGGAAGGTGTGTAGGCCCGTGGCAGGACAACGACCCAGCGGGGGGGCCTGTTGCAAGCGATCTGCTGTGCAGGCTGGCCTCTTGGCGCGTAGGAGAGAGGCGGTTTTGCAGTGCGGCGGCCAACTGCTGCTTCAGGTCAGCAACTTCTCTGCGCAGCCTCGCGTTCTCCGCTTCCAACTCCGCGTTGCGTTGCATCACCGAAAAGAGCTTTTCCTCCAGCTTGGCCATGCGTTGGGCCAGCCGGTGATGTTCGCAGTCGGACCTCGGTTCCCGCAGCTTCATAAGGCGGGAAAATACGCATCCTTGGCTGCCCGATCAAGGCCAATCGGCCGCCCGGCGAACACAAGAAATCCCGCAAATTCTTGGCGAGGGGGAGCTTGACGAGCCAAATCCCCGTTTAAAATGACGATTGTCGGCCCGCTGCCCTTCGCTCTCCTGCCGTGCTTCGGGCTTCCCCTGAGGCCCACCGAGTCGCTGCACGACCTGCACCGAATCTTGACCCGCATCGATTTCACACCATAGCCAGTCCTCCTGCATCCGGAGGACCTTCGCCTCCGTGCCTCCCGAAAGCTGGGCCAGCTCCTGCGCTTCGATTTTCAAGCTGGTCGGCCGGATCACCACCACTGTCTGGCCGGGCCGAATCTCTGGCCCGCTGCGCTGCCCCTCCTCTGCCGCCAGCACAGCAGCCCCCGCGCTCAATAACCCCGTAACTACACCCACCCACGACCACACGAACTGCCGAGTAACCATTTTCCGCCACATGGCCAACCTCCTTCGATGAATCGTAGACACACTTTCCACATTCACCGCCGTATCCCTGCCAGGTCTCTCCGTTGTGTTGTCTCTATCCCTCACCGCAGCAACTGGGTTTCCTGATTTGTCGGAGTGTACACCCGCCTTTCCCGCGCACCGGAGATGTTCCGGAGGCAGTTGAAGGTAGATAGTAGCCCCGCGTTGCTTCCCGCTTGTCCCACTGTCCGCTCGGAACGTGTCAACCGCTTTTGTACTCCGAAATTGGCGTCGCGCGGGAGTGGGAGCGTGCGAGGTGCGGACCCGCCGGCCGGGGCGGCGGTCCAAGCCTCGTCTGCTCCTACCGGGCTTCCGGCGGCGTTGTTTTCGAACCGGCCGGCCGATAGTCGAGACTGACCGGCTCAACGGGCAGTGCTTCCCACTGCTGCTGCTTCACGTAGCGCAGGTGGATTGTCGCCAGAAGCCTGCCGGGCTCGAGGTGATGGTACCTTTGGAACTCCTCGCGCTGTTCTTTGCCCAACTCCGTGCCAAGCGAGGGCGCCCGCACCGCCCACTACCCATGCCCAAGACAATCGCCGCAGGCACGAAAAGCCCTCCTCCCACGCCCTTTTCCCGCCGATGCCTGTATGCCAACTATCTTCCCACGCTTTTTTCGGCCCGCCGCCCTGCTGCCGGTGTCCGGACACTCTTGTGCGACAAGGCCTATGCCGGGCCGAAAATTACCGGGCCGTGCCAAACCCGTCCTCTGGCGACAGCCTTCACAAGCGCTTTGCAAGAATCGCGTTCCTCGGGACCGCGTCGTTCGTCCCAATCCTCTAACAGTGACATCCTAACAACATCCACCATGCGCATCTGGCGCTCCGCTACAAGGCCAGGCAACTCGGCCAGAGCCTCATCTAAGGTTCTTGGGGGCATGGCGTACATAGCGTATGCGGTTTTCCCCTTGGCACCAGGCACGATTTCCTCAAGAATACTCGCCTTAATCAGGAAAAACCTTGCGCGTTGGCTCGGCATGCCCGCCAAGGGAGGAGGCAGCGGACTAAGATCAGAGCACCAAATGCAGTTATTCTCCACAACATGTAGAATATGACGCCGCATGGGCGAATCTTGTGGATACTTCTTGTAATCCCAATCATCGAGGTCAAATGACTCGCACGACAATACGTCGGCCAACTCGATATCCCGCGTGCGTAGGAAACCTCTAAATAAACCCACGGCATCTACGAATGTGGTTGCTGGTACGGTACATTCCAGCAGCCCGCTTCCGCCCGCGTTACCCGACTGCCTTGGCGCGTTGAGCCAAACCTGCGCTTCTAAGCACCACGCCCGCCGCATTAGCCACCCCCCAACCCAAAGCCCGGCCGGCGCCAATCGCCAGCGCGCGTGGGAAAACCGTTCTGTGCCGGTGGCGGAAGTTGTGGATCAATAACGCGCAGCATGTTGCTCGCTCCGGCCGTGCTCCTCAGGTAGGCATCGCGGGCCGCCTCCGCTTGCAGGATTTGCAGCGTCTCACGGAGCGCGGCT
>NZ_JBAMME010000305.1:0-3003 GCF_039793925.1 Thermogutta sp. | reverse complement strand
GGGTCGGCCGGTGGATGAGCGAGGACCCGATCGGCTTTGATGCCGGGGATGGGAACTTGTATCGGTATGTGGGAAACGATCCGGCAACCCGCCTTGATCCCTTGGGACTCAAAATGACGTGGAGGGACTGCTGCGCCGGTGCATTCGAGGCAATGGACGCACAACTCGCTATCGTCCAGTCGATACGAGACATTCTATTCAAGGATATGGTCCGACTTACAGAACTCGCGGCGCAGCTCACCGTCTACGAGCAAATCTGGGTTAGGAGAAATACCACATTTTCCGAGCAAACGTCGTGGAACGACCTTTTGGACTTGTTCGGAATTCCAGGGGCTGTTCAGACGGTCGTCGGCGCTCTGGCTCAGGCTGCTGATGCTGCAACGGTGGAGAGGATAAGCCTAGCGGTCCTGCGGGATTCAAGTGGCCGGTTTCTAAAGCACACGGCGGAGTTCGCGCAAACAGCGGCGGCCCAAGCTCGTGCCCTTTCCGCGTTGCAGAGAGCGCCGCTCTACTTATTGCCAGTCACCATTTCGTCGAGAGGGATTGCACGAATCATCGATATCCTGAGCACGGCCAATCTTGCGAGCACGCTGATGGACGTACAGACCCAAGCCCAGAACCTGGCGAGAGCTATTGCGCAAGATTGGAACTCAGCAATCCTCTATGGTGAGGGACTAATCAGAGACTCAGCCAGACTGGCCGGGCGGGAGTGGGATCCGGTGAACGATCCACCGCTCTGTGAAGCGTTAACTGACGCGCTGTGGGCGCGAGTCAAGGTTTTTGAAGGCTATCTCAAGTATGCTCAGGGTCGGCATATTGGCTTCGAAACGCAGATATTTAAGCCTGCGCAAGAAGTCCTCAAGCAACTCGCACAGTTAAACTGAAGACCAACTAACCCACGTGATAGGCGTTTATGGAGGTAACTCATGGCCGTAACCGGTTCCAGCAAACGCAGGTACTTTTTGGCTCTCGGGTGCTTGGCCTGCATCACTCTGGTGGTGTGGCATTTCATTAATCGATCGAAGGAGATACAAAGGGAGATGTGCAACCTGCGTAGTAAACTAGAGCCAATACAATTCAAAGTTTTCAGTCTGGATCTCTACTCCCGAGACGTCTTTCAAGCGAACAGTTTATTGCGATCGGGAAATTACAAAGAGGCCATTAGCAGGCTCGAGGACGCAATAGAGCTGGCACGCATGCTCGGGATCGTTCCGAACCCAGTGCTCAAGGGCGATGCACCCGGGGACGATGAGATGCTGCTCATGAGTCTTTATTACCAGGAGGCTCTCCAAGGGCGAATCGACGATGGTGTGCAGGAGTTCTGGGTCTACATGGTCTCCACCTATCCAAATTTTTCGACGGAGAGTTTGGATGCATGGTCGAGAATCTTCATTAAGCGTTATGCGGGGCGATCAGGGACGCACGATGCTTTACAGGAGAAGGCTGAGTCACTTATGGAGAATAAAGCTCGCTAGGCACTGTCCTTCTTTCGCTGGAGCGATCTATGCCTGCAACGGATCAAAGGAAAGCCGGTACGATTGGAGAGAGGGTGCGACAGTTGGCTGTGATGCCCGGGATAGTTTGTGTTTTTGTGTGGCTCGCGTGTTTGTGGGCAATTGTTTTGTACGACGAGTATTACCCTCGAGCGCAGATGGCCAAACTATGTGCCGAATTAGACGAGGCTTGGGCCAAGAAGGTGCACGCATGCCAGGGGTACCTGCGCCAAGTGCGTCGGGCGAGGGAGCTATTGCTCTCGGGCAAGCGCGGAGATGCTATTGTGCAGCTCGAAGAAGCTATAACGCTTGCACAGGCGCAACGGGTTATTCCCCTTCGTGGAACTCGCGCGCCCACTTTCGGAGAGATACTCCTGCTGAGGCTCTACGACGAGGAGGCGGCGGAGGGCCGGAGCCTTCCGGGGAGACAGAGCTTTTGGCGATACATGGAGTCGGCCTATCCGGAATTTTCCGGAAAGTATTCTGAATATAAAAGACTGTGGGATGAATTTGTTGAGCACGTTTCCCGTGATGGTTCAAAATGATCGCTGCACAACGGCGAAGCCGGCCTTGCGAAGCTTCCCTGTGCCGCCCAGAACGTAGTCGCAAAACTGCGCGAGTTTAGGAAAACCTAAAACCTTGTCCCGCCACGCGGTAACTGTTTGGGCCCGGCTGTAAACCGCGTGGAAAAACGGTTCCCCAGTGGGATTGGTACCTTATTGCCGGAAGCGGATGCTTGTGCACGCGTCCCAATACGCGCGGGATGGAATATAAGCATGATCTACGTCTGGGGTTCAGCGGTGGATCAGATTCTGGCCGAGGAAAATGTTGACAACGGGGCTGATGAAACCGTACAGTGGACGCTGACGGACCACCTGAGTACGGTTCGGGACATCGCCAAGTTCGACCCGCAGACGGTTTTCAGTGTGGTCGCAAGGCTGGACAACCCCGATTGGGCGGAGGCAAGGGGGCGACTACCGTGGTCAACCACCTCATCTACGACGCCTTCGGCAGGGTGACGTCGGAGAATAAGAACCTATCCGAAAAAGTCAACATCGGCGTGATTCCCCGGACGCACTTCGGTTTTCGGATAGGCTCTAATCCGGCAACAGGGGATATTTTCTTCTTTAATAACTGTCCGTTGTTAGTCAGCAATAGTCTCTTTGTATTCACGGGTAGACCGTTCGATAGTGACACCCAACTTCAGAACAACCTCAACCGCTGGTACGATGCCCACGTCGGCCGCTGGCTGAGCGAGGACCCGATCGGCTTTAACGGCGGCGATGGGAATTTGTATCGGTATGTCAAGAATAGGCCGATCATGTCAACTGACCCTTCAGGAAAAGGCGACGAGCACTCTAGCGACCCAAACACAACATTTCTGGACGCAATCGAGGCGGCCAACACGGTGAAAGACTTGCTTAAAGAGGTTGCTGATCCCACCAAGCCGGGAAGCCTCACCGTTTTGCTCGATCTACCGAGTAACGTGCTGCAAGAGCAATTGTCTAAG
>NZ_JBAMME010000304.1:0-3021 GCF_039793925.1 Thermogutta sp. | reverse complement strand
GCAAACTGCTCACTGCAACCCTCTCTCTGCTCCTCGGCCTGGCCGCCGTGGTGGCGGTGATGGCCGGGATGAGCGCTTCTCATCCAGCCCTGGCCCATCCGGTAACGGCGGATGGGGCCATAACGGACTGGATGACCGATGTCCCTCTCCCGCCGGTCAATAACGGCCACGTAATGCGCAATAGTGCTTACGAGGGAGAGTTTATCTGGAACGATGCCCAGGGCGACGAGCGCACCGATTTTGCCAACCCCGATACCCGGGTGGATGTTGTAGAGATGCGGGTTACGGGGGACACCTCTAACCTGTATTTCCTCATCCGTATGCGGGATATTGACCAGTCCACCGGCAACGGCGCGCCGATGGTCCAGATCGCGGTGGATGTGGACCAAGTATCTGGCAGTGGTCAGGTCTGGTTCGGCGGGTTTGCCGACACCCAGGTCAATCCCAGCGCCGCCTGGGAGCGCCTGATCACCACCCGCTTCGGCAGTGGCAACTCCAACCTGCGCGTGTGGGATACGAGTTGGAACGCTTCTTACGTCGGCACAGCGGTCATCTCCGACGCAGCCGAGACCATAGAGGGGGCGATCCCCTGGTCCGCTCTGGGCTTCAGCGCGCCGCCTACCCTGCCGTTGCGATTCACCGTCGCCACCTTTCGGGCTGCCACCAATGATGACACCCGGGACATCTCCGAGGCCAGCAATGCTCTGGATGCCATCACGACCCAATCCGGCAACACCTGGAACGAAGTCCAGGACGGAGTGGTAGACTACTACTTTGATGTTTACTTTGAGCCCGACGGCGATCCCACCAGCCCGTTGCAGGTCAACGAGGCTTTTGTGAACGCCCAAGGTTCCACCGAGGACCCTAACGAATATATTGAACTCTACAACCCGGCCCAGTACCTGGCCTATTTGGACGGGTTGATCCTCACCGATGAGGGCCATCAGAGTACCATCAACGAAGCCGCCTATCAGTTCCCGGGCACCCCGTTGACCGGCACGGCCTACCCGGTCTCGCCAGGCCAATACGTGGTGATTGCCGTGGATGCAAAGGAGTTTGACGAGGATACAACCTATTACTTCCCGGACCACCACTGGGCCGACTGGGAGATGTACCAGGGGTTGGGGGACTACGATAATCCGGCCGTTCCCAATCTGGTCCGCCTTCCAACGTTCCTCAATTCTGAAATTGTCCTGGCCAACAATGGCGATCAGGTTATGCTGGCCGATGGAAGCCTGACCTCCACTCCCGTTTTGAGTTACACGGTTATAGACGGGATCAGTTGGGGCTCTCCCGGTGAACCCACCTGGGCGGACACCGTGATCTCAGAGACGCTTCCCAAGTCAGGCACTATTCCCGACGGGTATGGGGTGGAACGGAAGGCCCCGGGTCTGGATACCAACAACAGCAACAACGACCTGGCGATCGGAGTGGGTACCCCGGGTTTTGCTCGTGGTTTGATCAACCACTCCATTTACCAGAAGGGGCCTGCTGAAGTTGGCCTTGGCAGCCAGTTCAACTACTTCCTTTACTGGCAGATAGCGGGGCAGAATGCTCCGTCGGCCGTTATTACGGACGTTCTGCCGGACAGCGTGCAGTTCGTTACCTTCACCTCTTCCTATGCCGGGGTTACGGTGGATGCCTCGGGCGCTCCAACGCTGACCTTCTCTCTGGGCAATGTCCCGGTCAGCGCTACTGGCAAAATCACCCTCACCGTCCAAGTCACCACGACCATTCCGCCGGGGACCATTCTCACCAACACAGCCATGATAGACTCCGCATCCACCGTGACCGAGGGGATCACAACGGATGACCTTTCCGTTCTCCCTATTATCGTTCGGGGAGCCGACCTGGCGGTGGATAAGTTCGGGCCGCTGGTGGCAATGCCCGGCGAGCGCATCACGTACACCATCGTGGTGACCAACCTCGGGCTGGCGGATACGGCGGATCTCATCGTCACGGACATCCTGCCGGATTACACGACTTACGTCACCGATACCACGGAGGTAGACCCGTGGAATCCCGGACCTGGCATCTACGTGTGGAATTTGCCGGGTATTGGAGGCCGCAGTGCTTATTCCTTCTACCTGGTCTGTGACGTCAGCAACCTGGCTCCTTTCGGTGCTCCTCTGACCAACACCGTCAGTGTGACTACGACCACACCGGAGGAGGACCCGACCAACAACCAGGCCCAGTTTGTCACCACCGTTGGTGGGCCAGACCTGGTGTTGGGTCAGACGGCTCCCGAAACGGCCAAGCCGGGGACTCTCATCTCCTTTACGCTGGAGGTTGCCAATATCGGCCCGCTCCAGGCGACCAACGTCTGGTTGACCGACACACTACCGGTCAAGACTGAGTACTACACCGATACTCGGGGCGGTCCGGACGGTCAGAGCGGGCAAAACTATGGCTGGAATCTGGGCATTCTGTTCCCTGGAGACCGGGTTGCCTTCACAGTAGCGGTCACGGTCTCAATGGACGCCTATGCAGGCGACCGGCTGACCAACACGGCGCAGGTGGTCGCGACGGAGGGCGATCAGAACCCGACCGACAACATCACCTGGACGGTTACCCTGGTTTCGGGGGCCAATCCCTATGTGCAGAAATCCGCTTCCTCGGCCATCCTTTTCGGCGGTGAAACGGTGGTTTACGCCATCACCTATGGCAACCGGGGTACCGCTCCGGCTGACAATGCCATTTTGACGGATACCCTGCCCACCGGTTTCACGTACGTGGAAGACGATAGCGGATTGCCGCGCGGGGAAATCGGGAACATTATCTGGTGGACAATCGGCTCGCTGGCAGGAGGAGCAGAGGCAACCTTCCGCTTAACGGCCACCGTGGCGACCAATACGCCCATCACCAAAGGCACCCCGGTCACCAATCTGGTCACTATCGGGGCCGAGGGAATGGGCAACAACCCGGTAGATGACATGGCTTCCGTGACCGGCACAGTTTACCAGTTGGTGCCCATCGCTGTTGCTCGTGCCGGAGTCGTTAGCGAGACCTTCGCCGTAGAAG
>NZ_JBAMME010000303.1:0-22681 GCF_039793925.1 Thermogutta sp. | reverse complement strand
GGGTTTCTGAGGTGTTTTATAAGTTTTGAGGATGGAGGTTTTCCAGTGGAATTACCCAAACGTGCCAAGAACGACCGTTTTACCGTGCCCGGTAAGTATCGTGAGCTGGAACGCAGCGTGCGGGAACGGGCTCTGAAAGAAGATATCCCCACGCTCATCATTTATGCTTTCGATCGCAGAACCAGTATTGGACCTTTCGTGATGGTCCAAGATATCATGATCCCCGGTGCGCCCCGGGCTCTGGCGTCGGCCATGTACGCGGCTGGATTCCGCAAGCTCCGCGTGGTGATGCAACAGTGGAATCCGAATATCCGTCCCAGCCAAGCTCGCATCGATGGCGAAATCCCGGAGTTGCTGCTGGTTTCCAGCATGCAGATTCACAGCGCGCGGGCGTATGAACTGATTCGCGATGCCTGGACCCTGGGCGAGAACCGACCGCTGATTATCGCAGGTGGCGCCAAAGCGATTTACGAACCGTGGGATTTCTTTGGCCTTTCCGAGGATGGAACCATCGGTGCGGACGTGGTCTGCACTGGCGAGGAGTACGTGCTCCTGGAACTGCTCGACCGGATTCTTGAAAACAAGCTCCCTGGCGAGCACATTCGCTCGGCGTTTGAACGAGTTCGAGAAGAAGGATTGTTGAATGACATCCACGGCCTGGTCTTTCGACCGGATCCGCCGCGGGGCCATCCAGAGTACCTCATCGATACGGGCGTCCAGCGTCTGGTGCAAAATCTGGACGAACTCCCTCTCCCGTTCGACGCCCTCGGCCTGTTCGAACCACCGCACAAACGGGCGACGCTCTCTCCCGAGCCGCTTCCTGCGGAGAAACTCGGGAAATATGCAAAGGTGCTCTCGGTGATAACGACGCACGGGTGCAAATTTCACTGCCCGTACTGTCCAATTCCCGCATACAACCAGGACACATTCCGATTTCGGAGTCCCGAACGGTTGGTGGAAGAGTTCACAGGAATCTACAAGCGGTCCGGAATTCGGTTTTTCTTCGGCACCGATGACAATTTCTTTAATAACCGTCAGACGGTGGAGGAAATTTTCTCCACAATGGCCAAGGCCGAAATCGACCGTAAGCCGCTGGGCGAGTCAATCATTTTCGGGACGGAAGCAACGGAATTCGACGTGCACAAGAATCTGGACCTGATTCCCCTCGCTCGAAAGGCAGGCTTGCGGAGCATCTGGTTTGGAATCGAAGACCTCACGGCCGACCTTGTGAAGAAAGGCCAGTCGCCGGAGAAAACCATCACCGTTTTTCGTGAGCTCATCAAGCATGGGATCGCCCCGATGCCGATGATGATGCACCACGACAATCAGCCGCTGTGGACATGGCGAAGTCTCCGCGGGCTCATCAATCAGGTGGGCTTCCTGCGAAAAGTGGGTGCCATCACGTGCCAGATCACGCTGCTCACTCCTTCCGTGGGGAGCCGAGGGTACGAAAAGCCTTACCAGGATGGTATCGTCCTGAAGCGAGTAGCTGGGAAACCCGTTGAGGATTACCACTACGACGGCAATCGCGCGATCGCGACGGCGCATTCCAGCCCGCTGCAAAGGCAACTCAACATGATTGCTGGCTATATCGCGTTTTATAATCCTCTCAATCGTTTGCGTGCGATCCCGCGGTTTGACCCACTCTGGGCCGAAAGAATCTTTACTCAAATCCACGGCATGATTGGGGTTGTAAAGTCTGTCTGGAACGCCCGCCACTGGCTTTACCAACTGGCGGTAGGCCCCCTGGAATACCATGACGGTCCCCCGGCACCCAAGTACCCGTTGATCACCCCAACCCGGACCATTCAGCCTTCGGCGGTGCCCGTGCTCCAGGGTTGATCCATGGGAGCCGCTACTGAGAGCGGTACGAAACGGTGGGCACTCGCCCTGGTGCTGTTGTTTTTGATGACGACCCCCACGGTCTCAGCCGTGGGGTATTTTGTTTTGGCCGAAGCACTACCTTCCTGGGTCCAGCAAACCCTTTATGCATTGGCGAAGCTGGTGATGCTCCTCCCCGCTGTGTGGCTTGTGTGCGTCGATCGGATCTCTATTCGGATCCCTGTTCCAGCACGCACCGAAGTTTTCGCCGGCTTAAGTTTCGGAATCGTTGTCGGTATGGGGAGCATCCTTCTTTATGCCCTTTTTTTCAAACCTATGGGCCTGTTCGGGGAAGCTGCCACAGCCGTTCGGGACAAGATTGCTGGATTCGGAATAGACACGCCACTTCGATTTTTATTTTTCGCAACAATTATTTCGGTGGCACATTCTTTTCTGGAGGAATACTACTGGAGAGGATTTGTTTTTGGAAAGTTGCGAAATTTTTTGTCCGCCGAAATCAGCAGTCTTATTTCGTCGCTCGCATTCACCGGTCATCACGTCATCATCCTTGGCAGTTATTTTGGCTGGGGCTCGGTGTATCAACTTCTCTTCTCTATTGCCGTGGCGATCGGGGGTATTATCTGGTGTTTTATGTTTCACCGGTGGCAGACTCTCTACGCCCCGTGGATCAGCCACGCCTGCATTGACGCCGCCATCTTTGCAGTGGGGTACGACCTCTGCCGGCACATGTTCTAGGCTAAAACACGATCGGACGAACAGAAGGCACCTTGCAGCTTTTCGGGCGAAAGTGACACCCAGGATCCCATACCAATCGACGAAATCAAAATTCTTCTGCATTTCCGCGCTGAAAATGGCAGCAAGTGTCTAGATTACTCGCCGCATAAAATTTTCGTACAATCAAACTCGCCAAGTCATTGACATTTCTTCCGGCAACAGCTATTCTAACCTGCGTGAGTACAGAAAGGCCTTTTTGGGTTGTGCGCTGCGGGCTGACATATTGACAGCGGCTTCGAATCTACCTGGAGGTGATGCATGACTGTGATTGGTCGTCACCGTGCTCAGAACGCATTCACGCTGGTGGAATTGCTCGTCGTCATCGCGATCATCGGCATTTTGATCGCACTTCTCCTGCCTGCGGTACAGGCCGCGCGAGAGGCTGCTCGGAGAAGCCAGTGTTCGAACAATCTCAAGCAGATCGGGCTGGCCATCCACAACTTTCACGATGTGAATAAGGTGTTTCCCATCGGTCAACCTGATGACGACAACGACAACTACGCGTGGGGCGCTTACATCCTGCCCTTCATCGAGCAAAAGCAAATGTACGACACGCTGGTCAGCGGGGGGGCCGCATTGGTCTATATCCCCGGTGGGGACAATCGCCTCGTGCATGGGGCTATTCGGGAAATTCCGGGGGTTTCCCCAGCGCTTCCGACCGGCCACCCCGTTCAAAACACTGACAGTTACAATTGGTGGTGCCAGGTGAAAAACAACCATGGTAATCCGAACAATCAACGGGGCGTGGCCGCCAAGACCATCCTTCCCGCCTACATCTGCCCGAGTGACGTTCTTCCCAAGCAAGATAACGATGGCTACGGGAAGTCCAACTATTGCTGCTGCCTAGGTAGCGACGAACCCTGGTCGAACTACTTCATTGCCAATGGTGCGACAAGTTGGAGCCGGCCATCTGGGGCCACGGAGCAAAACGGGATGTTTCGTCTCGCACAAACCAACAATTTTCACTATGTCATGAGCTTCGCAGACCTCAAGGACGGCTCAAGCAACGTCATCGCGGTGGGCGAGGTGTCGGAAACCGCCAACGTCACCAGGACAATGATCGACCGCGTTTTCCCGCTCTGGGCAGGTGGCAATAACAATTGGCAAGGCCAATGGAGAATCTCATCCTGGGCGCGATTGGTCGGTCCTTTTGCCTATCTTAACAACAAGGAAGTAAACAACATTGTCAATAATCTCAGTCCTTCGGATTACAGCTTCGGAAGCAAGCATCCCGGGGGCGCAAACTTCCTCTTCGGTGATGGGTCCGTGAAGTTTATTTCCGAGACGATCAACACAACCCTTTATGCCCGATTGGGCGATATCCGGGATGGCAACCCGGTCCAGCTTCCGTAAAGTAAACTTCCTGTGACAGCCTTACCAGACGGGCACCCAGCCGTCAGGGTCGTGTGCCGTTGTGTGGTCTTTCGGAAATCTCAGGGGAACGACACGACTTCACTGTTCGGGCTTTGCTGCTTTCCAGCCGGCTTCGAGCTGCTGATGGAGCTGAGCGACCAGATCTTTGTATTCCGGTCGTCCCGCCAGGTTAACATTTTCGAGCGGGTCTGTGGTGTGGTCATACAGTTCGACAGCAACAGGTTTGCCTCCGCCTGATGGTCGCCACTCGGTGTAACGATAGCGATCCGTCCGCATGGAATAGCCCATCACTTTCGCCCGCGGATATTGACTGAAGGCCGCTTTTTTCCACGGCCGATTGGGATTTTCGAAGAGCGGGACGAGGCTAGTCCCTTCCAGCCCTTCTGGAATCGGCAGGTCGCATAGCTCGCACAAAGTCGGATAAATGTCGACGAATTCCACCAACGCATCGGTCTTGGCTCCGGGATTCGGCTGGCCGGGCACGCGGAAAATCAAGAGGCTCCGGGTGGCGGTTTCAAAATTGGTGTGTTTACACCAGAGTCCATGATCGCCGAGGTGCCAGCCGTGATCACCCCACAGAACTACGATGGTTGAATCGTGTAACCCGAGGCGATCCACTTCGGCCAGCAGACGACCGATTTGGGCATCAACGTAGCTGGTCGCCGCATAATAGCCGTGTACCAGGTCGCGTGCCATCGACTCGGTAAGAGGGCCGGTGGGAGGAATCCCCTGATAGGCGCGAAGTTCCCCCCAATTAGTCAGGGCGATAGGAGGGCAATCCTCGGGCGGAAATGGATTCGGCGCCAACGGAATCTCGTCTTTTCGATAAAGATCGTAGTATTTTTTGGGCGCCACGAACGGAAGATGCGGCTTTAAATAGCCGACTGCCAGGAAGAACCTGCGATCTTTGAGTTCCCTCAAGAGTTCGATGGCACGGTTGGTCGTCTCACCGTCCGGAAGTGCATCATCCGGAACGTCCGGGTCTTCCCACGCCGGTCCGTACACCCGATAGCGGGGAGCCGACACCCGTAATGGCATCCCGGTTTTTGGGTCTTTCTCCACCACCCGAGTCGCTGGTCCCTCTTTTTTTCGCATCTCTTCCCGACGCCGATTCAGATCCGCCAGCGTTTCCGGTTTGCCGTACATCGGCTTACTCGGCGCCCAGTGCGGGACGCTCCAGCTTGCAGGATCGTCCAGACCATTGTGATAAATCTTGCTCAACCCCTGTGTGTGATAGCCATGATTTTTGAAGTGCTGCGGGAGGGTGATGACATCCGGCAGTGTTTTACGAAAGTGGGTCTCAAGGTCATAAATCCGCGTCGTGTCCGGTCGGCGCCCCAGGAGGAGTGAAGTTCGCGATGGACTGCATACCGCCTGCTGGCAGTAGGCTCGGTTGAAAAGCAATCCCTGAGACGCCAGTGCGTCGATGTGGGGCGTTTTGATGATAGGCACGCCGTAACACCCCGCTTCCGGCCGCAGATCGTCCACCGCAATCATCAAAACGTTATATTTACCAGATGGTTTGATGGCCGTCTCCGCAGAGGACACTCCCCCATTACCGGGACACACTCCCGCCAGTCCAAACACCAGCACACCCAGCAAGAAAACGTGTGACGCGGGATACGTCTTCATCGTGATACTCCTTTGACAAAACTCGCAAATTGGCGTCTCGGCCATCCGTTTGAAGCTCCTGTTGGTCGGCCGCCTCTGAGAAGGCTGTGCTCCTCGCGCACCTCATGATATCTATAGCGCGCCACGTTGCAATCGCACAGCGGAAATCTTTTGCACTCTGCTCGACACCCATGGACTACCCCCACTGAGACGTGGCGATTGACATCGCAACATTCTGGGATTAGTGTGGTAACGGCCGAGTAGTCGTTCTCTCCCTCGAGCCTTGGGATTCTCACGTGTTAACGGCTTCGTCCGTCCAGGAAAAACACTAAAAGGAGGATGTTTCATGAAGAGGCTATTTCCCGCATCAGTTGGCACGCTCCTGTTGGCGGCTGTAGCGCAGTTGAGCCTTTTCACCTGCCTTCCGGGAGAGGAATTCCGTGGCCATTGGAAGCCACTCTGGGATGGCAAAACGTTTAAGGGCTGGCACACCATCGGGGTCGGTAGTTGGACAATCGAAGACGGAGCCATCGTCGGCCGCAAGAAGGCGGAAGAAAAAGAGTTCGGGCATCTCGTCAGCGACGAGGTCTTTAAAGACTTCGTAGTGCGGCTCAAGTTCAAGGTCCTTCAGGGAAACAGTGGATTCTATTTCCGCGTGGAAGAAAAGGGCTACAGTGGTGTTTCCGGCTTCCAGGCGGAAATCGCGCCGGATGCCAACACCGGTGGCCTTTATGAAACGAATGGCCGGGCGTGGGTAGTTCAGCCCCCGCCGGACGTCGTCAAAAAAGCGTTCAAACCCAACGACTGGAACGAAATGATTGTGGCTGCAAAAGGTGGGGACATCACCGTCTGGGTGAATGGCGTGAAAACCGCCGAGGTGAAAAACGATCCCGGGCGGCGCGAAGGTCATTTTGCGCTCCAGCTTCATGGCGGCAATGATATGCTCGTGATGTTCAAAGACATTGAAATCCTGGAACCAGCGGAATAAATGACAAAATTTTGGTGACGTGGGGGGTTTCGAGAACCTAACGAGCTGTCATTTCTCGACGGTGTTCAATGACGTGACTCTCAATCACGCGCCACTTTAATCGCGCAGGAGGTTGTTTGTGTGCTTATCACGTCTGCTGGCCGTGGTGGGAATCGTTGGGGCCTTCATATTTCTAGGACCACGCCTATCCGCACAACCTGCACCCAGTCCTGCTGAATTCAAAGCGTACGAGCGATGGCTTGTGGAACATCGCCCGGGTGCAGGCGCTCGCCTGCCTTTTTCGTTTCGTTATGGAGACCAATTCTCGGAGAACTTGTTGCCGCAATGGCAGTTCCACGAGGAAACCACCTCTGCGGAGAACGGACAAGAGCAACACGTCTACACCTGGCGCGATCCCGTTACCGGCCTTTTGGTCCGCTGCGATCTCGTCATCTATAGTGATTTTCCCATCATTGAGTGGGTTCTGGAGTTCAAGAATAATGGTCGGGAGACCAGCCCGATCTTGGAAAATGTCCTGGCAATGGACGAGACTTGGGAGCGACAGGGCCAGGCCGAATTTCTACTCTATCACCATCGCGGCTCTCAGGCTTCCCAAAGAGATTACGAACCTTTCACGACTGTGCTTGCCCCCGGTCAAACCAAGCGACTGAGTGGAGCCGGTGGGCGACCAAGCAACATCGACTGGCCATACTTCGACGTCGCTTATGATGACGGAGGGCGAACAATAGCTGTCGGTTGGCCCGGGCAATGGGTGGCCAACTTTATTCGTGACGGCGAACGCCGCCTGCAAATACAAATTGGACAGGAAGACTGTCACTTGCAGCTCCTTGCTGGGGAATCTGTCCGCACGCCCCGCATTGTCATGCAGTTTTGGCAGGGAGATCGCATTCGGGCGCACAATCTTTGGCGGCGGTGGATGATGAAGCATAGCATGCCCAAACCCGGCGGCCAGCTTCCGTCACCTCAATTTGTGGCCTCTTCCTCCCGGGCATACGAGGAGATGATCCACGCCAATGAGGAAAACCAGATCATGCATATCCGGAGGTACCTAGAAGAAGGACTCAAGCCTGATTACTGGTGGATGGACGCAGGCTGGTACATCCAGGAGCAGGGCTGGCCCCAGGTTGGCACATGGGAAGTTGATCCCCGCCGCTTTCCACGCGGTTTTAAGCCGATCAGCGATTTCGCTCATGCCCATGGTGTGAAGATCCTCGTCTGGTTCGAGCCGGAGCGCGTGATGCCCGGAACCTGGCTGTATCAGAATCATCCCGAATGGCTACTTTCGCTGGGGGGCCGAAATCATGCTCTCGCCGGGATGAGGGCGTGGCGCAGCCAATCTTTTACAACTCCCGATCCCAACGTAAGCTGCAATCTCGGGGATCAGGTGTGCCGCGTCGCCGGAATCGAGTGGACGCCGGGGCGTCTTTCGTTTCATCCGGGCCCCAAGGGCGAGTTCAGCGCCGTCCGATTCACTGCTCCTCTCTCCGGTGAATACCGCGTGAAAGCTCGCTTTCTCGCTATCGACGAGCAGACCACCACCTCGGTTCATATCGTGCGGGACCACGAATCCCTCTTTGAGGGCAAAATCCGGCTGGACGGTGGCGGACCTGAAGCATCCTATCAGGGAACTGTTGCGTTACAGGCAGGAGAAACACTCGACTTCGCGGTGGGTTTTGGTAACGGTAGCTACGTCTGCGATTCCACCGGCCTGGAAGTGACCATCGGCGCTCCCAATGGGCGAATTTTCGACGCAGCCAGGGACTTCAATCCCGAGGAAAACCCGGCGGGGGTGTGGTCGTACGGTTGGATGGCGGCTGGTTCCCGGCCCGATCCTCGAACCTTTACCCTTTACGATTTGCGCGCCCGACCCGAAATGGACGGTCCACGCCTGCTTGATCTGGGAAATCCGGAAGCAAGGGAATGGCTGACCAACCACATCGATCGACTGATTACCGAACAGGGAATCGATCTGTATCGGGAAGATTTCAATATTGATCCCCTACCCTTCTGGCGAGCCGCCGATACGCCCAACCGCCGCGGCATCACGGAGAATCACCACGTTACCGGCCATCTCGCCTACTGGGACGAATTGCGTCGTCGCCACCCCAATATGCTCATCGATTCGTGTGCCAGTGGCGGCCGTCGAAACGACCTGGAAACGATGCGGCGGGCGGTCCCTCTGTGGAGAAGCGACTACGCGTTTGAGCCCATCGGGCATCAGTGCATGACGTATGCTCTCAGCTTCTGGCTTCCCTACCATGGAACAGGCACCGTGGCTTACACGGGCGCTCCGTACTATGGTTCCGGGCCAACCCCGGTTCAGCCTTATGCCTTCTGGAGCAACGCTGCCCCCAGTCTGGGGTGCGGAATCGACATCCGCGTCAAAGAATTGGACTACGAGACGCTCCGCCGTCTTTATCGACAATTCCGCGAAATTTCTCCCTGCTATTATGGAGACTATTATCCTCTCACGCCGTACAGCTTGGAAAAGAACGTGTGGATCGCATGGCAATTCGATCTGCCCGAGAAAGGCATCGGCACGATCCAGGCGTTTCGGCGCGACGAAGCTCCTGAAAAGTCGCCCGTGTTCCGGCTCGGTGGCCTCCAACCTCACGCAAGGTACTACTTGAAGGCGTTCGATTCAGACTGGAGCGTCACGGAAACAGGCCAAGCGCTGATGGAGCGGGGGTTTTCACTGATGGCAAAAGAAGCACCCAGCGCGATCGTGATTGTGTACCAAAAAGTTCCAGACAACGCCGACGAACCGTGCCGGGCTTCACAGTAACGTCTTTTGTGTCGGACGGTCGAGCAGGTACGCCTCCCATCCTCGCACTTGAAGGTCGCGTACAAAGCACTCCGGCCCATGGGTAGCGTAAATGACACGCGGGCGAACCAGCTCGATCAGTTCCAGTAATCCGTCATAGTCCGCGTGATCGGAGAAAGGAAACGCCACATCCACCCCCAGCCGGAAGCGTGCAGACGGCTCCATGGCCCAGCCTGTCACCGCAATGCGGTATATGCGGTCGTTGACGAGGTTCAGCTTCGTGCCAGGCGCTACAACCAGCACTTCGTCTGAACGCACTGTCCCGTCGAACACTCGGTATCGGCCCACATTCACGCCAAATGATTCGTAGATGCGACTGATTTCGGCAACATGCCGATGAAGGACAAGATCCAAGCCAGCATCACTGAGCCGCCGAGATATCTCCTGCGATTTACCCAGCGCGTACGCAACAATA
The DNA here is from genome assembly GCF_039793925.1 of Thermogutta sp. GTDB lineage: Bacteria > Planctomycetota > Planctomycetia > Pirellulales > Thermoguttaceae > Thermogutta. Next base: position 12,853 of record NZ_JBAMME010000303.1, on the reverse strand, counting down.
ACGGGTATTACACCCTGTTCGAAAAGCCTCGTAATCGTATTCACCAGATCACGAAAGACCACCTCCTCCGGTGGGAAGCGGTACAACGGGTGGCCGTATGTGCATTCCATAATCAGGATATCGGCGGCGACGGGCTGTGCCGGGGGCACCGTCAACGACGGACGCAATTTGAAATCCCCGGTGTACAGGAGTCGCTCTCCGGCGTATTCCACCAGGAGCATCGCCGAGCCCAGGCAGTGGCCCGCCGGATATACGGTCAGCCGCACCCCTGCCCAGTCGACAGCCTCACCATACCGCAGCGTGCGAACAACACGCGGACCGAGCCGATGATTCAAAAGAGCGGCTGTCTCTTCTGTACACAGAACATATTCGTGTCGGGCAATGTGATCGGCATGTGCGTGCGACACAAATGCACGAGCCTGACGGAATTGGGCATCGATCGCCAAATCAACTGGTAGCAGCTTGAGAGCTCGATCATAGTAAAAAAGGGATTGTTTGGGCATTGCCTCGGCATCTCTATTTTCACACGCTTTCACCAACCGCCTTGAGTACCCTCGCCTTTTACGCGGTCGCTGCTACCACATGACCGTACGTTTCCGCCACCGCTTGTGCCGAGCGGGCACCCGGCCTCCGAATATCTCGCAACAAGCGACCTCGGTTGACCCCGGAGAAATCGACAGCCAAAATTAATTTTAGACCTGTGCTAGAACCCCTGAGGTGGAGCCAGCGGTGGAGTTGCGTCAAGGAAAGCCTGGCGTACGCCATCGGACCTGCTGTGCGTGATTGACCCCGTCAGTGGAGATCAGGCGCAAACGGCTTGTCCTCGGGGTGAAAGTTTCGGGGACGGCTTACTGGGTAACTACCTGGGTGCGGCGAGAATTGTGACCTTGGTCGCTCAGAGCGACGCGGCGATTAAAGATATTCAGGGCGATTAGCTCAGTTGGTTAGAGCGCCACCCTTACAAGGTGGAAGTCGGCCGTTCGAGTCGGCCATCGCCCAATGGGGAAGTGGGCCAAGAGAAGTCGTGCGGCGCAAGTGGGGGCATAAGTTGCCTATTTTCCAGCAGTTGCGGCGATGTCTTCGCTTTATTGCGCTCGATTGCAGTCGGTTGCGGAGCCGGACTTGGAGCCACCGTGGAGCCGGATTTGGAGCCACCACTTTTTCTAGGCGTCTGCGCTCGGGAACGTTTCTCGGCGAGTCTATCGCACAAGTCCGGGTTGTCTGTGGGGATTGCCCTTCCCATGGCAACCTCCGCGTCAGACTGCGAAAAGGAAGAGTTCATATTCGCCGCTTTTGCTCTCTCGTCTCTATTGAGAGTGATTGGGCTGTGCGGGGGTGTTGCCCCTTCCGTGGCAAACTCCCCTACGCCTTGTGAGACAAGGTTCAGGTCCAGGGTTTGCTCGCTCGCGGTCGTTTCCTGTGGTTTAACTGCTTTCTCCTGGCCGGTCGAGAACAGGCCCGCAGTTTCCAAAGGGATTGTCTTTTCAGTGGTAGCCACCCGGTGGTTGGTTGCGGCTTTTGGAAGGGCACGGTGCGTAGGGAGCGAAGTTTCGTTCTGAGCAGTTGGCGTCACCTCTGCGATTTCTTCACGGATGTGGCGGCCTGCTTCTGCCCATTTTCCACGCATGGCGAGTTCAGTCTGAGTGGGTTTCTTCTCTAAGGAAGGTTCCGCGTGAGGTGTTGCCGTTGGTTGTCCTGGATGCCAACAGAGGGCTTGCTGAAAAGCGGCGTCGGTTGGGTCAACGTAGTGCCGCAGGGCAATGCTGGGAGTATTTCCCAACCACTTGGCCACTACTGCCAACGGAAAGGATTGAGCTAGGTCGGATTCACAGGATGCCCGCAGGTTGTGCCACAATCGTGGCCAAGGTTCCAGCCCTGCGTTGTGAATAATGCGTTTGAACTGTGTTCGGAAGTTACAGTTCACCCAACCGGTTGCCCCCTGAGCTCGTTGCCGCCATAGTTGAGGGAATAAGAAGGCGTCTCCGTCCTGGGCTCGTTCGAAGGCTTCTTCGAGGTAAGGCTTTAAAAGGGGGAACATGGGGATGACGCGATAGGGCTTGCCAGTGCGTTCCGTCTTTGGACTGCGAATGACCAGACGGTTGCTATCCCAAAGCACGTCTTGCCAGCGGAGAGAAAGGGCTTCGGAAGGGACTCTTAGTCCGGCGTAACGAGCGAGGGCAATGAGGAGCCGCCACAAGTAATCGGGGGCTGCCTCGATCAGTTGTTGTGTCTCCTCGAGGGTCACGTATCTGCGGCGATCAGCCGGGTTATGGCTGGGGGGTCTGACAGCCTCGAATGGATTGTTGGTAATTAGCCCTCGTCGTTGAGCCTCGCGAAAGACATGGCGAGCATGTTGAATCCGGCGGGACACCGTTGCTGGACGCAGACCCGAGGCGAGAAGCTCATCTCGATACCGGAGGGCGTCTTCCATGGTAATCGTGGCGGCCGGTCGATCGCCGAACAATTCCAGGAGTTTGGCCGCCCCCACTCGCATGGCTGCCAACGTGGAGGGCTTAGCCTGGGATTTTTGGGCCTCACAGAGCCAGAAATTCACTAAATCTTTGACTGTGAGCCGGTTTTCTCTGGGCGGAACAAGAGCAGCGCGGACGAGGCGGTCGTACAGTTCGTCACTGATTTCGCGCAGCCAAAGAGCGAGATCCGGAGGGAGGGGAGTGCCGGCCAATTTGGCTGCGATAATGGTTTCCACCCTGAGTTTGACGGCTTGGGCCCCTTTTTTGTCCAGTCCGCGAGGCAGCCGGATCGTCCTCCGCTTCCCGGCAGTATCCCAGAAAAGGATTCGCCAACCTTTGCCATCGCGAGAAAGACTTGCCACGGGTGTGTCTCCTTTCGTCTTCCAGTGTAAAGTCAATGGGAGTTCATTGGCAACGACTGAGAAGCGGAGTCCAGCCTCCGCCCGCAAGCATTCCACACCACTGGACGTCGGGGTGGTGGGGAGCTGTGGGCAGTATTGGAGCAGCAAGGCCACCGCTGTGTCGTGGTGGCGCTCGGAGGGGTTCGCCAACCCCCGCTCGATTTTTCCCTCCCCACGGGGCGTCAGGTGTAGCCGGTAGGGTTAATGAGGGACGGCACGGGTTCCACGCGAAAACCTGCTGCCCAAAGGGACTCCAGCAGCCGACGAGGGCCGCCGTCCTTAATTTATGCATTTTTTGTGCTCTTAGACAGTCGATCATCATCCTGCGGTTGGTGGCTATTCATTCCATCTCCTGAGGGGATATCACGCTTTTTTTTCGCGGATTCTGAGTACTCCACCCCTGAGAAAAAAATTCCACGCCTTTGGCCAATAGTGTCGTCAGAATAGCGTCGCTCATAATTCATATTCCTCGTATAGATCCCTGTTTTCACTGGGCGAAGTTCCAGAAGTTCCATCGTAGTCGTAACGTATTATGTCAAAATCACTTAAGGTGTGGAACTTTGTATCTGAAGAAGAAGATGGGCCAGGCAAAGTTCCACCACCTAAGTTATTGTCTAATTCATGACTTAGGACGACGGTGGAACTTGTGGAACTTTGAGGTGGAAGGTAAAGCGTGAACACTCTTTGCAGGTCGTCGCGGAGGTAGTGATTTGCATTTTTCCGCTTAACCGGCTTGACACCAAATCGTCCCAAGATAGACGCCACTTTATGGGGGCTTATCGGTCGGCCATGGGAGAACGTTGACCAGGGAGCTTCTTCCAGGTTTGTTAGCCGCTGAATTAGTTCACTTGATGTCAAAGCGTCTGCCTCGCCGAACACCTCCCGCACGTCGGCCAGCAGGCGGGTCGCTAAATCTTGCGGCGGTGATTCCGCCTTTCCAGCGAATACCTGCAAGGCCGCCTGGCGAGCCCGCTCGGGCCAATCTCCTTCGGCCAGTTCCGCGAGTATGACCAAGGGTCGCCAGTTCTCGTAAGCACGGTCGTCCAATTCATCGGGCAAGTGGGGTTCGCGTTCGGCGGCTTCTTTGATTTCTGGTTGGTGCTCGAGCACCCAGGCGAGAAATTGTCGGGCAAGAGTTTCTCCCTCCATTTTCGCGGCCTTTCTGACCCGCGCGAGATGGACGTTCTTTGGTCGGCGCTCCATCGTGATGACGATCGAGCGATCCTCGATGGTGTCGGAGAGTCTTCCGATGGCGGCAATCACCTTGGGACAGAAGGTGCAAAACATCCGTGGCTCGCCAGTTTCGGGGTCGCAGCGGAGGGTGTAGGCGTTGTCTCGCATCCACCCCGAGTTGACGATGCCCGTCAACTCCGGATTACGGCCGAGGAAGGTGTCGGCCTCGTCGATAAGGAGCGTGGGCAGAAATGCATCCACGACCCGATAAATGCCGGCCGGGCTAATATTCACGGCAGGGATCGGCCGGTTGGCCACGTGGAGAATCAAGCGGAGAAGGGTCGTCTTCCCGCACCGTTTGGTGGGACTGGTGACGACGAGGATGGGAGCCACCTCGAAATGTTTGAAGCAGTAGGTCCAGGCCAGGTAGAGGGCAACCGTCTCGGCCTCTTCCGGCTGACAAAACACATATTTTTGGATGTACCGAGCGCACTGGTGGAGAGTTTCCTTGAGATCTACCGGGTCGGGCCACGGCTCCAACTCCCGCAGCTCCACGGGGCGTCCCTGACCCGGGATGATGTTGCTGGGCAATTCCGTGGCGGTTGCGGCGAGATGGCGTGCAGCCTCCTGTAGGGCCTTTTCATCGGCGGCTTCAGCGGCCCGGGTGACGGTACTGTAAAACCAGCGAAAAAAGTCGTCAAAGTTGGCGTCATCTTGGATCAGGTTGAGATACTCCGCGATGTATTTTGCGAACTTGCGGACGGCGCTCATCGAATCGGTATCGACGCGCTCCCGAATCGTGTGGGGACCGTGGTAAACTTCGACCAGGCGGGTTGATCCCCGACCGGCGGGAGCGACCAAGATTTCCAGGCTGCTGTGGGACCAACTCATGTTTTGCCTTCCTTTCTCGGTTTGGAATGAACTCTCAGGGAAGCTCGCCATGCCCGTTGCATAGCGACACTTCGGGAAAAGGTGGCGCATGCGATGGCCGGTGGATACCGTGACACACTGCGGGCAATGGCCAGGACTTCGCGTTCTGGCAGCGGTGGCCGGCAGCGGAATGAGTTCGCGGCTAGGAGGGCGGACTCCAGTTCAGCCTGACTAAGCCCAAGCCTTCGCAGGCGGCCAGCCAGTCGGGTTAGTCCGATATTCCGCGTGCCCTCCAACAACGCTTCCAAGTCCTCGCTCACATTACTTTGGGCGGACTCTGGGGAGCGAAGCCGACCCGGGGCTTGGGCGTTCAGTTCGACGACTTCGGCTTCCAGCCAGACTGGCGGGGCTGGGAGTTCGTCGATCGTCACCAAGGGCCGGATCCACACGTACGGCTGAGCATGGACCGACGAAGGCGGCACGAGGACATAGCCCCGTGAGCCCTTGGTGTCGACGCCGGAAGCCACTCTCCCTGTGCTGTTCGGCCAGCCGGCCCGAAAGTACAAGTGAAAGCCCCCGCGGGGCGTTTGCACCAGTGGGCAACCAGTGGCTTTCAGCTCTCGTCGACGTTCCTCACCCGGCCAGCCAGCCTTCAGGGCGGCGGGATCGATATCCAGCACGGAAAAGCCCTCGCCCGTCACAATCGCCCAATTGCAACCCGGGTATTGACGAGCCCATTCACGGAGCGTGGCCGTGTCGTTGGTTGCCTTGTCGGGCCAGCCGGGTAAAAGGGGAGTTTTTTGCCCCGGGCAGATCGGATGCACACGATAGCCGAGGGCAAGATATCGCTTTAGATCCACACTGGTCTCAGGATCGACGGTGCTCATGAAAAATCTCCTCCATAGAACGTTGAAGTTTGGAGTGCGAGGCTTTAGCCCCGCTTTCCACATGGAACCTCGGTCTCCGCCGCAAGGGCGAATAGCGAGCGGCGAATGGCGGTGGGCAAACACCAATGGAAAACCCCAACGGGGAGCGGGAGCCGCCACGGCCGCGTGGCAGGTAGCCAATACCAAATGGCGGTGATGGAGAGCCATTGTTCCGTGCGTAAGTCATACCCAAGGCCTCCGTCGCACTGCGAAGGCTAAAGCCTTCGCCAAAAAGCGGCGATAAATCACCGCACTCCACATGGAGTACTTCAGTCCCTGCCGTTTTCCGGTGTCGAGCCGTAATTTGCTTGGGCCCCTGGGTGGATGGATTCGGTGCGGCTTTGCAGCCACTGTCGAACAGCAAATTCAGGAAAGAGAACCCGCCGACCCAGGCGAACGAACGGCAGACCCTCAACGGCCTTGAGCCGATCCAAATGGCGACGGCTGACACGAAGGAATTGGGCACATTCATGGGCGGTCAGAAGGCGTTCAGTCATGCGAATACCTCTCCATACGTGTTGAAAGAGTGGCCTGCATCGTCTTTCTCTTGGAGTCTACCGGAAGATTCGCGCGCACAAATTCCTGGTGTTACCGGGCCGATTTTGTGCGCCGCAGAAATTCTGCGCAAGTCGATTACAGACAAGAGGTTACGACTCACACAAGAAAATGGCGCACAAATTCATGCCGCCCTTGACAGATTTTGTGCGCCGCTGCGTGCCAGCACGCCAGCCGAAGCAGGCAGGAGAAGGCGTTTTCCAATAGGCGTAGGGGGCGTGTCGCGGAGGTGGCGGGCGAAGCCGTCGATGAAGTCGTACTGACTGCTGTGAGGTTTATCGGCGAAGCGCGGGGGCAACGCCGTTTGAACAAGCAGACGTGCCTGTCGGCCTGTTTCTCAGGCGAGAATTCCTGGCGGTGTATGAAGATCACACCGTTGCCCTGGCCTGACTTAGCCGGGAGCAGGCGGTGCCGTGAGACGCCTTCTACCACTTGAACTGCGCGGTGCGGGATTTGGGCAAAAGTGTTTAAAGTCGCAGGCGACGCAATCTCGATCCAAGCCAGTTGCCGCCCAGTTTGACAGGATGTTCCCTGAATTATGTTCGTTACAGGCGGATGTCTCGATTTGCGCAACTACGGTGTCAATTTGCGCAACCGCGTTTGTCAAACTGGCCTGGGATACGGCAACGATCCAAATAGCTCGCTCGATCCGGTAGTCGTTGGAAAGGCTGGGAATGGCGGCACCAGGTTGCCACCGGGTGATGGCGTAGTAGTCAGCGCTCCCACGCGAAGGAATCACATCCGTTGTGCCGTTTCTCACCTCTTGCTGAAGAGTCTGAAAGTCTTCCTGCGAGGGAACAAGTTCGTTTACGTAGACGATCATCGCCGCACCCACCGGCGTTGACTGGGGCAGCCTCGTGAGAAGCCAAGCGTACGTCTGGACCTGCCATTCGTGGTGCCGGCGCCGAGGATCGTTGATCGGAGGACGCCGCTCTGCTTTGTAGTCAATGATGATCTCAAACGGCGGGTTGAGGCCCGGACACCGTGTTTGCAGCGTCCGGACCAGTCTATTTTGGGGGTTTGCGGTCATGCTGACATGTGATATGACGTCAACCACTCCTGTCAACTCGTACCGATCACCCCGGGCGGGGTGCTGCTGAGGCAACTGGGGCATAGGACGTGTCCCTGAGATGCGTCGCTCGGCATCGGTAATGAGGGGAAATAGATCGGGACCCAGGAGGTTAATGGCTTCTGTGGCACGTTGGTACGCAATGTCACGGGCTTTGGTATTGCGAGGTCGCTTTCCATCGGCGGCCAGCCTGGCTTCCACAGCATCGCCGATCACTCCGATGTCATTTGGTGCCCTTTGGCTAGGCAGTGGCTGAGGCGGCCATGGTGTGAGAGTGCATGGCCAAGGAAATGGGGGACGATGCTGCTGCCAGTGGCGGTACGCCTCCTCCAAGACCCCGTGTATGAACTCACCGGTCCAGAGTTGGACCGGTCTGGAAGGTGGCAGCGAAGTTCCGTTGTAGTAACGATACTGCAACGGACAGCGCTGAAAAGACAGAATGTCGCCTGTTAAGCTGTAGCGTGGTACCTCGAAAGGCAGTTCCCTTCGCCCAAGAGCCATGATGTAACTCCTTTCAAATAAGTGCCACGACGTCCGGTCCCATCGACGGATCCCATCTTGACGCAGGTACGAATTGCATATAGCTTCCCCCACCGCTGAGTGCCCCACACCCAATCGCGGGCACGGGATTTGGCTCTCGGATTACACTGGTCAACCCCACAAGCAGGAGAACATTCTGCGCTCGGCTAAAAGCCACGAAGTAGAGACGCCTCAGGTCGTCCCATGCTCGGTCTATGCCTGAGCGAGCCGTGCGGAGACTGCCCACCGGCGAACACGGGGCAACGTCATCTTCCACCTCGTGTACCGAGTCGGGCCCGTCAGGCGCCCGTAGACGCCGTTGGGCATGATGATTCATCCGAAAATCGCTGCCGACGTCCACGATCACCAGAGGGAATTCCAACCCTTTGGCTTGATGAATGGTCATGATCTGAAAGTAGTTTCTCGGGACATGGGGCATGATCTCCTCGTTAACGTCAATGGCACCTTGCGCAATCGGTTCAAACACGGTGCGAATCGCCTCTTGTACTGACCGTTGCTCATGCGGAGGCTTGAAAACGATATGGGAGCCATAGCCCGCGAACTGGGAAGCTTCCGCTACCGTGCGCGCTACTGCCTCTAGGTAAACCTGCCCTTCCGGATCCGTCTGAAGAAATGGAAACCATGTGGTCAGGGTAAACAGCAACTCCAAAAGTGGCCATTCGCTGGGCCATTTGGTCATTCTTGACGCGGCGCTTGGCTGCCGGTTCTGCCAGTCTCGGATAAATGTCTCAAGACCGCCGGGTGGTGGATTTCCTCGCATGAAGCTCTGCGCGTCCTGGACCCACTGGTTTATGGCATTCCGAGCGTTTTGGGTCATCGTCTGAATTCCGTTCATAATCCTTAATCCAGGATCAATACAAAGCAAGGCAAGGCCAAGGAGCCTACGAATGTCCGGGATTTCATCGAGCCTCCGTCCTCGCGGGTTGAAAACGGGCACTTTGCGGTTTTCTAACTCCTGCCGCAAGAGCAGCGGCAATCGCTTTTGAGGTGGCTGCTGTGGCTGTGATGGTGGCCGCTGTTCCCGTACAGAGTGCGCGAGTAAAACGGCGTCACCGAAGTCGCCGCCCTGGGCAGGCTGAATGTGGTAAGAGCCTCCATGATAGCCGATGACCCGGCCACCTCCGCGGAAAGTGTCCCAGAGAAACTGCGCCAGATCCGTAGCAAGCGTTTCTATATCATCCCGGAACATGCCAAGCACGGGGACGTTGCTCCCCGGCAGCGTAGCGTGAGGAGCAGAAGCGACTAATGAAGGTTTTCCCCTTACGCGGACAGCTTGGTAAACTGGATCACACTCCGCGAAGCGTTGACAAAACTCGACAATTCGTCTGGTAGAACGATAGTTTTCGTGTAAATACACAATTCTGGGCTGCCAGTTCGGGCCCAACGCCGAAGCAATGCGGTTCGGGAAGTTAGAGAATATTTCGACCGTGGCTCCACGGAAACGGTAGACGGACTGGTCATCATCTCCAACAACGGTGAGACTCGCTCCAGTCTGGCGACAAATTTCATAATAGATTTGCTCCTGCAGGTAATTCGTGTCCTGAAACTCGTCAACGAGTAAGACTCGTATGTTACCTAACATCTGCCCCAGATTGCCAGCCTGCAAGCGTTGGAGGAGCAACTCCTCTAGGCGTGCGAAATCCGCCAGATGGTTGCTTTGCAAGTAGGCTAGGTAATCACTTATCGCGTCGCAAAGCACTCTGTGTCCTGCAGTTCGTTGCCGATATGTCTGCAAATCCACATCATCGTGTCGTACGCGATCTGCGAAGCTCATAAGCGCTGAAACCTTCGAGCCAATACTTGGAGCGTACGCGGGCAGCAAGCCTAAGTTCTTCAAAAGTTGTTCCAAGTCTTGGTCCCGATGCCGGTTCTGGGGAAAAAGGCCTTGCCGAAGCATAAGGCTGGTTGCCAGGTATTCCCCCGCGGTAGCAGGTACGATTTGCCCTGGCTGTCTCTCCCTGATGAGAAACTCTTCGGCCAACGAGTCCAGCGTGCCCGTATAGACCTGGGTCATGTCAAGCCCGCTAAGCCACCGCTGGCAACTCTGATTCGGGGCATGCTGGATAGCGTAGTCGAGGACGGCATAGCCCCAAGATAAAATTCGAGACCGCAGTTCGCCAGCAGCCTTGCGGGTAAATGTCGTCGCGATGATCTGCTCTGGCCGCACACCGTCAACGAATATATGCTTCAGTAGTCGAAGTACGAGGACGGTAGTCTTGCCTGTGCCAGGACCCGCAACAATGAAGGTTGGGGGCGTTAGCGGCGTGCTTACGGCCTGTTCCTGCTGTTGGTTGAGCCACTGATTGCCGAAGCGGTGCGGTATTGCTGCCCGAACCAGTTGGACGAACTGTCGATAACTGTATTGGCACATCGTTGCCACCTATTTGCCACAGCAAACCATTTGGTAAAGCATCAAGGTGTTGTGGGCCCCGCGCCGCTTATTACGATTCACACCGCGGAACACCACGACGTTTATCCCCAACTCCTTGCAGATTCGGCAGGAACAACGTTCCCAAATCCGCGAGGTTAAAGTCTCCCGGTATTTTTCAGCCAACTCGGTGGTGTCAGAATGCGTTCGGAGAAGCAATCGATCGTAGGCAAGCACGGCCTGAAGCACGCGCTCAACGCTCATCTCTCGGCGCTCGTAAGCGTCCAACGATCGTAACGCTGCTTTTTCTAGTTTCCGTAACCGATCCTCGCTCTGTCCGCAGGTTTGAAGCCGCCTGCGGGTCCGTGGGTCATCAAGGGGCGGAACGCGAATTGCCGCGTACCATCTTCCGTCCGCCCCTAAGTAGTTTTGGTCAGACCGCAACCAGGCCTTTCGAAAATATGTTGCACTGTCGAAACTGGCGATCCCGTACTCCCGAAACAACGCTTGGAGCTTCGGGCGAAAAATGCCCAATAGGTGTATCCAAGGCCTCTTGCGCAACCGGCTCGCAGCATGCGCAACCGCCTTGACTATCTCCAGCACCTCCGCGTCAGGACGTGGCACCAGACCACCGATCGCCAAGTAGGAGTACCCCATGTCCACGTAATCGGGTACTTGCTTGGCATAGTCGTCTGGCGTGACTCCTTGGATCACACCAACAGGGATGAATTGTGCCTCCCACTCCTGGTGAAGCCGGAGGAACTGCTCAGCGTTTTGGCGTGTCAGGCGGATACGTGCGAGCTGCTCAGTTCGTGTCAGCCGGCGCTTCCCGCTGGCAGTTCGCAGTTCACTGACTGGAATGTGATCAACGCTTGCGCCCAAGTCAAAGCCGTAAAGGTCGTACAGTGCCACTGCATGTTCTACCGAGATGGGCGGCGTCTCTTCGCCTACATAGGAAAAAGCGCCACAGTCCCCGAAGGCCCATTGGTCTGGACGCAGCTTGAAGTGTTCTCGAACAAGCGACGGAGCAAGTGCCTGATCGTCGTCAGGGGCAAACTTCTTCAATAGCCCCTTGCTGGTCATATGCTGTGCCAGGCTGACGAGGATACCGTCGCACAGTTTTAGCGGATGAACGAGCTGGCTTACATGCAATTCGCATCGATCAGAACGGCGATTTGCTGAGAAACTCTCCGTTTGGAAATCGAATTCGGAATCAACGAAGTCGTCCCAGTCTGGTAAAAAATATAAAGGCCGATCGATGCGCTCTGGCTTGCGCACCCCCGGGTGTTCAACGCGCTCCAGTTTCTCCAGCGTACACTTTAACGCGGCAAGTTTTCTCCCAATGCCACCGTCTGGAAAACTGACACCCTGGCGATTGTTCAATACACCGTCGATGGCGCGCGCATAATCCTTCCCCAAGAACAAAAAGATCCTACCGTGCTGACTTGCCCACCGCGTCAGCATTTTCGCCACCTGGGGAGAGAGTTCATCGGCGCGCTGCGCAGACATCCTCTGATTGTAATTGGCAATCGGGGACAAGGCACCAATCAGACCGTACTTTGCGGATAGAATCGCCAGGGACAGCCTCTCCGGCCACCGGTACTTCCTCAAATAGCTACGCAGGACTCGGAAGGCAGGGCCGTCGTAAAGGTAGATCGCCGGCACCTTCCCCGAAACAGGACGTTTTGTCGCCGAACATCCCAGAATGATCAAGTCTTTTTCAGCCGACGGCATCTCTCTGCACTCCTGACATGTATGCTCCGAGGCCCATAAAACGGGCGCTAACTGGTATGTCACCGTTTGTTCACAAATGGACTCGCCGTACTTCCGGCGGGGATGGTCGGTGAGCCGTTCGCCGCCCACTCGCTCATATTGAAGAGCGGATTGGCGGGATTATAGTCGGCCTTGAAATCCTTGTGCAGGTCGTCGTGAAAACTGTCCGTGAGCACGAAGGGGTGAGCCATCACGCCAGTTGGCGTCTTCCCAACGCAGTACGACGGGGCTGCTCGCACTTCACCACACCCGTGTTGTTAATTGGGCCGTGAGTCCTACTCCCCAAGCACAAAGACTTCCTCGAGGGTCAGCGCCTTGGCACCCAAAGCAAGAAGATTGGTGTTCTCCGGGGCGTCGATCGTGAACAGGGGCTTGCCCAGCCCGATAATCTCTCGGCAGAGAGCCTCGGTTTTGCCGCCCGGAGCAGCGTGGGACACAAAAACTCTGGCTGCCAGAGCCGCCACGAGACGGTTCCGCTGGTCCGCCAGCTCAGCCCTGGCCCGACGATGCCCGGGCCCGAACATGGAGACAAGCAGGACACGACCGGCTTGAACGCCCTCCTTGACTTCCCGCGCCAGTCGGATTCTCTCCAAGCCGCGCGCCGGGCAGATTACAATGGGCTGGATTCCACGCAGGAGCAGAGCGAGACACTCTTTTTCCATTGGCGTGTGGAACCCCCCGATGACGGAGACACCTGAGTCCCGCAG
>NZ_JBAMME010000302.1:0-22974 GCF_039793925.1 Thermogutta sp. | reverse complement strand
GCTATATCCGGTACCGTAGTACAAAGATGGCCTCTTTTCGGTGTCACTGTTGTAGTTTAGCCGATAATAGAATACCGATCTGCTTGCCGCCAGCGTGAAGAAGAGATCGGATGATGTTCTTTGGAGTGTCTGCCCATATACGCCCGCGGACTGGAGCGCGGCGATAAAGCTGTCAAACAACGTACTGCGATTCGTTGCGTCAAGCTGGTATACGGCCATTTTTGGCACCTCTCAGATTATTTTGGCACGCTGCTGGCAGCAATCGTTGGGAAAATGCCACCTGTTTCCATTGGCTTGTCGCACTGAGTGAGGAAGTTCTGTCCCCCGCCACCGCTGCATGCTGCCCAGACAATTTTTGAGCCGTCCCAGGTCAGGACATAGCCAGCAAGCGGGGTGGAGTTCAGGTCTACAGGGAATCGTCCAATCTGATCCGCGCTCTGATAGTCAGCAAGCCGGCCATGCAGACCATTAACGTTCAGCTCATCGTCACCACCCTCCTGATGTCCCTCGGCGTGCCGAAAGAGCCTCACACCCCATCTACCGTCCTTACAGATCAAGATTGAAGGCTCGGCTGGTTTCCAGGGTATACCCTTAAACTCGTAATTCGGGTGGTCTTCAAAGTCCTCTTCGCTGCCGCCTGAATGCACGATGGTTGCACCGCTAACACCAACTGGTCGGTTCTTGAGATACGTCTCGTATAGGTACGCATAACAACCTGGGGAGATGCTCAGATTCTCGATGACGCACGAATGCGCGATGAAATCGCACCGGGCATATAACTGGTCTACACTACAGTCTATTAGACTGCCTCCCTGGTAACCTAATAAGTCTAATTCCAACTCTCCTATCCTGCAGTGTACGAATTCCGCTAAGTCAGATCGGACCTCTACCGAAGCCCCAGGCGCAAATATAAGGCCCGAGAACACGCAGGATGCCTCGAATCCCCTCACAAGGACAGATCCAGTGATCGTCGCACCATACGGCACAGTTGATACAATTGATAGCTTCTTGTCGGAGTACTCGAACCCGTCGTATGTACCAGGGGGCACATAGATGACATCGCCATCGGAGCTGGCGTCAATTGCTTCCTGAATGGTTGAATACTCAGCAATGGTGCCACCAACAATCCGGTACGGGTTTATGGGCCATGTCCATCCAGTAGGGAGAGGTTCTGGCTTCCATTTTCCGTCGCGGTAAACGACATACGATGGTACTGGTGGCGCCCAGGGGATGTTGTAGTAATGGTAGTTTGGTGTATCAGGAAAATTGGAGGGACTCCCGCCAGAATGATGCAGCTCGACGCCCTCGGGCGGTAAGGCAATATACGAGTTGTATAGGTATGCTGTACCAGTTCCTTCTATCTTGACGATGTACGAGCTTTTAGCGTATAAAGTGCCATTTACAAGCTGGGCCCTGGGAACCAAGCCAAAATTTACCCATACCCGGTTGTCTGTTGCAACGAGGTTCGGGCCATCCAGGTATGCGAATTCGCAAAGATCGAAAATGCAATTACTGCCAGTAACCGTAACTTGGCCAGATATCCAGAAACCAATGATGCGGCAGGGTACCGTGGTCTCGATTGTGCCCCCAAGTCTTGTGCGATACGGAACTTTTGCAATCAGTGTGATCGGGGTTGCAGCGCCAACAGTGAAGTTTTCCTCGTAATTACCCGGTGGGATATAGACCACATCATCTGCGACACAGGCATTAATTGCTTCCTGAATCGTGTCGTATTGGATAATTTCCCCATTGACGATGCGATAAGGGAGCGTTGGCACACTTCCGCCACCTCCCCCACCACCGGCCGGAGCAGTCACAATTTCCCCGCTATAATACCGCAGAAACTGACCGTCAACAAAAAGATCGCTCCGAAATGGAATATCATCCAGCGCCAGTTTGTCGCCGCCCTTTGCAAGTACAGCGTTGCCGATGCTGATTTTGCCCATCTTATCGCTCCTGCTTAACCAGTATAATTTGCCGCTACCCCCATAACAGTCAACGAACCAATGACTGACCACTGGAAATCAACGAACACTCCAGTGGGAATCGTGAACGAACCACTATATGTACCTGTCGGTACGATAATTCTATCACCACTGGACGATTCTGCAAGCGCTGAAGCAAGACCATCGGTATCAGCTCTGTACGTTATGACCCTGCCGTCGCTGGTAAATCTCCGTATCGCGATGAGTGAATGCACAATACCGGATGTCGCGGCATACAATGAAGGTGGTATGTCTCGCGCGTCCAGGATGTCATCCCAGTGAATCTTGACAGCGCCTGGTCGTAAGCGGACAAATGCCAACGGGACTTCTGTCGGCTGGACCGCAGGCTGTGCCGCGCCTGTACGTACAACATACTCTCCAGTGGTGACATCCAGCGCAATCAAAGCAAGCAACGAGTTTCCACCATAATATGGCGACAAATCTAACAGTCGTGCATCGTAAATCCCCTGCAGAGTCCCGGTATCATCGTAGTACATTCCGGGGAATATTCTCACAAACAGACTGGGAGGCTGCGTTGGGGCAACCAGAAATGGGGTATATTGTTGCTTCGGTAGCCAGAGTGTATCATCGCCGCCGTATGGGTGATTGAACTGGTGCGCTTCAGCATGGGATGGGACATAATGGAACTGCCCCGGATCTGGCATCGCAATATGGTCGATGCCAGTTACCTGCCAGACCCCATTCTGATATTGGATGTAAACAGGAAGCCCGACGCGATTTGGTAGCCTGGTGTTAACAGCAATAACCTCGCCGCGGTCTAACGTTCGCACCACCGCCTGGTTGCGCGATACAACACCCGTGATAACTCCAGGAATAGATTCGCCATCACCACGACGCAACTTCTTCCCAAGTAGCGCCGAAACATATTCCTGGTTCATCTTTTTATTCCCTTCTTGATACAACTCTAAATGGCGGAATGATCAGGTAGTCCTCGCCATCCCAATTCCCAGCCGGATGAACCGTATACCAGTCACCCATCAGTGAATCCCAGGACTGGCCGCCATCTAATGTCTGGACCAGCATGTTTCCAGAGATTGCTGTTCCCCGTGAACAGACAGTCCATTCATTTTTATTTGCCGGGTTACCATGCACTGTAACTTCGAGAGCTGGTGTCAGCGCGATCGGGATAGTGGAAATAAAAACCCAGGTATTCCCGCCGTCCTGCGTTCGGTACCAATCTACCTGCTCGGTACTTCGCCGATACAGTGCAGCGTATACCAGGTATGGATCGTATGTCCATACCTCCAGATTCTGACCAAGAGATTCGACATTGGGATCAGGGATCGTATCCGTAAAGGACACGCCGTTATCCAGTGAACGCGACGCGCGCCATCCCACGCTGCGATAGGTTTTCACTGCGGCATAGAGCCGTACACCGCTTTTCCCCCACTGCCAGGGCTTAGCTACCTTCATCAGTGACACTGGAAGCACATTGAGAGACGCAATATATGCCCAGGTATTTCCACCATCCAACGAACGGTAGAATCTCATCGCCGACCCGTAGATGCCCGTCGATGCATATACCCCTATTTCATCCGTACCACCCGTATTGAAGACCCCCCATGGGTAACGCGTATAAACACCAACAGCCCAGATCCCGCGATAGTTCCAGGAACCAAACCAGTCTGTAGTATATAAATACCCTAACCAGTTGGTATAATCCGAGTTGTACGTATTTACGAAAATTCCAAGGTAATTCCCACTTTGCACAAATGTGATCAGCCATCGGCATTCAACACTCAAATCCGCCTGGGTAATTGTCTTCAAACGCTCTTCGTTGAGCACTTGTGTCCATACAACAGGCGTCGCAGAGACATCGCTTGTTATGTACAGCCCCTTCCTGGATATGACTGCAACCGCTACACTTCCTCCACGTTCTATGTAGCGAAAATCCACAATTTTTCTGCTTTCACTATTTGTCTCATAATCAGCCAGATCAAATACAATTTCCCAACGCGGGAAATTCGAATAGACATTAAATGTGCGAAAGATGTACTGTGGTGTACGGACCAATGCCAGGCCAGAGGGAGCAAATGGTGGAGGAGCGGGGGGTTCCGGGATTGGCCACTCCGGCGGAGCCACTGGCGGGGCAGATGGCACCGTCATTGTTTCGCCCAATACCTTTGCATTTCTGGCTGCTGCGGTCACCTCAGTGACTACAGTACCACCGACAGAACGAAGTGCCTTCGTGCGAACCCAGCCAACAATGCTGCCGAGGCTGTCAGTGCCGAAGTCAACCCAATAGTTACCGAAATCCAGATTATCCCCAGGTTCTGCCAGAGTCGCATAGATTTCCCCCGCTGCCTCTTGTGACCATCTGAGCCCACACTGCTGGTTCAGATCATTTTGGTCGGCCACGATTAAACCCTCTTCTTCCCTCTTCTGCCCTCTATCCGTAGGGGTATCACCGGGATAACGAGAGAGCAGTGGTGTACCATACGCAAACCCACCACAGCGGAGTAATCCCAGCTGCTGTCCTGGCGAATGACGTACCGGCCCGGAGTTCACCGGAACAGCAGTTTCGCTTCTGTTCCAGTTCCATATCGGCGGGCGGAATATGATGACAGTCCCATCCATCTGCTCTGCGAATACCAGTGAGGCGTCATTCATCAACTTTGTCAGTTCCTGGCCGATGTTCGAATCCTGGAACTGCTGAATCTTGATTGCACGGTCACAGTCCGGAGAATATATGACCGGCGACAGGAGATTGAATGTGGAGTGCCAGTCCAGAAGATGATGGATCGCCCTCCGAATATTGAGCCCCCCGATGTGGTACCAGGAAGAAGGGGATGCTGTATCTTCAATATGGATACCGAGGCACCGCAGCTGTTCAAGCCAGGCAGTAGCAGAAAGTGCGCGAACCTCCGCGGTACGAACACGGCTTTCGTATGAGTACTCAGCATTTATAACCCATCCAACAAAAGGACGGGCAAGGCCTGTGAGGACAATCAGCGAATATGGCAGAATCTCACCCTCTGCATATGGAAAAGCAAACCTGGCTTCCCAGCCATTGTTCACCTCCCCTCGCAGCTCGCTAATCGCAACCCTATCACTATCAGGTTGCATAAGCGCGAACACTGGCCTGTGTATCACCCCAATCTGTCCGACACTATCTGTGACTATGCCGGTAATATACCAGAAACCTGGCTGGAATTTCGCGCGGTATACGCCACTGCTAACTTCCTGAATTTCTGCTCCCGGGCAGGTCAGTGACAAACTGGCAATGGATGTCCCGCTTTGCATTGGGATGCCACCCAGACTGAACTCGACCCAGTCTTCACCGCACACGACAGGCCCCGATAGATTCGCCTTGGGCGGCAGGTACTTGGAAGCATCAAACGCAATGTCATAGTCCTTATAGACGACAGGGTTTCCCCCAGCCTCTACAATCCGCTGCAGCCTAACGGTTGGCGCGAATAACCACGGGGCATAGATGTATAATCCGTCGCGCCACTCAATCTCATTTTCGCATACGGTTATTTTCCCCTCAGTGCTGGAAGAACTGATGACCCGAATGATGCCAATGTCGTATAACCCTGCCTCAGTACCTACGTATGCAATTTCCCCGAACCCCGGCCAGCGCGTCGAGGGGGATGTAACGTTAATCACGCGAGCCGAACGGCCGTGATTTCCCGCTACTTGCCCGACAAACGCGATTGGGTCTATCACCGGGGGCCAGCTCCATCTTGGCCAGATAAAGAGCTGTAACTGCATGTAGTCTCTTTTCATCCCTGCGCCTCTACCGTGCCTGATGCGAGTACAATGCCGCTAATCATCACATCTACACCCAACTCAGCATGCCCACTAAAGCCAATCCTGCTCTCGACCGACTCTACATACCCTTGTACCAAATCCGGGCAATCACTGAAAGGGGTTGGGATGACGAGCCCAATCGCTTGACCAATCAGCGCGGACCAGCGCCTATGCACAGTAACGGATACCTGTTCATATCCCAGTGAGCAGCGCCAGGTGGCACCCAGAACCGGCTCGTCATTGAGTGAGCGAACAATGACTTCGGGTGGATGCCAATTGATGGAGTCTGGCTGTGGAAAATCCAGCTCCTCTCTTTCGCCCACGATGACAAGCATCTATGCCCTCCTGAACACATTGGCAAGCGCTAACATTACCGCATTCGCAATTCTTCCCTCCATCCCGGCAACGCGTGCATCTACCATCGCTCGGACCGAGTGGCGAACAGTACCATCAACGGAAACCGGAAGCGGAGATGCCCTGTACATCGGCACAGTTGCTACTGCTTCACCAGGATGTGCCAGGAATAAAGTTGGGCGTGTGACTATATCCACCCCACCTGCCATTCGTGCTCGGGGTCTCTGTCCAGTAACCGGCTCGCGCGGCAACGACGGGAGAGAATAGTGTTGCAGATACACCGGGATGACAATTGGCTTGCCAATCAGTTGCTCATACATATTCCGAAGCGCCAGCGCCAGTTGCAGATAGCGCTGTTCTTGGGTTAACAGTTGATCGTTCTTTACCCTGTGTTGAACAAGCTCCCACTGATACTGGCGCATCAGATCTGCCATCCGCCGCTCCCGGGCGATTCGCGCGTCCTCATCCTCGCGCGCGTATGCCAGCAGCATGTCCTGTCTGCGCCGTTCGTACCAGATGCGTAGCTCTTCGTATTCCTGCGCCCTGTTATCAGCAATCTGCCTCAGGCGATCTTCCAGCTGCCTGCGCTCATTTTCAACCGTATCCTGATATTGCTCGTAAGCAGTCTGGCGCGCATCTGCTGCCCATTCATATGCCTCTTGGATCCTCCTGTCCCTCTCGCGTTGTGCCATCAATGCCATAATTGCATTGCGCTCTGCGGTGGCCTCAAATAGCTTGTCATTGTAGTCCCGCCATATATCCCGCAGCTTGTTTGCCAGGTCGCGTTCAATCTGGGCAAGCCTCCGCGCCAGGTCCCTCTGTGCTTCCTGACGGCGATCATCATATTGCCGCTGGGCCTGCTCTCGCTCTTTGGCAAAGGATCGTTCTATGTCCTCAATTTTTCTCCTGCGTTCAATTTCCAGGTCTTCCCAATCGCGTGCTCTTCGCCGCGCGATGTCTTGCTCCTCACGCTCGACCTCAAGCAGATAGTCCATATACGACTTCAGGGATTGGATCATGAGTTCACTCTGTTCCGCGATTCCCCTGCTTCTCTCCTCCTCTGCCTCAGTGAGGTTCGTTGTCATACCAAGAATTTTCATCAGTGAATCCAGCGCGCTTTTGTTGACTTCTACCATCTTCTCGCCATCCTGCGCCTGGGTGGCGAAGACTTTGAGTTGGCCAAATCTGGCCAGCCCAATGTAAGCATCTTTAAGCGTTGGAATCGTAGACGTAGATACTTCGCGGACTGTTTGCTGGTACTCTTGCACTACGGCATCAATGCGCCGTAGATGCTCCTCGGCCCCTCCTGTGGCCATGTAGTCCAGCATCGCGCCGAACAGCTCTTTCCAGACAACAAACGCCCCCGCAATCGCATATATAAACCTGCCAAGCTCTTGCGAAATGGGAGCAAATGCATTGGTGATGCTTGTCCAGATTGCCTTGCCGACTTCTTCCAGCGCTCTGCTAAATGTGTTGATCTTTCTCGAAGTCGCGTCAAATTCATCCCCCATTCCCCCAACGGCCTGCTCGGCCAACTGAACAATCTGCCATGCGACAAGCAACTGCTTCTGCCATGGTGTCAGGGATTCTGCGCCTTTTGCAGCCATGATACCGGTATCAAGCAGCATCCGCGTCAATTCGCCCACTGGCCCCTCTGCATTTTTTGCTTCGTCCGCGGTACGCTTGAAAATCTCCAATATGTTTGTCATTGAGCCAGATGTTGCGCCAACAGTGACAGCCAACCTCACCTGACCGCGTTGGATTGCTTCTAACATCTTGGTCAGAACCTGCTCGCTGGTCTCAGCGCCACCAGTGATGATTGATAGAAGCTGTGCGTAACGCATCAGCTGTGGCACAAGCTTGACGACCTCGGCAGAAACACCACGGATCGCAGACCTGGCCATCACGCCAATAATTTCTGCGAACGACATCGTATACCCTGATGCTTCTTGGATCTGCCTGCCCAGCTCAATGGCGTTTTTAATACCGATAGCGGACAGTAGTGCAAGCCCGGTGCGTACCTGGTCAATGATCCGCGCGCCACCCTGGAGGCGCGACCAGGCGCTGCTGGCAGCATTGCTGAGCATGTAGAAAAAGAACATCACCGTGAAAATCTGCCAGCGAAGGGAAAGCAATGATTGCATTAACCCGGCCGTGCTCTTCCGCGTGGTATTTAGTGCCTCACTGAGCGCAAGCACTCTGCCTGGCTCTGGAAGACCACCCAGCAACGCACCACCGGGCGGGACAATGCTCGGAGGCACTGCACCGCCTGCCGTTGTTCCAACTCCAACGATCTGCTTTACCATCTCCCGGAGGGACTGTGCGGCAGTTTTTGCAGTGACTCCCATTTCCTTCATTACCTTGTTTGGGTACTGCACCCCGAGCGCGAGGGCACGGATTGCATCATCAAGACTGATGAGTCCAGACTGGACAAACCGTGCTGCCAGAGATACATTCGCACCAGCAGCCTGCAAACCCTCGGCGGCAAGCCCCTGGCGAATCAGCGTTTGTAACTGGCGAAGCGGCATATAGGTAGTCGCTGCAGCCGCGCCAACGCTGGACATCTCTCTGGATGCTACTGCTGCAGCAGCCACAAGCGCTCGGAATTCATTGCTTGTATTCCTGAGTTGCCGGATTGTCGGCCCAGCGATCTCCCCTCTCGCCACCTCCCCAATTGTTCTCAATGCATTGTTGAGCGAACCAAATCGTGCACTCGCACCTACCGCCTCATTTCCAAGTTCCCTCAGGACAGCAGCAGAGCGAGTAAAACCAATCCGCAACGCATCTGCAGCCTGCTGGACAGTTAACTTTCCAGTATCCACGAGTGACGCTGCATACTCAAGCAGGATAGACGGTACTCTCTCGCTGAGTGTGGCCTCCATTGCCTCAAGCGCTGCATCAATCGCGGAGCGCGTGGCAGCAGCCGCGGCAGCAGAAGGCCGCCCTGGCTGCTCCTCCGGAATGTACGGAAGGGCTGGCAACCTGGCTGGCGGCACGTATGGGAGTGCGAACCGGGGTGTGGTTGGTGGTGGCGGAACAATTGGTGCTCGTATCCCAGCAAGAACACGCTCAACCTGTCGTGTTACAACTGGAGCAATTGTCGGGACAATCCTTATAGGAATAATCTGCCCAGATATTGAGGCAATCCTGGAGGCAACTTCAGAGGTATCTACAATTGGGCGAACAGTGATAGATTGCGCAAGCCATTGGCGGAGCGTTTCCAGCTCTCGCCTTGCTTTGGTCATCGGGGCAGGATCAACCCATACTCGCGCCCGTACCTGGAGCTTTTTTGAGAGTCTGCCCATTTCGCGGACAAACTCTCCTTCCTCCACCTTTGGCCTGACGCGCACCGTGATTTCGGCAAGCAGGCGATCAATGTCTGCCATTGTCTTCTACCTTCGTTGCTCGCTTTCCATCAGCTCAACTGCATGTAATCTATCTCGCACCCGCAGGAATGCAATCATCATAGCACGAGCAGCAGATGGTATGAAGTACCACTTATTCAGCGGTACTCCCCACTCAAATGCTGCTCGTGCTTCCTCGTACTCCTTGTTCACCCTGACGGGTGATGGGACATCAATATTCCGAATGTTTTGTCCCTGATAGACGACTTCAAAATAAGCGCTCGGATGCTTTTATCTCCTCCTCTGATACCTCGCCTGTAATCATCTTAATGGCAGTCGTCAGATCATCCGGCGCGGTCAGCAGCTCGAATAAGATATAGTCAACTCGTCTGTTTCCAGTGCTGATGTTGCCAAGCAGCGGGTCCAGTTCCCAGTCATCGGGTGGCTGCGTTCGTGTAACACGACCATCTTTCCACTCTACCACCCCATAGTTTACAGCAAAGCACAACCGCGCCCTCTCTTGCGCGGCCAGCGCATCTTCCAACTCTCTCTCATACTGCAGACGCTCCGGCGAACCTTGGAGTGCAGGAACCCGCTCAATGCCAGCAACAGTTTTCACCTCGACAAGTGGTTCCTTGGGCAGACGGATTTCCGAGCCAACATTTGCCATCGCGTACGCCGGCACGCGGCGCAGGGTAATAACCACACCCTGCTGTGTGGTCATTGTCAGTTTGTTCACCTTGCCCCCTCAAGTTACAGGATAATAGAGATGCTGCCGTTAGCACCGCCAATCATCCACCGGGGTTGGTAGCCAGAAACCGATGAGAAGACTGAGTTGGCGGCCACAGAATCAAACCGGCGCCAGGACACTCCACCGTCTTCGGTGATATATGTCGCAGTGCCAACAGCAATCCCGATGGTCCCGAGCGCGAACCTCATTTTGTTGACTGCCCCACCTACACTGCCAGCATCTGAGAATACACCGTTGTAGTAGCGATACACACCGCCAGTGGAAGTGATGCAGACAACGCGACCTCCCTCGTTGACATCACAGGTGGCAAAGTTACCAGAGATACCACTGGCGAGAACGGACCATTCGGTCCCTCTCCCATACGCAAACGTACCGACATTGCCAACAGCATAAACCGTCGACCCGTCCGACACGATGTCATTCAGTGGGTTAGCTGTAATTGCAACTCTTGACCATGTAGTCCCACGATTTGTGCTCAGGTAGATACCGCTGCCAGTGGCAGCGTAATACCTGCCAGCATCATCTCGCGCAATTGCATTGACTGGTGCACCGGGTAGCGAAACAACCGTCCAGGTCACAAGGTCGTCGGAATACGCGATGATGCCATCCGTATCCAATGACCCTCCCACAATCACTCTATCCTCTGTTGCTGTAACTGCTTTCAGTTCGGCATCGGTGGCAACGCTGACGCTGTTCCAGTTCAGACCGCCATCATCCGAGTGGTGGAGATTTTCGGTCCCGTTCACAGCATAGAGGACGGACATTGTGTCGCGTCCAGCAGAACATCTGCCCGCACACTCTGCAGGAAGCGCGAAAACCCCCACGACCGGTGTGGTACTGGTGATGCCGGTGCGGCTCTGCCGCACCAGGCGGTCCCACATCATTGCAAACGCTGCAGAAATTTCAAGGTCAACTGTAATGGTTTCTGCGGATGGTGTAAGTGGTGCAGGTTCATTGAAGGTACGACTCGTAACCCGCGCGCCATGCAGCACAATTGCGGAGTCGTAGTTCGTTACCGTCCGCTCCCCGGAGCATGCAAAGTTCAGCCGGATCGAGAACGGACACTGCGACAGCACATCCCGGATTTTGCTCAGTGGCCGGGTGATCGTCACCGTTGGGGCATCCCCTTCTGCCTGCACCAGTGCAACACGCCGCCACCGGCCAGGAAACACCGGATCGGGAACGCGGACAACCGTGACATCCCCTTCCGGGATAACGATATTCCCGGCGCTGGCGCATGTCAACAGCTCGTACGCGGAATCAGGATCGATCTGCACAAAGATTGATGCTTCACCTTTGGAGAAATACCGGTCCATCTTGCCTCCTTTTTCTGCTTTCTAATACAGGAATTGGTGAAATTCCATCGCAGCTTCATAATGGCCAAGCCGTGTTCCCAGAACAGGCCACGGCAGTATCCGGACAGTATTATCAATCACAAGATCAGTCCGCAAGCGCTCAATAATCGTCCGGGCTACACTTCGTGCACACACATTCACCGCCAGCTCTGCGGCGGCACATTTTGCAAGAGCACTCATTGTGGCGCTCGTCGCGTATCCCCTCTCAACATCATATTCCATCCGATTGGGTTCGCCAGACCAACATTCTGGCGGGAAGGTACAGGCTTGCGGACGGACATACCTACTATCAGAAACAGGCACAAATTGTGCCCGAAAGACGGTTACCTCTGGAACGAACACGTCCGGCGTCGGTATAATCGGTCCAGTCGCCTCACTCTCTGCGACCGGTGAGAGGAACAGTGGAGGTGGGTAAGCGTAATCTGTTTGCGCGGCAGCGGATATGATCGAGCCAGAAGCAAGGCCGCTGGTCCCGTCTACCCGCTCTTCTTCTGGTATAGCAAAGAGATGCCACACAACCGCACCAGCGAGTGGCGGTCCAGCGCTCTTTTCCAGTCTCAGCACCGCATCCTTGCTAATGGTTGCTATATCAATCTCGCCATCGTTATCTATGTCAGTATAGACAACAGGAGCGTTGCCGATAACCTGGGTGCATAAATAACCAGCGCGCAATGTGTCGCGGGGCAAGACAAACACACTCTCTTGCCCGTACTTCCAGCCAGCAGAAGTAATTCGCAGCCGCTGCCAGATGGGTACTGGCGATGCACCAAAGGCCTCCACGAACTTACTGATACTTACCGTTACAGCATCCAGCCAGTCTTGCCAGCGAGCCCACTGATCAGAGTTCACTGCCCACACTGCGTCGGCGTCGCCGCGGCGAACCAGCCCGAACAGTGCCCATGGGTTCACCCGCAGCATCGCTGCCACTGCCGCTATCAGCTCCCTGGACACCGGCATCATCACCATCGCCACCTCGCTTATCCACACTGGCAATACGAAACATCGGCCTTCCGTCTTCGCCTATCCGTGCAAGGAGCTCACCGGCATCCGATTCAAATACGGCCCTGGTATAACCAGGCGTAAACCCATACCGACGGCCACTCGTGCAGGCGAAGACCATCTGGCATCGGCCGATATACTCCAGACGAACAGTTTTCTCCTCCATCTTTTTCCTCGTATTCGTGCAAGATGGGCATCCCATACGCGAATTACCCAGAAGTAGTATTTAACTCCTGAAGGCAGATAACCCGAAAGGAGTACCCTTTTTTCAAGTCTGTTTATGGGGGGGCGGGGCCAGCCCGCCCCCCCATAACTGTCCTGCGCCCGATTACGGAATCCGGCTGCCAACACCAGAACCGCTACCCAGGCCAGACGGGAAAGGCAGCGCGGTATCCGGAGTGAACTGCACACCAGTGATTTTACCAGCAAGATGCGGGACTTCCAGGACAACCCGTGCCTTAATCGCCCCGCTCAGGGTAAAGCACGGGCCATTAGCAGTAACCCACCACTGGACCCGCCCTCCATCCGTGAAAGTAAACTGATACGGCAGCTGTTCAGAGAGCGTGTAGTCGAAGAACTGAAGGTATGTTGCGGGACGGCGCCCAGCATACGTCAGTGGGACAAAGTAGATAGAAGAGTAGTACACACCACTATCTTCTATCACTGGGATACCCTCGTCAGCGATCACTTCCACCGGCGCGCCGAGGATATTGATTTTGCCTTCGGCCATCACGCGGTCGCGATTCGCTGAAGAGGCGGAGAGGTCAACGATGTAATTGCTCGGCGCTGTGGGCAGCTTGTACCCGATTGCTGTGGTATAGGCAGCCGCCCACATATCAAGCAATAAGTAGCGCATCTCTGGCGATGTGACAATCACCCAGGTCACAGGACGAAGACCGAACCGTTCTGCCCGCTGGGTGAGCACGGAGTACATCCGCGTCATTGCGCGGACAAGAACAGAACCGCCACTATCAGTTGTATCATACTGTGAATCCAGCGCATACACCAGAGAGTCAAGGTCTGGACATAGGGTGTTTGCCAGCGCATCCCGGCGCCCGGTGATGATCTGGTTGTCAAGCCCGACAAATTCGGCATAACCCTCGTTATCGGTTCCCGACGGCGCCCCAACCCAAAGCTTGGAAACAAGCCATCGGGTCAACTCGAGTCCGACCTCGTACATCCCGAGTGCAATGCCAGTCTCCAGCAGTGTACGGCTATCAATCTGCCGCAACTCCATTGCTCTGCGCACCTCATCGCTGACCAGCTCACCAATCAGGGTGATATCCATTTCGCCCTGGTTGTACCGCCGGTTCAGGGTATACGCATCCATGGACTCCGACGCAACGCATTTCCGGCCGAACGGCAAGATAGCAGTGCAACTCCTAATCCCGCCAGCCCGCTGGCATGCACCACATTGATCGGCCGGCTCGTTCCCGGTCAGCCCGCCCAGTCCGGTCACATACGCGAACTGTGGGTGCGTCTCTCGCACAGTCCGCGCGGGAAGACGGGCGGCAAGCCCGGTCGGCGCAGCCAGAGCATTAATGGCCTCGTTCACAACAAGGCCGCCAAAAGCTCCTCCTTGACCATGTACTGGCATCTTTCACCTCCTTACCGTTGACGAATTATCTGCTCCATCAGCACAGCAGCAGGCGGCAACCGGACTGGCCGATCGGAAGTAACAGCAGGAACAGGAATAGAGACAGCGCCGCGCAGCTCGTTCACTGTAGCACGCAAAGCGCTCAATTCCTCCTGCATACTCTTTACCACTTCCGCCAGTCCTGCAAGGCCAGAGTATTGCTTTTCCACCTCCGCCAGCCGCTTTTCCAGCTCATTGCTCGCGGCTTTTTGTGGCTCCGGGTACGCGTAGCCATACCGCCCGAGGGACTCCTCTTCCATCTTTGCCGCGATTGCTTCTAACTTCGCTCGCAGTTTCTCGTCGCTGACCTTCTCGGCAATCGCGCGTACGCGGGCGGCCATCTCCGGCCACTCGCTTTTCTCTGACTCTTTGACATCATCCGCCAGCCGGGTGAGCCGATCGGCGAGTCTGCGATTTTCAATCCCATCGGCAACTGTTCGCAGCTGGGCAGCAAATCGCCCCGCCGATTTCTGAGCCACGTCAGCACTGACGTCCCCTGCAGTCTCCTCTGCGATGCTGGCGTACTCCAGTATTGCTCTTACCAGTTCCGGATCACCAGCGATTTCTTCTAACGCAGTCCGAACTTCGTCGTCCATCTTTTTCCTCCTTATTTTCTGACTTGCCGTTTTCTCGGTACCCAGGGGTTTGCCGCCCTGTGTACTGGAAGAATACTGGTCTCTATGTGGTAGATTCTGCGGTAATCAGTACCTCCTTCCAGTGCCCCAACAAATCTCATTGAAGTACCCCATCCATACGGGGCAATAGTTGGGTGCCCATTCGGGTAAGAAAGTAGAAACTGCTTTACTCTTTGTGAAAATGGGTCGTTCCGGATACGCGCCACGTGAAATAGATAGTGCGGAGTGCTGAATGCAAATACCACATCCGCAAAATCTGTCCCCGGCACATGCCAAATCCGAATCGTACCAGACGGTTTCCCCTTTACATATTCCTGGATAGCCTTCCTCGTAACGAACTCCCCGTCAGTATCCTCAAAACAGTTAGAGGAAGGCACAACAATCCAGTCACCTATTATTTTATACCCAATGGTCTGGAATTGCAAGTCCCGTGTGCCAGTAAGAAGCCTGGATAATGCTCTGAATACACCCTTGCCCGGCAAGGCGCGTTTGATGATCACTCTTTTCCCTTGTTCCCCTGGCTTCGCCCAGATTAGGAGCTTGTGCCCACGTTCGCGCAACCGCCTGATGACGTCAGGTGGTGATGATACTGTAGCAACAGGTGCACGTAGCCGCTTCACAAACCACAGCCCAGGTTCTGCTCTCTGAAGAGCAAAATCGCCACGGAGCCTCTTCCCCATCAGCCGAATTTCCTGGTAATGGCGATTCCATACTCCGGCTTCGTATACGCCACGATCGACTTCAACGATAACAGAGTATTTTTTTGCAGTTGAGCCAGACTCACCGGGTTCGGCGATGTATCTGCGCTTACGCGCGATATCAAACCATTCCGCTGGCTCGATTAGCTTCGGTCCGCCCCTCATCGCCTCGCCTTCTTCTAATGCCTGAAGTTGGTCAATCGGCAATCCCGGCCGATCTGACTCATAGAATACATGGATACCCCATAGCTTTCCTCTGAACGGGGACGTGAACCGAATGTCCAGGTGTACAGAGTGACCACGCCTTAATAATTCTTCTTCTGGCAGATCGACCTCATCTTTACTCAATCCCCGCCAATGATGCTGGGCAACAAACTTCCCCCTGCCCAGACGATAAACCATCCAGTATTTTTCCCAGTAGCTCTCACCTACTTCACCACGCGTTTTCTCTGCTTCCTGTTCCTGCCCCTCCCAAGGATACCTCTTGTTTTTACGGTAGTATTTAAGATTTGCGGCAAAAGCCGTATCCGGATCGTAATTGGTGACAATTGCCTCGTACCTATGGGAGACTGCTCCGATCACTGAGCGGAACATCTTGATGCGTCGGACATGCCAGCCGGGTGGTAGCTGTTTTCCCTTGAGTGCACCGAGAGAGATCGTCATTAGGAACTTCCCATTAATAAAGCGAAGGGTCTCCAATAACTGTTGGAAGTGCTCCTCACTGGGACCATGCTCACCATATAGCCGCTTGTCCGCGTCCGGGTATGGAGGATCAATAAAGAAGAATGTGTCCGGCGAATCCAGTTCTCGTATGATCTTCAGTGCATCTTCATTCATCAGCCGGACACCAGCTAAGCGATTATGCCATCTCAGGCAATCTTCCAGTGTAATCGCACTGTCCCTTCGCTGGCGCGCTAAAGGACAGCTGTGTGGCTCGCCAGTTGCCATTGCAATCGCAGAGTAAGCAAGAACATAGGCAGCATCAATGTCCGCCCGGACAGGAAACTCCCCTCTGCGTATCTGGTGCGCGCGCTCTGTGTTGAATCTGAAATCGCGAGCAACAAATTCCTCAAAATCGCTCTTGGTGCCCTGCTGGTAGAAGCGAAGGGCGCGAAATTTCAGCTCATCAATATCATTCAGATATTCCACGGGCGAACGCGGCTTCCGGAGCAGCACTGCCCCAGTCCCAGCGTAAGGCTCAACATAAATTCTGTGCTCCGGAAAATATGGAATCAGTTTCGGGGCTGCTCGCCACTTGCTCCCAGGTAAAGAGAAAGGTATCTTTGCTTTGGCAGTTGCCAGGTACCTTGCTGCAATGATCAATGCCTGCTTGCGAGTGTATGGCGGATCGTTGGTCTTATCCTGCACTACGCCATTTGTCCATGTAACCGACCACCCACCCGGCGCTCCCCGTTGCAATACCTTATTAAGCTCAGTCGTGGCAACTGTGATAACATCGCCCTCACCTGCTTCAATTTTCGTCGGCATTGACCAGCCAGTTTTTCCACCATCCGCCCATTCGCCAAGGTAAATTCTTAACCCATTCTTAAGCACCCTGACACCAGCAACCCGCACACGAACTTCCTGTCGCACTTTTACCTTTGACCACTCGTTCGTTGGACCGCTCGGGTATGGTGCATCAAGTGTCTTTGCCACGATGCCTTCGGACTGCGGCATGGTGGAAAACACCGCAAATGCCCGCTCCAGTTCTCTTTCGGTGTGAACGATGGCTTGAGGTATAACCAGCTCGTATTTTCCCAGTGCACTCACAAGCTTCTCTCGCCGCGCCACGAATGGTAGATCGCGCAGGTCTTCACCATCCAGTTCAAGGATATCAAACGCAGTCAGTACCGGCTCTCTGTTTGTCCAGTCGAATTCTTTACCGAGGAGAGCAGCGAGCGCCGGGCGCGGCCACCGTTTTCCATTTTCGCTAATACCGATATCGCCATCAATCACGAAATCATGTGGAACTTCCCGCAACCGTTCCACCAATGGCTGGAGGATGTTCGCCCGATCGGTCTCCGTATCCTCGAAAAAGACCTTTACATCCTGACCGCGTTTCTCGACCTGGCATCGGAATCCATTTAACTTCGGCTCAACAGCAAATGGTGCTCGCGTAGCACCCCATGCATCCCACAGCTGCTTCGGGGTAGCATGCTCAGTATAAAATCTTACTGCTGGCTTTGGCCACTGTCGCGCCTTGCAT
The DNA here is from genome assembly GCF_039793925.1 of Thermogutta sp. Taxonomy (GTDB): domain Bacteria; phylum Planctomycetota; class Planctomycetia; order Pirellulales; family Thermoguttaceae; genus Thermogutta. Next base: position 5,237 of record NZ_JBAMME010000302.1, on the reverse strand, counting down.
ACATCAGCAAATCCGCTCCGACACTGTTCTGCAGCAACGGTTCTTATAGCATCACCATGTTCTGCATCTCCTCCACCGATCATACCATCTCCTGGCAGACTTTCGCCAGCTTGGCTTCCTCCCGCTTTGACCATTACCCTCTCCGGCACTCTCCATCTGATTACCAGATCGCCGACACGCAGGTAATCATCGTGGGGGCCCTGCGCGCCAAACAAAATATGAGGTTCAAGCTCCTGTGTCCCCGTTAGTTCACGCACCGTGTCGCGAACAGCAAGGATTAGCGACTCCAGCTGCAAAAGCACATACTTATCACCTGGCCCGCCACGTTCTGCGCGAATCAGAATGTCAACATCATGGGGCGCTTTATCCCCGTGTTCCGCAACAGAACCAACAACAGTGACGAAATCTGGAATTAGGGCAGTTTCCATCATGCACCTCACCAATAAGCGTACTTGCCCTTTAGATCGACACGAATTGGTTTCATTACCCGCCTCAGATTTCTCAGCAGTTTGGGCAGTGGAAGCGCTTCTACTGCAGCCTTGGTGAACATACGTGCCCGGATGCCCGGAAATGATCGGCGGGCAAATATAACCTTCCTTCCAGATGCCGGCGGAAATGATCTCAGGCTATCAGGCTCTGTGGATGGGATGTACGTTGCTTTATACCTCAACAATTTCCGCTTGCGCGGATAGACATTATGTCGCTCTACGCCCCTATTTACCCACTGGTAAATCTTCGATTCCGTCTTAGCAATGATGTGAACTTCATACTTTCCAATTTTGACTTCACACTTGATGTCTGGCTTATGTTTCCAGTAGTGAGTCGGCGCAAGGAGAAGTTCAAGCACAACAGGAGCAACATTGTCTCTCATAACCGTATAGAGAGCTTCAGTAACCGCTTCAGTGAATATCTGTTCTACTTTGCTCTTCGCTTTCATTTTTCTTTGGAGTCAAATCCCGCTCGCCGTACAGTGTTAGGTACATCGGTTCCAGATCGCCAACATCAGCGGCGATCTGTCTTGCTGTTCTCTCATCAATCTCGCCAGATTTAATACGAACAGCTCGTTCCTGCGCGCGCAATAGCCTCGCTTTGGCGATCTGCTCTTCTTCCGTCCAGTTGGTCGCGATAAATTCAAATCGTACTCCCTTCGGCAATATACCGCGGGTGTTCATAATATGCGCAATCTGGCGCAAGAAGTACCCCGGCCCTTTCGACTGAGCAAGCCTGGCTTGTACTTCCATCTCTGTCGCTGTTCCCAGACGTGATCCTGGTAGTGGTGCAAGAGTACCATAATCCATACCAAAACCAGCAGCAAGAATTGTGATGTAGATTGTCCAGAAATCAGTGAAGTTAAACCCGGGCGGGAGATCAGCCAGCATGATTACTTCTGCAGCCGGCGTAGCTGACGGGTCCATTGGATGTACAAATACTGGCGGGACATAGAGTCTGTTGCCAGACGAAACCGCAGACTTCGCAGCGTCATTTAGCGCTTTCTCGATTGCCTTTGGCGAAGCGCTGGAAATGACCAGCATTCGCGCCATATTGCCTGAAATCCTGTCATTGTGCCAAGTCAGTATCCCAGACATCAGTTGCACTGCAGCGAGAACACGACTTACAGCACACCAACCATACACAGATCCAGGCAAAGGTAGATCGACAATCCTGCCACACTGATGCCATTGCAAGATGACCTCGCGGCCATCGCGCGCGAGGTATCTCAGGGGCGCGCCCGGATCACCCGTCGGAATACATCTTCGAGGGTCAAGGGGAATCAGCGTGATCGGCAATGATGGATAGATAACTTCTACGCTTTCTGGATCGACCGCTTCCCCGCTCTCGTCAGCCCACCCATCACTGTTCCGTATCGCCTTTTTTCCACTTTTCCTTACAATAGCCGGCCTGACAATCTCAAACCACCCACCTGTATCGGTTGCCAGCGCACTAAACATCACAGTCGAGATGAAGCTCGCAAATCCAGCGCCAAGTGCCGACTGCCCAAGAATCTGTTCGGCAATTGCCACATCCTCTTCGCTGCCAACAAGACGAAAACGCGCTGTTGCCATCTGTGTCACCATCGCATAGATGGCACCAGCAAGCATCGGCTCTGACATCGCAAACTGCATCAGGAATGTGTCTCGCTCTATCCCGGGCTGTGGCGGCGCGTTTTGTGCAGCCCCCAGTACCATCGATGCCAGTACCCGTGCTACAGAATATTGTTCATCGCCAGGTAGTTCTGTTTTCGGTTCTATCATCTCTGTTATACCACGTAACTCAGTGCCCTATAACTTGCCATCGCCAGTGCAACCATCGCATCGATCTGCTTTCTGGAACTCACCGGCACAAACCTGACACCAGTCTTTGTGTGCGCCAGAGCAGTGTTCAGATAGTGGGGCCGGATAACCTCCACGAGCGATGGTGGCACAACAATTCTGCCGGTTTGAAACAGGCGCACCAATGTCGAGTCTGCCATCGTGCGCCCGTGCTGCGAGAACGGATTTGTAAAGACACTATGCTCTCGCATCATTCTCTGCATCGGTTCCAGAAGCTGAAATGGATCGTATGCCACCTCAACGGGCTCATACTGCTCCACAAGCTCCATGATCTGTCCCTCAATCTCAACAAGATCAAGCGTGTGACCTTTCGGATCCCAGATGCGCACATCAAGAACGTATAGCCGGTCATCATCACCGTGCGCCACAACTGCAGCAGCAAAGGCAGATCGAGTAATACCTGCATCCAGCGCCAGCACCGTAATTGCATAGGCGGGCGGGCGGAAGTCAGAAATGCAGCGCTCAAGCCATGCAACTGGCATCGTGTTGGCCGATCCACCAATCCACTGGTTGGCATGGATCCGAAGAAATTCCATCGGCGGCAACGTTGCCTGTTGCTCTGCGTAATACTGATCTGTTTGCCACGGGAGCCTGCGAGCTTCCGGAAGTGTATCGTAGAAGTAAAAGACCCGCGCCTCATCATTCACCCACACCGGCAAATCAGGAAGCTCGCCAGGGCCATTATACCGCCGTCCCTCTTCCACTGCCAGCGTATATAGCTGGCGCAAAGGCGTGTTATCACTCAAGTACCCCGCATATGACTCAATGATCCGCAGTGCATCAGCGCGCGTTGGTGGTGGCGTCATTTCAGAATAAAGTCCCCACTTCTGTTTTGTCGTATATGCCCAGACTTCCGTAAATACCGTGAGTGATGGGTTTGCACCAGCCGCACCCGATGCGTTGCACGGAACTGCAGCAACCACCGAGCCAATAGAAGTTACAATCTTGTCTTGGACAACCTCAAACTCTATCCCCTCCGGCTTGTGCAAGTTGATAGAGTTCCGGATCGCGGCGAACACCCTGTCACGCGCCTGAGTACCGTCATTCGCCAGGCAGTACACCTCAGCGAGGGGATAATGACAAGCATACCATTCCGCAATAGCAGCGGCCAGCAATGTTTTACCCGTTTTCTTCGGCGCTGACAGGACGATTGTCCCCCACCGTAGCCGCCCGTTCTTCCGCGCCAGCGCATGAGCCAGTAACCTCTGCTGGTACTGCGCAAGCCGTATCGGGCCCGGGGGGTAAAATTCCCCCGTCACCGGATCCCGCGGGTCGTTGAGGTAGAAATTCTGTGCTATCCACTGCACCGGAGATAATAATCCCCGGACATATTCGCTCGATCTCATTCAACACCCCAACAACAGCCTGGATTGAAACCTGCTGATGCTCCCGAGCCTCCAAATTGAACTGTGGCACTACGCCTGCCAACAAGGAAACAGCACGTGCAAGCCGTTCCAACTGTACAGGTGACTCAACAGCAACCTTTCCTGCTGCTTCTATGATCCGGGCCGTGATCTGCCGTATCGCTTCAACAAGCCCAACATACGCAGTCAGCCACTCGCGCGCAACGGATGCCTTTACGCTGTCCAGAATTGAACGGTCATACGCTGCAGCTCGCGATTGCCAGCTGTTGCGCGTAGCAATTGCAAGAATACGGCTGTAAGCCAGGCCAACAGAGCGCGCCAGCGCGGGCAGCGAGCGCTCATGTGGTAGCATCGCGAGATACTGCTGAAACAGCTCGTATTCATCATCAGTCTCGTGTCGCTGCTGTTCCCATTCCATGTACCCTCAATTTCTGCCGTAGCTCTTCCGGCGTTGCAGCAGTAAGCGCAATAAAGCGAGTGCCTGGGTAATACCGCTGGAAGAAATCCTCCAATTTGCCCGGCCACAAATCCGGGTTGATCGCGATGACAGTCTTGTTCAGGAGTGCACCGATGCCCGCATCATCAGCACTACCACCTATCGTCCATCGCTCGCGATCCCAAGCGCCACTATCCAGAATCGCACGTACCCAATCACTCCCTGCTGAAGGCGGAAGCAAAACGTAAACCCGAGCATACTGCTCTCGCGGCAGTCCCCACGAGACCTCCTGGAGCAGCACATCGTCCCAATATGCATCATTGTGCTTAAAAGGCCAGAGAGTACGGGAGCGAAGGAAAACAGTCACCCGATCCGCCAGCGCAGTGGTTTCTACAGCCGGAACCTGGTAGTACGCATTGTAGATGTGCGCCCCCTTGCCCCAAACCACCGTTGGCGCGTAGGGATTCGTGCCGCCTGTAGGGTCTATTCCGACCCAAAAGGTAAAGTTGCGGTCGGCGTCGTCCAGGCCTGGAGTTCCCTCTTCGGCGAAGAACGCGTTGTAGCCCACGTGACTTCCCTCGCTCCAGCGAGGGTCACTCTCGTGAGGAGAACCCCAAACATTGCTCCAAGCATGTGCCCAGGCAGATAGACGCAGACGAGTGCCCGGCGCTACAGCCACCTGCTGGAAAAGCCCAGCATCGTGAATGCGGGAAAAGGTGAAAACCACACACCCCCAATTCCCAGTGCAAACACGTCGCGGATCGGGAGTCAGCCCGCAAGGCCGTATTTCCGGCGCCGACCAGCCCACCCCATTCTGTGGATCGTGCTCCACAGGGAGCCCGTGGCGATACCATGCTGTCCAGCCCTCAGGACACGCCATCTCCCCCGCTTCTCGCTCATACGGTGCACCACCAACTGGGAAGACAATACACCGATGGTGTACCCCCTCCCACCCGCGCTCAAAATCTCCATTGTGTAAAAAGTTCACCATATTCCTCCTAAATCTACGCGCGCTGCACGCTCCCCTTACTCTATATTATAACTTCTATGGGATGATTGTCAAGTGCAACTTGACATTTCTCGGACTACTGGTATAATAGGGTGGGC